>NZ_JBIRGP010000017.1:0-213844 GCF_044328075.1 Streptomyces sp. NPDC017991 | reverse complement strand
GAGGATGTCTTTCTCGGGTACGAGTTGCAGGGACGTCAGTGTGTGGTGGATGTCGTCCAGTTCTGTCGTGCAGGTGTCGCACTGCTGGAGGTGCCGGGCGACGCGTTCGGCGTCCCGGGTGTCGAGGGCGGCCAGGGCGTAGACGGCCAGCTCCGATTTCTCCTGCTCACAGATCACCGTTGGTCTCCTGAAATCATTGTCAGCCCCCCGGCGAACTAGCTCATTCTACGAAGACCCGGCCCCCTCGGTTCATGAAGCACCGACAACACCCGACAGGCGTAGTGGGCCACTTGGCCGGAAAGCACCGGGATTGCTTCTTCTGCATCTCGGGCAACCCGCATCCCCGGCACTACGGGGCGAGGTGGTTCGGGCTGTCCCTGGCGCGGGGCCGCGCGGAATGGGGCAGAGGCAGCTCCAACCTCAGCGTGCCGGTCGGATCCAAGCTGCCGTTACGGGCTCCCGTCGCGATCGCAGCGAGGGTGAACCCGGGATTGATCACTGCGAAAGCGGCCACCGTGGAAAGCAGCAGCGGGTTTCCGCCGCACTGTTCTGCAAGATCGTGCACGGCGTCGATGTCGGTTGCCACTCTCTCCGCACCGATGCGCCGGCTCAACATCTCACGGGATTCCGACGCCGACATCGGCCCGAGCAGAAGGGCGTGCGCGCTCTCCCGGACGGCCAGACCGCTCAGTCGCTCCCGACTGGTCACCACGACGGCCGAACCTCCCGCGCCTGGCAACAAAAGGCGTACCTGCCGAGCGTCCCGGGCGTTCTCCAGAAAAAGCAGACACCGCTTATGGGAGAGCACGCTCCGAAGGAGTGACGTCTGCGCCTGCAGACGCATCGGGATACTCGCGTCTGCCACCCCCAGGGCCCGCAGAAAGGACTTCAGCACCCTTTGCGCGGTCACCAGTGGGTCGGCGGTGCCGATTCCACGCAGGTCCGCGTAGAGCTGGCCGTCGGGGAACGTGTCCGCCAGCCGATGGGCCAGACTGAGGCCCAGAGCGGACTTCCCCACCCCGGCAGCGCCCTGGATCGCAATGATGGCGACGAATCCGGGAAACTTGGTGATGGCCGCCTGCGCCTCGGCCAGTTGGGCTTCCCGTCCGCAGAAGAACACGGGCGGGGCAGGCAGCTGTCGGGGCACCGGCAGTTCGACCGGAGCAGGCACGGGACGATCCGTCGGCGCGGCCGTCGGGACGATGGCAACGGGTTCGCCCGCCAGGATCTGTTGCCGCAGTCTTTGCAGCGCGGGCCCGGGATCGACGCCGAGTTTATTGGCCAGAGCTCGTTGGGTCTGGCGATAGACATCGAGCGCGTCAGCCTGCCGACCGTTTCTGTAGAACGAGAGCATCAAAAGCTCACGAAATCGCTCGTCCAACGGGTGCTCGGAGACAAGACGGTTCAGCTCGCTCACGGAGTCCGTATGAGCTCCGGACGATATTTCTGCGGCTATTCTTGTCTCGATAGCGGTGAGGCGAAGAGGCAGAATGAGCTGACGCTGCCTCTCGGCGTATTCCCCCGTCATCCCAGACAGTGGCGACCCTTGCCACATATCCAGAGCGCTGCGCAGTTTATCGATGGCAGCGGGGAAGTTTCCCTCCGAGCAGCAGCGTTCGGCCGCGGCTGTCAGCTCCTGGAATTCAACAAGATCGAGGCTGCCGGCAGGAGGCCAGATCTGGTACCCCTTGCTCACCGTACGGATAACGGAATCGGTCCGGTCTTCCGGCCCCCCGAGGCAGCGGCGCAGGTGGTGGATATGGGTGTGCAGGGAGGCGGAAGCCGCAGCCGGGGGCGCGCTTCCCCAGACGGCGTCGATCAGTTCGGCCGGTGACACATACGCACCCGCCCGCAGCAGGAGAGCGACCAGAACCGCTTTGCGCCGAGGCGGCCCAAGGCATATCTCCTGGTCCCCCCGCCATGCGCGTACGGGCCCGAGTAGCGCAAAACGCAACGCTCCAGTCATGTGTCCTTGATTCTCGTGTGCAGGAAACGCGGATCCTGTCCGTGCAGACCGTTTCGCCGACCGCCCGTATGTGTCAGCTTCCTTTCGCAGCGACGCCGGTCGGCATCCACTGCGAAAGGAAGCGGTAGGTGGCTCCGGGCAGACCTGGAGCGCGAGGTCACACTTCGCGGCGGGCTGTCCACGGGACGATGTTGTGGTTGTTGACCCGGAAGAGGTTGGCGGGATCGTAGAGGGTCTTGATGTCCTTGAGACGATCAAGATCGTCAGGCGTGAAGATGCTGTCGGCCGTGTCTTCGCGTGAGGTGAAGTTCTGGTACGTCCGTCCGGTCGTCCACGGGTGCAGCGCCTCGATCAGCGAGTTCATGAGTTCCGCTCCGGCACTGATCGCCTCAGGCGGTCCCACCGTGGCGCCCCAGACGGTGAACAGGGCGTCCCTGGCCGCTATGGCACTTGAGCCGGGGAGCTTCTCACCGAGAGCGCCTCCGAGGTGGCGCACCTCCACGACCGTGACGGCTCCGCCCGACTGCGGCCCCACCTTCGCGAGAATGGTGTCGACGGCCGCGGCGGGCAGTTCGGCCAGCAGGGTGCTCGCTTCCTCGTAGGGCGCGGGGTCGGTCGGGTCCTGGTGCACCGTGGCGAACGCGCTGTAGGGCTGCGGGCCGATCGCGTCGATGAGGGCGGGGCCGATGTCCCGGAAGGGAGCGATCAGTGTTTCCGCGTCCTCGGCTGATCCGAGGAAGGCAACCCGTACGTGTGCGACGGACTTTCCGCGGAGCATCTCCGGAATCTGCGGCAGTGGCGGGAAGTTCAGCAGCGCGACCGAGCAGGTGAGCTCGTTCGGAGCGCTGCGGACGATGTCCCGGTAGGCGTGCAGCACCGTCTCGGCCTGTTCGGCGGGGTAGAAGAGACCGCCGCCGTAGAAGTCGGAGACGGGAAAGAGTTCGATCTCGATCGCCGTCACGACACCGAAGTTGCTGCGGCCGCCCCGCATACCCCAGAAGAGCTCCGGCTCGGTGTCAGCCGTGAGCCGGCGGAACCGCCCCTCCGCCGTGACAACCTCGATCGCGGCGACGTGATCCGCGGCCCAGCCGTACTTCCGGCCGAGCACCGGGCTCAGGCCTCCGCCCAGGACGTAACCGACGACGCCCACCCCGGCGGACGAGCCGTTGAGGGGAGTGAGCCCGGCGGTCTGGGCCGCGTCGACGACATCTCCCCACACACCTCCCGCTTCGACCCGGGCGGTGGCACCCGCCGCGTCGATCACGACCGAACGCATCCTGCCGGTGGTGATGAGCACGAACCCCTCGGCGAGGGGGAACGGCTGATGTCCGGTGGCCAGAACGCCCACGGGAAGACCGTGGGCTGCGGCGAACCGTACGGTGGCCTGTACATCGGCCGGGTCAGCCACTGCGACGACGAGCAGGGGCCGGTGCTGCGAGAGCAGGTTGAATCCCGTGACCTCGGCCGCGTACCCGGGATCGTCCGGCGTGAAGACGGATCCCGTGAGCCGAGCCGCCAGTTCGTCCACAGCATCCTGCTGGAAACTGTTTCCTGCGATGGTTTCAGTCATTCCTTTTTCCTTCGTCAGAAATGCATCGATCAGATTCTCATCAAAAGTGGTCCGACTGTCCTCCCGCTGTCGTCATGACTTGATCAGGCTTCCGTCAGGTGCTACCGCGAACCATTCGTCGTCAATGCCCTGACCGTTCAGATCACCAGGTACGACGTCCCCGACGTAGTAGTAGAGCGGCCAGTCCTTGTACTTCACCTGAAGCACTCCCTCGGTCCGCTTGGTACGAGTGAGCAGTGCCTTATCAATGTCCTTGGCGGACTTGGCATCGGACGGGCTGGTGAGAGCGGGCCATACGGCGATGCAGTTGGCGTCGCAGTTGCTTTCGCCGTCCTTGTCCACCGTAAATCCGTAGAGAGTTCTACCGGACTGGTCCACGAGAATCTTCCCGAGTTCGGATTCGGCGGTCTTCACCGTAACCGCCTGCGGTTCGGGGGCGCCGGACTTCCCCGCCTCCGAGTCGTCGCCGCTGCAGGCGGTCATACCGAATAGGGAGAGCGAGACGATCGATGCGAGCACAAAGACTCGGTTGCGCATGTTTCTCCTTGCAGTGCAGGCGTCATGATCTGGGGCGTCGGTGAGTGGTGGCCCCCGTATCGAGTGGCGTTCCGGTAGCGAGGTACCAACGACGGTTACGTGTTCTCGCGCAGGGCGGTTCACTGGCCGCCAAGCGGCCGGCCCGGCCGTGCGCTGCGTCCGGCGGGGCACTCAATTCCGCGCGGTATCGTCCGAAAGTTCACGCCGAGCAGAGTGAACCTCCGGACGACACGGCCCGTATCCCCTATTGCACGTCTTTCGCTCTCTTTCCCGGGCGCGAGGGAAATCTGCGCATGGAAAAGACACCGCTGTTTCCTGCCGTATATTCACGCTCCAGGCGTGCGCCGACAGGGCTCCGTCGTTCTCACTATTGGCGGCACAACCGGTACGGGCCTGACGCCCCACTCGGCCGTGACGGCGGTCCGTGCGCGATCCGGTGGCCGGCTCACCGCCCGTGACACCGCCGCCCGCGCTTTCGCCCACGGCCACGGCTACGACGAGACCCACCGCACCGTCCCCTCACGGTCGTTGCCTGACGGCTTCCCGATCACCCCGTCCCGGCTTCTGAACCACCGGCGGCCGGGGCGGGGTGCGACAGGGAACCGGATGATCCGGACCGCCACGAAGGGATGGTCATGCGCGGAAGCCGCATCACGCTCACCACCGACATCGAGGCGCTCGGCACCCGGCACCGCGCCGGGGACCGGGGAACCATCGAAGAGGTGCACGCGGGCGGCCATCTGACGGTCCGCATGGACGACGGCCGCCCCAACTTCCCCACCGAGGACGAAGTGACCTATGAACAGCGGTGAGCGGGCTGCCGGTTCGGTCGGCGAGGACGGGTCTCCACGCACAGAAGAGCGCCACCATCAGCCAACTCATCTTCAACGACGTCTACTTCGACGGCGGCGCCGTCTCCATGAGGACGCCCCCTGGCTGCCCGCCGGCCCCGATGCGGTGCTCTCCGTATGAGCGGAAGCGCGCTGACCACTGCCGCGGAGGAACGAGGCCGACCTCCAGCGCAGAGCCTCGGCCCTGCCTCGCTGCTTTACGTCGAGCAGAACCGAAAGGGCATCCGTCTGCCGTGGGAGTCCTCTGGGACCCTTCTGGGACTTCCGGCTTCATCACCGGCACGAGCGTGAAACAACGGAAAGACCATTCGCACAGGTCAGCGACCAAAGACCCCTCATCATGGCCGGTCACCGCTCTGACTGTTCCCTTCCGGGACATCTGAGGGTCCGCGGAGACAACGGGCACGTCGGCGGGGGTGCCGACAGACGTATCGCCGCGCGCCGCGCTGTCAGGAACGTGTCCTCGGCATCTCGGCGAGGGAGGCCAGTGCGCTCAGCGCGGCGAACAGGGCGATGTACAGGCCTGTGGCCGTGTCGCTTGCAACGCCTTCCTCGACGAGGGTGCCGCCGATGATCCACCAGGCCACGAAGCCGGCCACGACGAGCAGGTGGTTGCCCTGTTCCCTCAGCAGCCGCATGCCCGCCCACAGCAGTAGCGGCATCGACAGCAGCCCGACGAGCCCCGCCAGCATGCCTTCCAGGAACCCCGCGCCCATGGCGTCACCGCTGGCCCGGGACACCTCGTCCGACCACTCCCACAGGGAGGTCCACATCGTGTAGCAGGCGACTGCCGCCGACGCCGACACGAATGCGCCTTTCAGCGGGCGGAAAAGCCTGCTCCTCGTCACGTAGCCACCGTTCCACGTGGCAGGGGCGCGGGCCTGAGTACGCGTACTCAGGCCGGCCTCAAGGGGGCATGCCCGAGTGCCCCGCTAAGCGTGACGGCATCCCGGGGCAGGTCGTTGGGTCCGTCGCCGGGCCGTTTCCGGTCCCCCGCCGCCGCCCTGCCCCTGGAAGAGCCCCGTGCCCGTACAGCCGCTCTCCCCGCCTGCCCCCGCTCCACCCGCGCCCGACCGCGTCCCCGAAGCGCGCCGGGTGCCCTCCGCGTACCGGCCGCGCCGGCCCCTCACCCCACGGTCGTGGCCTGTCCCGGCGCTCGCCGTGCTCGCCGTGCTTCCGCTGTACGGGGTGTGGGGCGTCCTTCTCGCGACGGGCGGCGGTGATCTCGCGGCCCAGTACGCCTGGGCGGGGTTCGTCGCGCGCAACCCCGACACCGTGTACGGGCTCTTCTGGTACGGGGGCACACACACCGCCAACTACAGCGTGCTGTCGCCTCCTTTGATGGCGGTGCTGGGTGTACGTACCGTCTCCGTCCTCGCCGGGGTGGCCGCCACCTGGCTGCTGGGCGCGCTGCTCGAACGGACCGTGGCACAGGCGCCGTTGTGGCCCGCGCTGCTCGGGGCGTTCGGGCTGTGGGCCAACGTCGCCTCGGGGCGTACGACCTTCGCCCTCGGGCTGGCCTTCGGGCTCGGGGCTCTGCTGGCCCTGGCCGGCCGCCCGGAGCGGCGGGGGCGGCGGGGGCGGCGGGCCGTGGGTGCGCTGGGCGCGTTGCTCGCGACCCTGGCGAGTCCGGTGGCCGGGCTGTTCCTGCTGGTGGCCGCCGCCGGGTGGCTGTCGCACCGGCGGTACGCCGCGTGCCTCGTCCTGTCCGTGCCGCCCGTCGCCGTCGGCGCGCTGACGGCACTGCTGTTCCCCTTCGAGGGCGAACAGCCCATGGCGGCGGGCCGCGTGCTGATGCCCGTGCTCCTGTCGGCCGCCGTCGCGATGGCGGCTCCCCGCGCGTGGCGGGCGGTGCGGGCCGGGGCGGTCGTCTACGCCGTCGGCGTGGTGCTGACCTGGCTCGTCCCCTCACCGATCGGCACCAATGTGGAGCGGCTCGCGGCGCTCTTCGCACCGGCGGTGCTGCTCGCCTGTCTGGTGAGCAGCACCCGGCCCGCCTGGTCCGTTGGCGTCCGCAACGCCGTACGCCGGACAGGGCCGCTCGATCTCGGTCTCGGCCTCGGCCTCACCCTCGGCCTCACCCTCGCCCTCGTCGTGTCGGTCGTCTGGACCACCATGTCGACCGTCAACGACCTGCGGGTCGCCACGTCCGTACCGGCCTGGGCCACCCACACGAACGGCGTCCTCAAGCAACTCGACCGGCTCGGCGCGCACCGCGACCGGGTCGAGGTGGTGCCCGCCCGCAACCACCGCGAGGCGGCCCTGTTCGCCCCGCACGCACAGGTGATACGGGGCTGGAACCGGCAGTTGGACGTCGAGCGGGGGCGACTGTTCTACGAGGGCGCTCTCGACGCGCCGCGCTATCACGCCTGGCTGCGTCACTGGGCCGTCGCTCACGTGGTCGTGCCGGACGGGAGACCCGACGGTCCCGCCGAGCACGAGGCGGCCCTGGTCGCCGCCGGACAGGACTGGCTGCAGCCCGTCTGGCGGGACGCGCACTGGCGGATCTACCGCGTCCGGGACGCCGAGCCGCTCGTCTCGGCGCCGGGCAGCGTGGTGCGGGCGGGCGAGGCGGCCGTGGTGCTGAGGGTGCCGCGTGCCGGGACGGTGACCGTACGGGTGCGGTACTCGCCGTGGCTGCGGGCCGCCGGTGGCTGCGTACGGCCGGACGGGCCCTGGACACGGCTGACCGTGCCACGGGCGGGCCTCTACCGGCTGGACTCCAGCTATGCGGCCGGGCCCACGGACGGCGGGGGCTGCGCACCGGGGCGGGACGAGGAGCGGCGGGACGGCTGAACCGGTCCGCCCTCCGGGCCTTTCGGGGCGCGGAGGGCGGACCGGTCGTGCCGCGGGCCGACGGTGTGTCAGCCGACGAGTGTGACGTCCTGTTCCCTCGCCGCGTGGAACATCGGCAGCGGCAGGCCGCCGGAGCGCAGTTCCATGAGCGTGGCCTCGACCTTCGCCGCGCCCGCCCTGAAGCGGCCCGGTTCGGTGTGTCCGGTGTTCGTCCAGCGGTGCTCGGCGCCGTCACAGACCGCGGTGGTGCTGCCGATGCCCTTGCGCACGCTGCTCCCGCCCTTGCTCAGGGACGAATCGTCCTGGCTGAGGGCGGGCCCGGCCTGGCGCAGGGAGGAGCTGACGAAGACCGGGCCCGTGCTGCCCTTGCAGCGGTACGTGCCGGACAGGGTGACGGTGCCGTCCGCGGCGAGTCGGGCCGTCGGGTCGACGGTCACCGTCTCCGACAGCGCGACCGGCTCGGCGGACGCGCCCTGTGGGGACAGCGCGCCCGCGGCCGGGGCGGCGGCCAGCAGCAGCGCCGCACCGGCGGCTGTGCCCATGACCTGGTGCAATCGCATCGGAATACCTCCTGGGGTGGGGGCCTCCACAGGTACCGGCCCGGCGGGCGCGTGGGCGTGACCCTCACCCCTTTGGTGGCGAGTTGACGGCTGGTCCGCACCGTCCGTCCTGGACTCGTCCGAGTGATGTCCGGGTGTTGTCCGCGTGTTGTCACTGTTCCCGTCCGGCTGTTCCGATGAGTTCGCGGCAGGCGCATGGTCTATCCATACGGGCGACGAAAACGCCGCCCGACTCCTCGCACGTGGAGGCCCACCATGTGTTCTCACCAGTCTTCGTGCCCGTCCGCCACCCGCTCGGACCACCCGGATCGTTCGAACGGTTCCGACGGTTCCGACCGCTCTCACCGCTCCGACGCGCACATCGTCTCCGCGCACCCGGAGCAGGGCTGGTACCTGCTGTGCGACGGCGCGATCGTCTTCGACGACACCGGCGCGCTGCTGCCCGACGGCCAGGTCGTCGCTCCGCACCGGGTGCCGGCCGAGCAGCTCGCCATCGCCGCCTGACCGCCCCGCACCGGCAGAAGCACGGCCCGCCTGCCTGGCTGCCTGTCTGCTTGCCTGCCTGTCTGTCTGTCTGTCTGTCTGTCTGTCGCGTACCGTTGACTGTCGTCAAGAAGTCGCTGACGACCTAGAGTGATCAACGTGTCCGAGCAGCACGCCCCCCGGTCCCTCATCGTCACCTTCTACGGCGCGTACGGCCGCTTCGCCCCTGGTCCCGTACCCGTGGCCGAGCTGATCCGGCTTCTCGCCGCGGCCGGCGTGGACGCGCCCTCCGTACGTTCGTCGGTGTCCCGGCTCAAACGCCGGGGGCTGCTCCTGCCGGCCCGTACAGCGGCCGGCGCGGCCGGGTACGTCCTGTCGCCGGACGCGCGACAACTCCTCGACGACGGCGACCGCCGGGTCTACGCCGCCTCCCCGCCCGAGGACGACAGCTGGGTCCTCGCCGTGTTCTCCGTGCCGGAGTCCGAGCGGCAGAAGCGTCACGTACTGCGCTCGCGCCTGGCCGGCCTCGGTTTCGGGACGGCCGCCCCCGGAGTGTGGATCGCCCCGGCCCGCCTCTACGAAGAGACCCGTCACACGCTGGAACGGCTGCGGCTGGACGCGTACGTGGAACTGTTCCGCGGCGCGCACCTGGGTTACGCGCCGACGGCCGAGGCGGTCGCGCGCTGGTGGGACCTCGCCGGGATCGCCAAGCAGCACGAGGCGTTCCTCGACCGGCACGCGCGCGTGCTGCACGAGTGGGAGAGCAGGACCGACACCCCCGCGGAAGAGGCGTACAGCGACTATCTGCTCGCCCTCGACTCCTGGCGCCACCTCCCGTACGCCGATCCGGGGCTGCCTGCCTCGCTGCTGCCCCCGGACTGGCCCGGAGCCCGCTCCGCCGCCGTCTTCCGGGCGCTGCACGAGCGGCTGCGGGACGCCGGGGCGGCCTTCGCGGGCGCGCCCGGGGCTCTTCCCGAACCCGGCCCCGAGTGACGTCACAGCACACTCAAACCCGAACCCATGTGACGTGAGGCACAATCCCCGTCGCTAAGGCAACGCTCAGGTCGCTCAATCCCTCCTCTCATAATCCTTACCTAGCGTCGGGACGCATGAGTCTGATGGGCAATCTGAACCGGGCGCTCTCCGCCACCACCGGCCTTCAGGTGCGCCGGGCCACTCCCGCCGCGCCGCCGCAGCCGAACAGGGCCGGGGCGAAACCCGGCAAGCGGCCCACGCCGGTGTACCGATGTCCGGCCCCCGGAGACCTCGCCACGGACCGGTTGCTGCGGCGGCCGGTCTTCATCATGTCTCCCGTACGCTCCGGCTCGACGCTGCTGCGGATGCTCCTGAACGCGCACTCGCGGCTGCACTCCCCGCACGAGCTGCACATCCGCCGCCTTGAGGTCGACTTCGGCAGCAGACTCTCGCAGCGCGCCATGAGCGCCCTCGACCTGGAGCGGGGCGATCTGGAGCACCTGCTCTGGGACCGGGTCATGCACCGGGAGCTGGTCAGGTCGGGCAAGGACGTGCTGGTCGAGAAGACGCCCAGCAACGCGTTCGTCCACCGGCGCATCCGGGACTGCTGGCCCGACGCCCGCTTCGTCTTCCTGCTCCGCCACCCGGTGTCCATCGCCCGGTCCTGGCACGAGGGCGACCCCGAGAAGCGGACCTTCGACGAGGCCGCGGCCGACGCCCTGCGCTACATGAAGGCCGTCGAGAACGCCCGGCGGGCGATCACCGACGGCCATCCGGACGCTCACCCCGGCGGCCAAGCCGTCCACCACACCCTGCGCTACGAGGACCTCACCGCCGACGCCGAGAAGGAGATGCGCGACCTCTGCGCCTTCCTCGACGTCGGCTTCGAACCGTCGATGCTCGACTACGGCCGCCGCGACGACACCCTGGTCGTGAAGGGCCTCGGCGACTGGCGGGACAAGATCCGTACCGGCCAGGTGCAGAGCGGACGCGCGCTGCCCGCCGAGGACGAGATCCCGGAGCTGCTGCGAACCATGTGCACGGCCTGGGGATACAGCTCGTGAACCGGCACGAACGCGAGAAGCCGCACGCCGAGATCGCGGAGGTGTGGCCGCGCGACGGGCGCGTACGGCTCGTCGGCCGCATCCACGGACGTCCCGCCGAGGGCGACTGGCGGCTGCTGCTCACCCGCCGCGGCCACGCCGGCCGCGCCCTCGACTACCCCGCGCAGGTGAAGGGCGACCGCTTCGAGGGCGAGCTGCCCATCGCCGACCTGGTGACGCCGGACCCCGCCGGGACCGAGGAGTGGGACATCCATCTCACCGACGGCGAGGCCCGGTTGAGGGCCGGACGACAGCTCGACGACATCCACGGCAAGAAGAAGATCATGGTTTTTCCCGAGCAGCGCGTACGCGGTCTGCGCGTGCGCCCGTACTACACGGTGAAGGACAACCTTTCGCTGGAGTGCCGTACGGGAGCCGCCTCATGACGGGCCATCAGATCGCTGGACAGCGGGCGGACGCGCCCCGACGGCCGAAGGTCCGCTATCTCCTGCTGCACGCCTACGGCCGCGGCGGCACCATCCGCACGGTGATGAACCAGGCCAACTCCCTGGTGCAGGCGGGCTGGGAGGTCGAGCTGGTGAGCGCGCTGCGCCGCCGGGACGACATCCAGTTCCCGCTCGACCCGCGCGTCCGCGTCAGCACGGTCGTCGACCTCCGCGAGAGCGCCCACTCCCCCGGCGAGGGCGTGGCCGGGCGCTGGCGGGACTGGCGCCGGGGGCGGCTGACCGAGCGGCCCGCGCGGCACATCCCGTCGGGCGAGTTCGGCTACCGGTACTTCAACCGGTACGTGGAGCAGCGGCTGATCGCGTACCTCGCCTCGTTGTGCGACGGCATCCTCGTGACCACCCGGCCCGCGCTCAACTTCCTCGCCGCGGAGCACGCGACGGGCGGCGTGGTGCGGGTGGCGCAGGAACACATGAACCACGGCACGCACAAGCGTGACGTGCAGCGACGCATCCGGGAGACCTACTCGCGCTTCGACGCGGTCGCCGTGCTGACGGAACGGGACCGCGAGGAGTACGAGCAGTTGCTGCCCGGCGCCCGGGTGGTGCGCATCCCCAACGCGGTGCACTCCCTCGACCAGATCCCCTCGGACCACCGGTCGAAGATCGCGGTGGCGGCCGGGCGGCTGTTCCCGCAGAAGGGTTTCGACCTGCTGATCCCCGCGTGGGCGAGGCTCGTCGAGACGTACCCCGACTGGCAGTTGAGGATCTACGGCAGCGGCGAGAAGAAGGCCGAGCTGCGGGCACTCATCGAGGAGCACCACCTCTACAACCATGTGCTCCTGATGGGTCACACGGACCGGCTGGACGACGAACTCGCCAAGGCCTCGTTCTACGTGCTCAGTTCACGCTTCGAGGGACTGCCGATGGTGATGATCGAGGCGATGAGCCACTCGTTGCCGGTGGTGGCCTTCGACTGTCCGACCGGTCCCTCGGACGTGCTCACCCACGGCGTCGACGGCCTGCTGGTACCGCCCGAGGACCCCGACGCCCTCGCCGAGTCCATGGCCAAGCTGATGGGCGACCGGGCGTTGCGCGCCGACATGGGCGTCGCGGCCGTGCTGACGGCGGCCTCGTACGGTCCGGACGCGGTGCACCCGCGTTGGGAGGCGCTGTTCAGCGAACTCGGCGCGCCGGACCGGCCCGGCACACCCCCCGCTCTCCCCGAACCACGGCACCGCACCGCGGACGCCGCGAAAGGACACCACGCATGACCACCACGGCAAGGGGCCGTCAGAAGCCTCCTACCGCTCAGGGGGCCACGGTCTGGCTCACCGGGCTGCCGAGCGCGGGCAAGACGACGATCGCCCGCTTCCTCGCCGGCCGGCTGCGCGCCGAGGGCCATCGCGTGGAGGTCCTCGACGGCGACGAGATCCGCCGCTTCCTCTCCGCGGGACTCGGCTTCTCCCGCGAGGACCGCAACACCAACGTGCAGCGCATCGGCCTGGTCGCCGAGGTACTGGCCCGCAACGGAGTCCTCGCCGTCGTCCCCGTCATCGCCCCGTACGCCGACAGCCGCGAGGCGGTGCGCAAGCGCCACGAGGCGAGCGGGACGCCCTACTTCGAGGTGCATGTCGCCACGCCGGTCGAGGTGTGCAGCGAGCGGGACGTGAAGGGCCTGTACGCGCGGCAGGCGGCCGGCCGGCTGACCGGACTCACGGGGATCGACGACCCGTACGAGCCCCCGCTCGACCCGGCGCTCGCGCTGGACACCCGGTCGCAGACGCCCGAGGAGTCGGCGGATGCGGTGCACGCGGTGCTGGCGGCCAGGGGGTTGGTGTGAGGCTCTCGACGACCCCGGCGGCGACATCGACGGCGGCGGTCCCGGCGGCGGTCCGGGCCGCAGCCGCCCGCCCGTACGCCCTGAGCCATCTGGACGCTCTGGAGTCCGAGGCGGTGCACATCTTCCGCGAGGTGGCAGGCGAGTTCGAGCGGCCGGTGGTGCTCTTCTCCGGCGGCAAGGACTCCATCGTCATGCTGCACCTGGCACTGAAGGCGTTCGCACCCGCCGCGGTGCCTTTCTCCCTGCTGCACGTGGACACGGGACACAACTTCCCCGAGGTCCTGGAGTACCGGGACCGTGTGGTGGTCGCACATGGGCTGCGGCTCCATGTGGCCTCCGTACAGGACTACATCGACCGTGGTGTGTTGCGGGAACGTCCCGACGGGACGCGTAACCCGCTGCAGACCGTGCCACTGACCGAGAAGATCCAGGCCGAACGCTTCGACGCCGTGTTCGGCGGCGGCCGGCGGGACGAGGAGAAGGCCCGCGCCAAGGAGCGCGTGTTCTCCCTGCGGGACGAGTTCTCCCAGTGGGACCCGCGCCGCCAGCGCCCCGAACTGTGGAACCTCTACAACGGACGCCACGCCCCCGGCGAGCACGTCCGCGTCTTCCCCCTGTCCAACTGGACCGAACTCGACGTGTGGCAGTACATCGCCCGCGAGGGCATCGAACTGCCCGAGATCTACTTCGCCCACGAGCGGGACGTCTTCCAGCGGGCCGGCATGTGGCTCACCGCCGGCGAGTGGGGCGGCCCCAAGGACGGCGAGACGGTCCAGACCCGCCTCGTGCGCTACCGCACCGTCGGCGACATGTCCTGCACGGGCGCGGTCGACTCCCACGCCACCACCCTGGACGCCGTGATCACCGAGATCGCCGCCTCCCGGCTCACCGAGCGGGGCGCCACCCGCGCCGACGACAAGATGTCCGAGGCCGCGATGGAAGACCGCAAGCGCGAGGGGTACTTCTAGCCATGACCAGCACCACCACCTCCAGCACCACCACCTCGGCGATCCGCGCAGGCGTCGCGATCCGCGCAGGCGTCGACACCTTGCGGTTCGCGACCGCGGGTTCCGTCGACGACGGCAAGTCCACCCTCGTCGGCCGCCTGCTCCACGACTCCAAGTCGGTCCTCACCGACCAACTGGAAGCCGTCGCACACGCCTCACGCAACCGCGGCCAGGACACCCCCGACCTCGCCCTCCTCACCGACGGCCTGCGCGCCGAACGCGAACAGGGCATCACCATCGACGTCGCCTACCGCTACTTCGCCACCCCCAAACGCCGCTTCATCCTCGCCGACACCCCCGGCCACGTGCAGTACACCCGCAACATGGTCACCGGCGCCTCCACCGCCGAACTGACCGTGGTCCTCGTCGACGCCCGCAACGGCGTCGTCGAACAGACCCGCCGCCACGCCGCCATCGCCGCCCTCCTGCGCGTCCCCCACGTCGTCCTCGCCGTCAACAAGATGGACCTCGTCGGGTACGAGGCGAAGGAGTTCGACCGGATCGTCGAGGACTTCGCGGGCCACGCCGCCGAGCTGGACCTGCCGGGCTTCACCCCGATCCCCGTATCGGCGCTGGCCGGCGACAACGTGGTGGACCGTTCCGCGCGCATGGACTGGTACGAGGGCCCCGGGTTGCTGGAGCACCTGGAATCCGTCCCGGTCGGCGCCGACCCGAGGGGCGCGCCCGCCCGGTTCCCCGTCCAGTACGTGATCCGGCACGGCGAGGCCCGTCATTACGCGGGCCAACTGGCCTCCGGCTCGCTGCGCGTCGGGGACCGCGTGACCGTCCACCCCTCCGGCGGAACGTCCGCGATCGAGGGCATCGACGTACTCGGGAAGGAGGTGCGGGAGGCGTTCGCGCCGCAGTCCCTGACCCTGCGCCTGGCGGACCACCTCGACGTCTCCCGCGGCGACATGATCACCAGCGGGGCGGAGGCGCCCGCGCTCACCCGGGACGTCCGGGGCGCCGTCTGCCATCTGGCCGACCGTCCGCTGCGTGTCGGCGACCGTGTCCTGGTCAGGCACACGACCCGCACGGTGAAGGCGATCGTGCGGGACCTGACCGGTGGGGGCAACTTCGACGGGTCGGCGCCGGGAGGAGGAGAGGCCGGGCTGTACGCGAACGACCTGGGCCGGATCACCCTGCGCACCGCCGAGCCGCTCGCGCTCGACGACTACGCCGACTGCCGCCGTACCGGCGCGTTCATCCTGATCGACCCGGCGGACGGCTCGACGCTGACGGCGGGCATGGTCGATCTGAGCGGGGTTGACGGCACGGGCTGAGCAACCCGACCGAGCAGCCGTACGAGGCCGGGCACCGAGCGACAAGGTGCCCGGCCTCCCGCTGTCGTGACACGCCCGGTCACCGGGTCACGTACTGGCCGGGGGACCGGGCCGAACGTCCCGGAAAAGGCCCACCGAGCGCCTCTGGCGGGATGCGACGTACCATTCCTAAAGTTGAAAGCAGGACATCCTGCTCCATGAACGGATCCGCCTTGCACGAGCCCCACGCCCCAGCCTCCTGGCGCATCGCCCTGCCGCACACCGTCGCGGCGGTGCCGGTAGCCCGCGCACTGGTCCGTACCGCGCTGGCGGAGATCGAGCTGACCGCCGACTGCGACACCGCGGAACTGCTCACCGCGGAGCTGGTGGCCAACGCCGTGGAGCACACCAGGGGCGACACGCCCATAGAGCTGGTCGTGGAGCTGCTGCCCACCGGATGCCAGGTCGAGGTGCACGACCCGGACCCGTCCCCGCCGGGCGATCTCACGATCCCCGATCCGTCGTGCGCGCCCGATCCCTGGCAGGAGCACGGCCGCGGGCTGCTGCTGATCCGCACCCTCAGCTCGTCGTGCGGCCACCGCCCGACGGAGTCCGGCAAGGCGGTCTGGTTCCGGCTGCCGGTCGTCCCCCACCAGCGAAGGCCCGCCTGAAAAAGCTCAAGACACAGCGCAAGACACGGCTCAGGACACGGCGCACGACACGGCTCAGGACAGCGTCGCCACCAGTACCGCCTTGATCGTGTGCAGCCGGTTCTCCGCCTCGTCGAAGACGACCGAGTGGGCCGACTCGAAGACCTCGTCGGTGACCTCCAGACAGTCCAGGCCGTGCCGCTCGTGGATCTCGCGTCCGACCTTGGTGCCCAGGTCGTGGAAGGCGGGCAGGCAGTGCAGGAACTTGACGTCCGCGTTGCCGGTGGCTCGCAGGACGTCCATCGTCACGGCGTACGGGCCGAGGTCGGCGATGCGCTCGTCCCAGACCTCCTTGGGCTCCCCCATCGACACCCACACGTCCGTGGCGACGAAGTCGACGCCCAGGACCCCCTCGCCGACCTCCTCGGTGAGTGTGATCCGCGCCCCGCTGAGCACGGCGAGCTCGCGCGCCCGCGCCACGACCTCCTCGGCGGGCCAGTAGGCCCTCGGCGCGACGATCCGTACGTCCATGCCGAGCAGCGCGCCGGTGACCAGGTAGGAGTTGCCCATGTTGAAGCGCGCGTCGCCCAGGTAGGCGAAGGTGATCTCGTTCAGCGGCCGGTCGCAGTGCTCGGCCATCGTGAGCACGTCGGCCAGCATCTGCGTCGGGTGCCAGACGTCGGTCAGGCCGTTGTAGACGGGCACACCGGCGTGGGCCGCCAGCTCCTCGACGTTCTCCTGGCTGTCCCCCCGGTACTCGATGGCGTGGAACATCCGGCCGAGCACCCGCGCGGTGTCCTTCACGGACTCCTTGTGCCCTATCTGTGAGCCCGACGGGTCGAGGTACGTGGTGGAGGCGCCCTGGTCCGCGGCGGCGACCTCGAAGGCGCAGCGCGTGCGCGTCGACGTCTTCTCGAAGATCAGCGCGATGTTCCGGCCCCGCAGGTGCTGGGTCTCCGTCCCGGCCTTCTTCGCTGCCTTCAGCTCGGCGGCGAGCTCGATCAGGCCGCGGAACTCCTCCTGCGTGAAGTCCAGCTCCTTCAGGAAGTGGCGGCCGGCGAGGGCGTACGGGACTGTCGCCATGGGGGCGCTCCAGGGTTACGTAAACAGGGACTCTTGGAATTCTATACGACGGGCCACATTTCTATACGGCCCCCCGTCCCCGTCCGGGCCGGTCAGCCCCCTGTCCCCGTCCCGGCCGGTCAGCCCACCGCGTCCCGCTGAACCGGGCAGCTCATACAGCGCGGGCCACCCCGCCCCCGCCCCAGTTCGCTGCCCGGGATCTCGATCACCTCGATGCCCTGCTTGCGCAGATGGGTGTTCGTGGTCTGGTTGCGCTCGTAGGCGACGACGACGCCCGGTTCGACCGCGAGGACGTTGCAGCCGTCGTCCCACTGCTCGCGCTCAGCGGCGTGGACGTCCTGGGTGGCGGTCAGGACGCGGATCCGGCTCAGTCCGAGCGCGGCGGCGATGGCGCGGTGCATGTGCTCCGGCGGATGGTCGGTGACCTTGAGTTCCTTGTCCCCGACACCCGGTTCGATGGTGTACGAGCGGAGCATGCCGAGGCCCGCGTACTGGGTGAAGGTGTCGCCGTCGACCATCGTCATCACCGTGTCGAGGTGCATCAGGGCCCGCTTCTTGGGCATGTCGAGCGCCACGATCGACTGCGCCGAGCCGGTGGCGAAGAGCTTGTGCGCGAGCATCTCCACGGCCTGGGGTGTCGTCCGCTCGCTCATGCCGATGAGCACGGCGCCGTTGCCGATGACGAGTACGTCGCCGCCCTCGATGGTGGACGGATAGTCGGCCTGCCCCTCGGACCACACATGGAAGGCCTCCGCGCGGAACAGCGGATGATGCCGGTAGATCGCCTCGAAGTGCACGGTCTCGCGTCTGCGCGCGGGCCAGCGCATGGCGTTGATCGAGACGCCGTCGTAGATCCAGGCGGAGGTGTCGCGGGTGAAGAGGTGGTTGGGCAGCGGGCCGAGGAGGAAGTCGTCCAGGTCCATGACATGGAAGCGCACGGAGGTCGGCTCGGGGTGCGCCTCAAGGAACTCCCGTTTGGTCATGCCGCCGACCAACGCCTCCGCCAGCTCGCCGGCCGGCAGCCCCTCGAAGGCGGCCCGCAGGTGGTCGGTGGCGAGCGGCCCGTACTCCTTCTCGTCGAAGACCCGGTCCAGTACGAGCGACCGTGCCTCCGGGATGGCCATGGCCTCGGTCAGCAGGTCACCGAAGAGGTGGACGGTGACGCCGCGGTCGCGCAGGACGTCCGCGAACCCGTCGTGCTCCGCGCGCGCCCTGCGCACCCACAGCACGTCGTCGAAGAGCAGGGCGTCCTTGTTGCTGGGGGTGAGCCTTTTGAGCTCCAGATCCGGCCGGTGGAGGATGACGCGGCGCAGCCGCCCGGCTTCGGAGTCGACGTGAAATCCCATGACTCCATCCTGACCACCCAGGGGCCGTTTGACCCACCGCTCGACCCACCGGTCGGCACTTTCTTCGCCCACGCGTTCGCGCCGACGCCCCACGCACTCACCCTCTTTATAGTCTCCTTGACTATTAATGAGGGAGTGATTATCGTCGACCAGACGACAAACGAGGGGGAACGAGGGAATCCAATGGCCGACATCACCCGGCGCCTGGGCTGGCGCCACCTGCGCGGCGCTCCGACCGCACACATTCGGCACCACCGCGGCGCGGAACTGCTGCACGACGGCCCCGGACTCAGCTTCTGGTACCGCGCACTGAGCGCCGCGCTGTCCGAAGTACCGGTGGACGACCGCGAGTTGGCGATGACCTTCCACGCCCGTACGTCCGACTTCCAGGACATCGCGGTGCAGGCGACCGTCACCTACCGGGTCAGCGACCCGGCGCTCGCCTCGGCACGCCTGGACTTCTCCATCGACCCCGACAGCGGGGTGTGGCGGGGCGCGCCGCTGGAGCAGTTGGGCACCCTGCTGACCGAGTCGGCCCAGCAGCACGCCCTGGACGTGCTGGCCCGTACGACCCTGGCATCGGCGCTGGTCGACGGCGTGGCGGCGGTACGGGAGCGGGTCGCGGCGGGGCTGGCGGCGGAGCCGCGGCTGCCCGCGACCGGCATCGAGGTGGTCGCCGTGCGCGTGGTGGCCCTTCGCCCGGAACCGGAGGTGGAACGGGCCCTGCGCACCCCGGCCCGCGAGCAGATCCAGCAGGAGGCGGACCGCGCCACGTACGAGCGCCGGGCCGTGGCCGTCGAACGGGAGCGGACGATCGCCGAGAACGAACTGGCGAGCCAGATCGAACTCGCCCGCCGCGAGGAGCAGTTGGTCGAGCAGCGCGGGACGAACGCGCGCCGCGAGGCGGAGGAGCACGCGGCGGCGGACGCGGTACGCGCCGAGGCCGAGGCGGCCCGGACGGTGAAGCTCGCAGGGGCGGAGGCCGAACGGTCCGTGCAGCTGGCGGACGCCGAGGGCAGGCGGAACGAGCGGCTGGCCAAGGCGGAGGCCGAGCGGACGGTACGGCTCGCGGACGCCGAGGCGACCCGTGCCGTGCGGCTCGCTCGGGCGGAGGCGGAGGCGGCGCGCGAGGTCGGGGAGGCGCGGGCGCAGGCCCAGGCCGCCTGGCTGCGGGTGCACGCCGAGGTCGACGTCAGCACCCTGCACGCCCTGACCGGGTCGCGGCTGGCGGAGAACCTGCCCAGCATCGACAGCGTGACCATCTCGCCGGACGTACTGACCGGCCTGCTGGCCAAACTGGGCGTCCGGGACGGCACATGAGCCTCGCCCCACGGATCGTGCTGGTCCACCGCACCACGGAGTACGAGGAGTTGGTGGCCCACCACGGCACGCACGGGCAGGCCGCCTTCTTCCTCTCCTCCCGGGGCCGGGACATCGAGGAGGTCGCCGAACGCCACCGCCGCACGAGGCGCGCGCTGTCGGACGTGACCTCCGCGATTCCCCTGACCTGGCGTCAGAGCCGGGTGGAGCGCGCCGACCTGGACCGGTTCCTGTTCGCGCCGGAGGACGTGGTGGTCGTGGTCGGCCAGGACGGCCTGGTGGCGAACGCGGCCAAGTACCTCACCGGGCAGCCGGTGGTGGGCATCGACGCGGAACCCGGCCGCAATCCGGGTGTCCTGGTGCGTCACCGCCCGGCGGACGCGTCCCGTCTGCTGCCCGCGGCGCTCGCCGCCGGCACGGGCATGGAGGAACTCACCATGGTGGAGGCGGTGGCCGACGACACGCAGCGGCTGCTCGCCCTGAACGAGATCTACCTGGGCGCGGCCGGCCACCAGACGGCCCGGTACCGCCTGGGCATCGAGGGCGAGGGGGGTGCCACGGGCGGCGGCGGGGGTCTCGTCGAGGCGCAGGCCTCCTCCGGGGTGCTGGTGGGCACGGGGACGGGGGCGACGGGGTGGATCAGGTCGGTGTGGCAGGAGAGGGGCGACCCCCCGCCCCTCCCCCGTCCCACGGAGGACTGCCTGGTGTGGTGCGTCCGCGAGGCCTGGCCGTCCCCGGCGACCGGCACGTCCCAGGTGGCGGGCCGCCTGTCGGCCACCTCCCGCCTCACCCTGACCGCCGAGTCCGAACGCCTGATCGCGTTCGGGGACGGGATGGAGGGGGACGCGCTGGAACTGACATGGGGGCAGTCGGTGCGGGTGGGGGTCTGCGGGCGGCGGTTGCGGTTGGTGGGGTGAACCGGGCTCACTCCGTCGGGCCGTGCACTCCCTGGGCCTTGCACCCCTGGGCCGCTCATCCGCTGGGCAGCGGCTGGAGCAGTTCCGGGCGGGCCAGCATCCGGCGCCCGGAGCGGCCCGGCTCCAGGGCGGCGCGGGCGACGATCCAGCCGGCGAGAGCGTGCGGGTCGCCCGGATCATGGGCCAGGACCCGGGCGTAGGCGGTCATCGCGGTGGCCGGGTCCCCGGCGGCGAGGTGCTCGTCGGCGGTGCGGGGCGCGCGCGGGCGGGCGGCGAAGGCGTAGGTGCGGTTGTCGGGCCAGGACGTCCGCTCCGTACGGAGTACGAGCGTGCCCGGTGACACCGACGCCCCCGGCCGGGGCAGCACGTTGCGCAGTCGCCATTCGGTACGGTGCAGGGTCGCTGCCGTGCGGGCTCGAACAAGAGCGGTCGCCGGGACGGGCTCACGAAGCCAGCCGTCGAGCGTTCGGGCGAGTCCCACCGCGCAGGCCCTCCCCTGGACGGTCAGCCGACCGCTCGTCAGCAGGGTCCGCACGACGAGGCGGCTCTGCGTCCGGCGCAGCGCGAAGTGATAACCGGCCACATCCGCCGCCTCGGACCGCCGGGCCTCGGCCAACCGGTCTCGCCAGAAGCCCGCGACACCGGTGAAGGCGTACGCACCCTGGAGCAGACCGGTGAGATGCCGCGGGTCGCCACGCCATGGAGCGTAGTACCGCTCCTCACGATCGTCGTCGAGCAGCGGGAACAGATGGAGCAGGGCGGCCAGTTTGCTGTGCTGGAACTCGTGCACCAACGTTTCGGCGAGCGCGAGGGCACCGGCGGGCCGGGCGATGACCATGGCGGCGTAGGAGTCGCCGCTGGAGGCGGAGAGCCGCACGGTGGGCGGGGCTGCCAACTGCGCGGTCGTGCGGCCCCATGGCACCACGGCGCGAATCTCGGCGGCGTCCAGGCGCCCCGGTCCGTTCGTGCCGTCGGCGGAAACTATGAGAGCGGCCTCCTTGAACAGCCGCTGCCACTCGGTGGCTTCCCCGGCGTCCAGCCGGGCGGGCGCAAGGGGGTCGTCGAGGTCCCGGTAGGGGTCGAGGTCGTCCAGGGTGACTGCGGCTGTTCCCGGAGGCGGGCCGAGAGTGAGGAGACGCAGCGGCAGCCAGTGCGGGTCGGTGTCCGGTACGGCTCCCGCGGTGCCCATGGCGACGGCCGCGGGATGACGGACGACGACAGGCCGGCTGTCCGTCGCCTCCGAGGAGAGCGTCAACTCGCTGGCGCGCACCCTCGCCCTGCCGACCGACGGACCTCGTGGTGCGCCGGGCAGTTGCACCAGTCCCAGGCAGGGGAGGGCCAGGGCGCCGTCGATAAGGGGCACTCTGAGGTCGGCGCCCGTGCCGGCCTTCAGAGCCGCCGCCACGGCCAGCGCGCAGAGGTGGCCCGCCTCGGCCCAAAGAGGCGGCCCGCCCGAAGCGCTGCCGTGCAGGCGGCGCAGTACGTGGCCGAGCCAGCCGCCGGTCTGCGGGGCGAGAAGCAAGCCCTCGACCATCCCGGGAGCCCGATCGGCCGCAGTTTTGATGACGCGCCACGCCTCGATGGGCGGATCGAGCGGTGACGGCCGTGCGTCGAGGCGAGCAAGCAGCGTGCGCAGGAGCAGCAGCCTGCGGGCGCGTTCACTGCGCGCGAGCAGGGCAAGGGCCTCGGGCGATCCGCCGCCGCCTGCGAGTTCTTCGAAGAGGCGCATCGGCATGCGGAGCGGTGACGCAAGCTGCTCGCTGGTCATTACCGGGAACCTCCGGTGGAACATGCGGGCACGAGAAGAAAGAGGAGCGGACATCACTCGTCACTCCGCTCTGCCGGGTTCGCCGCCCTTCATGCCGCTCCGCGCTCTCAGGACATCGGCGAGAACGCGAGAATCGTCGCTGAGCGGAGGCAGGCCGTCGAGGGCGGTCAGTGACACGGTCGCGAGGTCGGGCAGATCGGACTCCCAGTCGAGAGCGCCGCCTGCCGCTACGGCCGGCTCGCGGGCGGCGGCTCGGGCGTCGTGCAGAGCATGCGACTGGTCCAAGGCGCATCCCTTTCTCAGGCAGTGGCACTCGATGCCCCGCATACCGTCCATCATGACGAACACAGCCCTTGACGGAAAGCCGTACGATCACGCCACCTGATCAACCCGGGCGGCGCCGTTGAGTATGGTATGTCGCGAATTCCCGCAGCGCATAGGCGAGTTCTGTTCTTCTGTCGGTGTCGTCGTCCACGGACACCACGACGTCGAACAGCTCCCACAGGTCCTCGGGACGGCGGCGGCCGAGCGCGTTGAGGATGCCGGTGACATCGGTACGGGCCTTGCTGTGACGGGGCAGCGTCGCATGGATCCGTGGGCCCAAAGCGGCGACGACAGCCTGTCGTTCGACGGGGTCGGCCGTCCAGTCGTAGGCCATGATCGCCTCCACCGCCCGGAGCAGCGGGGACAGGCCACGCCCTTCCGTGGGTGGCAGCGTCTCGGTCCGCTGCGGACTCCGCAACCGGATCTCGGGGTGCTGCAGCGTCCGGCCCGCCTCGCGCAGCGCCGCCACCCGGGCCCGTACGGCGGAAAAGAGTTCCTCCGGATCGGGCAGAGCGGGCAGCACGGCGGCCCGCTCCGCGAGCAGGTCGAGCAGAATCTCGGAGAAGAGGCCGGTGGCTCGCACGGGATCGTTGGCCGCGGCCCGGCCACGCCCCGCGGCGCGCAGCGTCGACTGCCGGTGCGCGAGATTGCGCCGCCCCACCGGAAGGGCGTCGTCGGGCAGCGGGTCCCGGAAGGACAGCGCCTCCTCGAAGGTCTCGCAGGCGTCCACCAGCCACAGTTGTTCGGTGAGTGCGGGAACGGCGTCGCCCGCGTACCGGGCCAGCGCGGTGTCCAGGTCGAGAGCCACCTTGTCCCCGGTGGTCGCGTCGGAGCACAGCAGCCGGAGGTGGTCCGCGCGGTCGAGGACCCCGTGGCCGCCCCACCACACCCACAGCACTTCGCCCTGGGCGGCGGCGAGTTCCCGTACGAGTGCGCGTCGCAGGGTCGCGTGGTCGGCGGGCCGGTAGGGGGTGTCGGGGATGAACGGGGGCAGGGGGGCCAGGTGCAGGCGCAGATGGGAGTCCGGCACCCCGGCGAGGCTCAGCAGTCGGTGGAACGCGAGTGCGTCCCTGGCGGGCCCGGGCAGGTCCCACGCACCGCCCGCGTCGTATTTCTCGATACCGACGATCAGGGCGTGGACCCGGCGCGGATCCTGTCCTTTCGCTGCCGGTTCCGGGCCGGTCACGGCAACCGGTCCGCGATGTGCCGGTACACGGCGGGGTGGGTCCAGTAGGCACTGTGCGACGCGGGAAACGGCTGACGGCTGTCGACGGCGATGTCGGTGACCCGTTCGCCGAAAAGACCGGCACCGAGGTAACTGAGCAGGTCGCGGCGGTCGTACAGATTCAGCCAGGGCGGGACGTGCGACGGCAGGAGCGCGGGATGCGCGAGAGAGGGCAGGGCACCCAGCTCGTAGAGGAACGGGGCCTGCGAGCCCGCGGTGACCAGCAGGCGGACCTGTGGGAGCGGCGCGGTGACCAGCGTGTCCAGGGCGATGATCCCGCCGAGACTGTGCCCGATGAGGGTGACGGGCGGTTCGAGGCCGGCGACCAGTACACGCAGGTCGGCCCGGACCGCCTCGCCCCTGCTGAGGTACCGCAGGACGTCCCCGGCCGCGGGGTGGGCCGCCTCGGTCAGGGCCCGTCGACGACGTACGACGGCTCGGGAGGCGCCGCGGCCCACGAGCCGTAACAGCCGTGCCCCCAAGCCGCGTTCCGCGCCCCTGGGCGGTGCGCCGAGCGCCTGGGCGACGCGGTCCACCACGGCGTCCCTGGTGTCACCGGTCGGGATGAGCGGATCGTCGGCCTCCAGCGCGTCGGCGACGACCCGGGCGACCAGCCGGCGAGCCGCGACGGCCGCGAGTTCGTAGGGGGGCAGCGCGGCGGCTGCGGGACCCAGCAGTGGATGCGCGGCCAGTTCGGACGCGGCCCCCGCCAGCCCGGGGCCGAGTCCGGCGGCGGGGCCGTCCCCTTGCGCGGCCAGTTTCTCCAGCAGCGCCTGTATCTGCTGTTCCGGCGGTACGGAACCCGGCGGGCGTTCGGTGGCCGACGCCGTCTCTGCCGCCGCCAGGGCGAGTTCGGCGTCGGGGTCGGCGTACAGCACCGCCCAGACAGACGTCTCGTCGTCCGGGTCCGCCCCGGCCGGAACGTCACCGAGGCCACGGCTGACGCCCGCCTCCGGCGGCAGGCTCAACCCACCGCCGGCCAGGGTGGCCCCGTGCGGTCCACCCCAGTAGTACGGCACGACACGAAGCCCGTCGCGCAGAGCCGCGAGCCCTGCGGCCACTCGACCGGCCAGGGCCGAGAAGCCGGGTTCACGCACCCCGGTGCCATGAATGAACACGACCGTCGCCATGTGTCCCCCGCACTGCTGCTCAAGGTTCCCGTACGACTTCCCCGGGCCGACGGGCACTGCGTCCCGGCTCGGACGGCACGGAGTGCCGAACCGTGCCGGGACGTCGTGTCACAGCGGCATCGGCGCGATGTCGCACTCGATCCGCCTGCGCCGACCGGCCGCGACGAGCCACGGGTGGTCCTCCCGGACCACGCGCGCGAAGCCCTGCACCGCTCGCCGTTCCAACTCGTCCGCCTCTCCCCCGCGCCCCAGCCCTCTCAGGTCGAGCGCCAGGTTCGAAGCACAGGCCAGCGTGAGCGGGTGTTCCGCTCCCGCCACCTCGGACAACAGCGGGAGACAGACCGCGTCGATCGCACGGGCCCGCTCGAATTCCAGTCGCTGGTACGCCGTGTTTGCCTGACCGATCCCGACCGTCAGCGTCGTCACATGACGGTCGCCGACCGTCTCTGTGAGCCGGGCGGCGGCGTCGTCCTCGTGTTCCTGCGCGAGGTCGACCTCCCCGAGACCGCGCAGTGTGGCGGCCAGATTGGCCTTCGCGAGCAGGGTGTACGCGTGGTCGAGACCGAAGCGCTTCGTGCAGCCGTCCAGGGCTTCGCCGCCCAGCGCACGCGAGCCCTCCAGGTCACCGGTGAGACGCCGATCGACACTGCAGTTGATCGCCATGGCGAGGGATTCCGGGTGACTGCGCCCGTACCCGGCCACGAAACTGTGCAGAGTCTCGTCGGACAGCTTGGCGGCGTCGGTGATGGCACCGTCACGACGTCGGCAGACCGCCAAGTTGCCGGCGATGCGCAGCGTGAGGGGATTCTCGTCCCCGAGAGCGGCGCGCGCCTGGCGATGGACGTCCTCATGGAAGACGCGGGCGCCCGGATAGTCTCCGCCCTCACGCATGTCGAGCGCCAGGCCGTTGAGCGTGTTCAGGGTGAGCGAACTGTTGGGGCCGAACATTTCCTCGCGCAGCCGGGCGGTTTCCTGGTCCATGGGCAGCGCCTCTCGGAACTGGCCGCACAGCCGCAGATCGACACCCCAGCTGTGCGCGGCCCGCAACGCGATCTCGTCATCCAGTCCCAACTGGGTACGGGCGCGTTCAGTGGCTTCCTGCCCCAGGTCACGGGCTTCGGTGAACCTTCCCTGGAAGCGCCGCGCATCAGCCATCTCGATCATGGAGTCGATGAGGTCCTCCTCCTCGACCGCCCCCCGGCGTGAGAGCTCCAGCGCCTTCTCGTTGTACCGGATGGACTCGTCGGTCTCACCGATACGACGCAACAGGAACGCCAGGATCTTCGACATGCGGATGACGTGGATGTCCTCCTCACCGGAGGCGCCGAGCCATGCGCTGTAAGCCTGTCGGGCGAGAGTGGCCGCACCCTTCTGGTCACCCCAGAAATAGAGGAACAGCACGGTGTCGTACACCAGTTCACGAACATCCGCGTCCGTGTTCGTCACTGCCTGAGAGCTCAGCACGTGCGGCAGCAGAGCCTGATAGGCAGGCCATTCCTGCGATGAGGCGTTGTGGCCGGGTTTGGCCGCCGACAGGAGCTGGTGGGCCGCGTTTCGCATACGCTCACGTTCCTCGGGCCCTTGCTTGGCAAGGAGCACGTTCTGCAGCAGACGGTGCATCTGGAGTGTGTTGGCTCGAAGGTCCAGTTTCACCAAGGAGAACTGGGTCAGGGCGCGAATGGCCCGGCCGCGTTTGATCGCCTCACCGAGGATCGGATCGACATGGGGCGAGATGTCCACGCCGCGGCTCCTGCGCAGAAGCGAGAGCGGAATGGGCTCAGGGGCCATACAGGCGCAGATATCCAGAAGTTCTCGCGCTCCTGGGCTGTTCTCCTTGATCCGCCCCAGAGAGATGTCCCACGCCGCGGCGACGGAGACGGGGTAGTCGGGCGCCGGGTCGAGACGGAGGATCTCCGGACTGCGGCTGTCCAGCAGATCGATGTAGTCCTCGACAAGCATTCCCGTGACCGCGCGCCAGGCTCCCGCCTGCTCCACGGCGAGCGGCAGGTCGCCCAAGGCCGCGGCAAGCATGTCGGCGTCACCCGGGGACAGGTCCGGGGAACGCTTCTGAAGAAGCTCGACCGATTCCTCCCGCTCGAACACATTGACCGGGAGGGACATCGCGACGCGTTCCCACTCCCGGTTGCGGGACGTGACAATGATCTTTCCCGGGCCGTTCGCGGGGAAAAAGTTACGGACCAGCTCGACGTTCTCGGCGTTGTCGAAAACCAGCAGCCAATTGTCGTACGGCACTCCCGTGCGCAGCGCTTCGAGTACGGCGGGCACGGCCGTGTTGGCGGTGGGAGCACCGCCTCCGTCCTGTCCCGCCGGGGCGACCCGCAGACGGGCGGCCAGACCGGCGAGTGCCGTCAGGATCAGACTCTCCCGCTCGGCCGGGATCCAGCAAATGACGTTGTATTCGCGCTGGTGACGGTAGACGTACTCAAGTGCGAGCTGCGACTTGCCCACCCCGCCCAGGCCGTGCAGCGCGTGGGGCAGCACGGCGGCGGTGTCCCGGGCGCGCAGCTCGTCCTTCACGGTCCTGAGAAGACCCATCCGCCCCACGAACGAGTTGTTCCGCAACGGAACATTCACCATGAGAGCCGGATCTCCGGTCGCCGGCGTGCCGGTCGTGGTGCTCATCATGGGGGGCTCAGCCTCCGGGATCTCGGGTTGTGCTGTGTCGGTAACCGGACTCGTCACACGCTCTCCAGGTTGATCAGGATCAGAGACTCTGGACTCGGGTGCCTCGCCCGGTCCCGCACCCCCGGATGATCCACCAATAACTGGAGGTTTCGCCACACCCGCCGCGAATTGCGGTGAACCTGGCGCAATGCGCTGCGCACGTTCGGCGTAACGGGGACCGGACAGAGCGCGCAGCACCGCCAACTGGCTCCGCAACCAGCCTTGCTCCGCCGGGTCGGGCAGTGCGGCGCCCTCCGGATCGCTCAGGGCGTCGCGCAGCGCGACGCCCTGCTCGCCGGCCGCCGGAAGACCACTGAGGGAACCGACCGTGAGGTGGAGGTCGGTCCGGGTCACGGTCGCGAGAAGCTCCTCCCTGATCCCCTCGGCGAACTCCGGCCGCCCGTCACCGGCCCCGTTCCAGTCGATCAGACCGCCCATCAGGATCTCGGCGAGGTCGTCGACATCGGCTGTCGGCATGGCATGTTCGCGGTATTGGTCGACCAGCTCCAGGTCACAGGGCATCACGGCCATCCGGGACGCCATCCTGCGCGCCGACGGAGAAGCGAGACCGAAGAAGCGGCGCACCGCGTCCGACGCCGCACCGGGATGCCGGGGCACATCCAGTCCTGGCGCGGGCGAACCCTTCGTGAGAGTGCCGGCCAGGACGACGGGCAGCTCGCGGTAGATCCCGCGCATACCCGTGACGAGATCGGCCCAGGCGGCGACCGACGCCGGTGTACGGGACAGCACGGGTACGGGAACAGCCCCGTCGCCCCTCTCCGGCAGTGGACGCATCGGGTCGGGGCCGGGAGCGGGCGGACGGTACTGCAGGCTCTCGTTGGTCGCGCCGAACCCTCCGGCGGCAAGCTCCGCCTGGTGGGGGTCGAGCGAGGAGCGGTGGCGCAGATGAGGCGGCAGCAGGTGGACGAGCGCGGTGGGCCCCGCCCGTCCCAGGCGGCTGAGCAGCACGTCGGCCGCGGTACCCGCCCAGCCGTGTGCCAGACCGTCGGTGACGACGAGAAATACGCGATCACCGCTCCCGTCGAGCAGTTCGGCGGGGTCGGCCGGAGCCTGGTCCGCGCCGCGGCGCACGGTCGGCGCTCCGGCCCGCGGGACCGCGACCCGGACGACACGCACGGCCCGGAAGGCTCCGCTTTCCTCCGCCGCCTGCGCCAGCCGGGCGGTGCAACCGCTCCAGATCCGCATGGTGGGCGCGTCGTCCATCAGCAGTACGAGATCGAAGGAGGAAGTCAGGGCCGGTCGCAGGAAGGGCAGCCACAACCCGTCGACGATGCCTCGCTCCGCGGTGGTTTCCTCATCCAGTTCTCTGTCGAGCCGGGAGGGCACGCGGCGGCCGAGCCCGTGCAGGGCACGAGCCAGCCGGGCCGTCTCTCTGCCCGGACGCCACCGTGTGGACGACGCTTCCGCGTCGGGCAGCAGGGGCCCGCCGACGCGCAGGACTTCGGCCCCCTCGGGATCGGGCAGGAGTAGCGGTCGCGTCGTCGGGCCTCCGAAAGCGCCGCCCAGCGACAGAGCGGGCCGGACCGGCGGTTCACCGGAGCGGTCCGCGTCACCGAGAGTGACCTCGGAAAACTGCGGTGCGCGGTCGGAGGCAGCAGGGCGGTCGTACGGAAGCCGACCGGCGGCGTCGGCCGGACCTGGTCCGGCGGGACCGCCGAGACTGGCATCGGCGCCCGTGTCGGCACCGGGACTGTGGTGCCCGTGGCGTCCCCAGTGAGCCGCGAGCCACACGGCGTCAGCGAGCTCCTGCCAGTGCGGTGCCGCATCCGCATCGGCTGCGGGCAGCGTTGACGGGGACGACGTCCCGGTGGGTGGGTTCCCGTCGCCGTGCCCGGATAAGCGCTGCCTGTGAACGCCGGTCAATTCAGCGGCCCTTCGCGAGATCGCGGAGGAGCATTTCAACGAGCTTACGCCCGGCGGCATCGACCTGGGAACCACTCAGAGTAGTCAACTGCACCGCGTTCAGCAACTGATCGAGGGAGTGGGTACCCCCACTCCCCACTCGGTGCAGATAGTCGTCGACCAGGGACTCCGCCCCCACCGGCAGCTCCCTCAGGTGGCTCACCACCATGGCCAGAAGCTGCTCTCGCGTGGGCGACTGCAGCTCCAGCGGGAGACAACGCCTGCGGAACGCCGCCGGGAACTCCCTCTCCCCATTACTGGTGATCACAACGACGGGAAACTCCCGGCACTCGATCCGTCCGTCGCGCACCACGGCATGTCCGCCCGGGTCACTGGTGTGCACGACGGCCGACTCCGCGGCGTCGCGCACCAGCTCCGGGATCTCATAGCTTCCGTTCTCCAGCACATGCAGCAAGTCATTGGGCAGGTCGATGTCGCTTTTGTCCAGCTCGTCCACGAGGAGGACACGGGGACGATCGTAGGGCAGCAGAGCCGTTCCCAGGGCTCCCAGAGTAAGGAACTCCCCAAGCTTGGGCGCGTGTTGACGGATTTTCGCGGAAGCGCGCCCCCTCTCGTCGATCGTCGCACGCGCCGTGTCGTCGGCGCCGTCGTCGAACTCCGCCACACCCTCCTCCCGAAGTCCGGCCCGCCAGGCGGCGATCGCCTGTGCGCGTCCGAGCGCGTCGTAGGTGTGCAGGCCGTCCCGCAGGGTGGTGCGGCTGACGATGCCCCATTCGAGGACCCGCCCCAACCCGAGTTCACGTCCGATGAGGAAGGCGAGGGTGGACTTTCCGATGCCGGGAGGCCCGGTGACCAGCAGCGGCCGACGCAGCACCAGGGCCGCGTTGACGATGTCGGTCTCCTTGGCACCGAGCTGTTGGATCACACCACTGGTCCCCAGCCGCCGCAGTGCGGTCTCCGTGTCGTCCGGTGGAGGGGGCTGAGGCGGACCTCCCCGGAACCGCCGCCACGGCGGAGGCTCGGGCAGCAGCGATGGGGAGGCGTCGGGGGCACGTCCGGTGGCGTGAAAGACGCGCCAGTCGTGAGGGGCGGACTGCTCCAGTTCGGTCATGTCGGTGCCTCCTTGCCGTCGGGAAGGTCTTGGTCGAGATCATGGAAGTCGACGCGACGATTCGGGTCGTCCCAGAAGAAGGCGACGTGACGCCCCAGCAGAAGGGTCCGGCTGTCGTTGAGCGCGGCCTTGAGGCGCAGACGGTGGATGGCCATGGGAATCTGCGTGGGCGTCGGCACTGACGCGAACACGGCAGTCAGCACTTCCCGCCGCTCTTCAAGGAAAACACCCCGGCGATCCCACAGAGCAAGCCCGATCCCCTCGGCGATGGCGGCCTTGAGCGCCGCCAGAGGCGAAGCGGAGCCGGGGGCGTCCATGACCACCGCGGTGTGACCGCCCTCCCCGGCCAGCACGGTTCCCCACTCGTCCAGCCGCCTGACGTCGGACTCGCTCCAGCCGTGCACCACGACTCCGCGCTCGCCGAGGCCGCGCCAGCGCTCCTGCCACTGCTGCCGGACCCGTACGTCGGTGGTACGCATCCGCTCCAGGCTGCGTAGGTGGACCGGGTACTTCAGCGCGAGCGGTAACGGGCTCGCGTCGCCGATCCGGAGCATCAACCCCGCCACATCGTGGTTGAGGAGGTCGTACGGAAGAACGAACTCCACGTACGGAGGCACCTGTTTGCGTCCACCCGAGTGCGCGTCATGGTCGGTCATCCACAGACGGGCCCCCTGACGCAGGGCCAGCTCGACAGTGGGCCCGAGGGCGTCGAGCCGGGTGGTCCCGGGTTCGCCGGGCTGCGGATTCCACCGGCCGCGGGTCGTGTTGAGCCAGGAACGGACCATGACCTCGTCCGATCCGTCCCGCGTGGGCTCGACGGACACGACCAGGCAGCGGGGGATCGCGGGGTCGTACGCGGCGGCGGCACGCCGTACCCGGCGCCGCTCCAGCTCTTCGGACAGGTCCGCCTCCCGAGCCCACTCCTTGGCCCAGTCGGCCAGGGCGGTCCGGTGGTCGGACGGCGTCGGGGCGAGTGCGGCCGCCAGGTCCATGAGCAGGACGGCGGGAGGAAGGCCGTCCGACTGGACGTTCAACTCGACGGTGAAGGTGAAGAGCTGCTCGACGGAGAGTCCCATCGGCAGGTCCAGGCCGTTCAGTTCCAGGACCAGCTCGTCCCGTAATCGCATCGGTGGCACTTCGCCCTTGGCGGCGTCCAGGGTGCTGTGCGCGGCGCGCTGGTCCTCCCTGGACAGCGGTCCGGACGGCATCGCGTCCGGCACCGAGCGGACCACCGGGGAGAAGATCCGCTCCAACTCGGTCGCCGCCATGGGCCCTTCGTAAACCCGCACCACCAACAGGAGTACGCGTTCTCCCCCCGCCACGCTCAATGAGACGCGGGCGAAGAGGGCGGCGTCGTCGCGGAGTTTGATCCCGCGCGCTTCGACGGGTCTGCCCAGATGCTCTCCGAGCACCTGGCCGAACTGCATCCGCGTCTGTCCGTCGTCCAGGCAACTCAGTTCGCACAGAGCTTCCGTCAGCTCGGCCAGCAGCTCAAGTCCCCGCACACGGCCAGGATCGCTCCCGGGCTCGCCGAACCCCGCGCCTGTCCCCACCGACTGTCCCCCATGAGTCGGTACACCTGCTGGATCGACCTGCGAAGATAGCATGGCAACTCACGGTTAACCAGGTGCCCTTGAGGGCGCGTGCAGCGGTTGCGGCGCGGCTGGTGCGCCGCGCCGCCTGCCTGTCGGCATCGGATGCCTACAGCCGAGGATCCACCGGCTCCGACTCCAGCGCCAGCACCCCGAACACGGCCTCGTGCACCCGCCACAGCGGTTCGCCCCCGGCCAGTCGGTCCAGGGCCTCAAGGCCCAGCGCGTATTCGCGCAGTGCCAGTGAGCGCTTGTGGTTGAGGGAGCGCCCCCGCAACCGGTCGAGGTTCTCGGGGCGCGTGTACTCCGGCCCGTAGATGATCCGCAGGTACTCCCGGCCCCGGCACTTGATACCCGGCTGGACCAGCCGGCCGTTCCCGGTGCGTGCCACGGCCTGGACGGGCTTGACGACCATGCCCTCGCCGCCGCGGCCGGTCATCTCCAGCCACCAGTCGATCCCGGCCCGCACCGACGCCGGGTCGTCGGTGTCGACGAACAGGCGCCGGGTGGTCCCCAGGAGTCCGGACGGGTCGGCCGTCACCAGCCGGTCGATCAGCGCGAGCTGCTCGTCGTGCGGTACGGCCGCCAGGCTCCGTCCCTGGGTGGCGAGGATCTGGAAGGGGGCGAGCCGCACTCCTTCCAGACCGGACGTGGGCCAGCAGTACCGCCGATACGCGTCGGTGAAAGCAGCCGCGTCGACGGCCCGTTCCCGCTGCTTGGAGAGCAGGTCCCCCACGTCTACGCCCCGCGCCGCCGCCTTCTCCAGCGCGGCCACCGCACCCGGGAACACCGCGCCGGCCGCCGCGCCCACGGCCGCGTACTGCGAGCGCAGCAGCCCGGTGGCCTTGAGCGACCAGGGCAGCAGCTCGGCGTCGAGCAGCAGCCAGTCCGTCTCCAGTTCCTCCCACAGACCGGCCTCCGTGGCGGCGTCCCGCACCCGCCCGAGGATCTCCTCGGTGAGGGAGACACCCGTGGCCGAACCGACGGAATCGCCGGAACCGACGGAACCGCCGACCTGCTCCGAGAAGAAGGGGCGGCCCGTACGGGTGTACAGCGAGCCCGTGACCCCGCTCGTGGCCCCGAACCGTTCGCGCGCGGTCTCCGCGTTCCGGCACACCAGCGCCACCGCCCGCGACCCCATGTGCTTCTCCTCGCACACGACCCGCACGACCCCGTCGGCCCGGTACTGCTCGAAGGCCTCGGCCGGGTGTTCCAGGAAGTGCCCGTCAGCGGCTCCGCCGCGGGCCTCCGCACGGGAGGTCGCGGTGGGTGCCATGGTCGGCGGCAGGTACGGCATCAGGCGGGGGTCCACGGCGAAGCGGCTCATGACCTCCAGGGCCGCGGCGGCGTTCTCCTCGCGCAGGGAGACCCGCCCCGCGTGCCGGGTCTCGACGATGCGGCGGCCGTGCACGTCCGCGAGGTCGAGCGGCCGTCCCTCGTGGCCGCCCGGCGCCTCGGAGGCCAGCGGCCTGACCGGCTCGTACCAGACCTTCTCGGCCGGTACGTCGACGAGTTCGCGCTCCGGCCAGCGCAGCGCGGTGAGCTTGCCGCCGAACACGGCTCCGGTGTCCAGGCAGATGGTGTTGTTGAGCCAGGTGGCCTCCGGCACGGGCGTGTGGCCGTAGACGACCGCCGCCCGGCCCCGGTAGTCCTCGGCCCACGGGTAGCGCACGGGCAGCCCGAACTCGTCGGTCTCGCCGGTGGTTTCGCCGTACAGCGCGTGCGAGCGCACCCGGCCCGACGTACGGCCGTGGTACTTCTCGGGCAGGCCCGCGTGGCAGACGACGAGGCCGCCGCCGTCGAGGACGTAGTGGCTGACCAGCCCGTCCACGAACTCCCTTACCTGTGCCCTGAACTCGTCGCTCTCGTTCTCCATCTGCGCGATGGTCTCGGCGAGGCCGTGGGTGTGCTGGACCTTGCGGCCCTTGAGGTGACGGCCGTACTTGTTCTCGTGGTTGCCCGGTACGCACAGCGCGTTGCCCGAGCCGACCATGGACATCACCCGGCGCAGGACGCCCGGGGAGTCGGGGCCGCGGTCGACGAGGTCGCCGACGAACACGGCCGTACGCCCCTCGGGGTGCACGCCGTCCGCGTAGCCCAACTTGGCCAGCAGCGCCTCCAGTTCGGAGGCGCAGCCGTGGATGTCGCCGATGACGTCGAAGGGTCCGGTGAGGTGAGTCAGGTCGTTGTACCGCTTCTCGGTACGGACCTGCGCGGTCTCGGCCTCCTCCACACCCCGCAGGACGTGCACCTTCCGGAAGCCCTCGCGCTCCAACTGCTTGAGTGAGCGCCGTAGTTCACGGATGTGCCGCTGGACGACACGGCGCGGCATGCCGGCGCGGTCGGTGCGCGAGGCGTTGCGCTCGGCGCACACCTCCTCGGGCACGTCCAGCACGATGGCGATGGGCAGCACGTCGTACTTCCTGGCCAGTTCGATCAGCTGTCTGCGGCTGTCCGACTGCACGCTGGTCGCGTCCACGACGGTGCGTCGGCCCGCCGCGAGACGCTTGCCCGCGATGTAGCCGAGGACGTCGAAGGCGTCCCTGCTGGCGCTCTGGTCGTTCTCGTCGTCGGCGACGAGGCCCCGGCAGAAGTCCGACGAGATCACCTCGGTCGGCTTGAAGTGCCGCCGGGCGAAGGTGGACTTGCCCGAGCCGGACGCGCCGATCAGCACGACGAGGGAGAGGTCGGTGACGGGCAGGGTACGAACCTTGCCGCCGGTGCTGGTGCCGCCGGTACCGGTGTCGTCGGTGCCGGTGTCGTCCGTACTGGTCATGCGGCCTTCGCCTCCTTCGTGTCCTGTGCGCGCAGCGCGAAGACCGCCATCTGGGTCGGTGGGCCCACCTCGGGGTCGTCGGGGCCCACCGGTACGAACTCCACGCCGTAGCCGTGCCGTTCGGCCACCTCGCCCGCCCAGGCCCTGAACTCGGCGCGCGTCCACTCGAAGCGGTGGTCGCCGTGCCGCACATGGCCGGCCGGGAGGGTGTCCCAGCGGACGTTGTACTCGACGTTCGGTGTCGTCACGATCACCGTCCCGGGGCGCGCGGAGCCGAACACCGCGTACTCCAGGGCGGGCAGCCGCGGCAGGTCGAGGTGTTCGACGACCTCGCTGAGCACCGCCGCGTCGTACCCCTTGAGCCGCTTGTCGGTGTAGGCGAGCGAGCCCTGGACGAGCCTGACGCGCTCGGACTGCCGCTCCCCCATCCGGTCCAGGCCCAGCCGCCGCGCGGCGACGGTGAGCGCCCGCGTCGACACGTCGACCCCGACGATCTCGGTGTAGCGCGTGTCCTTCAGCAGCTCCTGCACCAACTGGCCCTGTCCGCAGCCGAGATCGAGCACCCTGGCGGCACCGGTCGCCCGCAGTGCGGCGACGATCGCCTCCCGCCGCCGGACCGCGAGCGGTACGGGCGCCTCCTCGGTGTCCGTCCGCTCGTCGACGGCGTTGTCGATCTCCTCGACCGCGCTGTCGTCCGTCTCGGCGAGCCGTACGAGTTCCAGCCGCTCCCTGGCCTGCCGGGTGAGCGTCGTCCGGCGCGCCAGATAGCGGCTGGTGATCAGCTCCCGCTCCGGGTGGTCCGGCAGCCAGCCCTCCCCGGACCGCAGCAGCTTGTCCACCTCGTCGGAGGAGACCCAGTAGTGCTTGGCGTCGTCGAGCACCGGCAGGAGGACGTACAGGTGCCGCAACGCGTCGGCGAGTCGCTGATCGCCTTCGAGTACGAGGCTCACGTACCGGGAGTCGCCCCACTCGGGGAACTGCGTGTCCAGCGGCACCGGTTCCGCGCTCACCGTCCACCCGAGCGGCTCGAAGAGCGCCCGTACGACATCGGCGCCGCCGCCGGCCGGCAGTGCGGGTACCTCGATGCGCAGGGGCAGCGGGCGTGCGGGCAGCTCCGGCTTCGCCTGGCAGATGCCCTTCATCGCACTGGAGAACACGCTGCTCAGGGCCACGGCGAGCAGAGAGGAGGCGGCGTACGGGCGGTCGTTGACGTACTGCGCGAGAGCCGCGTCCGGCGCTCCGCCACGGCCCCTGCCCTTGCCGCGCCGGACCAGTGCCACCGCGTCCAGCTCCAGGAGCAGCGCCGCCGTGCAGCGCTCCGGGCTCGCCTCGGGGTAGAAGACGTGCGCCTTGCCGTAGGAGGTGGAGAACACCTGCGCGTTGTCAGGATGCTTGTGCAGGAGATAACCGAGGTCGGTCGCAGGGCGCTCAGGGGCGCCGGTCGCACTGATCGCAAGGAACACTGGTCTGCCTCGAAACGTCTTCTGAACTGCGGAAACCTGCCGTATCCGCGCGCCCGCCCAACGTACAGCGAACCCTTCTGCCGCACCCAGGCATTTTCGAGGGCGCGGGGCCGTCGGCACGGCCCCACGCCCCTGCGGGGCACCGCCGCTCAGAGCTGGGACTGGACCTGGGAGGAGATAAGTTCCAGGTGGTCCAGGTCGTCGAGGTCGAGGATCTGGAGGTAGAGCCGCCGGGAGCCGATCTCCGCGAAACGGCCGATCCTGTCGACGACCTCGGCCGGGGAGCCCGCCAGGCCGTTGGCCTTCAGCTCCTCCACCTCACGGCCGATCGCCGCCGCCCGGCGGGCCACCTCGGCGTCGTCCTTGCCCACGCAGGCGACGAGCGCGTTCGAGTAGACCAGGTCGGAGCCCTTGCGGCCGGCCTGCTCCGCGGCGGCCCGCACCCGGCCGAACTGGCGCTCACTGTCCTCGACGGACGCGAACGGCATGTTGAACTCGTCGGCGTACCTGCCCGCGAGGCGCGGCGTACGGGAGGCGCCGTGGCCGCCGATGAGCACCGGGACCTTGGACTGCGCGGGCTTGGGCAGCGCGGGCGAGTCGGTGAGCTGGTAGTAGGTGCCGTCGTAGGTGAAGGTCTCGCCGGCCTCGGTCTCCCACAGCCCGGTGACGATCGCCAGCTGCTCCTCCAGGCGGGCGAACTTCTCCTTCGGGAACGGGATGCCGTACGCCTTGTGCTCCTCCTCGAACCAGCCGGCGCCCAGGCCCAGTTCGACCCGGCCGCCGGACATCTGGTCGACCTGGGCGACCTGGATCGCCAGCACGCCGGGCAGGCGGAAGGTGCCGGCGGTCATCAGTGTGCCGAGGCGGATCCGCTTGGTCTCGCGGGCGAGTCCGGCAAGGGTGATCCAGGCGTCCGTGGGGCCGGGGAGGCCGTCCACGGACCCCATGCGCAAGTAATGGTCCGAGCGGAAGAAGGCGTCGAAGCCGAGGTCTTCGGTGGCCTTCGCCACGGCGAGCAGGGTGTCGTAGATCGCCCCTTGCTGGGGCTCGGTGAAGATTCGAAGATCCATGCCTCCATCCTGCACGGTCGTACGCCGGTCGACCCCATCGGTACCGCCGGTCGATCGCGTCCCCGGTCGGGTGAAATCCGTCGACCGTGTGCGCGGGGCGGGGCGGGGGCGGTGACGCGCCCGTGCGGTGGTCGTCGGCCCGGGCGGAGCCGGACCGGCCGGCGGCCGAGGACGAGGAGGCCGCCCACTACCCCGTCGCCGCCCCCTGATCCCGCACCGCGAGTCTTCGCAGCATCTCAAGAACCCGGTCCCGCGACTCGTCCGCCGCGTCGATCGCCTCCATGCACTGCCAGTACGTCCCCTCGTCCGCAGCCGCGCAGGCTATACCGACCAGGGTGATCCCCACCTCCCCGAGCAACCCTCCGAGTTCGAGAAGCGCCCGCCTCGCATCACCCAGCTCGGTCAGCTGCGCCGCCCGTAAGCTGCTGACATCGACCGCCGGAGCGCCCAGAACCCCGCAACCGCGACCGGCCAGCTCCGTCAACCCCAGTGCCTCGCCCCGCAGTTCGGGGGGTCCGGACACCGCCAGCCGACTGCCTATCGCCTGGGCGAGGGCCTGGGCCTGCCAGGCCTCGGCCATGGTCTCGGAGGTGTCGCCGCTCCTCATCAGGGCACACCTGCTCGCACCGATGAGCCGCACCGCATCCATCCACTGTCCCCGTCTGTCCCGACGCGTTGTGCACACGCCTGCCCGAACTCCGCCTGCCACTACCCAGAGTGAGCTGCCTCGGGACGAAAAGCCAGAGGAAGTCTGAAATCTGCGGACACGGAATCGAATATGAACAGATCAACAACTCCGGAGAGTGACAATCGGAACTGTTGGTCCGGCTTTGCGCGCGCAGCACGGGAGTTGGCGCAGTTGGTAAGAGTTGGTGGCAGTCGGCAGCGGGCCCACCGGAGGGGGTCACTCCCCCACCGGGAATCTCACCTCGTTCCGGTCGATCTTCGCGTCCAGCGCCGCGAGTGCGTCGACCCCCAGCACCTCACACAACTGGAGCAAGTACGCGAGCACGTCCGCGACTTCGTCCCGTACACGCGGTGCTTTCTTCGGGTCGTCCATCACCCGGGCCGACTGCTCGGGCGTCAACCACTGGAAGATCTCGACGAGTTCGGACGCCTCCACGCTGAGCGCGGCGACGAGGTTCTTGGGCGTGTGGTAGGGCTCCCAGTTCCGCGCCGCGGCGAACGCGGCCAGTCGGCGCTGCAGGGTCGCCACATCAAGTTCGGTCACGGTCCAAGGTCTACCACCGTCACCCCGTCCACCCCCGCCGCCCAGGACGCGTCGCTCACGGCCCCCACCAGCCGGATGTGTCCCCGTTCGCACATCCGGGCGGCCAGCCGTACGAGCCCTTCGCGCTGCCGGGCGTCCAGATCACGGTCGAACCCGTCGACGAGCACGGTGAGCGTCTGCAGCGCCGCGGGCACCTCTCCCGCCAGGTCGACCTCCAGCACACCGGGCCCGGTCAGCAGCACCAGGGCCAGCGCGAGATAGCGCAACTCCCCGTCCCCCAGGCGGCCGAGCGGTGTCCGCAGCCCGTCCCCCCGGTCGAGCCACGCGCGGACGGTGCCGCCCGCCCCACCGGTCCCGGGCTCCGCCAGTACGTCGTGCACCGGCCCCGCGCACCCGGCCCGCACCGCGTCGACCAGCAGCCCGTGCCGCCGCCCGCACTCGGCGCGTGTACGCCACAGCACCGCGGCGAGGTTGTCGCAGCCGCGCAGCAGCCGTCCCGCGCCGAGCGGCACGTCGGCGCGCATGGAGCGGGGCTGCGGGTCGCACACGAAGACCGACCGCAGCGCGACCACCATCTGCTGGGCGGCGGCGAGTACTTGGCGCTGGCCGTCCGTCCTGCCCGCGACCCGCAGCGGCAGGAGCGCGGTGCCGAGCCGGTCGTCGGGTAGCGGCGCCCTCGTCACGGGGGACGAGCCCGCGGTGTGCCAGGCCGCCTGCACCGCCCGTCGGGCCGGATCCCGCAGGGCCGTCTCCAGCAGGGTGCGCCCTCCGGCGGTCAACCGCTCGCCCACGATACGAAGTCGCGGCTCGGCCTGTACGGCCACATCGAGCCGTACGGGACCCTCGGGGCCGTCCGCCGTGCAGCCGATCCGGAACCCGCGGCGCCGCTGGACGTCGGGCCGGGCCCGCTCGGGCACACAGGCGGCCGGATCCGGGAACACCTCGCCGAGTTCGGCGCCGCCGCCGAGCCGGGCCAGTGCCTCGTACGCCCGCAAGGCGCTGGACTTGCCGCTGCCGCTGGGCCCGCGGAGGAGGCTGAGAGGCCCGAGCGGGAAGCCGGCACCTCGGTGCGCGGCGAACGCGGACAGCCGCAGCTCGGTGACGCTCGGGCGGTCGGGACGGGAGGCTTTCGCCTCCGCCGCTTCCGCCGCCTCGGCCGCCTCCGCTGCCGGCACGCGAGGCTCGCGAGAATCTGCGGCTCCGTCGTGGTCGGCCGCGCAGTTCCCCGCGCCCCTCGGAGGCGCGGGGAACTGCGCGATCTTTTCGCCTTCAGGGAGGCGAGGAGACACGGTCATGTCCGGACCGTAGGACTCCGCCCCGAGGCGGAACCGTTTCGTCCGCGGACCTTCCTACGATCGAGGGACCCGGTCACCGCGGTTGCCGGAAAGGTCCGCGCCGAGAACGTCCGCGCGGAAACGTCACACGCCGGGGATCCCGGCCCCCTTCATCAGTCCCGCCACCTCGGTGCCCGGCGGCGTCAGCAGGAAGACGTTCTTGTCGACCCGGTGCATCCCGCTGGCCAGGCCGAAGACCACACCCGTACTGAAGTCGAGTACACGCTTGGCGACGTCCGTCTCGGCGCTGGTGAGATCCAGGAGGACCGGAATTCCGGCCATCAGGGTCTCGGCGACCTCGCGGGCGTCCGCGAAGATGGTGATGCGCAGCACCACGAAGCGGCGCCGCGTCTCGGTCTCGGCCTCCGGCAGCGCCCGATGGCCGACCGCCGACGGCCAGGCATCGCGGCCGCGCAGAGGAACTACCTGGGCGAGCCCTTCCCACTGTTCATCGGTGACGTCGTGGCTGTTCACCGGCTCCCCCACCCTGTCGTGCCCTGAGTAGTGCCCGGAATCGTGCTGATCGCCTGCACCAGTCGTTGTCGGGCCATTGTTGCGCATGGTCACCCGTTCGGCCGAATGCGACACGGTCCGCAGCCGACCGCCGTAGGCTTCGAAACCTCGGACCGGCCCTCATATCGGCCCTCGCGCCGACCTCTGCGCCGCCCCCTCACACCGGACCGGCTGCCGTTGTGTGACGGGCGTAACCCCTCAAGATCACGCCACGTGACACAGGCGTAACGGGCAATTCGTACAGTCGGGAGCCCCGAGACAAGCCGGAGAAGGGCAGCGTGTGAGCACGACCTCCCCCACGTCCTCGTCCGCCCCTACGCCCTCGTCCGCCCCCACGTCCCAGGTGCGCACGGTCTGCTCGTACTGTGGCGTCGGCTGCGGCATGGTCCTCGACATCGGGATGGGCCCCGACGGACGGCGTACGGTCCTGAAGGCGACCGGGGACAAGGCGCATCCGGCGAATCACGGCCGGCTGTGCACCAAGGGAGCGACCACCGCGGACATGCTCGCGGCGCCGGGACGGCTGGCCACCGCGCTCGTACGGGAGGACCGCGGGGCCGGACCCGCACCCGTGTCCGTGGACGCGGCGATCGCCGAGACCGCGCGGCGGCTGCGCGCGGTCATCGACGAGCACGGCCCGGACGCCTTCGCCTTCTACGTCTCGGGGCAGATGAGCCTGGAGGCCCAGTACCTGGCGAACAAGCTGGCCAAGGGGTTCGTACGGACGAACCAGATCGAGTCCAACTCCCGGCTGTGCATGGCGAGCGCGGGCGCCGGTTACAAGCTGTCGCTGGGGGCCGACGGGCCGCCCGGCTCGTACCAGGACTTCGAGTCGGCGGACGTCTTCCTCGTCATCGGCTCGAACATGGCCGACTGCCATCCGGTCCTGTTCCTGCGGATGATGGACCGGGTGAAGTCGGCGGGCGCGAAGGTCGTCGTCGTCGACCCGCGGCGCACGGCCACCGCCGACAAGGCCGATCTGTATCTGCGGATCAAGCCGGGTACGGATCTCGCCCTCCTGAACGGGCTGCTGTACCTGCTCCACGAGAACGGGCACACGGATCCCGACTTCATCGCGGCCCACACCGAAGGATGGGAGGCGATGCCCGGCTTCCTCGCCGACTACCCGCCCGCCGCCGTCGCCGACATCACCGGTATCCCCGAGGACGACATCCGTGCGGCCGCGCGGCTGATCGGCGAGGCCGGTGAGTGGATGAGCCTGTGGACCATGGGCCTCAACCAGTCCACACACGGCACCTGGAACACGAACGCCCTGGTCAACCTGCATCTCGCCACCGGCGCGATCTGCCGTCCGGGGTCCGGCCCCTTCTCGCTCACCGGGCAGCCCAACGCCATGGGCGGGCGTGAGATGGGGTACATGGGGCCCGGCCTGCCGGGGCAGCGTTCCGTGCTCGTCGACGACGAGCGCGCCTTCGTCGAGGAGCTGTGGGAGCTGCCGCCCGACACCCTCCGCAAGGACGGGGCCGGCAAGGGCACGGTCGAGATGTTCCGGAAAATGGCCGATGGCGAGATCAAGGCCTGCTGGATCATCTGCACCAATCCGGTCGCCTCGATGGCCAACCGCCGGACGGTCATCGAGGGCCTCGAAGCCGCCGAATTCGTCGTCACGCAGGACGTGTTCGCCGAGACCGAGACCAACGCGTACGCCGATGTCGTGCTCCCCGCCGCGATGTGGACCGAGACCGAGGGCGTCCTCATCAACAGCGAGCGCAACCTCACGCTCGCCCGGCCCGCCGTCGACCCGCCCGGCGAGGCGCTCGCGGACTGGCGGCTCATCGCGCGGGTGGCCTGCGAGATGGGGTACGAGAAGGGTTTCTCGTACGCGAGCGCGGAGGAGATCTTCGAGGAGATCAAGCGCGCGTGGAACCCGGGGACGGGGTGGGATCTGCGGGGGGTCACGTACGAGCGGCTGCGGGACACCTCCGTGCAGTGGCCGGCCTCGGACGTGCGGGGGCCTGACCGGAATCCGATCCGCTATATCGGCTCGGATTCCGGAGGCGGGGGGCCCGTCTTTCCCACGGCCAGTGGGCGGGCCGTGTTTCATGCCCGGCCGCACATGCCCGCCGCCGAGCTGCCCGACGACGACTTTCCGTTCGTGCTGAACACCGGGCGGCTGCAGCATCAGTGGCACACGCTGACCAAGACGGGGCGGGTGGCGAAGCTCAACAAGCTCGATCCCGGGCCGTTCGTGGAGGTGCATCCAAAGGACGCGGCCTTGCTCGGCGTGGGTGACGGGGATCGGGTCGAGGTCGCGTCCCGGCGGGGGCGGGCCGTGTTGCCCGCGGTGGTCTCGGACCGGGTGCAGCGCGGGTGTCTGTTCGCGCCGTTCCACTGGAACGATCTGTTCGGGGAGTACCTGAGCGTCAATGCCGTCACCAGTGACGCCGTTGATCCGGTGTCCTTCCAGCCGGAGCTGAAGGTGTGTGCGGTGGCGCTGACGCGGGTTTCCTCGCCGCCGAGGGCGCTGCCCCCGGGCCCCCGCTCCTCAAACGCCGGAGGGGCTGAGAGTAAGGGGGCCGAAGGGGCTGAGAGTACGGGCGCCGGAAAGGCTGAAGGGATCTTCGGGCTGCAGCCCAGTCCCCCTCCCCTCCTCTCCGCCTCCGAGCGCCAGTACCTCACCGGCTTCCTCTCGGGGCTTCCCGCGGGGTCTCCCGGGGTGCCCGTGCTTCCGGCGGACGCGCCCTTCGACGCGGGTCACGCGCTCTGGGTGAACGGCGTTCTCGCCGGTATGTACTCCCGCGCGGCCGACAGCCCACGGGTCGCGGAGGCGCCCACCCCCCTCCGCGAAGTCGTCGTCCTCTGGGCCTCGCAGACCGGGAACGCCGAGGAGTTCGCCACCGCGGCTGCCGAGCAGCTCGTCGCCGGCGGCCACCGGGCCACGCTCCTCGGCATGGACGACGCCGACCCGCGTGCCCTGCCGCCGGGTGCGGATCTGCTGCTCATCACCAGTACGTTCGGCGACGGGGACGCGCCCGACAACGGCTCCGGGTTCTGGGCGAGCCTGGCCCCGGAGTCGCCCGAGCCACCCCGCATGGACGGCGTGCGCTATGCCGTGCTCGCCCTCGGCGACTCCTCGTACGACGACTTCTGCGGGCACGGGCGGCGGCTCGACCAGCGGCTGGACGAGCTGGGCGGGGTGCGGCTCGCTCCGCGTGCCGACTGCGAGCCGGACTACGAGGCGCCCGCGCGGGCCTGGCTCGATCAGGTGGTCGGCGCGCTCGCAACCGGCGAGGAACCCGCCCCGGCGGCAGCGGTTGCCGCACCGGCCCCCACGCCGACCGCGCCGACCGCTGCGACCGCGACAAGGAAGCCCCCCGCCGTCACCGCGCGGCTCGTCGGGAACCGGCTGCTCAGCCTGCCCGGTGCGGGCAAGGAGGTGCGCCGGTTCACCTTCGACACCCGGGGTGGCGACAGCCCGCTGACGTACGAGGCGGGGGACGCGCTCGGCGTACGGCCGCTCAACTCGCCCGCGCTGGTGGCCGAGTGGCTGGCGGTGGCCGGGCTCGATCCCACAACCACCGTCGATATCGCCGGGGTTGGCCACACCTCCGTCGGCGACGCCCTCGGTCGGCTTCTCGACATCACCCGGATCTCCCCGGACCTGCTGCGTTTTGTCGCCGAGCGTACCGGCGACACCGGCGACAACCGGGAGTTGAAGCGGCTGCTGCGGCCCGACAACAAGGACGGGCTGGCCAAGTGGAGTTGGGGACGGCAGGCCGTCGACGTCATCGCCGAGCATCCGGTACGGGCGAGCGCCCAGGAGTGGGCCGGCGTCCTGAAGCGGCTCCAGCCCCGCCTGTACTCCATATCGTCCAGCCCGCTCACCGACCCGCACCACGTGTCGCTCACGGTCTCCGTGGTCCGGTACGAGAGTCTGGCCGGCCGGGCGCGCGGCGGGGTCTGCTCGCCCTTTCTCGCCGACGCCGAAGCGGGGACACCGGTGCCCGTGTTCGTACAGCGCTCCCCGCATTTCAGGCCCCCGGCCGATCCGGCGACCCCGATGGTGATGGTCGGGCCCGGCACCGGGGTTGCACCCTTCGTCGGCTTCCTGGAGGAGCGGCGGGCCCTCGGGCACCGGGCACCGAACTGGCTGTTCTTCGGCGAGCAGCACCGGGCGACCGACTTCTACTACGAGGAGGAACTGGACGGCTTCCTCGCCGACGGCACCCTCAGCCGGCTGGACACGGCCTTCTCCCGCGACCAGCGTGCCAAGGTCTACGTCCAGGACCGGCTGCGCGAACACGGACCCGAGCTGTGGTCGTGGCTCCAGGGCGGCGCCCGCTTCTACGTCTGCGGCGACGCCTCCCGCATGGCCAAGGACGTCGACCGGGCCCTGCGGGACATCGCGGTCGCCCACGGCGGCCTGGGCGGGACGGAGGCCGCCGCGTACGTCAAGCAGCTCGCGGCGGAGAAGCGATACGTCAGAGACGTGTACTGAGCCGTGCCCCTTCAGGGGCGCGGGAACTGCGCGGCCCACCCCGTGCCCCTTCAGGGGCGCGGGGAACTGCGCGGCCCGCCCCCACCGGGCCCGCAGACGAATCGCCGCCCTCACAGAGCCACATCCCTTGCCACCCCCCTTGCAGGACAAGGCCCCCACTGACCTGCACCGACACCCCCACCGGATGGTGAACGGCACCCCAAACCCACGCATCAAAACCTGTACCGTTCATTTACTTGAACTGTTCGTGTTTATGTCAGTAGGTTGGGTCCATGACCGCACCCGGGACTCCGACGACCGCCGAAGAGCTGCGCGGCGCCGGCCTGCGGGTGACGGCGGCCCGTGTCGCGCTGCTCGAAACCGTCCGGGCAGGTGATCATCTCGGTGTGGAGGCCATCGCCACCGAGGTACGGGCCCGCGTGGGCCACATCTCGCTGCAAGCCGTGTACGAGGCACTTCACGCGCTGACCACGGTGAAGCTCGTCCGGCGCATCGAGCCGCCCGGCAGCCCGGCCCTCTTCGAGGGACGTGTCGGGGACAACCACCACCATCTCGTGTGCCGGTCGTGCGGAGTCGTGGCCGACGTCGACTGCGCGACCGGTCACGCCCCCTGCCTCACCGCGTCCCAGGACCACGGCTTCGCGGTCGACGAGGCCGAGGTCATCTACTGGGGCCTGTGCCCCGCCTGTCTCACCAGTTCCCCCAGTCCCACCGGCCTCAGTTCCTGAGCAAGCGATCCACCCCGTTGAGCTTGTGCTCCACCCCGTTCGGAAGGATTTCCCCATGACCGAGAACCATGACGCGATCGTCACGGACCCTGAGCCGCAGGAGTCGGGAGGCTGCCCGGTCGCCCACGGCCGCGCCCCGCACCCGACCCAGGGCGGAGACAACCGTCAGTGGTGGCCCGAGCGCCTCAACCTGAAGATCCTTGCCAAGAACCCGGCCGTGTCGAACCCCCTCGGTGAGGAGTTCGACTACGCCGAGGCGTTCCAGGGCCTCGACCTCCCCGCGGTCAAACGTGACATCGCCGAGGTACTGACCACCTCGCAGGACTGGTGGCCCGCGGACTTCGGCAACTACGGCCCGCTCATGATCCGTATGGCCTGGCACAGCGCCGGCACGTACCGCATCAGTGACGGCCGCGGTGGCGGCGGCGCCGGTCAGCAGCGTTTCGCGCCGCTGAACAGCTGGCCGGACAACGTCAACCTCGACAAGGCCCGCCGTCTGCTGTGGCCGGTGAAGAAGAAGTACGGCCAGAGCCTGTCCTGGGCCGACCTGCTGATCCTCACCGGCAACGTCGCCCTGGAGACCATGGGCTTCGAGACCTTCGGCTTCGCCGGTGGCCGCGCCGACGTGTGGGAGCCCGACGAGGACGTCTACTGGGGTCCCGAGACCACCTGGCTCGCCGACGAGCGCTACACGGGCGACCGTGAGCTGGAGAACCCGCTCGGCGCCGTCCAGATGGGCCTCATCTACGTCAACCCCGAGGGCCCGAACGGCAACCCGGACCCGCTGGCCTCGGCCCGCGACATCCGTGAGACGTTCCGCCGGATGGCGATGAACGACGAGGAGACGGTCGCCCTGATCGCGGGCGGTCACACCTTCGGCAAGACCCACGGCGCGGGCCCGTCCGAGAGCGTCGGCGACGACCCCGAGGCCGCCTCGTTCGAGGAGCAGGGCCTCGGCTGGAAGAGCACGTACGGCACCGGCAAGGGCGGCGACACCATCACCAGTGGCCTTGAGGTCACCTGGACGAGCACGCCCACCCAGTGGAGCAACGGCTTCTTCAAGAACCTGTTCGAGTACGAGTGGGAGCTGACGCAGAGCCCCGCGGGTGCCAACCAGTGGGTCGCGAAGGACGGCGCCGGCGCCGGTACGATCCCGGACGCGCACGACCCGTCGAAGAGCCACGCCCCGAAGATGCTGACGGCCGACCTCGCGCTGCGCTTCGACCCGGCGTACGAGGAGATCTCGCGCCGCTTCTACGAGAACCCCGACCAGTTCGCGGACGCCTTCGCCCGTGCCTGGTACAAGCTCACCCACCGTGACCTGGGCCCGAAGTCCCTCTACCTCGGCCCGGAGGTCCCGGAGGAGACCCTGCTGTGGCAGGACCCGGTCCCGGCGGTCACGCACGAGCTGGTCGACGCGGCGGACATCGCCGAGCTGAAGAGCCAGCTCCTCGCCTCGGGCCTCACGGTCTCCGAGCTGGTCTCCACGGCGTGGGCCTCGGCCTCGACCTTCCGTGGCAGCGACAAGCGCGGCGGCGCCAACGGCGCGCGCATCCGCCTCCAGCCGCAGAGCGGCTGGGAGGTCAACAACCCCGACCAGCTCGCCTCGGTGCTGCGCACCCTGGAAGGCGTCCAGTCGTCCTTCAACTCCGCGCAGAGCGGCGGCAAGCAGGTCTCCCTCGCCGACCTGATCGTCCTCGCCGGTGCGGCGGGCGTCGAGAAGGCGGCCAAGGACGGCGGCGTCGACATCGAGGTGCCGTTCACGCCGGGCCGCACCGACGCGTCGCAGGAGCAGACGGACGTGGAGTCGTTCGCCGCGCTGGAGCCGACCGCCGACGGGTTCCGCAACTACCTCGGCAAGGGCAACCGCCTTCCCGCCGAGTTCCTGCTGCTCGACCGGGCGAACCTGCTGGGGCTGAGCGCTCCCGAGCTGACCGTCCTCGTCGGCGGTCTGCGTGTCCTGGGCGCCAACCACGGCCAGTCCGCGCACGGCGTCCTCACCGACAAGCCGGGGACGCTGACGAACGACTTCTTCGTCAACCTCCTGGACCTCGGTACGACGTGGAGCTCCACCTCGTCCGACCAGACCGCGTTCGAGGGCCGCGACGCGTCCACCGGCGAGGTCAAGTGGACCGGCACCCGTGCCGACCTGGTCTTCGGCTCGAACTCCGAGCTGCGCGCGCTCGCCGAGGTCTACGCGAGCGACGACGCGAAGGAGAAGTTCGTGAAGGACTTCGTCGAGGCGTGGGTCAAGGTCTCGAACGCGGACCGGTTCGACCTGGTCTGATCCTGACCTGAAGCCCGGGCCGGTCCATCTGGACCGGCCCGGGTTTCGTGTTCAGCCGCTCAACTGCCCGTTCCGGACCGCCGAGACGAACGAGGTCCAGTCGGCGGTGGGGAACACGAGCACCGGGCCGTGCGGGTCTTTGCTGTCCCGCACGGGGACCACGGCGGTGAGGTCGCCGGATATCTCGACGCACGCGCCACCGTCCGAGTTGCTGTACGAGCTCTTGTGCCACGTCGCGGCACTCAGGTCGATGGAACGCACGGTACTTCCTCCAACAGGCGCAGGATCATCTGCCTCGACTCGGCCCGGGTCAACGCCAGGTCACGAACTGCATCGTAGGCATTCTGCAGCTTCTCGACCGCCGCGCTGTCTTCGATCAGGTCGCCACGGTGCGCGTTCTCCGTGTACGCCACCGTACGTCCGCCGCGCAGCCGTAGGAACCACACGTCAGTACTGTCGAGCCCGTAGGGACCAGCGCTGAACGGCAGCACCTGAACCGCGATGTTCCGGCGCTCCGCCACCTCAGCCAGGTGCTTCAACTGCCCATGCCACTCGGTGGTGTTCAGCAAGGCGGTCCGCAACACCGCCTCCGACAGGATCGTCCGGAACGGCGGCGCGTCCTCCCCCTCCAGCAACTCCCGGCGCCCCGCCCTCGCTTCGACCTGCTGCTCAAGCTCCTTGCCCCTGAGCCCGCCCGCCGCGAGCACCTCCCGCGCATACCCCGGTGTCTGCAACAAACCGGGCAGCACACTCACCGCGAAGTGCCACAGGCTCACCGCCTCCGCCTCCAGCGCCATGTACCGCCGGTACCGCTCGCGGAACTGCGTGTGGTCCCCGGCCGCGACCTCCCAGAGCGCCAGCAACAGCCCCGGTGTCCCGTAATGCGTGTCCAGCGCCTGGACCACCTCCGGGCTGCCCAGCGTCTCGCCCTTCTCCATCTTGCCGAACAACGAGTAGTCCCAGCCCAGCCGTTCGCCGAGCGCCCGCAGACTCGTCCCGCTCGCGGCCCGTAACGTCCGCAGCTCCTCCGCGAACCGCTGACGGGGTTCCTGACTGCGGCCGGTGATGACGCGTCGCTGCGGCATACCGCTCCCTCCCGGACGTACACGTGCGTGCGCGATGTGGAACGTGTGGAACCACATCCGCGCGACCGGGAACCACTCCCCCGCCCACACCGTGGCCTTCCACCCCCGGGCGCATCCTCGTAACGACCGGACTACACAGCGTAATTCACGCAGTACAGCCGGTCATGGAATCAGCGAAACCGCCTGCCCGCCCCCACCGACGAGGACTGCCATGACCCCCACGCCCCACACCCAGGAAGCCGTCGCGGCACGCGACGCCCTCGCCGCCGCGCTCTCCCGGGCCGGCATCCAGCTCCCCGCGATGGACATCCGCACCCCGTGGGCCGACGACCGCAAGGACGAGGCCCGGTACGCGCTTGTGCACCTGGGCGTGTGCTCGGCTCCCGTCGCCCTGCTGCTCGCGGACGTGATCACGAAGGGGGCGGCCCGGTGACGGGCGACGCCGACGCGGCCCCCACCGCCGTCGACGCCACCACCGTCGGCAAGGTCGTCCGCGACGCCGCCCGCGGCCTCGTCGGACGCGTCATGGGTCACGAGGGCCCGTACATCCAGCTCCGCCCGCTGAGCGGGGGCCGTGAATGGGACGCCGACCCGGACCACGTCCGCGACCTCACGCCCGACGAACTACTGAGCGCTCTCCTCGCCGAGGTGAACGCCCGCAGCAGACAGCCAAGATGACCGCCCGGACGGCACCACCGTCAGCGTGATCACGACTTCGGGTCGTGGCCCCAGTTCATCAGGGAGTAGCGCCACCGTGTGTCCGTGACGTCGCCCGAGGGGCGCTGCTTGAGGTGGCGGTGCACATAGCCGACGACCTTGCGCATATGGGCGACGTCGTCGTCGGTCAGGTCGGCCTTCTTCTTCTCCAGCAGGCGGACGATACGGCGTCCGGACGCGTGCCCCACGCTCTCGCCGTCGCCGTCCGACTGACCCACGCTCTTCGAGTCGTCGGTGTCCAGCCACTTCTTGAGGGCACTGGGCGTCATGTTGACGGCCTCGCCGAACTCCTTGACCGTGTCCTCGCGGTCCGTGTCGGTTTTTCCGCTGCCGCCACTCATGAGCCGCCGCTCTTCTTGCGCAGCGACCCGGGCTTGTGGACGGCGTTGCGGCCCGACTTGTCGCTCTCGACCTCGTACTGCGGCTCGTCCTTCGAGGCGTCGACGGTACGGCCCGCCACCTCGGCCCGTCCCGTGATCTTCTTCTTCACCTTGCCGGGGACGGTCTGCCCATGACTGCTCCAGGAGACCTTGTCACCCTTGCTCAGCTTCTTGCCCTTCGCCACGATCCGCACGCTCCCTCGACCTCGGCCCCCGCACTGGACACCCCTCCCCACTGTCCAGCTCTTCGTGGCAGGACGCATTTCGGCGGCGTCCGAGTGGTCGGAGACGCTGTCGGTCAGCGTTCCGCGGAAGCCACGGGAGCCGCAGCTGCCTCGACCGCCGGTTCGAGCAGGGACAGCGTCCGGTTGTCCGCGTCCACGTCCGCGCGTACGCCGAGGGGCAGCGGCAGGTTCGGTGAGGTGTGGCCGAAGTCGACCTGGGCGAGGACGGGGATGTCACGCTCCCCCAGGACGTCGAGCACCACCTCGCGCAGCCCGACCTGCTCCCCGCCGCCCTCCCAGGGCGTGACCTCGTGCGGGATGCCGACCACCATGCCGGCGATCCGGTCCAGCACACCGGACAGCCGCAGGGTCTGCAGGTCGCACCAGATCCGGGTCACCGGCCGCTGCAGCTCCTCCCAGAACAGGACGGCGCCGTCGAGCCGTTCGGCGGGCAGCGCGAAGGGCGTCGCCTGCACCTGGACCAGGCGGTTCAGCAGGCCGCCGAACAGGGGACCCTGCGCGCGGCCCGGCCGCCAGGTCTCCCACGTCCCGCCTGCCGGCAGCGCGCCCGGCGCCTCGGCCCTGGTGAGCACCCGGGTGTAGAGGTCGACCAGTTCGGACCGGCGGGCCTCGTCGCCCAACGTGTACCAGTCGCTGCCGAACCCGTGGGTGACGATGTCGGCGTGGAAGCCGACGAGGCCGGTCCTGGCGTACAGGGCCATGTGCAGCACGGAGATGTCGCTGTAGCCCAGGATCGGCTTCGGGTCGGCCCGGATCGCGTCCAGGTCGATCAGATCGAGATAGCCGATGGTCGCCTGGCCACCGGTGTGCGCGACCACGGCCCGCACCTCGGGGTCCCGGAGCAGCGCGTTCAGCTCGGCGGCCTGCTCCGCCGGGGCGCCCGCCGCCCACCAGCGGCTGCGCGCGGTGTCGACCATCGGGCTGACCCGCACCCGGAAACCCATCCGCTCCAACATCGCCACACCGCGGGCGAGCAGCGGCTCGTCCCCGGGCTCCAGACGGTCCGAGGGCGCGGTGACGACCACGAGATCGCCGGGACGCAGCGCACGGGGACGACGGATCGTGGACATGGAGCCTCCTTGTTGATCGACAAGGGCGGACAACCACGCGGGTACCGCTGGTATTCCGACCACCGGGGTCCGACCACCGGGGTCCGACCACCGGGGTCCGACGTCTAGGCGCTGAGCAGGCGCAGTACCGCCTCCTCCACCGGCTGCGTGGCGAGTGCGCCCGCCACCGGGACGGAACCCAGGGACGCGAGGGCGGGGGCGATCGTCCTTCCCTCGTCGAAGAGTTCGAACAGGCGCGGGTTGATGTAGGAGGCCCGGCACACGGACGGCGTGTTGCCGAGGTAGCCGGCGACCTCGCGGACCGCCCGTGCGGCGGCCCGCTTCCGGGCGGTCGGCGAGGTGTCCGCCACCTCGGCCGACACGGCGAGCGCGACCGCGGCGAGCACCGTGGCGTGCCAGGTCCGGAAGTCCTTGCTGGTGATGTCCAGGCCCGCGAGGTCACGCAGGTGCCCGTTCAGGTCGGTCGCGTCGATGGTGTGCCAGCGGCGCGCTTCCCAGTACGCGAAGAGGTGGTCGTTGTCGTCGCGGCGGCGGAGCAGGGCCCGGACGCCGGCGTAGACCTGTTCGTCGACGATCTCCCGGCAGTAGCGGCGCCCGCTCTTGGCCGCGTAGTCGAAGCCGACCGCGCCCTTGCTGCAGGTGACCTGGTGGCGCCGTACGGTCGTCAGTCCGTACGACTCGTTCGTCTTCGCGTACCGGTCGTCGCCGACGCGGAAGAAGCCGAGGTCGAGCAGCCGGACCCCGAGCGAGAGCACCCTCTCCCGGCTCAGGCCCGAGCCTTCGAGGCTCTTGCCGACCTGCCGGCGCACCTCGGGCAGGGCGGCGCCGACCTCCAGGACGCGGGTGTGCTTGGCGGCTTCCTGCTTCTCGCGGAAGAGGGGGTGGTAGAGGTACTGGCGGCGGCCGGCCTCGTCCGTGCCGACCGCCTGGATGTGGCCGTTGGGGTGCGGGGAGATCCAGACGTCCTGCCAGGCCGGCGGGATGACGAGATCGCGTACGCGCCGGGCTTCCGGGCCGTCGGGCAGTGCCCGGCCCCTGGTGTCCAGGTAGCGGAAGCCGCGGCCGTGCCGGCGGCGGCCGTAGCCGGGGCCCGTGAGGTCACTCGTCCGGAACCGCATCGCGCTCCTCCTCCGTTCACCCGCGGCCTGCGGGACCGCGACCAGCACGGAATGTGGTTCCCTTTCCCACCCGTCTCAAAAGGCGTACCTGTCTCAGCAGGCGTACCCGTCTCAGAAGGCGTACCTGATACGCAGCCACGGCGCGTGTGCCGCCAGCAGTTCCCGCAGCCGCGCCAGGGCCCGCTGCTTGGTCTCCAGGGCGTAGCGGACGTTGAGCGCCCCGTTCTGGGAGCGCTTGGTCTCCTGGATCTCCGGCTGCCACAGCACGTCCTCGGCGCGCGGGTGCCAGCCCAGGTTGACCTCGTGGAGCGCCTGGTTGTGGGTCAGCATGATGACCTCGGCCGCCGCCTGCTCCTTCACCCGGGCGGGCAGGACGTCGTCGAGGTGCGTGAGCAGGTCGGCCCAGTCCCGCTCCCACCCCGGGCGCAGCACCACGGGCGAGAGGTTGAAGTGGACCTCGTACCCGGCGTCGAGGAAGTCGGCCGCCGCCGCGATGCGCTCGGGGACCGGGCTGGTGCGGATGTCGAGGAGCCGGGCGTCGTCGGTCGGCATGACGGAGAAGCGCACGCGGGTGCGGCCCCGCGGGTCGAGTGCGAGCAGGTCGGGGTTGACGAACTTGGTCGCGAAGGAGGCCTTCGCGGTCGGCAGGCGGCGGAACGCGGCGACGAGGTCCGCGGTGTTGTCGCAGACCAGGGCGTCGACGGAGCAGTCACCGTTCTCACCGATGTCGTAGACCCAGGCCTCGGGGTCGCACTGGTTGGGTTCCGGTTTGGGGCCCTGGGCGCGTACGTGCCGCTGTACGTGGGCCACGATCGCCTCGATGTTGGTGAACAGGGTGATGGGGTTGGCGAATCCCTTGCGGCGCGGGACATAGCAGTACGCGCAGGCCATCGCGCAGCCGTTGGAGGGGCCGGGGGCGATCCAGTCGGCCGACCTGCCGTTGGGTCGCGTGCTGAGGCTGTGCTTGACGCCGAGGACGAGTGTGTCGGTCTTGATGCGGACCCAGCGGGCGATGTTGCCGTCGTTGCCGTGCAGGGAGGGGATCTGCCAGTGGCCGTCGACCTCGGTCACCCGCACGCCCGGCAGCCGGGCCATGATCTGCTGCCCGCGCGGGGAGTCGAGGGCCGCCGGCTCGGCGTACACCTCCCGTACGTCGAGCATCCGGCGGGCCCGGGGGCTGTCCCGGAACGCCCCCTCAGCGGTCCGCGGGGGTGCCGGTGCGGTGTCCGACCAGTCGAAAAGCGGTTGCTGCTCGGGCTCCACGTGCTGTTCCTCTCCGGCTGTTCCTCTCCGGGGCAGGGGCTCAGTCCCCACACCTCACACCTCACACCCTGCGGTCGCGCTCCTGCTCCAGCAGCTCATCGAGGTCGGCGAGGCGGTCGAGGCCCCGTACGGCCTGCGTCATCCGCGGGTTGTGTTCGAACCGGGCCCGGTGGCGGTGCAGCAGGTTCCAGTACCCGGCGGTGAAGGGGCAGGCGTCCTCGCCCACCCGTACGGTCGGCTTGTAGCGGCAGGGACCGCAGAAGTCGCTCATGCGGTTGATGTACGCGCCACCGGACGTGTACGGCTTGGTGGTCATGCGGCCCCCGTCGGCGTACTGCGACATGCCGACCACGTTCGGGACCATCACCCAGTCGTAGCCGTCGACGAAGCTGCGGTGGAACCAGTCGGTGACGGCCCCGGGCTCCCACCCCCGTTGCAGTGCGAGACTGCCGAGGATCATCAGACGGGGGATGTGGTGCGTCCAGCCGGTGGCCCTGACCTGCTGGAGGACGTGGCCGAGGCAGTTGGCGTCCGTCGCGTCCGGGGACAGTTCCGTGAACCAGTCGGGCAACGGCTCGTGATGGCCCAGCGCGTTGCTCTCGCGGTACCGCGTCCCGAAGTGCCAGTAGACGTGCCAGACGTACTCGCGCCAGCCGGTGACCTGCCGGACGAACCCCTCGGCGCTGTTGAGCGGGACGTTCCCCGACCGCCAGGCCGCCTCCGCCCGCTCGGCGCATTCGGCGGGGTCGAGCAGGCCGAGGTTGAGCGAGGAGGAGAGCAGGCTGTGGCTCATCGTCGCGTCCCCGGTGAGCATCGCGTCCTCGTACGCGCCGAAGGTCGGCAGTCGGTGCTCGACGAAGCGGTGCAGCGCGGCCAGTGCCTCCCGGCGGGTGGCGGGGAACCCGCGCGGCCCGTCCTCGCCGACGAACTCGACGTCCCCGTCGCGCGACCAGCGGTCGAGATCGGCCCGTACCTCGTCGTCGATCTCGCTCTCGCGAGGGTGGTACGGGGCCGGAACGCCCAGGTCGGCGGCGCCGCGCGGCGGGGGCTGCCGGTTGTCGTGGTCCAGGTTCCAGCGCCCGCCGGCCGGCCGGTCGCCCTCCATCAGCAGGTCGTGCGTCTGGCGGACCCAGCGGTAGAAGTCCTCCTGGCGCAGGTGCTTCGTACCGCGGCCGTCCGCCCAGCGCTCGAACTCGTCGTGCGTCACGAGGAAACCGCGGGCCGGCAGGACACGTACGGAGGGCAGGGAGCGTACGAAGGCGAGGGCCGCGTGGGACGTGGGGTGGTGGACGGTCACCCGGGCGTCCCCCAGCGCCTCGCGCAGCCCCTGGCGGTAGGTGTCCGCCTTGACGTACCGCACGCGGTCACCGAGTTCGGCGGCGCGGTGGCGCATCGCCGAGAGGATCAGATGGGCCTTGGCGCGGTGGAACCGCCGTCGGCGCAGGACGCTGCGGGCCTCGATCATCAGCAGCGGCGCGTCCCGGCGCGGGCCGCCGCGCGCGGGATCGACGAAGTGCGGGCCGAGTTGGTCGCCGAAGAGCCAGTGGTGGGTGCCGGGCTCTTCGTCGGCCTCGTTCTCGGCCGCGTTCTCAGCCGCGGTCACAGGCACGTTCCCGGCCGCCGTGTTCCTTGTCATGCCGTGCGCTCCGTCGACGAGTCGTCGCCCCGTCGGCGCCCTGCGCGGCGCGACGCTTTCCTCCGCAGATCAAAGCGCACGACGGCGCGGGCGGGACGCGGCACACGCCGGGCGCCCTGCTTCTCGCGGAGCCGTCCGCTGGTGCGGTCGCTGAACCACGCCCCCAAAAAAAGAACGGGACCGCGATCCCGCCGAGGCCGAGGGCGTGGCGGCGCTCCCGTCAAGCGCCTCGGCTCGGGCGGTACCCGGAGGGCCGTGTTCCGTCGGGGGGCGGGGTGTGCTCCCAGCGGAGGGTGGAAGGGTGCCGGCGGATCAGTCCGCGTTCCGCGAACGCGTCGAGCCAGCCGCTCATCGGCCACCAGCCCCAACGGCGATGGAAGATCTCGCTGTTGCGCAGGATGTCGTGCAGATGTTCCACCGGCGGGCTGGAGGTCGGGTGGTACTGGTGGAAGGCCGGTGCGCCGCCCACCCAGGTGAGCCGGACACCGGCCTCGCGGGCCCGCTGACCGTAGTCGGTGTCCTCGCCGCCGTACCCCTCGTACTCCTCGCAGAAGCCGCCGACCGCGTGCCAGGTGTCGGCGGTCAGCGCGAAGGACAGCGACCAGAACAGGGTGTGGTCGGTGCCGTCCTGGGTCTCGCCGGCTCCGGGGGCGGGCCGGGCGGGGTGCGGTGCGGCGAGCGCCGGGAGGTCGGCCAGCCGGTAGCCGCCGACCGGGTCCGGCGGTGGCGGGAGGTACGCGACGGTGCCGCAGAGCAGGGAGCGGGGGCGGCCGGGCTCGCGGGCCACCCCGGCGTACCGCTCCAGCAGCCTGTCGCCGGGCACGCAGTCGACGTCCAGGAAGACCAGCAGTTCGGCGCCGTGGGCGAGGGCATGCGCGGCGCCGAGATTCCGGGCACGGGCGAGCGGCAGCCTGCCGTCCCGCACCGGACAGTCGACGACCGCCGCACCGGGCCGCCGCCCGGCGACAACGGCACCCAGCCCCGGATCCCCCATGGCGACGACGACGTACTGCCCGGGCATGCACGACCCGCCGCCGAGCCCGGCGTGCTGCAGAGCGAGATGCCCGTGCCGGCCGGCAGCGAGGGTGATCACGGCGGTACGCATCAGGGGGCGCCGGGGGTACGGGGGACGGTGGGGTGCTGGGGGGCGCCGGGGTGCCGTACCGGGGCGGCGTGTCCCGCCGCCTCGGCCAAGGCGGTCGCCGCCCGGGTCGCCCCGTCGCCCGGTGCCCAGTGGGACCAGCGGTCCCCGCCCCGCTCGTGGGCCTGTTCCAGGAGGGCGGGCCAGGCCTCGGGCGTCGGCCAGTGGGGGGTGACGACTGCGAGGCGGCCTCGGGTCAGGGCGCGGGCCGTGGCGGCCTGTTCGCCGAAGGGGCGTTCCTGGGGGACGACCACCGCGGGGCGGCGCGCGGCGGCGCACTCGGCGAGCGCGTTCTGGCCCGCGTGGGTGACCACGACGTCCGCCGCGCACAGCGCGGGCCACGGGTCGGCCGACCAGCCGCCGTCCGGCCCGCCGAGCGTCGTCCACTCCCAGCCGGGGGTGGCCGCCCGCGCGGCCTTCACCTCGCCGGGTGTGACGTCGGCCCCGCCCGAACCCATCAGGAGCAGCACCCTCCGCTGCGTACGCGACCGGTCCGTACGCCCCGGTTCGCCCGCGGGGCGCGGGCGGCCGTCGAAACGGGAGAAGGCGCCCGTGTGCACGGTCTTGGCCGACCAGTGCGCGGGCCGGCCCGGTTCGGGCAGCGCGGCCGGCCAGGGGGCGAGGACGAGTTCGGCCAGGTCGTACGCCATCCGGTGCGGCGGGTCGGTGCGGTCGCCCCGCATCGCCGCCAGCGCGACGGGTGTGCCCAACAGCCTTGCCAGCAGGGCCACTTCGACGGACACGTCGGACATCAGGAGCCGGGGCGCGGTCCCCTCGATCCACCGCGCGATCAGTGCCATCCGCCCGCGGAGCCCGGCGTGCCCGACGGGCGCCCAGTGCAGCCGTCCGCCCGCCGTCACGTCACCGAACCCGGCCGGGTCGCCGTCGTCGTCCCTCGGCAGCCGCACCCACTGGCCGGGCCAGGGCCAGTCCTGGGGCTCGGACAGGGTGGACAGACCCGTCACCGGGACGGGGCAGTGCGCGGCGACGGTCCGGGCGCGGTTCAGATGGCCGCTGCCCTGGTGGTGGACGTAGTAGCCGATCATGCCGACACCGAGCGGTAGAAGCGCTCGTAACTGCGGGTCATGACCTCCATGGAGCAGAAGGCCTCCGCGTGGCGTCGCGCGGCGGCCCGGGAGAGGGCGGTCGTCGGCTCGACGGCCGCTGCCAGCGCCTTACAGTCGCCGGGCTCGACCAGCAGGGCGCAGTCGTCCGTGACGATCTCCGGCAGCGCGCCGCGCGCGAATCCGCACACCGGTGTGCCGCAGGCCAGCGCCTCCGCGATCACCAGTCCGTACGGCTCGTCCCAGCAGGGCGGGACGACGGCGGCGGCCGAGGAGCCGACCAGTTCGCACAGTTCCGGCTGGGAGAGGTGGCCCTCGTAGGTGATCGTGCGGTCGAGACGGGGACGGATGCACTCCTCGAAGTACTCCGTGTCTCCGACGGGCCCCGCGAGCCGCAGCCCCCGCCCCGCGAGACGTGCGGCTTCGATCGCGAAGTGCGCGCCCTTCTCGGGCACGATCCGCCCCGACCAGACCAGCTCCTCCCCGCCGGGCCCCGGGCGCCAGCGCTCGGTGTCGATGCCGTTGCGCACCACGGTGGCGGCGGGCACCACGTGCCGCCAGGCCGCGGCGGTGTGATCGCTGACCGCGCTGAACCGCATGGGGCAGTACCGCGGCGCCTGGATGGCCGACTCCAGCCACGGCGTGGGCGGGGTGTGCAGGGTGGTGACGACCGGTACGGAGAGCACGGCGGCCATCGCCACCGGCAGGTAGTGCAGGCTGTTGTTGTGCACGATGTCGTACCGCGCCGGCGCACGGGAGAGGTCGAGCATCAGCTGCAGGTAGGCGTGGTGCTCCGCCAGCCAGTGGGCGGCCACCATGCTCGTGTCCCGGCAGGCGGCCTCGCTGATCCGGGGCGGCCGGAACGGCATCTCCACCGCCCCCAGCCCGGGGTCCGAGCCCGGCCCCGCGAAGATCGTGACCTCGTGACCGCGGGCGCGCAGGGCCTTGGACAGCGTCCAGGTGTGCGCTTCGAGACCGCCGGCGAACGGATCACGGATCGGATGCCGGGCGGAGGCGATCAGGGCGATCCGCAGCGGCGCGACGGGGTCGGGTCGCGACGGGGGCCGCACGTCGGACGCCGTCACAACAGGTCCGCGTAGAGGGCTTCGTGCGCACGGGCGAGCAGGAGACGTTCGGCCCGGCGGTCGGCCGGGTCGGCCCGCCAGACGGGCCGCTCCTCGTAGGCGGTGCGCACCGCGTCCCGCAGCGACGCCTCGTCGAGCCCGCCCCGGTCGTGGCCGTAGCTGAGGCAGGGCCGCTGCTCCGCGTAGAACCCGCAGGTCGGCGCGAGGACGGTGGTCCCCAGGTCGTGGCACGCCTCCAGCCAGCCGGAGTGGGTGCCGAAGCGGTAGGGCAGCACGGACACGTCGAGGTTGATCAGATAGTCGTAGAGCGCGTCGTCGTCGAAGTAGTCGTGGACGTGCAGCCGCAGCCGCTCCTTGCGGTCCATCCCGCGCAACTCGTCGAGCACTCCGGGCGCGTACCAGTGTCTCGCCGGATCGTCGATCTCCGGGTGGCAGTCGACGCGCAGCACCGCGTCGGGCAGTTCCGACAGCGCGTCGGCGAGCACCCGGGCCACCGGCAGCGGGTCCATGTTGGCCCGGATGCTCTTGGCGTGCAGACCGACCGTGAACGTGTCGCGTACGGGCCGGGGGCGTACGAGGCCGGCCTGTCCGACCACGTGCGGGTGCGGCAGGACCAGCGCGGTACGGCCCCAGCGTGCGGCGATCTCCCGCGCGGCGCCCGGGGTGAGGGTGATGATCCGGTCCGCGGCGGGGACGAGCACGTCCAGTTGCGCCCGGTGCTCGTCCTCGTCCCGGTGGTGGGGGTTGACGAGGTCGTGGACGGTCTGGACGAGCGGTTTGCCGTTGCGGCGCAGGGCGTCGACGAGGTCCTCCAGCGCCCGCGGAGTCTGCGCGTCGAAGCCGAAGTGGAGATGGAGGACGTCGAAGGTGTCGGCGTGCTCGTCGACCCAGTCCGGGTCGAGCATGACCGGCGGCCACCACTGGCCGGACCCGCTGGGGGCGCCGCAGGGGCGGGGGTCGGCCAGCCGGATCACGCGGTCGCCGCCCGGCGGGGACAGGTGGCGCACGTACACGTGCCCGGCGGGGATCGAGGCGACTCGGATGATGCCGCCGGTCCCGGACGCCGGACCGGGCATGGCGGGGTCGTGGCGGGTGGCCGGTTCGGGCACGGGTGTCTCCTCCTTCGGTCACGCCGAGAAAGCCGGGGATGCCCGGGGTGTCGGGGATGCCAGGGATATGGGGGATACCAGGGATGTCGGGGATGCCGGTGCGCCGCCCGGGGCAGCAGCGCGCGGGACACCCCGTACCTGCGTGTCCCACGATTCCCCGCCGGCCGGTCCGGAGCATGCGGGAGACGGCCGTCCGGGCGAAGGGCGGGCCTGCTCTTCCCTTGCGTCCGGCCCCCGCTTCAGGGGCGGCCCGCCACCTGTGGCTCCGGCGACGGGGACAGGGCCGCTCGGGGGAATCGCGGGAAGAAGGGCTCCCCGCACGTCTTCCTTTCGACCGGTGGGGGAACCCGTGGGCCATGACCACGCGATCTGAACTGCCGGGCACCGCCGAGTCGTACTGGATGGCCACCGCGCCGGGCACCCGGTGGCCGGCACTGGAGGCCGACGCGACGGCGGACGTCGTCGTGATCGGGGCGGGCATGGCCGGCCTGTCCGTCGCCTGGGAACTGACCCGGGCCGGACGCGACGTCCTCGTGCTGGACGCGGACCGTGTCGCCGCCGGGGTGAGCGGCTACACGACGGCGAAGCTCACCGCGGCGCACTCGCTCGTGTACGCACGCCTGCGCCGCACACGCGGAAAGGAAGGCGCACGCCAGTACGCCCACTCCCAGCAGGCCGCGGTGGAGCGGGTCGCCTCCGTGGCGGCGGAACTCGGCGTCGACTGCGACTTCGAAGACTCGTCGGCCCTGACCTTCACGGTCGACCCGCGACAACGATCCACGTTCGAGGCCGAGGCGGAGGCCGCCGCCGAAGCGGGACTGGCCGTCGACCTCGTGACGGAGACGGATCTGCCGTTCCCGGTCGCCGCGGCGGTACGCGTCACGCGGCAGGCTCGGTTCCATCCGCGCAAGTACCTGCTGGCCCTGGCGGACGACATCACCGCGCGAGGCGGTGTCATCCACGAACGGACCCGGGTGACCGGCCTCACCGAGGGGACCCCGTGCGAACTGACGACCGAGCGAGGCACCACGATCACGGCGAACGACGTCGTCGTCGCCACGCACTACCCCGTCTTCGACCGTGCCCTGCACTTCGCGCGCCTGTCACCGCGCCGCGAACTGGTCGTCGCCGCCCCCCTCCCCGCCTCGGCGGCACCGGAGCACATGTACCTCACGGACGACTTGGGCAAGCGGTCCGTACGCACCGCTCCGCTCGACGAGGGGCGACGGCTGCTCATCGTCACGGGGGAGAGTTTCACTCCCGGCACGGGCGACGGCCACGAGCGTTTCCTGCGGCTCGACGCGTGGATGCACGAACACTTCCCGGTCGGCGACACGGCGTACCGGTGGGCGGCCCAGGACAACGACGTGAGCGACGGCGTGCCGCTGGTCGGCCCGTTCCATCCGGGCGCACGCCATGTGTACGTGGCGACCGGCTTCGGCGGCTGGGGCATGAGCGGGGGCGCCATGGCCGGACAGCTGCTGGCGTCGACGCTCACCGGCGCGGAACCCGAGTGGGCGGGGCTGTACGACCCGCGCCGGCTGTGGAGCACCCTCCGGGAGGGCTCGGCGCTGCTGAAACAGCAGGCGGACGTGGCCAAGCACTTCGTGGGCGACCGGCTGAGGACCACCCACGTCGACTCCGTCGCCGAGATCGCCCCCGGCTCGGGTGCGGTCGTACGGGTCGAGGGGCGCCGCTGTGCCGTCTACCGCGACGAGGCGGGCACGGCCCACGCGGTGTCGGCGCGCTGCACGCATCTCGGCTGCCTGGTCGCGTTCAACGAGGCGGAGACCGCCTGGGAGTGCCCGTGCCATGGTTCACGCTTCGGCGTCGACGGCGAGGTCCTGCAGGGGCCGGCCGTACGCCCGCTGCCGCCGCGGACGGTCTGAGCGCCTGGGTCCGGGCGCGGGCCCACCAGCCGGTCCGCGCCCGGACTCCGTCAGTCCGCGTCGACGTCGTGCACGGACACGCGGATGGTGCCGGCGCTGCCGTCGGCGGCATCGGGGATGAGCATCCCCGCGCCGGCACCGCTGCGCAGGTAGTCCACCACGGCCCGGTCGAGCATCTCGCCCGGGAGCACCGCGGGGATGCCGGGCGGGTAGGGCGTGAGCATCTCGGCACAGATCCGCCCGACCGCGCTGTCCGCGGGAACCTGCTCGACCTCGCCGAAGAAGGCGTCACGCGGCAGCGTCACCTGTCGCAGGCGCAGGCTCCCCGGGTCCGGGACGCGGATGTCCGGGGCGGGCGGCAGCTCGTCGGCATGGGCGACCAGGTCGCGCAGACCGTCGAGGAGCCGTTCCGTGGTCGTCTCGTCGTCGGCGTGCGTGAGCTGGGCGTTGATGCGGCGGTGGTCGGAGGTGTGCAGGTTGATGCGGTGGTGCCGGCGCATCCAGTCGGCGGCGTCGTAACCGCTGAACCCGACTCCGCTCAGGTCGATGAAAACCTGGAGGGGGTCCATGTCGAAGGCGCGCCCGGGGGCACAGAAGTCGTCACGGTCGTTGACGTGCAGGCCCTTGATGTCCTCGATGGCGGCTCGTACCCGCCGGGCCCTCTCCAGAGCCCCCTCCATCAGCTCGTGGCCCTGTTCCACCATCTGCCGGCGCCATCCGTCGAGGGCCGCGTAGACGAGGACCGAGGGGCTGGTGGTGTCGAGCAGGTCGGCGCGGGAGGCGAGGGTCTGTGGGGTGACCCGGTCGCCCTGGAGGTGGAAGACCGACCCCTGTTCGAGCCCGGAGCCCATCTTGTGGACCGAGGTGACGCAGACGTCGGCGCCCGCGTCCATCGCCCAGGTGGGCAGCTCCGGATGGAAGGGCAGGTGGGCGCCCCACGCCTCGTCCACGATCAGCGGTACGCCGTGCTCGTGGCAGAGCGCCGCGACGGCTCCGATGTCGGCGCAGGTGCCGTAGGGGGTGGGGCTGGTGACCAGCGCCCCGCGCGCGTCCGGGTGCTCCTCGAACGCCGCGCGGAAGGCCTCGGGGGACGGCGGGTGGGCGAGGTGGAGATCGGGGTCCCACTGGGGGTCGACCCACACCGGGCGGATCCCCGCGAGGATCAGACCCGAGATGACCGACTTGTGCGCGTCACGTCCGACCAGGAGTTTCTCGTGCGGCCCGGCGACCGAGAGCATGGCGGCCTTCACCGACAAGGAGCTGCCGCAGGTGGAGAAGAACGTGTGATCGGCGCCCACCGCGTCGGCCATCAGCGCTTCGGCCTGTTTCAGGATCCCCTGGGACGTGGTGCGGTCGTCGAGCCCGGACACCGCGAGCATGTCCGCGTCGAACAGGGCGTCGCCCAGTACGGCCCGTACCCGCGGGTCGGCGCCCCGGCCCTGCTTGTGACCGGGCGGCGTGAACGGCAGATGGTCCTGCGCCTGGTACGCCACCAGCGCGTCGAGTACGGGAGCTGTCGAGTGGTCCATGGTGTGGGGCTTTCCGCTACGGAAGGGCGAAAACATCTCGCGCCGGGGCGCGACCGCCGGGACGGCTGCCGACGAGTGCCACGAGTGCCCCGCGGCGGGACGGCCGACACCTGTAGTGCTCTGTCCGGGCCGTCCGGGCCATCCGGGACCGCCGGCCGGCGCGTGGGCCCTTGCCACGCGCGTCACGCGAGGCGGCGCGTGAAGTCGGCCGTACCGGGAGCCGCCGGCTCGCCCGGCCGGCCGGCTCACCACGTGACGTCTGCGGCCCGCGTGATCTCCGCGTCCATGTTCCGCCGCATCATGCTCAGCGCGGCCTCCGCGAGTTCCGGGTGGATGGCGGCCACGGCGTCCGCGGGTACGACGACGTCGAGATGCCGGATGTGCGCGTCGAGCGCCGAGTACAGCACGCACTGCTCGGTCACCTGCCCGGTCAGAACCACCCGGTCGACGCCGAGTTCCGCCAGCAGATACGTCATCGGTGTCTCGTAGAAGATGGAGTGCCGGGCCTTCACGATGAACAAGGACTCCTCGTCCGGACGCAAGGGCTCCACGAGAGCGGCATGCGGCGTCGCCAGGGCCTCGTCGAGCAGCTCGCCGTGGTGGGAACGCCACTGCCCCCAGTTGTCGTTGGCGTAGATCACCGGGATACCGGCCTCGCGGGCGCGGTGGAGCAGCGACACGATCCCGGGCAGCGCCGCCTCGGCGGCGGGCAACAGGAGTTCCGCGTCCTTGTGCTCGTAGGTATTGATCATGTCGATGACGATGAGCGCGGAGCCGGTCATGCAACCACCATCCCCCCTCCGAGCCGTCCTGGCACATCACTGCCGGCCGGTCACAGCCCTCACGCCCGGTCCAACCGCAGGTCGAGTGCGGCACCGACGTCGGGGCAGTTCCGCCGGACGGTGTCGAGGAAGGCGTCCAGCGCCGGCGAGCGGTCCCGGTCGGCGAAGGACAGGACCAGATCGGGCAGCGCCGTCCTCGGGGTCACCTCGCAGAACCGGATCCCCGGCCTCGGGGCTTCGCGCATGCGGGAGGGCCCGAGCCCCACGCCGACCCCGCAGGCGGCCAGGCCCATGATCGTGTGCACGTCCCTGGCCACGGTGGCGCCTTCCAGTGCCGCCGCGTCCTCGCCCAGCAGAACGCGCAGCCCGGCGGCGATGACGGGCTCGTCCTCCCCGGCGGCCACGACCAGCGGCTGCCGCCGCAACTGGTCCACGCTCACCGATGCCTGGCCCGCGTAGGGGTGCGCGCTGCCGACCACGGCGATCAGATGGTCGTGTCCGACCGGGACGGACACCAGATGCTCGGCGCCGGCGCCCCGGGGCGGTCCGAGGGTGACGGCCACGTCCAGTTCCCCGGCGACGAGAGCCGCGGTGCCGCGACCGGATGCCATCTCGTGCAGCTCCAGCCGTACGTCCGGCCGCTCACGGCCGAACCGGCCCAGGACGTCCGGGAGCGGGTCCAGCAGCGCGGAGGCGACGAATCCCAGCCGCAGCCGGCCCGTCTCGCCGCGGGCCGCCCGGCCGGCGTCCGTCCTGGCCGCCGTCATCTCCTCCAGCGCCCGCCGCGCCCGGGCGAGGAACGCCTCGCCCGCGGCGGTCGGGAACACGCCCTGGCGCGTACGGTCGAACAGCCGGGCGCCGGTCTCGCGCTCCAGGTCGGCGATCTGTTTGGACAGCGGGGGCTGCGCGATACCCAGCGCGCGGGCGGCCCGGCCGAAGTGCCTGTGCTCGGCGAGGGCGAGCGCGTACCGCAGATGCCGCGCTTCCATGCCGCTCCCCCTCCATACACACAAAGTATCGCCACTCAGCGTGCCATATCTTGCCCTGGATCGACCCGCGGTGATCGCTTGAGATGGGGGCCATGCCTCCCTCCGCGAGCGACACCCCCTCCCCGAACCACATCGCCTCCCTGAACCACACCGTCTCCGTGGACCACACCGTCTCCGTGGACCACACCGTCTTCGTCCTGGTTCACGGTGCCTGGCACGGCTCGTGGCAGTGGGCAGCGACGCAGCGCGCGCTCGCCGGTCTCGGTGCCGCGAGCGTCGCCGTCGACCTGCCGGGACACGGCTTCGGCGCTCCCCTGCCCAGCGGGTACCTGCTGCCCGGCCGCCCCGGCCTGCTGACCGAGAGGTCACAGCTCGCCGACGTGACGATGGACGACTGCGCAGATGCCGTGCTGGACACGCTGCGCCGGGTCCGCCGCTACGCCCGTGTCGTGCTCGTCGCGCACAGCGCGGGCGGCGGTCCCGCGTCGCTGGCCGCGGAGCGCGCCCCCGACCTCGTCGACCAGGTCGTCTACCTCTCCGCGTTCGTCCCCGCGGGCCGTCCCCGGTTCTTCGACTACCTGGGCGCGCCCGAGAACGCCACCGCACGGGGGCAGGGCCTCAACCTCGGTGATCCCGAGGCACTGGGCGCCGTACGCATCGACCCGTTGTCGCCGGACCCCGCCTACGTCGAGGAGCTGCGGCAGACCCACTACCACGACACGCCCGCCGACCGCTTCGACCGCTGGCGCTCCGCGCTCAGCCCCGATCTGCCGCTCGCCCTCCCGTCGACTCCCATCACCCTGACCCCGGCGCGGTGGGGCCGTATCCCGCGTACCTTCCTGCGCTGCGCGGACGACCGGGCACTGCCGACGGCCGCACAGGACCTGATGATCGCGGAGGCCGACCGGGCCCTGCCGGGCGAACCGTTCACCGTCCGCACGCTTCCGGGCAGCCACAGCCCGTTCGCCGCCCGCCCGCAGGAACTCGCCGAGGCCCTGGTCCGGTGAACGGCCGACACTTCCCGCCGCCGACGGACGGGCGAGGCTTCCCGGCGCCGGTCGACCGCCGGGGCTCCCCTCCGCCGGTGGACCGCCGGAGCTTCCTGCTGCCGGTCGTGCTGAGCGCGACCTTCGTGCAACTGCTGAACGTCACGATCGCGCAGATCGCCGCTCCGGCCATCCAGTCGGGCCTGGGCGCGGGCCCCGGCGCGGTGCAGCTCGTGCTGGCCGGGTACACCCTGGCGTACGCGTGCCTGCTCGTCACCGCCGCACGGCTGGGCGACCGCTACGGTTACCGGCGGCTGTTCGTGCTGGGCACCGCGGTCTTCACGGCCGGCTCGGTGGCCTGCGCGGCCGCGCCCGGCGCCGGCTGGCTGATCGCGGCCCGGCTGGTGCAGGGTGCGGGCAGCGGCCTGGTGGCCCCGCAGGTGCTCTCGCTCATCCGCACCGGCGTTCCGCAGGACTGCCGCCCACGGGCCCTCGCCCTGTACGGCGCCACGATGGGCGTGGCCTCGCTGGCCGGACCGCTCATCGGCGGGCTGCTCGTCGGCGCCGACCTCTTCGGCCTCGGCTGGCGCGCTGTTTTCCTGGTCACGGTGCCGGTGGCACTCGTCTCGCTGGCGGGGGCGGCCCTGCTTCCCCGTACGCGCAGCGCGGACGGACCGCGCGTGGACCGGCTGGGAGCGGCGCTGGCCACCACCGGCTTCGCCACGCTGGTCCTGCCGTGCGCGCTGGGCCGCGAGGCCGGCTGGCCCTGGTGGACGTGGGCCTCCTTCGCCGTGGCCGCGGTGGCCCTCACCTGCTTCGTCCGTACGCTCCGGCACCGGCCGGACCCCCTGATCCACCCGTCGGTCCTGCGGGACGGGACCGCGCGGCGGGGCCTGCTGCTGGTGTTCGTCTTCAACGCCGGGGTCCCGTCGTTCACGTACCTGCTGTTCCTGCATCTGCAGTCCGCACTCGGGTACGCGGCGCTGTCCGCCGCGCTGGTGTCGGCGCCGTTCGCCGCCGCGGCCGTGGTGGGCAGCAGGGCCGCCCCGGCCCTCTCCCGCCGGCTGGGCACGACGGCGCTGACGGCCGCCGCGCTCGTGCTGGCGGGTACGGCCGTGGCGCTCGCGCCGCTCATCGGCACCGGGCCCGGACGCCGTGCGGCACTGCCGGTACTGGCGGTACTGGCGGTACTGGCGGCCGGGGGTGCCGCGTTCGGCCTGTTCACGGCCTCGGTGTTCACACTGGTCCTTGGGGGTCTGCGGGGCGCCGCCGCGGATTCGGTGTCCGGCCTGCTGCCCACGGCCCAGCAACTCGGCGGCTCGATCGGCGTGACGGCGGCGGGGCTGGCCTATTTCGCACCGGCCGCCAGCGCGAACGCGGCGTTCACCCACGCCATGGCGTACGAGGCCGCGGTCTTCGTACTCACGGCCCTGATCGCCCTCGGCCTGCGCCGACCCCCTTCCGAACCGAAGCGATCCCGGTTGCCGGCGTTCCGGCCGGGCACGTCCACGTGCGGCACTGCGCCGCGCGGAAGGTCCGGGTCGTGCGACCGGGTCGTGCGGCCGGGTCGTGCGGCTCACCGATCCGGTCGCCATGACTGACGTGCTTCGTACTGAAAGGCGTTCTCATCCGTTCGGGCGCCACCTGCTGGCGCACCCGCCGAGACACCGCATCTGATGGAAGCGATCCGGGTCCCGGGATGAGAAGTCGCGCTACGGGTACGCGGAAGACCATCGAAACGAGGAGAGGACGCGGGCCGAACAACTCCCCGCGTCCGGTGAGGAGAACGTCATGCCGCAGGGGTCCAATGCGAAGCGTGAGCGTCAGTACGAGCACATCAAGGAAGGCGCGGAGAAGCGCGGCACCTCCACCGGCCGCGCGAAGGAGATCGCGGCGCGCACGGTGAACAAGGAGCGGGCCCGCGCCGGAGAGTCGAAGACGTCGAGCAAGGTGTCCACCCGGGACAAGAAGTCGGCTCCGCAGCGCGGCGGCGAGCGTTCCCACAGTGGTGCCCAGGGGCCGACGAAGGACCAGCTCTACGCGGAGGCGAAGAAGCGCGGCGTCGACGGCCGCTCCTCGATGAACAAACAGCAACTGGCCAAGGCCCTCGGCCGCTGACCGTCCGCCCTCGGCCACGACGACACGGCTGTCCCGGGCAACCTTCGGTGCCATCCGGGTGCCCGTAGAACCCCGTCATGAAAACCCCGTCGTGCCGCACTCGGGGGGCCGGTTCAGTCCTCGGCGACGACCCGCACAGTCCTGACCGATGTGTCGGCGGCGTCCGGCACGACCATGCCGGCGTCGACGCCGGTACGCAGATAACGCAGGACTTCGGCGTTCAGGCGCTCGCCGGGCACCGCGGCGGGAATGCCGGGCGGGTACGGAGTGATCATCTCCGCGGTGATCCGTCCGATCGCCCCCTCCCAGGGCACCTGTTCGGTCGGCCCGAAGAACGCGTCGCGCGGGAGCATGACCTGATCCAGCCGGAGCTGTTCGGGGTCCGGGACGTCGACCTGCTCGGCGGGCCGCAGTTGGTCCGCGTGAGCGGCGACGTCCCGCAGAGCCGTCAGGAGGATCCGCGTGGAGTCCTTGTCGTCGGCATGGGTCAACTGGGCGCTGATGCGGCGGTGGTCGGACAGGTGGAGGTTGATCCCGTGGTGTTCGCGCAGCCAGTCGGCCGCCCGGTAGCCGGTCGTACCGAGCGAGGTGATGTCGATGATGATCTGGAGGGGGTCCATGTCGGTGGCGAGGCCGGTACCGCAGAAGTCGTCCCGCCCGTGTACGTGCATGCCGTCGATGTCCGCGATCCGGTCCCGTACGGATGCGGCGAGGGCCAGCGTGTCGTCGTACAGGGCCCGACCGTGCTCCACCATCTGGCGGCGCCAGCCGTCCAAGGCCGCGTAGACGAGGACCGAGGGGCTCGTCGTGCCGAGAAGGTCCTCACGGTTCCTGAGCACCTCGGGGGCGATCAGTTCACCCTGGAGGTGGAAGACCGAACCCTGCTCCAGTCCCGAGCCCATCTTGTGCACCGAGGTCACGCAGACGTCTGCTCCGGCGTCCATCGCCCAGGTGGGCAGACCCGGATGGAACGGCAGGTGCGCGCCCCATGCCTCGTCCGCGATGAGCGGCCTGCCCCGTTCGTGGCAGACCCGCGCGATGGCGGACAGGTCCGAGCAGGTGCCGTACGGCGTGGGGGTGGTGACGAGGGCGCCCTTCGCGTCGGGGTGCGCGGCGAAGGCCGCCTCGAACGCCGCCGCGGACGGCGGGTGCGCCAGGTGCAGCTGGGAGTCCCATTGCGGGGTGACCCAGACGGGCCGGATACCGGAGAGGATCAGTCCTGAGACCACCGCCTTGTGCGCGTCGCGTCCCACGAGCAGCTTCTCGTGCGGCCCGGCCACCGACAGCATCGCCGCTTTGATCGACAGCGAGCTGCCGCAGGTGGAGAAGAAGGTGTGCTCGGCCCCGACGGCGTCCGCCATCAGGGTCTGTGCCTCTTCGAGGACGCCGTGGGAGGACGTCCGGTCGTCCAGCCCGCTCGTCGCCAGCACGTCGGAGTGGAAGACCGCGTCTCCGAGTACCTCGCGGACCCTGGGGTCGGCGCCGCGTCCCTGCTTGTGGCCCGGCGGGGTGAAGGGGGTCTGCCTCTCGGCGTGGTAGGCCGCCAGAGCTTCGAGTACCGGCGCTTTCGAGTGGTCCATGTGCCTCGACTGCCCTTGCCTCGTGAGAGGGAAACAGCTTGCCGCCTCGGATGCGGCCGTGCAGGCGTACGCCGGAACCGGGCGCGCACCCGTTCGGCGGGAGGCACCGGCCCGGCGGCTCAACGGACCCGCACAGGCCGGATCCGCAGTGCTGCAAGCCGCTACTGCGGGCCACTGCGGCAGGCCGGATCCGCACTGCTACAAACCAGCCGCGACCTTGTCCCGTAGGCAGCGCCACGCCCGCTCCGCGGTCTCGGGAGTGAGCAGTACGTCCGCTGCCGTACAGGCCAGCGCCTCGGCCGCGGCGAGCATCGCGGCACGTCCGCGCTCACCGGCGGCGGCCTCCGCGAACTGCGGGGTGTGGTCGCTGCCCGACTCGTCCATGATCGCTACGAAGGGGTGGATGGCGGGGACCCGCGTACTGACGTTCCCGATGTCCGACGAGCCGAGGTAGACCCCCGGTTCGGGTTCCCGGGCGGGAATGCCGGCCCGTGCGAGATGCTCCGCGAAGAGTCCGGACAGCACGTCGTTGTCGCGGAAGTGCTCGTACCCGGCCGTCACGCGGACCGTGTCGACCGTGGTGCCGGTGGACAGCGCGACGCCCTCGGCACATCGCGCCAGTTCGGCGTCCAGGTCGTCGAGCGCGGCCGTCGTGCCGCCGCGCAGTCCGAACAGGCCCTCAGCGAAGGCCGGCACGATGTTGGTGGCCGTGCCGCCCTCCGTCACGATGCCCTGGACGTGCGATCCGGGTGGCAGGCGCCGGCCCAGCACGGCGAGCGTGTTGAACAGCTGGACGAGCGCCGCCAGCGCGTCGACGCCCTCGGTCGGGTTCCCCGTGGGATGCGCCGCACGGCCGTGGAACCCCACGCGCACCTGGCGCTGCGCGGTCAACGGCGCCCACGTCCAGGTGTGTACGCCCGGGTGGAACATCAGGGCGGCGTCGACCCCGTCGAAGACGCCCGCCTCGGTGAGCGTCACCTTGCCGCCGCCGCCCTCCTCGGCCGGGGTGCCGACGGCGAGGAGCGTGCCGTTCACCCGCTCCAGCGCGTCGCGCAGCGAAAGCGCCGCTCCCAGTCCCGCCGCGGCGATCAGGTTGTGTCCGCAGGCGTGCCCCATGTCCGGCAGGGCGTCGTACTCCATGAGCAGCGCCACGCAGGGCCCGTTGCCGTCACCCGTCCGGGCGGTGAACGCCGTGGGCAGGCCCGCCACGCCACGCTCGACGAGGAAGCCCTCCCGCTCGAAGTGCCCGGTCAGCAACTCGACCGCCCGGTGCTCCTGGAAGGCGAGTTCCGGCGTGCGGTGCAGCTCCAGTGCGACCTCCCAGAGCTGTACGGCGCGAGCGGCCACCTCCTGTCCGATACGGGCGTACGCGACGTCTCTCGTGATCGCCATGCTGCCTCCCTGGAGCCGAGGGCGCACCGGCCCCCGGACTCGCACATCTGACAACTGCGGGGAACGACATCCGGGCGTCGCGGACCGCTGGGGAGGAGCCGAGCCCCGAGCCGGACGCCTGCTGGACGGCGACGGGTTCAGGCCGGGTGGTCCGGCTGCTGCTCGGGCGGCGTACCGCCGCCTTCCCCTCCACCCTTCTCGCCGCGGTCCGTGCCCTGTGCGTGGCCGCCGTTCCCGCGAGTGCGCTGTGCCGCCTTGCGGGCCTGGCTGTCCTGCGGAGTGGCCGCGCCCTTGTCACTGCGCCGCACCTCGGGCTGCTGTGGGTTCGACATCGACTGTCCTCCTTCTTGCTTCTTTGCCTCTTGCTTCTTTGCCTCTTGCTTCTTTGCCTCTTGCCTCTTGTCCTCTTGTGGGTGCCGGAACGCTTGTTCCTCACACGAGTGGCCCATCGGTTCCCGTCCGAAACGTGCGGCGCTCGGTACTCGGCCCGCCCGGGTTGCGGCAGCCTTCGCCGGTCGGCCGGGAAAACGGCGCGTTCGGACGGCGCCCCGGTTCGAACGACAGGGTCCGCTTCGGCGGCTGTCCTCGACCTGCCTGTTCGCACCACTCACCGGCACAGCCGCGGACGGCCGAAGTCCGCTGTTCTGTGCGGTCTTTTCGGACGCTCTGCCGCGTGAGGGACTGACGCCCGCGCCGACCGGGGACGCCATGGCCGTGTCCTGCCCGCCCGAGCGAAAGGCGACACCCATGGCCTTCACCCAGCGTTCCACCGACGACCTCGCTGTTGCCGGCCTGCGCCTGCGCACCGACGGCTACGCGCCGCTGCCCCGCCTGCTCACCCCCGACGGCCTCCAGACGCTGCGGACGGAGGCGCACCGGCTGGCCGAGATCGCCCGGCGCCGGGACTTCACGATGGTGTGCACGGACAGCTCCCCCCGGCACATGACCACGCTCGGCGGCCACGTCATCGAGCGGGAATCAGCACTGGTACGCCGGCTGTACGAAGACCCGCACCTGCTCGCCCTGGTGGCCGAGGTCATCGGCGAGACACCCGTGACGGTGGCCGATCCGTTGGAGCGCTACGTACTCAACATCCTGCATCGCGTGGGTGACACGCACGGTGCCCACACCGACGACCATCCCTACGCTCTGGTGCTCTTCCTCGAAGCCCCCGACGGGCCCGGCGCCGGCGGGCTGCTGGAGTACGTGCCCCGGGCCGGCGCGTTGGCCGATCTGAACACCGGCACCGCGCTCTCGGCCCATCACCGGGCGGGCGACGCCTACCTCCTGCGCAGCGACACGACAGCCCACCGCGTGACCTCACTGGAACACGCCGGTGTACGCCGCACGGTCCTCAACCTCGCCTACACCACCCGTTCCGCGACACCCCGCAGCACTCCATCGGCACGCGCGCTCTACATGTGAGAACGGATGAACCGGTTGCTCGACCTCAACAGCAACGCCCCCACTCTCGCCACGATGCTGGGCATAGCGGTCGGCATCGACTACGCCCTCTTCACTCATCGGCCTCGAACGGACGGGCCCCATCATGAGCCTGATGCCCGTCCTCATGGTCGGCATCGTCTTCGGCCTGGCCATGGACTACCAAGGTGTTCCTGGTGACCCGCATGTGACCCGCATGCGCGAGGCGTACGTCCACGGAGCCGACGCCCGCACCGCGATCGAGACGGGCCTCAGGCACAGCGCCACCGTCGTCACCGCCGCGGCCCTCATCATGATCAACGTCTTCGCCGGCTTCGTCGGCTCCCACGACCCCATGATCAAGGCGCTCGACTTCGGTCTGGCCATCGCCGTCGCCTTCGCCGTCGCCTTCGCCTTCGACGTCGCCTTCGACGCGTTCGTCGTCCGCCTGACAATCGTCCCGGCAGCCCTCGCGCTGCTCGGCGAGCGCGCCTGGTCCCTGCCCGCCTGGATCGACCGCCTCCTGCCCGACGTCGACATCGAAGGCGAGAAGCTCGCCAAGCACTCCCCCGCCGCTCCCACGCTCCTCGAACCGAGCTACGCCGGCCCGACGGACCACCAGCGCTGACAGCCTTCGCCCCGTGGGCCCGCGGTCGCCACGGCACCGCGGGCCCACACCGCGCCCGGGGACGCCCATGCACCGTGTACTCCTCGCGGGCACGGCCGGAGCCACGGAACACCCGCCGCCGACGGGAGAGTGGACGTGCGACGGTTCACGAGACGCCGTCCGCGTTCGCCGCGCGCAGGTCCGACGTGCAGGCGCAGCAGCACCGCGCCGAGTACGCCATGAACCGGCCCACCGTGGGACACCCGCCGTGGTCGGCGGGGATGCCTCGCCAGGGTCCGGGTACGTGCGATGTATGCGCCCGTCTCAACGCCTGGAACTCCGGCGTGGCCGCACCGGAGAACCGACCCCCGGGTTCGCGCCACGCGACGACCACTCTCCCGACTCGTGCCTCCTCGATGACACCGACCGGCCCCCTGCCGAGCCGGCCGAAGCCCTGCGCGAGGAGATCGCACAGCTGCAGGAGGCGCTCGTACGGCGGCCGGTCATCGACATGGCCCGCGGAGTGCTGATGGCCGTCTGGTCCTGCACGGTGGACGAGGCATGGGAGCTCTTGGTAGACGTGTCGCAGCACTCCAACACCAAGCTGCACGACGTCGCCGACGCCGTCCTCACATCCGTACAGGGCGAGCCGCTGCCCGCGCACCTGCAGGACCACCTGGCCGCAGCGGTCGCCAGGCTGCGCGCACGCTGACGCTCACGCGCAGAGCCGGCACTCGGGGTGACCGGCGTCTGCTCCCGCAGGCCCGCTGCACCTGGCCGGCCAGGGCGTTGAACTGTGCGGGGCGGTTGCTGAGCGGTCCGCTGTCACAGCGCGCGTCGTCGAACGCGAAGCCCCGGTACACCCACGACACCCCGGCCGGCAGCCGGTCCTCGTCGGCCATGGGAGCGAGCGAGCGGGCGGGCGAAGAGGTCGGCGCCGTGCGTCGCCACCACCCACCCCCTCTCCCGGTCCGCCCCGCACAGACCGCCGGCGTCGGCCTACTCCACGGCCACGACACGGCGTGCCCGTGCGCCGGCGCCGTCAGCCGAACGGATGGCGCGCGCCCCGCGATTGACCCGACGCCTACTGTCTCCTGCGCGGATCACCCTTCCGCTGTACCGGTGGCCAGGCAGTAGGCGTTGCGTCGAAGCCGTCAGTCGAATTCGTACCCCCCGACGCGCCGCTGTCCTGCTCATGGTCCGTACAGCACTCCTGGGCGGCGCATATGGGACAGGGCCCGCCCAGACAGCCGGCGTGGCGCCACCCGCCCGCGCTTCTCGACGTGCGGTACAGCGGTAGCTGATGAACAGTCGTACCGAGTCCCCCCACTAGAAGGAGATCCTCATGCTTCGGCGTATCTCACTCGTTGTAGCCGGTGTGCTCGCGGTCGGCTTCATGGCCGCGGTTCCTGCCGCCGCTCACCCGTCGGACGTGGAAGGTTGCTGGGCGTCCGGCGGCCACCTGCAGGCCGGCGATGTCAAGGTGGCGGACTTCGACGCCACCTGCTGGTCCGTCGACTGACAACGAACCGCAGACGGACCGAAGATGATCCGTATCGAGTGCTGCGACGGGCATCGATCCTGACGTCCGCCGCCGGAGACGTCGTACGGGCCGCTGACCGTGGCCCGTACGACGTCGGCCTGTCAGACCTCGCCGGGCAGTGGGTAACCGGCATGCCCCATGGCGCGGCGCGGCCGTCGTGATGGACGAACAGGGCCGGCTGTTCCCTGACCCCGACCCTGATCCGGAGCAGGACGTCCAGGCCCGTGCGGGAGCGCGACGCGCAGCGTGCCGTCCCCGGCCCAGCGCTCAAGAGGCCGTGAATGAGGGCGAGATGGGCCCTGCTTGACCACCGGCGGTACCACGGTCCGGCGGTGGGACAGCGGCGTGCAGGCAGTCCCGGCGCACCGAGCGCGGCACCCTCCGCATACGCTCCCACGCGGTCCCGACAGGCGCAGGTACAGCGCGTAGGCGCTCACACCTTCCGCTGGCCTCTGGCCTCTGCACCCGCAGCATGTAGTCCTTCTGGCAGATCCCGAAGAACATGCCCGGTGTGTCCGACGACCGCTGGGCCGGGATCCCGGCGTGCTCAATGGCCTCCCAGACGACTTCGGACAGCAACCGGTGCTCGGGATCCACCCAGGTCGAGTCCTTCGCGTTGATGCCGAAGAACTCGGGCTCGTAGGCGTAGACGTCACCGACCGCTTCCAGGAGGCCCATGACGGGCACGGCGGCCACCGTTTCCAGCTCGGTACGCGGACCGGGTGACAGCCACCAGGGGTCCGGCGTGGTCAGCGCGCACAGCCTGCCCGCACCGGCGAGGATCGCGGCCGCTGGAGGCAACCGCGCCTCCACTCCTTCCGAAGGGGAAAGTCCATGCGCATGATCGCGCGCGTTTCACTCACCATGCTCTGCGTGACAGGAGCCGCCTTCGCGGCCCTTCCCAGTGCTCAGGCCGCCGCCGCCCCGGCCTCCGACTGCCGCTTCACCTCCACGCTCAGCCACCCCGGCACTCTGGGCCGCTCCTGCAAGGACAGCCGCTCGGACGACGACCGGGACCTGTCCGAGAACGTCGGGGGCGTCGTCGGCATCGTGCTGGACATCCTCTTCGACTGAACAACCCAGCAGGCTGCTGCGGCTGCTCCGCACCGCCGGAACCGGGCGCTCTGCCCAGCCCTCGACGACCAGGCAGAGCACTCGGTCGCGGATGGGACCACTGTCTGCCCGCGGCACAAGGCGCCCTCCCGCGCGCCGAGACGGGGCACCGCCCACCGACCGCATGACCCGCGACGACCTCATCACGCACACCACCCGAACGCGCGGGTCAGGCGCCCTTTGCCACCGGCTCAAGGATCGCCACGCACTCCACATGGTGCGTCATCGGGAACAGGTCGAACGCCCGCAGCGTCCGCACCCGGTACCCGCCCTCCTTGAAGTACGCCAGGTCCCGTGCCAGCGCCGCCGGGTCGCAGGCCACGTACGCGATCTTGCGGGCGCCCAGTGACGTCAGGTGCTGGACCGTCTTCTTGCCGGCGCCGGCGCGCGGCGGGTCCAGGACGACGAGGTTGACCTCGGTGATGCCGGTGCGCGGCAGGACCGCCTCGACCTTGCCCTGTTCGATGCGGACGCGGTCGAACGCGGCGAGGTTGTGCCGGGCGTCCTCCACCGCGCGCTTGCCGGACTCGATGCCGAGGACCGCGCCCTTGTCGCCGATGCGGTCGGCCAGCGCGCCGGCGAAGAGGCCGACGCCGCAGTACAGGTCGAGCGCCATGTCGCCCTTGCGCGGCAGCAGGCCCTGCATGACGGCCTTGACCAGGGTGTCGGCCGCCTGCGGGTGGACCTGCCAGAAGCCGCCGCTGCCGACCCGGTGCGTACGGCCGTCGGCGCGCTCGCGGACGAAGGCGCGGCCGTGCACCCGGTGGATGCCGCCGTCGTGCTCCTCGACGCGCATGACGGAGGCGGGCCTGTCGAGTTCGACGAGCGGCAGCCGCGCGCCGGGCTTCGGTTCGAGGATGACCATGCGGTCCTGCGAACCCGTCGCGGCGATCGCCTCGACGGACTCCATGCCGGACCAGTCGTGCTTCTCGATACCCAGCTCGGAGACCCCGGGGGCGGCGATCATGCAGTGCTCGACCGGCTCGACCTCGTGCGAACGGTGGCGGCGCAGACCGGCGTTGCCGTCCTCGTCGACCGCGTACTGCACGCGCGTACGCCAGGCGGGTACCTCGCCGGGGGGCAGCTTGTCGCCCTCGGCCGGCATCACCGTGCCGTCCCAACCCGCCTCCTCCGGGGTGAGGCCCGCGAGCCGCTGGAGCTGCTCGGCGATGACCTCGCCCTTCAGCCGCCGCTGCGCACCCGGCTTGGCGTGCTGCCAGTCGCAGCCGCCGCAACGCCCGGGGCCCGCGTAGGGGCACGGAGCCTCCACCCGGTCCTTGGAGGCTTCCCGGATCTCGACCGCGTCGGCGCGCAGGAAGCGCGAGTCCTCCTCGCCGTCCGTCACCCGCGCGAGCACCCGCTCACCGGGCAGCGCATGCCGTACGAAGAGGACCTGGCCGGCGTCGTTGCGGGCGACGCAGTGCCCGCCGTGCGCGACGGGGCCGACCTCGACCTCGTACTCCTGCCCCACGAGCGACCCCGCCGGCGTTTTCTTCGGTTCTGCCTGCATTACGGGGTGACTCCAGATGCGAAAGGGGAAGGCGCGACAGGGGGGCGAACGGCCGGAGCGGCCGGACCACAGCCCACCAGTCTACGTGGACGCCACCCGACCGCTCACCACAAGCCGCTCACCGCAAGCCGGTCCCCCTGGCCGCTCACCACACAAGCCGCTCGCAAACCACGTGCGGGCCCGCTCAGCGCTTGGGCCCCGACGGCTCCTTCGGCCGGTGCTCCGCCGGACCGCGGCGCACCGAGCCCGGAGCGGTCCACTCCGAACGCCTGCGGGCCCGCTTCTTGGCCACCTCGGAGGACTCCAGCTGATAGGGCACGGACGTCACCATCACGCCCGGCGTGAACAGCAGCCGCCCCTTGAGCCGCAGCGCGCTCTGGTTGTGCAGCAGGTGCTCGTACCAGTGGCCGACCACGTACTCGGGGATGATCACCGACACCACGTCACGCGGGGACTCGCGGCGCAGCCCCTTCACGTACTCGATGACCGGCCGGGTGATCTCGCGGTACGGCGAGTCGAGGATCTTCAGCGGCACGGTGAAGCCGCGTCGCTCCCACTCGTCCCGCAGGGCCTTCGTCTCGACCGGGTCGACGTTGACACTGAGCGCCTCCAGGGTGTCGGAGCGCATCAGCTTGGCGTAGCCGAGGGCACGCAGCGCCGGCCGGTGGATCTTGGAGATCAGGACGACGGAGTGGACGCGCGAGGGGCGCAGGCTGTCGTCGGACGGCCCGTCGGGCGCGGCGATTTCCTCGGCCACCCGGTCGTAGTGCTTCCGGATCGCGGACATCGTCGCGTAGAAGATCACCATGCCGAGCAGGGCGACCCAGGCGCCGTGCGTGAACTTCGTGCCGAGGACGACGACCAGGACCAGGCCGGTGAAGAAGGCGCCGAACGCGTTGATGGCCCGGGAGCGGACCATGTGGCGGCGCTTGGCCGGGTCCTTCTCGGTGGCCAGGTGGCGGTTCCAGTGCCGGACCATGCCGGTCTGGCTCAGCGTGAAGGACACGAACACGCCGACGATGTAGAGCTGGATGAGACGCGTCGAGTCGGCGCCGTAGATCCAGATCAGCAGGATGGCCGCGCCCGCCAGCAGCACGATGCCGTTCGAGAAGGCGAGCCGGTCGCCGCGGGTGTGCAGCTGGCGCGGCAGGTAGCGGTCCTGCGCGAGGATCGAGCCGAGCAGCGGGAAGCCGTTGTACGCGGTGTTCGCGGCCAGGAAGAGCACGAGCGCGGTGGCCGCGGCGAGCACGATGAACAGGAAGCTGCCGTTGCCGAACACCGCCTCGGCGACCTGGGAGATCACCGGGTTCTGGACGTAGTCGGAGCCGACCGCGACCCCGTTCTCCAGCAGGTCGTGCGCCGGGCGCTCGGCCATGCGGACGTTGGTCGCCATGGCGAGGGCGATGATGCCGCAGAACATGGTGACGGCCAGCAGGCCCATCGCCGCGAGCGTGCTCGCCGCGTTCTTGGACTTGGGCTTGCGGAAGGCCGGGACGCCGTTGCTGATCGCCTCGACGCCGGTGAGCGCCGCACAGCCGGAGGAGAAGGCGCGCAGCAGCAGGAAGACGAGGGCGAAGCCGGCGAGTCCCTGGTGCTCGGCCTTGATCGTGAAGTCGGCGGTCGGCGCCTTCATGGTGTCGCCGAGGACGATCCCGCGGAACGCCCCCCACGCGATCATCAGGAAGACGCCGGTCACGAACACGTACGTCGGGATCGCGAAGAGCTTCCCCGACTCCTTGACCCCGCGCAGGTTCATCAGGGTGAGCAGCACGATCACCGCAATCGCGCAGAGGACCTTGTGCTCGACGACGAACGGGACCGCCGAGCCGAGGTTCTCGATGCCGGACGCGATGGACACGGCGACAGTGAGTACGTAGTCCACGAGCAGCGCGCTGGCGACGGTGAGACCGGCCTTGGGGCCGAGGTTGGTGTTGGCCACCTCGTAGTCGCCGCCACCGCTGGGGTAGGCGTGCACGTTCTGCCGGTAGGAGGCCACGACGGTGAACATCAGCACGACGACCGCGACGGCGATCCAGGGGCTGAAGTGATAGGCCGACACGCCCGCGATGGACAGGACGAGCAGCACTTCTCCCGGCGCGTACGCCACGGAGGAGAGCGGGTCGGAAGCGAAAACGGGGAGTGCGATGCGCTTCGGCAGGAGAGTTTCTCCGAGCCGGTCACTGCGCAGTGCGCGCCCGATCAGGATCCGTTTGGGCACGTCGGTCAGTTTGGACACGGTGAGGATCGTAAGCGCTCGAACACCGCCTCGCCCACCCTCTCCCGCCCGCTGGGACGCCTGATCGGCGGGATCCGTGACCGGGATCTGCTCTACGAGTGAAATCCGGTGCGCACTCGCTTATGTATTGCCTGGCCAGGCGAATCTCCATGCCTATATGAAAAAAGCCAAAACTTTGCCCCCCTTTACCAATTCATGGAGGTTCCATGCTCGCCACCGCGGAACTCGCCGGCGCCACCGCCGAGCTCATCGGCGCCGCCGCCGGACTGGTCGGCCTGGGCATCCTGGCCCTCGTCAGCGTGCGCAGCATCAGCCGCCGCTGATCACCGGCGAGCTGATCGTCGTCACGGTGCGGGGCGGATGTGCACGGGGGTGCCGCCGACGGACCGCGCGTGTGTAGCTTGGGCGTCGGTCTGAGACCCTGTTTCAGCCTGAGCAGTACTTTTCACACCGGAAGGACGGTCGTGCACATCGTCATCATGGGCTGCGGCAGAGTGGGTTCCGCTCTCGCCCAGACCCTGGAGCAACAGGGGCACACGGTCGCCGTGATCGACCAGGACCCCACCGCCTTCCGACGACTGGGCTCCGGTTTCGGCGGCCGTCGTGTGACCGGCGTCGGTTTCGACCAGGACACCCTGCGCGAAGCGGGCATCGAGGAGGCGGGCGCCTTCGCCGCCGTCTCCAGCGGCGACAATTCGAACATCATCGCCGCCCGGGTGGCCCGCGAGATGTTCGGCATCGAGAACGTGGCGGCGCGTATCTACGACCCCCGGCGCGCCGAGGTGTACCAGCGCCTGGGCATCCCCACCGTCGCCACCGTCCGCTGGACGGCCGACCAGATGCTGCGCCGGCTGCTGCCGTCGGGCGCCGAGCCGCTGTGGCGCGATCCCACCGGCGGGGTGCAGCTCGCCGAGGTGCACGCGTCGACCGCGTGGGTGGGCCAGCGGATCAGCAGGCTCCAGGAGGACACCGGCGTACGCGTGGCCTTCCTCACCCGCCTGGGTGAGGCGGTGCTGCCCTCCTCGCAGACGGTTCTCCAGGAGGGCGACCTGGTGCACGTGATGATGCGCACGGACGACATCGAGAAGGTCGAGGCGTCGTTCGCCGAGGGCCCCGAAGAGGAGAGCGGTCACTGATGAGGGTCGCCATTGCCGGTGCCGGCGCCGTGGGCCGCTCGATCGCGGGCGAGCTTTTGGAGAACGGGCACGAGATCCTGCTGATCGACAAGGCGCCGACCGCCATCTCGGTCGAGCGCGTCCCCATGGCGGAGTGGCTGCTCGCCGACGCCTGCGAGATCACCTCCCTGGACGAGGCGGCGCTCCAGCGCTGCAACGTGGTGATCGCGGCCACAGGTGACGACAAGGTCAACCTCGTCGTCTCCCTGCTCGCGAAGACCGAGTACGGGGTCCCGCGGGTCGTCGCCCGCGTCAACAACCCCAAGAACGAGTGGCTGTTCAACGAGTCGTGGGGTGTGGACGTCGCCGTCTCGACACCCCGTCTGATGTCGGCCCTGGTCGAGGAGGCGGTGAGCGTCGGCGACCTGGTCCGCCTGCTCCGCTTCAGCCACGGCGACGCCAACCTCGTCGAACTGACCCTGCCGCCGGAGTCCGCGCTGGCCGGCACGCAGGTCGGTGACGTGGCCTGGCCCGAGGACACCTCGCTGGTCACCATCATCCGCGGCACCCGGGTCCTCACCCCGACCCGCGAGGACTCGCTGGAAGCGGGCGACGAACTCCTCTTCGTGGCGGCCCAGGCCCGAGAGGAACAACTGGAGGACCTGCTGTCGGTACGCCGCGAGGGCACGACGGACTGACGAGCAGAACAAGCAGAGATACGAGTAGGGGGCGCCCGGATTTCTCCGGGCGCCCCTTCTCTTTTTAGCCCGTCCGGCGTTTGAGGACGAGGCCGTTCAGGCCGACAGCGGGGTCTGGGGGCGCAGCCCCCCGGCGGCCCGCACAGGCGCAGGGTGCCTACTCAGCAGACCGAGCCGCAGCCTGCCGCTCCTTCTCGGCCTTCTCCTCGGCCTCCATCTCGGCGAAGACATCGATCGGCGGCGGAGCCTTCGCGAGGAACACCCACGTCAACCACACCGCGAGCAGGAAGGGCGGAATCTTCAGCGCGATCAGAACCCAGCCGAACTGAGTCGTGTCGGCCCACCAGTAGAGCGGAAAGAGAATCGCGCACTTGGCGAGCAGGATCAGGCCCCAGGCGTAACTGGCTTTCGCGTAGGCCTTCTTGCGGCCCGGATTACGCGTACGCCAGGAGAGGTTCTCCTTGAAGACCGGGCCGAGGATCAGGCCGATCAGCGGGACCCCGGCGAGCGTCGTGATGATGTACGCGAGGGCGAGACCGAGCGTGTACAGCATGCCCGGCAGGTAGAAGTCCTTCGCGTTGCCCGTCATCATCGCGAAGACGACACCGAAGGCGACACCGAAGACACCGCTGAACGCGTGCTTGACGGTGTCCTTCATGACCAGACGGACCACGACGAGCAGGATCGAGACACCGAGGGCCGCGATGGCCGCCGAGTGCAGGTCCTTGTTGATCGTGAAGATCGTGACGAAGAGCAGGCCCGGCAGGACCGTCTCGATCATGCCCCGCAGACCGCCGAACGCCTCGAAGAGGGCGGCTTCGGTCACCGCCCGTGAGTCCTGCGCATCCTGCGCGTCCCGCTGGGCGTCTTCGGTCGGCTTGTCGAGCGACGTCACCGGCTACTCCCGTCCGAGGGGTCTGAGTTCGTACTTCGGATTGAACAGCACGCGCCGGCCCCGGCTCATCGAGATACGGCCCGACGCCATCAGCTTGCGCCCCGGTTCTATCCCCACGATGGAACGCCTGCCGAGCCACACCACGTCCAGGGCGGCCGAACCGTCGAACAGCTCGGCCTCCAGGGCCGGGACACCGGCCCTCGGGCGCAGGGTGACCGTGCGCAAGGTACCAGTAACCGTGACCACCTGTCGGTCGCGGCAGTCACCGATACGTGTGCAGCCCGCGGTCTCGGAGTCCTCGCGCAGCTCCTCCGACTCCAGGTCCTCCTGGGAGGAGGAGAGCCGGTCGATCATGCGCCGGAACCGGCCCGCCGGCTTTTCGGATCGAGGGACAGCACTCATACCTCAAAGCGTACCGGGGGCCGCTGACAGGAACGTACCCGTAGCACTAACGCTCGAACCGGTAGCCCATCCCCGGTTCGGTGACGAAGTGCCGCGGATGCGAGGGGTCCCCCTCCAGTTTGCGGCGGAGCTGGGCCATGTAGACCCGCAGGTAGTTCGTCTCGGTGCCGTAGGAGGGGCCCCAGACCTCCTGGAGCAGCTGTTTCTGGCTGACCAGGCGGCCCGTGTTGCGCACCAGCACCTCCAGGAGGTGCCACTCGGTCGGGGTGAGGCGTACGTCGCGGCCGTCCCGGTGGACCTTCTTGGCTGCCAGGTCGACGGTGAAGTCCTCCGTCGTGACGATCACGTCGTCCTCGCCGCCGCCGGTGGGCTCGGCCCGGCGGACGGCCGCGCGCAGCCGGGCGAGCAGCTCGTCCATGCCGAAGGGCTTGGTCACGTAGTCGTCGGCGCCCGCGTCCAGGGCCTCGACCTTCTCGTCGGAGGAGTGCCGCGCGGACAGTACGAGAATCGGTACGCGTGTCCAGCCGCGCAGTCCCCTGATCACCTCGACGCCGTCCATGTCGGGCAGACCCAGGTCGAGCACGACGACGTCGGGGTGGCGGGCGGCGGCGAGCTGGAGGGCGGTGGCGCCGTCGGGGGCCGCGTCGACCTCGTACTTGCGTGCCTTGAGGTTGATCACGAGGGCTCGGGTGATCTGCGGCTCGTCGTCGACCACGAGGACCCGGGTCATGAAGCCTGCCTTTCCGGTTGTACGGGCTCTTCTTGTGCGGGTTCCGCGGGGGCTTCCGCGCGGGAGGAGCCCACTCTGAGCGTGAGAACCATGGTGAGGCCGCCGCCGGGAGTGTCCTCCGCGTTGAGCGTGCCGCCCATGGCCTCGGCGAAACCGCGGGCGACCGCGAGGCCGAGGCCGACCCCGGCGCCGCGCGGGGCGTCACCGTACCGCTGGAAGGGGGCGAATATACGGTCCTTCGCCTCGTCCGGGACGCCCCGGCCCCGGTCCACTACCCGTACCTCCACCCGGTCGCCGAGCGTGCTGGCGGCGACGAGGACGCGCCGGCCCTCGGGGCTGTACTTGACGGCGTTCTCGACGAGGTTGGCGACCGAGCGCTCCAGCAGGCCCGGGTCGACGGCGACCATGGGCAGGGTCTCGGGGATCTCCAGTTCGACGCTGTGTTCCGGTACGCCGCCCAGCGCCATCGGGACGACCTCGTCGAGGTCGATCTCGCGGATCAGGGGGGTGACCGTGCCGGTCTGGAGGCGGGACATGTCGAGCAGGTTGCCCACCAGGTGGTCGAGCCGGTCGGCGCCCGCCTCGATGCCCTCCAGGAGTTCCGCCTCGTCCTCCTCGGACCAGGCCACGTCGTCCGACCTGAGGGACGACACGGCGGCCTTGATCGCGGCCAGCGGCGTACGCAGGTCGTGGCTGACGGCGGCCAGCAGCGCGGTGCGGATGCGGTTGCCCTCGGCGAGCGTGCGGGCCTGGTCGGCCTCCTGCTGGAGGCGCTTGCGGTCGAGGACGACGACGGCCTGGGCGGCGAACGCGGCCAGCACCCGGCGGTCCTCGGCGGGCAGCACCCGGCCGGAGAGGGCGAGGGCGGTGTGGTCGCCGACCGGCATGTCCACGTCGGCGGCCTCGGGAAGCGTCGGCGGACGCGGGCCCACGCTGCCCGCGCAGGTCCACGGGGCGACGTCGCCGGCCCGCTCAAGGAGGGCGACCGACTCCATGCCGAAGGTCTCGCGGACCCGTTCCAGCAGGGCGTCGAGGCTGGTCTCGCCGCGCAGGACGCTGCCCGCGAGGAAGGAGAGGATCTCGGACTCGGCACGCAGCCGGGCCGCCTGGTGGGTGCGGCGGGCCGCCAGGTCCACCACCGAGGCGACCGAGATGGCCACTCCCACGAAGATCACGATGGCGACGATGTTCTTGGGGTCGGAGACCGTCAGCCGGTGCAGCGGCGGAGTGAAGAAGTAGTTCAGCAGCAGGGAGCCGAAGGCCGCCGAGGCGAGCGCCGGGAGCAGTCCGCCGAGCAGGGCCGCCGCCACGGTCAGGGTCAGGAACAGCAGCATGTCGTTGGCGAGCCCGAGGTCCGCGTCGGCGTTGATCAGCAGCAGCGCGAGGACCGCCGGGCCGACGACGCCGGTCAGCCAGCCCGCGATGATCCGGGACCGGCCCAGGCGCGCGCCCCGGGCGACCGGCAGACCGCGCCCCTTGCCCGCCTCGTCGTGCGTGACGATGTGCACGTCCAGGTCGGGCCCCGACTCGCGGGCGACCGTGGCGCCGACGCCGGGCCCGAACACGTACTGCCAGGCCTTGCGCCGTGAGGAGCCCAGCACGATCTGGCTGGCGTTGACGCCGCGCGCGAACTCAAGGAGCGCGGACGGGATGTCGTCGCCCACGACGTGGTGGAAGGTGCCGCCGAGGTCCTCGGCGAGGGTCCGCTGGACGGCGAGTTCCTTGGGCGAGGCGGCGGTGAGGCCGTCACTGCGGGCGATGTAGACGGCGAGCACCTCGCCGCCGGCGCCCTTCTCGGCCAGCCGGGCGGCCCGACGGATCAGCGTACGGCCCTCGGGACCGCCGGTGAGACCGACGACGATGCGTTCGCGGGCCTGCCAGGTGGAGCGGATGCCGTGCTCGCCCCGGTACTGCTGGAGGTACTCGTCGACGCGGTCGGCGACCCAGAGCAGGGCCAGCTCGCGCAGCGCGGTGAGGTTGCCGGGGCGGAAGTAGTTGGACAGGGCCGCGTCGACCTTGTCCGGCTTGTAGATGTTGCCGTGCGCCATCCGGCGGCGGAGTGCCTGGGGCGACATGTCGACCAGCTCGATCTGGTCGGCCCGCCGCACCACCTCGTCCGGGAGGGTCTCGCGCTGGCGTACGCCCGTTATCGACTCGACGACGTCACCGAGCGATTCGAGGTGCTGGATGTTGACCGTCGAGACGACGTCGATGCCCGCGGCGAGCAGTTCCTCGACGTCCTGCCAGCGCTTGGCGTTGCGCGAGCCGGGCACGTTGGTGTGCGCCAGTTCGTCCACCAGGGCGACAGCGGGGGCACGGTCCAGGACGGCGTCGACGTCCATCTCGGTGAAGGCGGCGTCGCGGTGGGCGAGCTCCCTGCGGGGGATCTGCTCCAGTCCGTGCAGCATCACCTCCGTGCGCGGCCGGTCGTGGTGCTCCACGAAAGCCACCACGCAGTCCGCGCCCCGCTCGACACGGCGGTGCGCCTCGGACAGCATCGCGTACGTCTTGCCGACGCCGGGTGCCGCACCGAGGTAGATCCGAAGCTTGCCGCGTCCCATGGCCTCATTGTCTTCCCAAACCGCACTGCGTGGCTGGGTAGACCATACGGCCGACGATCCGGACGAATAGGACGGGAGGCACGGGTACGAACGTCTTTGACACAACCCTGACGCCCCCACAAGCCCCTCGGGGACGCGGGGAACGGCGCAATCTTTCGTCTTCGGCTTCCAGGGGCGCGGGGAACGGCGCAATCTTTTCTGCGCGACCAGCCCCCACCGGACCCGCGGACGAAATGCAGGGGCCAGGCCTGAGCCCCGGCACGGGGCCGAGAGCCTCGGGGGCGAGAACCTCAGCTCTCCAAGATCTCGCCGTCACTCAGTTCCAGAACCCGGTCGGCCAGGTCCAGAAGCGCCGCGTCATGCGTGGCCACCAGCGCGGTGACCCGCTCGCTGCGAACGACCGCCCTCAGCAGTTCCATCACCCCGATACCGGTCTCGGCGTCGAGCTGGCCGGTGGGCTCGTCGGCGATGAGGAGCGCCGGGTTGTTCGCGAGGGCGCGGGCGATGGCGACGCGCTGCTGCTGCCCTCCGGACAGCTCACCGGGCCGCTGTGCCGCGTGGTCGGCGAGTCCGACCAGCGAGAGCAGCAGCTCGACGCGTTCCTCGCGCTCGCTCGGGTCGGCCCGGCGCAGCCGCATGGGCACGCCCACGTTCTCGGCGGCCGTCAGGATCGGGATCAGTCCGAAGGACTGGAAGACGAAGCCGATACGGTCCCGGCGCAGCTCAAGCAACCCGTTCTCGCCGAGTCCGGAGAGGTCGAGCCCGTCGACCGTGATCCGCCCCCCGTCCGGCTCGTCGAGCCCGCCGACGAGGTTCAGCAGTGTGGTCTTGCCCGACCCCGAACGCCCCTTGAGAGCGACGAGTTCCCCCTGCGGTATGTCGAACGACACCCCGCGCAGGGCGTGCACGGCGGTGCTTCCGCTGCCGTACGAGCGGTGGACGTTCTCCACCCGGACCATCGTGTCCGTGGCGACCGTGTCCGTGCCGACCTGAGTGCTCATGCCTCTCCCCCGTGGACCGGGCGCCAGTATCACCGTCCGACGCCCGGACCTGCAACGGTTCAGCTCGGGTTGTCGCCGTGAGTGAGCGTTTCCCAGGCGACGAACAGGTTGTTGCTGCCCGCCGGACGGTTCTGCGCCGTCAGCCGCTCGGTGTTGCTCATGGCGATGCCGAGACGGTTGTGCAGGGCGTTGTAACCGACCTCGGTGACCGGTCCGAGCCCGAGGTGCAGCGACCCACCGCACAGCCAGCTCGGGGCCGCCTCACCCAGCTCGTACTTGGCCTGGAAGCCGAGCGCGTGCCGCAGCCGCTCGCCGACGTCGGTGCCGTACAGGTCCTGGCCCTGGATCCGGCTGGTCTCGGCGATGTGCGCTATCGCGGAGATCCCGTATCCGGTGTGGGTGAGGTCGCGGCAGGTCTCCTGGGTGACCCCGTTGACGAAGGTGGACTGGCCCTGCCAGTAGTTGACGATCTTCTGGGTGGTGTCGAGGTTCTGGCTCGGCACGGTCTTCGGCAGGGCGCCGTCGGAGGATATGTAGACGTAGGCGGCCGTACGGGTGCGGAACTTGGCCATGGCCTTGTCGTAGGAGGCCTTGTCCTCCAGGAAGACGGAGATGCCGACGGCGGCCTCCATCATCGAGAGTTCCCAGTTGCCGTTGGAGTTCGAGCCGTTGATGACCTTGGGCAGATAGACGTCGCGCAGCATCGTCGAGAAGCGCCCGGAGTTCGCCCAGCCGCCGTCGTACGTGTACTTGATGATCTCGGCGGCCTTCGGCCAGGACGAGCCCGCCCAGCCGGTCTGCAGCGGCGCGTTGCTGTTGGTGTGGTCCCTGATGGTCGCGGACCAAGCGTCCATCAGCTCGATCGCCTTCTTCGCGTACCGGGCGTCGCGCGTGATGTACCAGGCCAGCGCCTGGGTGTACGCGGCGATCGCGTCCTCGCGCTCGTCGGTGCAGCCGTAGTTGGGGTTCGAGTACGAGCCGCACTCCACGACCGCGCGGGGCTTGGCGGTGCGCGTGAGCGAGCCGTACTTGCTCGACATCATCTGGTCGTACGCGCCCTTCCAGGGCTGCGCACCCGCGTTGACCTGCTGTCGGGTGAAGTCCAACTGGCCGCGGGAGACGGTGACTCCGGGGTGCGCGAAGGTCGCGGGGGCGGCCTCGGCGCGCTCGGCGGCGGGCCAGGCGAGGGCGCCGGCCAGCAGTGCGGTCACGGTGGCGAGGAGCGCGAAGCGGGATGCACCGCGGTGGCGCGCGGGGCGTGAGGGGCGTGAGGGACGTGGGGGGACCGGAGCGGTCGGCTTCATGGGGGGCCATCCGTTCTCGTATGTGAACACGGAATGCCTTTATGAACACAGGCGCTTGGCCGGTGACCATAGGTACAGACCATGTCCGCGTCAAGAGAGGGGTCACGAGAAACGTCCGACCGCGGTGGCGGACACGGCCCGCGGGCCCGGGAGCCGTCCGGAGCCCACGGACCACGGACCGCGGACCACGGACCACTCAGGCCTTGACCGTGAAACCGTGCTGCCGACCGAGCTTCTTGAGTGTGGTCTGCCCCGGGATGCCGTTCGCCTCCGCGCCACTGAAGCCGTAGCGGCGCTGCAGGGCCGCGTACGCCTCGACGGTCCTGCTGCCGAAGGATCCGTCGGCCCACTGCGCGGGCAGCAACCCCTCGGCCACCAGGGCCTTCTCGACGACCAGGACGTCGGACCCGTGCGTCTTACCACCCTGCGGCAGCCCCGGGTCGCGGCGCGCGGCGGCGATCAGATTGCTGAGGTCGACGACCGGCTTGACGGGCGCACTGCCGTTCCCCGACTTCTCGACCGGGGCCGCTTCGAAGAGGGCGGACCTGTCGATGTCGCCCGGGTCCCAGTGGTCGTTGCCCGGGATGTTCGCATGGCCGTAGTGGCCGCCCTTGCTCATCCAGACCGAGCGGGGGCGGTTGGTGGCGTCGGCGGCCGAGGTCGCGAGGCGCCCGGCCGGGAAGGTGTCCGGGATCTTCCAGGAACGGATCGCGGCCATCATGGCCTGGTAGTTCGGGCCCGGCTCCCAGGTCTTCGTGAACGGTTTGGCGGCCCACCCCAGTACCTCGATCTGGATGCAGACCTTTCCGACGCGGTTGGTCCTCGTCGATCCGTCGTTGAGCAGTGCGCGGGCACTGTGGTTCAGCGGGCCGAACTGTCCGAGGCGGTCGGTCTTCGGGTCGTAGAGCAGGTGCGGCTCGGCGGTCTTGCGGATCAGGAGCGCCGCCACGGCCTTGAAGGCGTCGTCGCCCGTACCGCTCTCCGTGGTGTGCCAGACGACCCGGCCCGGAACCGACGGATGATCCATCGCGCCTCCGATGGTCCCGTCACCCAAGCGCTGCGCCTTCTCGATCCAGTTGGTACCCACTTCGCATCCCCCATGGATTTCGCATGATCGGCAAGTCGGGTGTGGATCAAAGGACTTGAGATCCCCACCCTCCTTCGTCATGCCCAGGGTGACGCAGCGTAGTCACGCGAGGCACGACTGCGGGCCTTCTTCACTCGTTCGGCCCACACGCGGGCCCTCGAAAGGCATGCATGTCCAGACATGGATGAGGGAGGAGGAACACCCATGACGACCTGCGGTGCACGGCCCCGAGAGCATCATCCGGGCCGCGGTGGCCGCACCAGCCTCACCGGCCGCACACAACGACGGGCCGCACTCCCCGGAGGGGGAGTGCGGCCCGTCGCACACGTACGGTACGCGGCCGTCGAGGCGCCTAGCGCACCTCGGTGATCTCCGGTCCGCGCTGCAACTGCCCCATGCCGCCGGAGAAGCGGGACCCGGCCTGCTCCTCCTGCTGCACACCCTCGGCGACCATCTGCGCGTCGTCCGGCAGCTTCAGCACGATCGGGTCGCGCGGGGCCATCGGGCCCTCACCGCGGACCACCACGGTGTCCCGGAAGATCTGCTCCAGCAGACCGGCGGCCTGCGGCTGCACCGCGCCCTGCCCGGAGATCACTCCGCGCAGGAACCAGCGGGGACCGTCCACACCGATGAACCGGACGACCTGGAAGCCTCCCGTGCCGTCGGGCAGCTGCACCGGTACCTGAGCGCGCAGCTCCCAGCCCAGCGGCCCCTCGACCTCGTCGATGACACCGCCCTGCTGGGTGATGCCGGTGGCGATCTCCTCGCGCACCTCGCCCCAGATGCCCTCGCGCTTGGGAGCGGCGAAGGCCTGCAGCTGGACGGCGCTGTCCTTGAGCACCACGGTGGCCGCGACGATCGCGTCGCCCGCGACCTCCACCCGGAGCTCCATGCCGTCGACCCCGGGCACGAAAAGACCGCCCAGGTCGACCCGGCCGTCGGCCGGGTCGCGCACCTCGGTGCTGTCCCAGGGACCGTCGGGGCGCGGCTCCGGTTCGAGCCTCACGCGCTCGCGCTCCGCTCCGTCCGCCTCAGTGTCGACTCCGTCGACGACCTGCTCGGCCTCGCCCGCCGCGTCCTCGGCGGCACTGCCCTTCTTGCGACGTCCGAACACGTCACTGTCCTTCCCGGTCGGATACGACCGAAGCGTATCGATTCCCACCCGTTGTGCCGCCCACCGCGGAATGCCCGCCGGTGGACCCGAAGCCCCCTGCGGCCCGCGCCGAGTCGGGAAGCTCCGCGACTTCCTGGAAGCTCACCTTCTCGACCTGCTGGACGACCAGTTGGGCAATCCGGTCGAAGCGCTCGAACCGCACGGACTCGCGCGGGTCGAGATTCACCACGATCACCTTGATCTCCCCACGGTACCCGGCATCAACCGTCCCCGGGGCATTCACGAGAGCGACACCGCAGCGGGCGGCCAGCCCCGAACGCGGGTGCACGAAGGCCGCGTACCCCTCGGGAAGCGCGATGCACACCCCGGTGGGCAGCACGGCGCGTTCGCCGGGCTCCAGCACATGGCTCCGCGTGGTCCGCAGGTCCGCGCCGGCGTCGCCGGGGTGCGCGTAGTGCGGAAGCGGTACGTCCGGGTCGACGCGCTTGATCAGCACGTCCACCGGGGCCTGGGCGGGGGTCACGGGTTCACCTCGAAAGCGCGGGCACGACGGACCTGGTCGGGGTCGTCCATGGCCGCCCGGATCTCCTCCGGCCGGCCGTTGTCGACGAAGTGGTCGACCTTCACCTCGATGAAGAGAGCGTCCGCGCGGACGGCGACGGGCCCCTCGGGACCACCGATCCGTCCCGTGGCGGACGAATAGATCTTGCGTCCGGCCACCGCCGTGACCTCGGCCTCCAGATACAGCACGGTGCCCACGGGCACGGGCCGTACGAAGTCGGTCTCCAGGCGGCCGGTCACGGCGATGGTGCGCAGCAGCCAGTTCAGCGAGCCGAGGGTCTCGTCGAGGGCACTCGCGAGGACGCCGCCGTGCGCCAGGCCGGGAGCACCCTGGTGCGCGCTCCGCACGGTGAACTCGGCGGTGATCCGCAAGCCGTCGCCCGCGCGCGCCTCAAGGTGCAGTCCGTGGGGCTGTCCGCCGCCGCAGCCGAAACACCGGTCGTAGTGCGCGCCGAGGAGCTCGCCCGGGGCGGGCGCGTCGGGATGGCGCACCGGCGCCACGGCGTCGGCCGGGGGCCGCAGGGCCGAAGATGTACCACTCACAGGCGCAGACCTTACCTCCGCGTCAGCGGCCCGCACGCACCGTGGCAGGCTTGGCGGTATGCAGCCCTCCGCCTCGCCGTACGAAGAACGTCTGACCGCGCCCCGATCCTGGTGGTTCGTCTGCCTGCTGGTGGGCGTCTCGATGGCGCTGATCCTGCTGCCGTTCGGCACGCTGCCTCTCCTGGGCGGCCTGGTCGGCGGCACGGCGGTGTCGGCGGTGGTGGCCAGTTCGTACGGCTCCGCGCGGATCCGCGTGGTGGGCGGCGCCCTGATCGCAGGGGACGCCAAGATCCCGGTCTCGGCCCTCGGCGAGGCACACGTCCTCGACCCCGAAGAGGCCCGCGCCTGGCGGTCGTTCAAGGCCGACGCGCGCGCCCACATGCTGTTGCGGGCCTACATCCCCACAGCCCTGCGCGTGGACATCACCGACCCGGTCGACCCGACTCCGTACGTCTATCTGTCGACCCGCGACCCGCAGCGTCTGGCGGCGGCCCTGGAGGCCGCGCGTACGACCGCGTAGACGGGCGGCGACCGCGGCCGGACCGCATTCGGGGCCCGGCCGTACCGGTGTCCGACCCGCGGTCCACCGCCGTGTGCTGTCCGAGGTCCGGCCCTCATCAGCGTCCGAGCCCGAACGCGAACCCGAACAGGTTTCCGTACGCGTACTCGTACGGAAACTTTTCCTTCGGCCGGTCAGAACTTTGCCCGCCGCGAGAGACCGACGGCCGACGGCCCGTGCGGGGTCAGCTGTCCAGCTCTCTCGGGAGGTCGCCCATGCTCAGCGGATCGGCCGGTTTCTCCAGGGGCGGCAGCGCCGGGAGGGCGTCCCAGGGCACCTGCACCTTGCGGAGGTCTCCGCGGACCCGGTCCGCGAGCTTTCTCGTGTCACGGCGGTTCATGACCGCCCCTACGGCCGCGCCCACCATGAACGGCATGAGGTTCGGCAGGTTGCGGACCGTGCGCTTCATGATCTGCTGGCGCAGCTCGCGCTTCATCTGGCCCCCGAGGGCCGCGTTGAGCGTCGACGGCTTGGTCACGTCGATGCCGCGCTCCTCCGACCACGAGTTCAGATACGTGGTGGAGCGCTCTTTCAGGTTGCCGGGCGGTCGCAGGCCGTAGACCTCGTACAGCTCGGCGATCAGCTTCAGCTCGATCGCCGCGACGCCGGTGACCTCGGCGGCCAGTTCCGTGGGCATGGCGGGCGGTACGGGCATCATCGCGGCGGCGCCGACGCCGGCGCCCACGGTAGACGTCGCGTTGCACGCGCCCGCGACGAGCTTGTCCGCGAGCTGTTCGGGCCCCAGGCCCGGAAACTGCCTCCGGAGTGCGGCGAGGTCGCGTACGGGGATCCGCGGGGCGATCTCGATGATGCGGTCGGCGACGTACGCCAGGGCGGCCCTGGCCCGGCTGCCGCCCTTACGGACGCCTTCCGCGACCCCGTGGCCGACGGCGACCGCCCGGCGTCTGGCGACAGACGCCTTGGTCACCGGCACCTCAAGGGCGCCGGAGGCGCCTGTCGCGTCCACTGCTTCGAGCGAGGCCGGGTGGCCCCGCTCGTCGTCGTGCGAGCCGTCCTGAGACGGACCGGCCGCTCCCCGGTCACGGAAGCGGCGCTTCCAGGGCGGGGTCGAGCCTGTCACGGCCGACCCTGCCTCAGTCGCAGTCGCGGCAGATCGGCTGACCGTTCTTCTCGCGGGCCAGCTGACTGCGGTGGTGGACCAGGAAGCAGCTCATGCAGGTGAACTCGTCCTGCTGCTTCGGCAGGACCCGGACGGCCAGTTCCTCGTTCGAAAGGTCCGCTCCGGGCAGTTCCAGGCCTTCGGCGGCCTCGAACTCGTCCACGTCGACCGCCGAAGTCGACTTGTCGTTCCGGCGAGCCTTCAGTTCTTCAAGGCTGTCCGAGTCGACGTCGTCGTCGGTCTTGCGTGGGGTGTCGTAATCCGTTGCCATTGTCGCTCTCCCCCTCTGGGTGTCTGCGGTGTCTCAGCGCAGGTAACGCGTGAGAGGCCGGACTTGTGCCCGACCTGAGGCGGAGATTTTGCCTCACATCAAGGTCTGTTACTCAATCGACACCCAACCGGACTCCCGAGGAGTGATCGGCTTGGATGGCGAAGCGGACCGTACACGGTCCGAATGCCGCACTTCAAAGGCGTCTCACCGTGTACTTCCCGTGATCTCGACCCCCGAAAACCCGGATTTTCCCGGCTTTCCGGCAGTTCCATTGATCACGGAGGGTAGATGACCGGAAATTGGCCCTGTGATCGATCACACACGAGCGTGCCTTTCGCCTGCCCGGGAAATTCCGCGCAAAGCGAACATCCTCGCGTGTCGGCGACATGGTCTCAGATAGGCAGGGCTACTCGCATCACCAGGCCACCCCCCTCGCGCGGTTCCGCGACGATGTGGCCGCCGTGGGCGCGGGCCACCGACCTGGCGATCGACAGTCCCAGCCCGACACCCTTGTCACTTCCCGTCCGCTCGGTGCGCAGCCGCCGGAACGGCTCGAAAAGATTGTCGATCTCGTACGCGGGGACCACGGGTCCCGTGTTGGACACCGTGAGGACCGCCTGGCCGTGCTGCACCTGCGTGACGACCTCGACCCAGCCGTCCTCCGCCACGTTGTAGCGCACGGCGTTCTGGACGAGGTTCAGGGCGATCCGCTCCAGGAGGACGCCGTTGCCCTGGACGACCGCGGCGGCCCGCTCCCCGCGGACCTCCACGCCCTTCACGTCCGCCTCGCCACGCACCTGGTCTATGGCCTGCGAGGCGACCTCGGCCAGGTCGACCGGCTTGCGCTCGACGATCTGGTTGTCGCTGCGCGCGAGCAGCAGCAGGCCTTCGACCAACTGCTCACTGCGCTCGTTGGTGGCGAGCAGGGTCTTGCCCAGCTGCTGCAGTTCCATGGGGGCGCCCGGATCGGACAGGTGCACCTCCAGGAGCGTGCGGTTGATCGCCAGCGGCGTCCGCAGCTCGTGCGAGGCGTTCCCGACGAACCGCTGCTGGGCCGTGAAGGCCCGCTGCAGCCGCTCCAGCATGTCGTCGAAGGTGTCCGCCAGCTCCTTGAGCTCGTCGTCCGGGCCGTCCAGCTCGATCCGCCGGGACAGGTCCGAGCCCGCCACCGCGCGCGCGGTACGGGTGATGCGGCCCAGCGGTGAGAGAACCCGCCCTGCCATCGCGTAGCCGAAGGCGAAGGCGATCACGGCGAGACCCAGGAGAGCCATCAGCGAGCGGCTGAGCAGTCCGTCCAGGGCGTGCTGCCGCTGGACGGCGGTGCACTCCTTGAGCATGGCGTTCAGCTCTTGGTTGTTGCCCGCCCCGCTCAGCTGCGGACAGGTGGCACTGGTGAGTTCGAGGTTGCTGCCGGTCACCTGGAAGTCGACGCCGCTGCCCTCGTGCAGGGCCTGGGCCGCGAGCAGATAGATGATCGACAGCAGCAGGATGCCGGCGATCAGGAACATCCCGCCGTACAGCAGCGTGAGCCGTATCCGGATGGTCGGGCGCAGCCAGGGGAAGGGTGGCTCCGGTTTCCTCGGGTCCCAGGTGGGCTTCGGGGGCGCCTTGGGAGGCGCGGGGGTCGTGGTCATCTGGGTCAGATCCGGTATCCGGAGCCGGGCACGGTGACGATGACCGGCGGCTCGCCGAGCTTGCGGCGCAGGGTCATCACCGTGACCCGCACGACGTTGGTGAACGGGTCGGTGTTCTCGTCCCAGGCCTTCTCCAGGAGCTGCTCGGCGGAGACGACCGCGCCCTCGCTGCGCAGCAGGACCTCCAGGACGGCGAACTCCTTGGGCGCGAGCTGGACCTCCTTGCCGTCGCGGAACACCTCGCGGCGGTTGGGGTCGAGCTTGATCCCGGCGCGCTCCAGGACGGGCGGCAGCGGCAGGCTCGTACGCCGGCCCAGCGCACGCACGCGTGCCGTCAGCTCGCTGAACGCGAAGGGCTTGGGGAGGTAGTCGTCGGCGCCGATCTCCAGGCCCTCGACCCGGTCGCTGACGTCTCCGGAGGCCGTCAGCATCAGCACGCGGGTCGGCATGCCGAGCTCGACGATCTTCCGGCAGACGTCGTCGCCGTGCACGAGCGGGAGGTCACGGTCGAGGACGACCACGTCGTAGTCGTTGACGCCGATGCGCTCCAGGGCGGCTGCGCCGTCGTACACGACGTCGACCGCCATGGCCTCCCGGCGCAGTCCGGTGGCCACCGCATCGGCGAGCAGCTGCTCGTCCTCGACGACGAGTACGCGCACGTCGCTTGTCCTTCCTGTGTCCTCCCGCGCGGCGACTTCTCGGCGCACACGGGCGGGTCCGATGGGGCCCTCCCGCTCGAACGCAGCCGAGAGCGGGGAGGGTGAGACTCCATCCTGCCCTTTTCGGCCATAAGTCGGCTGTAAGACGGGTTCGGGAGCGGGGAATGCCAGATTTTCTCGGCGGGTTGAGGTTTCCGTGAAAGGGAGCGAGGGGAGGACGGCTTTACACCCCGCGATCACGCTCTGCTCGTGCCGCACCACCCGGCGGTACGTCATGGTCCGCTTCCGCAGAGCGGGCGTGGGTGTCCGGCACTGACGCCGCCCGGCTGGGCAGCGCCGGGCATCCCTGGAGACGTGATCGCCCCTTCCGAACGGCACACCCCCGTGCCACCACCGACCCACGACCCAGGACGAGGGGGCGCAGCATGGACGCATTCACCACAGGACTTCTGCAGCGCATAAGGGCGACCGAGTCCGACCTGACGATGGCTCGCGAGACCGGCGACGACTTCCTCGCGGAGGTCGAGCAGGCGGAACTCGACGACCTGCACCGCCTTGCCGCGGAGCACGGTGTTCAGGTCGGCGTGTCACACGTCTGATCCAGCTTTGACAGGAGCGGGGCCCGGCAGATCCAGTCCGGGGCCCCGCTCGGTCGTCTGTCGTGCGATGTAGGCCGCGCGGTGCCGGCCGTGTGTCCGACGCGCGGTGTCTGTCACGCGCGGTGTCTGTCACGCGCGGTGTCTGTCACGCGCGGTGTCTGTCACGCGCGGTGTCTGTCGCGCGGTGTCAGTCGTGCCAGGCGCCGAGTTCGTCGAGCCGGGACTGGAGGGTCTCGAAGAGGCCGGGCGGGGCCGCGACGGTCAGGTCGGTCGAGAGGGGCTCTCCGGGGCGCCCACCGGTCAGCGCGCCCGCCTCCCGGGCGATCAGGTCACCCGCGGCGTAGTCCCAGGGGTTGAGTCCCCTCTCGTAGTACGCGTCCAGGCGGCCCGTCGCCACGTCGCACAGGTCGATGGCCGCCGAGCCGCCGCGGCGGATGTCGCGGACCTGGCCGATCAGCTGCCCGACCACCTCGGCCTGCCGGGTCCTGCGGTCCGCGAGGTAGCCGAAGCCGGTGCCGACGAGGGCCAGCCCAAGATCGGGTGCGGGCCGCACGCGCGCGGGGCGGTCGCCGACGTGGGCGCCGCCGCCCAGGACGGCCCGGTAGGTCTCCGCCCGCATCGGGGCGTGCACGACCCCGACGAGCGTCTCGCCGTCCTTGCGGGCCGCGATGGAAACGGCCCAACTGGGCAGGCCGTAAAGGTAGTTGACAGTCCCGTCGATCGGGTCGATCACCCACTGGACGCCGCTGCTGCCCTTGATGTCGGCGCCCTCCTCCCCCAGTACGCCGTCGTCCGGCCTGGCGTCGGCCAGCAGACCGGTGATCAGCTTCTCGGAGGCGATGTCCATCTCGGTGACGACGTCGACGGCGCTGGACTTGGTCGCCGCCACGCCCAGGTCGTCGGGGCGGCCGTCCCGCAGGAAGGCGCCCGCGCGGTGGGCCGCGTCGAGGGCGATCTCCAGCAGTTCGGCCTTCAGCTCGTCGTTCGCTGTGGCGGTCACGGGGCTCCTCATACGTACGGGCTGTCGGCGCCCGCGGCGGCGGGCTTGGGGGCGCGGGCCGGGCAGCAGCCCGCGGGGCAGAGGTCGTGGCTCGGGCCGAGAGCGCCGAGGGCACAGGGCGAAACGTCTCTGCCGTTCTCGGTGGCGGCCCGCTCCAGCACGAGGTCGCGGATCGCGGCGGCGAACCGCGGGTCGGCGCCCACGGTGGCCGAGCGCCGCACCGGCAGCCCCAGTTCCGCGGCCTTCGCCGTGGCTTCCGTGTCGAGGTCGTACAGGACCTCCATGTGGTCCGAGACGAACCCGATGGGCGCCATGACGACGGCGGGGACGCCGGCTCCGTGCAGCTCCTCCAGGTGGTCGCAGATGTCCGGCTCCAGCCACGGGATGTGCGGGGCTCCCGAGCGCGACTGGTAGACGAGCCGCCAGGGGTGCTCTGTCCCGGTGCGTTCGCGCACCGCGTCGGCGATGAGCCGGGCGACGTCCAGGTGCTGCCGTACGTACGCCCCGCCGTCGCCGTGGCCCTCCACCGGTCCGGAGGTGTTCGCCGCGGACGTCGGGATCGAGTGCGTCGTGAAGGCGATGTGCGCGCTCGCGCGGACGTCCTCGGGAAGCTCGGCGAGCGACTTCAGGAGGCCCTCGGTCATCGGCTCGACGAAGCCAGGGTGGTTGAAGTAGTGCCGGAGCTTGTCGATCCGCGGCAGCTCCAGACCCTCGTCCTTCAGGGTCGCGAGGGCGCCGGCCAGGTCCTCGCGGTACTGCCGGCAGCCCGAGTACGAGGCGTACGCGCTCGTGGCCAGCACCAGGACGCGGCGGCGGCCGTCGGCGACCATCTCGCGCAGCGTGTCGGTCAGGTACGGCCCCCAGTTCCGGTTGCCCCAGTACACGGGCAGGTCCAGGCCGTGCTCCGCGAAGTCCTTGCGCAGGGCGTCCAGCAGGGCGCGGTTCTGGTCGTTGATCGGGCTGACCCCGCCGAACAGGAAGTAGTGCTGCCCCACTTCCTTGAGGCGTTCCTTGGGGATGCCCCGGCCCCGGGTCACGTTCTCCAGGAACGGGACCACTTCGTCGGGGCCCTCGGGGCCGCCGAAGGAGAGCAGGAGCAGGGCGTCGTAGGGAGTGGCATCGAGGGCGTCTCGCATGCCTCGATCCTGCCACCCGCCTCCGACAGCCGGGCATCGGCGGGGGGCCGAACGGGAGGTGGACACGGTGACCGGGGACATCCGCAGATGGGTTAGGGTCACCTGGCTCGTAAGCTGTATCAATCGGATTCGCGCCTTACCGGACCCTCACCGGAGACCTCCCGTGCTCAGCCCCTACCGCGCCCTGTTCGCCGCGCCCGGCTCCAGGAGTTTCACCGGCGCGGGCCTCCTCGGCCGGATGCCGCTGTCGATGATGGGCATCGGCGTGGTCACGATGATCTCCCAGGTCACCGGGCGGTACGGGCTGGCGGGGGCCCTCTCGGCGACGATCGCGCTGTCCGCGGCGGTGCTCGGGCCCCAGATATCCCGCCTGGTGGACCGGTACGGACAGCGGCGGGTGCTGCGGCCCGCCACGCTGTCCGCGCTCGCCGCGTCCACCGGGCTCCTGCTGACCACCCACTTCGACGGGCCGGACTGGGTGCTGTTCCTCTGCTCGGCCGGCATCGGCTGCGTACCGAGCGTCGGCGCGATGACCAGGGCGCGCTGGGCGCTCATCTACCGCGGCAGGCCGGAACTGCACACCGCGTACGCCTTCGAGTCCGTCATCGACGAGATCTGCTTCATCTTCGGGCCGATCATCTCCATCGGCCTGTCCACCGTGTGGTTCCCGGAGGCCGGGCCGCTGCTCGCGGCCTGTTTCCTGGTGGCCGGGGTCTTCTGGCTGACGTCCCAGCGCGCCACCGAGCCCCCGCCGCATCCTCGTGGGCACCACACGGGAGGCTCGGCGCTGCGCTCGGCCGGACTGCAGGTCCTGGTGGCCACCTTCGTGGCGACCGGCGCGATCTTCGGCGCGGTCGACGTGGTCACCGTGGCCTTCGCCGACGAGGAGGGCCACAAGGGTGCCGCGAGCATCGTCCTGGCCGTCTACGCGGCGGGGTCCTGCGTGGCCGGGGCCGTCTTCGGGCTGCTGCGCTTCACGGGGGCGCCCGCCCGCAGGTGGGTACTGGGCATCTGCGCCATGGCCGTGAGTATGATCCCTCTGCTACTGGTCGGAAACTTGCCGTTCCTGGCTGTGGCGCTGTTCGTTGCGGGCCTGTCCATCGCACCGACGATGATCACGACGATGGCCCTCGTCGAACTGCACGTACCACGCGCGAAACTGACCGAGGGCATGACGTGGGTGAGCACGGGGCTCGCGGTCGGGGTCGCGCTCGGTTCCTCCCTGTCCGGCTGGGTGATCGACGCAGCCGGGGCGCGGGCCGGGTACGGGGTTCCGGTCGCGGCCGGGGCTGTCGCGGTCGCGGTGGGTTTCCTCGGGTATCGCCGGCTCAACAGGCCGGTTCCGCAGCGGGGAGGGACCCATGAGAAGCACAGTGAGCGCGAAGAGCGGCACCTGGCGTAACTGGGCCGGGAACGTCACCGCCCGGCCGGCCCGGGAGGTCACTCCGGCCTCCGTCGAGGAACTCTCCGCCGCCGTGCGCCGGGCCGCCGAGGACGGGCTCAGGGTCAAGGCCGTCGGTACGGGCCACTCCTTCACCGCGGCGGCGGCGACCGACGGCGTATTGATCCGCCCTCAACTGTTGACCGGCATCCGCAGGATCGACCGTGACAACGGCACCGTCACGGTCGAGGCCGGCACACCGCTCAAGCGCCTCAACCTCGCCCTCGCCCGGGAGGGTCTGTCGCTCACGAACATGGGCGACATCATGGAGCAGACGGTGTCGGGCGCGGTCAGCACCGGCACGCACGGCACCGGCCGCGACTCCGCCTCGATCGCCGCCCAGATCGCGGGACTTGAACTCGTGACCGCCGACGGCTCGGTCCTCGCCTGTTCCGAGAAGGAGAACCCCGAGGTCTTCGCGGCGGCCCGGATCGGGATAGGCGCACTGGGGATCATCACCGCGATCACCTTCTCCGTGGAGCCCCTTTTCCTCCTCTCGGCCCGCGAGGAGCCGATGAGCTTCGACGAGGTGACGGGCTCCTTCGACGAACTGTGCGCGGAGAACGAGCACTTCGAGTTCTACTGGTTCCCCCACACCGGAAACTGCAACACCAAGCGCAACAACCGCAGCGTGGGCCCGGAGAAGCCGGTCGGCACCGTCCGTGGCCTGTACGAGGACGAGTTCCTCTCCAACGGCGTCTTCCAGGCGGCCAACTACGTGGGCCGGGCCGTCCCCGCCACGATCCCCTCGATCGCCCGGATCTCCAGCCGCGCCCTGTCCGCGCGCACCTACACCGACATTCCCTACAAGGTCTTCACTTCTCCTCGCCGGGTGCGTTTCACGGAGATGGAATACGCGGTTCCGCGAGCCGCCCTGGTCGAGACACTGCGCGAACTGAAGGACATGGTCGACCGTTCGCCTCTGCGCATCAGCTTCCCGGTGGAGGTGCGCACGGCCCCCGCGGACGACATCACCCTCTCCACCGCGTCCGGCCGGGACAGCGCTTACATCGCGGTCCACATGTTCAGGGGGACGCCGTACCAGGCGTACTTCAGCGCCGCCGAGCGGATCTTCACCGCGCACGAGGGCCGGCCCCACTGGGGCAAGGTGCACACCCGTGACGCGGAGTACTTCGCCGGTGTCTATCCGCGCTTCGGCGAGTTCACCGCACTGCGGGACCGCCTCGACCCGGAACGGCGCTTCGGCAACGACTACCTGCGGCGGATCCTGGGCGTATAGCGGTTCAGACAGACCATGAACGGCCGACGAGCCGACCGATTGCCCGAGCACAGGACGTACGGTCGAAGGAACTCCCTCCACTTCTGGCGATCATGTGAAGAACGAGTCTCATCATGATCACGAGAACGTCACCCCGGGCGGCCAACTCCCGCCCCCGGACAGAAGTTCGGTGGCGTGCCGATCCACGCAAGTGGCCCGAATGGAGTACTGTTGCGAGCCCTGGGACCGGACGCACGCCAGGGTGTCCGGAGCCGTACAGGACCGCCGAGAGGGGGCCCGTTGCACAGGGTGATGAGGTTCGTCACTTAGCGTTGCGAATAGGTAACCGTGCCATAACGGCGAGTTCGGGCCACCGTCCGACACGCCGGGCAACTCGGCAAGGTTGTGGCAGGCTGCACCCGGGCAGGCCACACTCGACTAGCGGAAGCAGCGACGCACGTGACGTCGGCAGGCACCACCCGGGAGGTCCCCATGCCCGAACTGCGTGTCGTGGCCGTCTCCAACGACGGCACACGGCTGGTGCTGAAGGCTGCGGACAGCACGGAGTACACGCTTCCGATTGACGAGCGTCTACGCGCCGCCGTACGCGGCGACCGTCCCCGCCTCGGCCAGATCGAGATCGAGGTGGAGAGTCATCTCCGCCCCCGAGACATCCAGGCACGCATACGGGCGGGCGCATCCGCCGAAGAGGTCGCCCAGCTCGCCGGTATCCCCGTCGACCGGGTGCGCCGCTTCGAGGGACCCGTTCTCGCCGAGCGAGCCTTCATGGCGGAGCGGGCCCGCAAGACGCCCGTCCGCCGCCCCGGCGAGACGACCGGTCCCCAGCTCGGCGAGGCCGTGCAGGAGCGCCTGCTGCACCGCGGCGCCGACAAGGAGTCCGTCCAGTGGGACTCCTGGCGCCGGGACGACGGCACCTGGGAGGTGCTGCTCGTCTACCGCGTGGCGAGCGAACCGCACTCCGCGAGCTGGACGTACGACCCTCCCCGGCGGCTCGTACAGGCCGTCGACGACGAGGCACGCTCGCTGATCGGCGAGTCCGACGACCTCGGCGCCGCCGAGCCCAGTTTCCCGTTCGTCCCGCGTATCGCCCGGCTGCCGCGCGACCGTCCGCTGGACCGCGCCCTGGACCGGCAGATCGAGCGGCCGAGCCTGCCGCCCGCCGAGCCGGACATCGAGGAGGGCGTCAGCGAGCGTGAGCGCGACTCGCTGACCAGCCTCCTGGAGGCGGTGCCCAGCTTCCGCGGTGACATGGTCGTGCCCGAGAGGCCCTCGGCAGGACCTGCCGCCTCGACGGCCTCCACGACGTCGACGACGGAACGCCTCGCGGAGGAGGAAGCGCCCGTCCCGGAGCCCGAGGTGGAGGAGCCGCCTGCTCCCGCGGCCTCGGCCGGTTCGGCCTACGCGGACGTGCTCATGCCGCGCTCGGTGGCCAGCCACCGCGACCGGCTCGTCGGCGCCACCGACCGGCAGGCCGAGGCGGACGGTGTCCGTCCGGGACGCAGAGCGGCCGTACCGAGCTGGGACGAGATCGTCTTCGGGACGCGACGCAAGAAGCAGGACTAGGAAGTGGCAGGGGCTCGCACCGTCTCGGTGCGAGCCCTCTGCTCTCCCGTCCGCCCCTCCTTACCGGTCCGCGCTTCCCCACCGGTCCGCGTCCCCGTTTCCTTGCCGGTCGGCGGTTCGTTCTCGGCCCGTCCGGCCGCCGCGCCCCTGGCGCTACTGCGGATCGGGGCCGGTCGCGACCGGCCGTCCGTCGTCCTGCGACCACTCCGACCAGGACCCCACGTACAGCGCGGCCGGGATGCCCGCGACCGCCAGCGCCAGAACCTCGTGCGCTCCGGAGACGCCCGACCCGCAGTAGACGCCGACCTCCGACGAGCCGTCGACGCCCAGGGACGCGAAGCGGTCGGCGAGTTCACCGGCCGGCAGGAAGCGACCGGATTCGGCCACATTCCCGGTGGTCGGCGCCGAGACCGCGCCGGGGATGTGGCCGCCGACCCGGTCGATCGGCTCGACGTCGCCGCGATAGCGCTCGGCGGCCCGGGCGTCGAACAGCAGTCCGGTGCGGGCCAGCGCCGCGGCGCCGTCGGCGTCGAGCAGGGACACCTTTCCCGGAGCCGGTACGAAGGTTCCGGCGGCCGGAGCCGCACAGCCGCTCTCGACCGGACCGCTCCAGGCCGCGAGGCCCCCGTCAAGCACACGCACCGACGGGTGACCCGCCCAGCGCAACAACCACCAGGCCCGCGCGGCCGCCCAGCCGAGCCCTCCGTCGTACACGACGACGTCACGGTTCTCGCAGACCCCGGCCGCGCGCATGGCCTCGGCGAAGACCTCCGGGTCCGGCAGCGGGTGGCGGCCCGCCGCGCCGGCGGGGCCGGCGAGTTCGGTGTCCAGGTCCACGTAGACGGCCCCCGGAATGTGCGCCTCCTCGTAGGAGTGGCGCAGGTTCGGGCCACCCAGCTGCCAGCGGATGTCCAGCACGACCGGCGGGTTCGGCCCCGTCAGGTCGCTCGCGAGTCGGGATGCGGAGATGATGGCGTTCATGGCCACCATCCTCGCGCACGAGGTGGCCTCCTCGTGCGGGTCCGGCTACTGTGCTCCGCCGGGCCGGCCCGACCACACGGCGTGCGGGAACGGGCACACGCTGTGCGACCGAGGACATGCCGAGGCAATCGCGGGGAAACAGATGGGCAACAGGAATGCGGGCGTCCTCCCGCCGTGGGCCGTTCGGCCGTGGCGCGGCCGACCGTCGGTGGTGCGACCATCGGCACCGGGCACCGTGGTCCACGACAGCGGCAGGCCCGGTTCGACAGCGGAAGTGAAGCGGCCCCGCGAGGCGCCGAGGAGAGGGTGACGATGACCGAGGCACGGGAGTCGGCCGGCCTGAACGGTTCTGCGTACACGCCCGGCACGCCCTGCTGGGTGAGTCTGATGGTGCACGGGATGGCCGCGACCCAGGAGTTCTACGGGGAACTGTTCGGCTGGGAGTTCCAGCCCGGTCCGCAGCACCTGGGCGCCTATGTGCGGGCGCAGTTGGACGGGCAGGAGGTGGCGGGCATCGGCCAGCTTCCACCGGACCGCCATCTGCCCGTGGCGTGGACGCCCTACTTCGCCTCGGACGACGTGGACCTGACGGCGGAGACCGTCCGGCACTGCGGCGGCACGGTCGGCGTCGGCCCGCTGGTCGCCGACGACGCCGGTCGCCTGGCGATCGCCTCGGACCTCTCGGGCGCCGTGTTCGGCGTCTGGCAGGCCGCGGCCCATCTCGGTGCGGGCATCGCCGGGGTGCCGGGGACCCCGGCGTGGAACGAGCTCGTCACCCGTGAGTCCGCGGGTGTCGCCAAGTTCTACGAGACCGTCTTCGGTTACGAGGAGGAGCCCGTCGTCTCCGCCGACTTCGACTACGTCACCCTGCACATCAAGGGCCGCCCGGTGGCCGGAATCCATGGCGTCGGCAACGCCCTGCCCCGCGACCGGGGCGCCCACTGGCTGACGTACTTCGAGGCCGTCGACGTGGACGCGGCGGTGGCCCTGGTCGTCGAACTCGGCGGCCACGTTCTCCAGCCGGCCCACGACAGCCCGTACGGCCGGGTCGCCATGGTGGCGGACCTGGAGGGAGCGGCGTTCTCACTGGTACGGAGCAGCCGCTGAGCAGGGCAGTGTACGCGGTGGGGCCGGGTCGTCAGTGGCGGGCCGTCAAGCGGCGGGTCGTCCGTGGCGGATCGTCAGGTGCCGGGCCGACGGTGGCGGGCCGCGGTGCCCACCGGGAGTACGTCCGGGGACAGGACGCCCGCCCGCGCGGTGGCCGTGGTCCCGGCTACTCGGTCTGGGCCGCGGCGACTGTCGGCGAGGTCCGGGAAGCCCGGAGGGCGGGCACCATTCCCGCGGCGGCGGTCACCAGGACGAGGACGGTGAAGACCGCCGCGAGTTCCCCGGCGGGGACGGTGAACGGGGCGCTCGTCCGGGCGACACGGACCACCAGCCAGGAGTACGGCATGCCGAGGGCCAGGCCGAGGACTCCGCCCAGTACGCCGTAGAGCGCGCATTCCACCGTGACCATGCGGTGCACGGCCGCTCCGCTGAGGCCCAGGGCCCGCAACAGCCCGAACTCACGCTTGCGTTCCACGACGGTGAGACTCGCCGTGGTCGCGACTCCGGCCACCGCCACCAGGACGGTCAGCCCCAGGACCATGATCACTGTCGTGGCCATCGTCCGCAGGTCGTCCGACTCGCCGGCCTGGCCTGCCGAGTCCTCGGCGATGACGCGGCCGTCGCCGCGCTGAGAGCCGGTCAACGTGTCGGTGATGGCCCGCTGTGCGCGTATCCGCCCCTGAGCGCCGTCCTTCGAGGCGTTGGCGGTGACCGTGGTGGGCGCCGCGGCCATTCCCATCCGGCTGAGGTCCGCGGCGGGGACGAAGAAGTTCCCTCCGTAGGGTCCGGCTCCGGGCAGCGTCGCCGCCACGGTGAGCTGGACGGGACGGCCCTTGAACTTCAGTGTCACACGGTCGCCCGCCCGGACGCCGAGCCGATGGGCGTGGTCGGCGTCCACCACGACGTGGGCGGGGTCGAGGTGGCCCAGGGAGCCGGTACGGGCGGTCAGACCCACGCCGGAGCGGACGGTGCCGAGGTCGAGGTCGGAGATCGTCGCGCTGCGGGTGCTCTCGACGACCTCCGCCGTGCGGAACGCGGTCACCTCGGCCAGCTCGGGGTGAGAGGTCAGATCGGCGGCCAGCAACCGGTCCAGCGAGTCGTTGTCTCTCGCGTACAGGTGGAAGTCCGCGGGTGCCTCCACCGCCTGCCGGTACCGCTCGTACGCGTTCAGGGAAGCGAGGCAGGTCAGGGTCGAGCCGACCAGGCAGACGCCGAGGGCCACGACGACCGAGACCGAGGCCGCCCGTCCCGGCGCGTCTCCGACGCCCGCGACCGCGAGGCGCCCGGCCGCACCGGTGCGGCGCAGTGGCACGGCGACGGCCGACAGCACAGGCCGGACCAGACGGGGGCCGATCGCGATCAGGGCCAGGAAGGCCAGCCCGCCCGAGAGCACCACGACGGTCAGCGCCTCGAACCGGTCGTACTCCGTGTCGCCCGGCTGGGGCAGCCCGCCGTACTGCTGCCGGGCGAGACCCGCGGCGCCCGCCGCGCACAGCAGGCCCAGCAGGGTCCGTCCGATGCCGCCCTCCGCGTCCTGCCCGCCCGCCGCGCTCCGCAGGGCCTGCAGCGGGGAGACCCGCGAGGCGCTCAGGGAGGGGGCGAGGACCGCCAGGACCGCCAGGACAACGGTGCCGAGAACGGTGAGGACGGCCTCCGTCAGCGGGACCTGGGAGGGTGCGGACAGGTCGTGCCCGAACCGCCCGGCGACCGGAGGGAGGAACTGCCCGCAGCCCCAGGCCGCCAGCACACCGGTCGCGCCGGCCAGCAGGCCGACCACCGCTCCTTCGGCGACGAGCGCGGCGGCGAGCCGTCGCGAGGTCGCCCCGATGGCACGCAGCAGCGCCAGTTGGCGTACGCGCCGGGCGAAGACGATGCGGAAGGTGGAGGTCGCGACGAGAACGGCCGCGCCGACGGCGACGGCGAGGAAGACGGTGACCAGTTCCAGGATGTCCTTCGCCGCCGCCACCGCCTCACGGGCCTCCTCCTCCCGCACCTCGTCCCCGGACCGCACCCGCGCTCCGGGCACCGCCCGTCGGATCCGCTCCGTCAGTTCCGCGGACACGGAACCGGACGCCGAGGACGCGCTGTCGGTGCGGATGTCGATGCGGGAATAGTCGGACACGCCGAGCAGCGCGCCGAGTTGGGGGCCGGGGGCGTACCCCGTGGGCTTCGCGTCGTTCGTGGCCATGCCGCGGACGATGCCGCTGACCTCGACCGTCACCCGCCGGGTGCCGTCGCCGTCGGCCTCGGCCTCGGGCTCGGGCTCGGGCTCGGGCTCGGGCTCGGGCTGCAGCAGGGTGAGCGACGATCCCGGAGCGAGGCCGTACTCCCGCGCGGCCTGCGTGTTGACGGCGAGGCGGCCCGGGCCGGAGGGGTACGTGCCGTTGAGCAACCGGACCTCCGCCAAGGCGCCGGTGCCCGGGTCCGCGGACAGATCGAGGTAGCGTTCGACGGCGCTGCCGGCCAGCGGGCTGCCACCGTCGATCCGGCCCACGGCCTCGGTGACTCCGGGCGTCTTTCGGACCTCGCGCAGGCGGGCCTCGCCGATGGCCTCACCATCGCCGTCGTCATCGCCGTCGCCGTCGCCGTCGTCGTCGCCGGGCGTGAGCACCAGCGACACCGCTTCCGGTGTTCCGCGGAACTTCTCGACGACGGTCGCGGTGATGATCTGCTGGGCCATGACGGCCCCGAAGACGACGAACGCCGCGATCAGCAGCGACAGTCCGGTCGCCGCGAACCGTCCGGGCCGCCTCAGAAGTTCCGCCACCTGGGAGCCCAGGACGGTCGCACGCCACGGAGTCCTCATCGTCGCCTCTCCTTGACATCGGTGGCGGGTGCGGCGGCCCGCCCGGAGGGGACGGCGTGCTCGTCGTTCACGACACGTCCGTCCGCGAGGGTCAGCACCCGGTCCGCGTACCGCGCGGCCTCGGGGTCGTGGGTGACCATCACGACCGACTGGCCGAGGTCGTCGACGGACCGGCGCAGCATGGTGAGGACCTCGGCGCCGGCCCGGGAGTCGAGGTTGCCGGTGGGTTCGTCGGCGAAGACCACGGCCGGCCGGGCCACCAGCGCCCTGGCCACGGCGACCCGCTGCTGCTGGCCTCCGGACAGTTCGGCCGGGCGGTGCGACACCCGGTGGGCGATGCCGAGGACTTCGCAGAGGTGGTCCACCAGCTCGCGGTCCGGGCGTTCGCCGGACATGGTGACGGGCAGCACGATGTTCTCGTAGGCCGTCAGCTGCGGCAGCAGGTTGAACGACTGGAAGACGAACCCGATCCGTTTCCGGCGCACCCGGGTCAGCTGCCGGTCGGACAGTCCGGTGATCTCCGTTCCGTCCAGCACGATGCTGCCGGAGGTGGCGGTGTCGAGTCCGGCGACGCAGTGCATCAGGGTCGACTTCCCCGACCCGGAGGGGCCGACGACGGCGGTGAACCGGGCGCGCCGGATCCCGACGGACACCTCGTCGAGTGCCCGGACCTCGGCGGTGCCCTGACGGTAGGTCTTGACCAGGGCGGTAGCGGTGATGACGTCGTCCGGTGTGTGGCCGCGGGCGGTGTGGAGAGCCATGGGAGCAGTTCTCGCGATCCGGGTCAGGAGCCGAGCGGCGGCATGGAGAGGGTGACGCCGGAATCCGAGCAGTGTCCCTGCGCGTCCTCCTGGAGGTTCTTCACGTCCTTCGCGGACGGCGCTTCGTCGGACTTCTCGGCGGCCCCGAGCGCCCACCCCTCGTACTGCGAGATCTTGGCTCCGAGGTAGCCGTCCTTCATCTGCGCGCGGCGCTCGTCGCCGGTTTCCTTCCACCACTTCTCCGCGTCAGGCGCGGGGCCGGTGGAGATCTCCTCGGCCTCGGTGATGATGCGCTGTGCCAGCCGGCAGTCCTCGGCGGACGCCTGGCTGAGCTCGTTGCGGTCCTGCCACCAGTACCCCGCTCCGACGGCCAGGGCCGCGGCGGTCACGGCCGTGACCGCGCCGATGACGAGGCGGTTCCGCTTGCGGTTCTGCGTGGCGGGTGTGGTGGGCGTGGTGGGCGTGGTGGGCGTGGTGCCCATCGGGTCCTCCAGTGGGTTCTCGGCCGCGTTCGGCGACAGTGAGAAGTCTGGAGTTCGGCGGCCCGCCGGGCATCGGCCACGAATCTGAGATCGGACGCGGCGGATCTGGCACGCCGGGCGAGGTGGCTCCTGCACCCCCGGGGGCAGAACGCGGCGGCGCCTCTGCACCCGCAGGGGGAGGGACGGGACTCTCAGGGGGAGGGACGGACGAGCCCCGACTCGTAGGCGAACGCGACGGCCTGGGCACGGTCCCGCAGGTGCAGCTTCGCCATGAGGTTGCCCAGGTGCGTCTTCACCGTGGCCTGCGCGACGTACAGGTCCGCCGCGATCTCGGCGTTGGACAGTCCCCGGGCGACCAGGGCGAGCACGTCCCGCTCGCGCGCGGTGAGGGCGTCCAGCCGTTCGGCCTGTCCGTTCGCCGGTCCCAGCCGGTCGGAGACCCGGTCGAGGAGCAGCCGCGTGATGCGCGGCGCCACCACCGACTCCCCCGCCGCCAGGACCCGGATGGCGTTCACGACCTCCGCGGCGGGGGCGTTCTTCAGCAGGAAGCCGCCGGCTCCGCTGCGCAGCGCCGCGAACGCGTCCTCGTCGTTGTCGAAGGTGGTCAGCACCAGCACCCCGGGTGGATCGTCCATCCGCATCAGCTGTTCCGTGGCCTGGATGCCGTCCATGACGGGCATGCGGATGTCCATGATGACGACGTCCGCCTCGACCTTTCGCAGCAGGTCGAGGGCGTCCGCCCCGTTCTCCGCCTCACCCACGACCTCGATGTCGTCCTGACCGGACAGCACCATGGAGAAGCCGGCCCGGATCAACGGCTGGTCGTCCACCACGGCCACCCGGATCGGCCTGCCTGCCTGCGTCATCACTTCGTCCTTGTCGGAATCGAGGCACGTACGTGCCATCCGCTGCCGAGCCGGGGGCCGGCCTCGAAACTGCCGCCGGCCAGCTCCGCCCGCTCCCGCATCCCCACGAGCCCGTTCCCTCCGGAGCGCCCACCGATGCCGCGGCCGGCGAGGGTGCCCGCTCCGTCGTCGACCACACCGATCAGCAGTGTGCCCTGTTCCTCGTGGAGCCTGATGTCGACCCCGGCCCCGGCTCCCGCGTGGCGGAGCACGTTCGTGAGGCACTCCTGGACGATACGGAAGGCCGTCATCTCCTCCGCCGGCGACAGCCGCCCTTCGCCGACCTCGACCGACACGTCCACGGTCAGACCTGCGGCCCGTGCGCGTTCGGCGACGACCTTGATCTCGTCGAGGGTGACGAGGCGCCGTGCCGGGCCGCTGTCGGCGGAGTCCGGGTTGCCCTCGCGCAGCACCCGGACGATGCGGTGCATGTCGTCGATCGCGTCCCGGCCCGTCGCCGCGATCGTCCGCATCGCGGACTGCGCCATGTCCGGCGACTTCCTCAGCACGGACTCGGCGCCGTCCGCCTGGAGGATCATCACGGCCAGGCTGTGCGCCACCACGTCGTGCAGTTCACGGGCGATCTCGGCCCGCTCCCGGGCCGCGGCCAGCCGGACGCGCTGCTCCTGTTCCCGCTCGACGTGCCAGGCGCGGGCCGCCTGGCTCTCGGCGTAGAGGCGCCGTGTGTGCAGGGCGAAGGCCGTCAGCCAGACCGTCAGCGTCAGTCCCCAGAGGATCAGGAGCGATTGGAGATCGACGGACGCCTCGATGCCGGGAGTTGGCATCCCCACCGTCCCCGCCACCGAGGCCAGCAGCACCACACCGCCCGCGAGATACGGCATCCAGCGGGTCCGGGAATGGTGGATGACCGACATCATGGCGAACAGCACGGCCACGTCGTACGAGGCCGGCGCCGACGCCAGCGGAAGTTCGGGCAGGCCGTGCAGGACGAACTGGACGACGCCCAGCGCCAGGACGACTGCCAGCACCGTGCCGGGGAACCGTCTGCGGGCCAGCAGGCACAGTGCCATCAGCCCGCCCAGGAGCAGGTCGTACTCGGCGTCGTAGTACCACGCCGCCACCAGGACCACCAGCGCGATACCCATGTCGCAGGCCCGGGCGACGGCGCGTCCGTACCGGCCGGACAGCGCCATCCAGGGCGACGGGACCGGGGCCGTTCTCTCCTCAGCCAACCGTCGTACCCTTCTCCTCCGGCAGACGCGCCACCGCGTGGCCTGCGGCACAAGTGCCGTCGGGCCGCGGGGACTTCGCGATGAGGGCGATGCCCTCTCGCGCACATACTGCCTCAGCGCGGGACCGGTGTGCGGCGCAGCGGCGCGGGCGTCTCATGGATCGAGGGAGCCCGGCGCCGGTGGCGGGACAGCGGTCGCAGCGCATGAACGCTCCCCGACAGCGGTCGCAGCGCATGAACGCGCGCGCCGTGTGGCAGGTGGTGTCCGACTGCGGGTGGATACCGATCAGCTCCGCCATGGTGCGGATCCTCTCGTCGCGGGCCCGGCTGGGCAGGTGGACGCCCGAGTCGAGCCACGGGAACGAGCCGCGTCACCTGGGCCCTGATGTCGGACTGCGGCCGGGGCGCGGCGGCTGCGGGCACGCCGAGCCGCGGAGCAGGGTCAGGTCTGTCCAGGTCGGCGGGCCGCCGTGGCGTGACGTGCTCAGCCGGCCGGGCGCCGGCCCCAGACCACGCACAGGTCGCTTTCAGGGAGGCGGGCGTCAGACCGGCGGCCGGTCAACGGCCGTGCAGTCGGCACGGCCGCCGTCACCGGCGCGGCAAGCAGATTCGAAGCTCAGGACGGAGCGAACGGCAGGACGTCCGGCGAGAGCGCGCCCGCACGCCCAGCGGCGCTCGTCATGCGGCGGCGGTGGTGACGTCGGCACAGCACCTCATAGCCGACCTCCGCCGCCGGGCGGTTCACGTCGCCGACGACGACCTGCTCGCCTTCCAGCACCATCTCGCCGTCCACCGTGCGGGCGTTGTGCGTCGCACGCGCCCCACACCAGCACATCGCCTCCACCTGGAGCGCCTCTATCCGGTCCGCCAACTCGATCAGCCGCTGGGAACCCGGGAAGAGCCTGGCGCGGAAGTCGGTCGTGATGCCGAAGGCGAAGACGTCGAGGCCCAGGTCGTCCACGACCCGCGCCAGTTGGTCGACCTGCTCGGACGCCAGGAACTGTGCCTCGTCCGCGATCAGGTAGTCGACCCTGTCGCCCTGCGACATACGGCCCACGACATAGGCGTACAGATCCATCTCCGGTGCCGCCTCGACAGCGTCTGTCACCAGACCGAGCCGCGAGGACAGCTTCCCCTCCCCCGCCCGGTCGTCACGCGTGAAGAACACGCCCTGCAGACCCCTTGCCGACCGGTTGTAAATCCGCTGTAGAGCAAGTGTCGACTTCCCGCAGTCCATGGTTCCGGAGAAGAAGACCAGCTCGGGCATGGGGAGTCGAGCACCTTTCAACAGGGGTGAGACAGCGGCGGAGCAGGGGCGGGGTGGGGGCTGGGCAGGGGTGATGCGCGGCGGCGGAGAGGTCAGGAACGCACTTCCAGCAGGGGGACGTGCTGTTCCGCCGGGGTCATCGAGCCGTGGTTGCCGACCATCAGCGACTCCTTCGGCTCCCGCTCCGACGCGGTGATCAGGACGTCGTCCCGGGCGGCCGCGACCACGTCGCCGATGCGCGCGTACACCCGCTCGTCGACGTGCGGGCCGAACCACCCCGCCGCGATCGCCTCGTCGCGCGAGGCCACCCAGAACTGCTCCCCGAGGACTTCGCGCCAGCAGGTCAGGACGTCCGACTCGGCACCCGGGACCGCGTACACGTGCCGGGCGCGGCCCTCGCCGCCGAGGAGGGCGACGCCCGCGCGCAGCTCCCAGTCCTCGTCGAAGTCGATCCGGTGCTGCTCGTCGAAGGGGATGTCGATCATGCCGTGGTCGGCCGTGACGTACAGGGCCGCGCGCGGCGGCAGTTGCTCGGCCAGGCGCTGGACCAGCCGGTCCACGTACATGAGCTGTCCGCGCCAGGCGTCGGAGTCGATGCCGAAGCGGTGTCCCTTGCCGTCCACCTCGGCGTAGTACGTGTAGACCAGCGAGCGGTCCCCCGCGGCCAGTTGCTCGGCGGCCATGTCCATGCGGTCCTCGCCGGTCAGCCGGCCGTGGAACGTGCCGCCGCTGAGCGCGATCTTGGTCAAAGGGGTGTTCTGGAAGTGCGGGGCCGACACCTGCGCCGTGTGCACACCGGCCGCGTCGGCCAGCTGGAACACCGTGGGATACGGCTGCCACGTGCCCGGCTTGGTCCAGGGGATCCAGCGGAGCTGGTTCATCAGCTCGCCGGTCTCCGGGTTCCGTGCGGTGTAGCCGGGCAGTCCGTGGGCTCCCGGGGGCAGGCCGGTGCCGACCGAGGCCAGCGAGGTGGCGGTGGTCGCTGGATAGCCCGCCGTGATCGGCCGGCCGGTGCCGCCGCGCGAGCTGCCCAGCAGGGAGCTCATGAACGGTGCCTCGTCCGGGTGCGCCTTCAGCTGTTCCCAGCCGAGGCCGTCGATCAGGAAGACGCAGTTCCGGTCGGCCGGGCTCAGTTCGCCGAGCGAGGCGGTCATGTCCGGTACGTCCATGCCCGCGGCCAGCGTGGGCAGGAGGTCGGCGAGCGAGCCGCTTCCGTACTCGGGTACGGGCGCGGATTCGACGGTGAGCGGTTCCGGGTCGTCCCAGACTTGCTGGGACATCAGCGGGTGACGTCCGCGGTCGCCTCGGAGAGCGACTGCGCGAAGGCGAGCGTCTGGCGCACGGCGTCCGGCCCGTCACCGGCCTCGCTGACGCGCAGGCTCAGGTCGTCCGCCGTCGAGCTGCCGGTGTAGCCGTGGTCCGCCTCGCAGTTGGCGTCGCCGCAGGCCGCCGGCTCCAGGTCGATACGGGCGACCGCGCCCCAGCCGATGGTGAGCACGACCTCGCGCGGCAGCGTCCCCACGACGTACTTCTCGGGGTTCGCCACGACCCGGCTCAGCACCACCGACGAGATCCGGCCGATCTTCACGGACTCGGTGGACGTGGTCGCGTACGGCGTGGGCGACGTGCTGTCCGCCGCCTGCTCGTCGGTGTGGCTCACGATGAAACGGTTACCCGTGAGGACGAGCACCGTCACATGCCGACGTACCTCGTTCGCGTCGAACGTCGTCTCCTGGTGGACCAGATACGACCGGATGGGCTCGCCCCCTACAGCGGCCTCCACCGCCTCGGCCACAAGGGCCGGGTAGTAGCCGCTGCGCTCGATCGCCGCTCGCAGCCCCTGGGTCGTCGTACTGGTCTTGGCCATGACGTCCATTCTACGGGGGCGCACTGACTGCGAGGCACCGCTCAGTACACAGGAAGCGTGCGTGGCCCGAGGTCGTCACGGGCCGGCGGCGGCGCGAGCCGTACGGAAGCGCTGAGCACGCTCAGCCCGCGCGGGGCGACGACGACCGGTTCCAGGGACACGGAGACGACCTCGGGGTGATCGTCGACGAGCCGTGACAGGCGCAGCAGCAGTTCCTCCAGTGCCTCGACGTCCGCCGGGGCCGAGCCGCGCCAGCCGAAGAGGAGGGGTGCGGTCCGGATGGATCGGACCAGTGAGGCGGCGTCGCGGTCGGTGACCGGAATCAGTCGGTGTGCGGTGTCTCCGAGCAGTTCGGACGCCGCTCCCGCGAGCCCGAAGGAGAGCACCGCTCCGGCGGCCGGGTCGATGACCGCCCGTACGACCGTGTCGACGCCGCGTGGGGCCATGCCCTGTACCACCGGGCACAGTTCCTCGGGCTCCCCGAAGAGGCTGGTCAACTCGGCGTACGCGCGCCGCAGTTGCTCCTCGTCCGCCAGGTCGAGGCGGACGCCGCCCAGGTCGGCGCGGTGCCGCAGATGCGGGGCGGTGGTCTTCAGCGCCACGGGGTAGCCGAGGCGCTCCGCCGCGGTGGCGGCTTCCCCGGGGGTGGGTGCGGGCAGGGCACGGCGCACCTCGATGCCGTACCGGGCGAGGAGGGCGCAGGTGTCGTCGGGGCCGAGCGTGCGGCTGCCCTCCACGGATCCTGGTTCTGCTGCCGGTTCCGGTGCCGGTTCCAGTGCCACTGCGGCTTCTGGTGCGGGTTCCGCGGTCGCTGCCGGCGCCGGCTCCCCTTGCGGCGACGGTTCCGCTTCCGGTGCCGGTTCGGCAGTCGCCACCGGTTCCGCGGTCGCGATTCCCTCTCCGTCGACGAGGAGGCGGCTGATCTGTTCGGCGGCGGCCTTCTCGTCGATGTCCTCGTACTCGGGCACCCGTCCGGGATCGGCTGCCTCCTGCCGCCACTGGCCGTATTTCACCGCTTCCGCGAGCGCGCGCACGGCCCGCTCTGCGGCGGGGTAGGCGGGGATGAGCCGCGAGTCCACCTCGGCACCCTCCGTCCCGGTGTCCTCCGTCCCGGCGCCCTGCGTCCCAGCGCTCTCCGTCCCGGCGCCCTCCGTCTCGGGGAGGACGGGGGCGGCTTGTGGTGCCGGACCGGCTTCTGCTGATGCGCTGCCGACCGGTGCGCCGCCTCCGGCCGGTGCGGGGCCGGCCTGTGCGGGGCCGGTCGGTGCCGCGCCGACGGCCGGTGCGGTGCTGGCTGCCGCGGACAGGGCCTCCGCGAGCCCGCCCAGCTCCACGTGCACCACGAGGACCGGCTTGGCGGGCGCCGCCGCCGAGGCCGAACGAAGGGCCTCCGCCAGAGCGGCGTCCGCCGCTGACCGCTCGCCCACCGCCGGAATCGCCGTGACCACGACGGCGTCGCAGGCTTCGTCGGCCAGGGCGGACGCCAGCGCGGCACGGAAGTCCTCGGCCGAGGCGCCCGTCGTCAGATCGCGGGGCGGCAGCGGTTGCAGCCCCTGGGCGAGACACGCGTCGTACGTCAGCAGCCCGAGCGACTCGGAGTTGCCTAGAATCGCCACCCTCGGGCCCGCGGGCAGGGGCTGGCGCGCCAGCAGCAGTCCCGCGTCGACCAGCTCCGTGATCGTGTCCACCCGGATGACCCCGGCCTGCCGCAGCAGGGCGGACACCGTGGCGTGCGGCAGCCGGGTGGCCCGTACCGCGTGGCCCTGGGGCGCGGCTCCGCCGTGCCGCGCGCCCTGGACGACGACCAGCGGCTTGGCCGCGGCCGTACGCCGGGCGAGGCGGGTGAACTTCCGCGGATTGCCGATCGATTCGAGGTACATGAGGGCGACATCGGTGTCCGGGTCGTCGTACCAGTACTGAAGGACGTCGTTTCCGGACACGTCCGCGCGGTTGCCGGAGGAGACGAAGGTCGACACGCCCGTCACCCCGGTGACGCCGCCGCCGCGCCGGTGCAGACGGGACAGCAGCGCGATCCCGATGGCTCCGGACTGGGCGAACAGGCCGATGCGTCCGGTGCGCGGCATCTCCGGCGCGAGCGAGGCGTTGAGCCGGGTCCGCGGGGAGGTGTTGATGACGCCGAAGGCGTTCGGCCCGATCAGACGCATCCCGTACGTACGCGCCTGGCGTACGAGCTCGCGCTGGCGCTCCCTGCCCTCGGGACCGCTCTCGGCGTATCCCGCGGAGACCACGACGAGCCCCTGCACCCCGTGCTCGCCGCACTCCGCGACCGCTTCCGGGACCCGTTCGGCCGGGACGGCGATCACCGCGAGGTCGACGGGCTCGCCGATGTCGCGCACGGAGCGGTGGGCCGGGACTCCGGCGAGCTCCTTCTCCTGAAGTGCTCCGTTCACCGCGTACAGACGCCCGGTGAAGCCCGCGTCCCGCAGGTTCTCCAGGACGCTGCGGCCCACTCCGCCGGGTGTGCGCCCCGCTCCGACGACCGCGACCGAACCGGGTGCCAGGAGCCGGGCCACGGAACGCGCCTCCGCCCGCTGCTCCCGCGCACGCTGCACGGCGAGCGAACGGTCGGTGGGCTCCAGGTCGAACTCCAGGCGTACGACGCCGTCCTCGAAGCTGCGCTTCTGCTGGTACCCGGCGTCCGTGAAGACCTTGATCATCTTGCTGTTGGCGGGCAGCACCTCGGCGGCGAAGCGGCGGATGCCGCGCTCACGGGCGACGGCCGCGACATGTTCGAGCAGCGCGGAGGCCACGCCACGGCCCTGGTGGGCGTCCTGGACGAGGAAGGCGACCTCCGCCTCGTCCGCCGGGGCGGAGGCGGGCCGACCGTCCGCGTCGATGCGGTCGTACCGTACGGTGGCGATGAATTCGCCGCCGACGGTCGCCGCGAGTCCCACCCGGTCCACGAAGTCGTGGTGGGTGAAGCGGTGGACGTCCTTGGCGGACAGACGCGGGTACGGCGCGAAGAAGCGGTAGTACTTCGACTCGGCGGACACCTGCTCGTAGAAGCTGACGAGGCGGTCGGCGTCGTCAGCCGCGATGGGCCGGACACGCGCGGTGCCGCCGTCGCGCAGCACGACGTCGGCCTCCCAGTGAGCGGGGTACTCGTGCCGGTCCGGCGGGGTCTGCATGGGGCCCAGAGTACGACTCGGGTCCGACAACGGCGGGTTCGCGTCCGGCGGGGACCCGGGGCAGTCTTGGGGGCCGAGGCGGTCGTGGAGCCCCGGGCAGGCAATGGGGCCCGGGCCCGCACCCGCGCGGGGCACGCCTCACCGTTCACCGTATGGAACACTGGTCTAGACAACCTTGACACCTGAAGGGCAGCATCACATGGCTGAGCGCCGCGTCAACGTCGGCTGGGCCGAGGGCCTGCACGCCCGTCCCGCCTCCATCTTCGTCCGGGCGGCCACGGCCACCGGCGTCCCCGTGACGATCGCCAAGGCCGACGGCAACCCCGTCAACGCCGCGTCCATGCTCGCGGTCCTCGGCCTGGGTGCCCAGGGCGGCGAGGAGATCGTCCTGGCCTCCGACGGCGACGGCGCGGACGCCGCGCTCGACCGTCTGGCGAAGCTGGTCGCCGAAGGTCTCGACGAGCTCCCCGAGACGGTCTGACCCTCAGGTCTCCTCGGGCCTCTTCGGACTTCCTCGGGCCTCTTCGGGTCTTCCGGATACCGCCGGATCCCATCGGTCCCGGCGGATCCTCTACGGCGGAGCCGCGTCACCCCCACCCCGGGCGACGCGGCTCCGCCGTTTTCGTGCGCGGGCCCCGGGGCCGTTCTTTTCCCGCTCGCGGCGTATCGATTTCTACCCGGGACCGCGCGCACGGAAATGACGCGCTCGACAATTCCGGGCACGCGGAAGAAAAGGGCACAAGAAATAGGGCCCCACCGAATATCCCTCTTTGTATACGGCGCTTCTGTTAATGCCGCAGGCCCGCCGTGTTTACGGGATGTTGCGAAGTCCTCACACGCTCGGCGCGGTCCCCGCCGGGGAACCGCAGCCGGTGCGCGGACACCGCGCGCTCCGTGTGCAGCGCCGTGATCGCCCTGGCCCGGTCGCTGTCACCACGGGCCACGGCGTCCACGATGGCCCCGTGCTCGGTCCAGGACTCGGCGGGGTGCGCGGGCGCCTCGACCGAGTACATCCAGGCGATCTTGTGCCGCAACTGGCCGAGCGTCGAGGTCAGCGCCGGGCTGCCCGAGGACTGCGCGAGCGTCTCGTGGAACCAGCCGCCGAGCGAGCGCAGATCCTCGCTGTTGCCCCGCCTGGCCCGCTCCTGGCCGAGCCTGACCAGCCCGCGCAGCACCTTGAGATGGGCCTCGGTGCGCCGCTGGGCGGCACGGGCGGCGCCCAGCGGCTCCAGCAGCACACGCATCTCCAGGAGGTCGGCGGCCTCCTGCTCCGTGGGTTCCGCGACGCACGCGCCCGCGTGCCTGCGGGTGACCACGAAGCCCTCCGCCTCCAGGGTGCGCAGCGCCTCGCGCACGGGGACCCGCGAGACGCCGTAGCGGCGCGCGAGCAGTTCCTCGGTGAGCCGGCTGCCGCGTTCGTAGACACCCGCGACGATGTCGTCCCGGATCGCCGTGCATACCGAGCGCGCGGGAATACGCATGACCGGACCTCCGCCTTAATCCCCGCGAAACGCGGTCGATTGACGCTTGTTCGGTGACTCTATTGCAGAGAACGGGAAATTCCGAAGGCAGCCGGGAATCCATGGCTATTTTTTGGACACATCGCGCTTCTGAACAGGCAGTCGTCCGGTGCGAAAGTGACCGGAAGGGGTCTGAACGCGTCGAAGGCCCCGGCTCATGAGCCGGGGCCTTCGACGGAGGTGCTGTGCTGTGCGGAAGTGCGGTGCGGGTGCCGTGCGGTCAGACGTTCACGCCGTGCCCGCGGAGGTAGGCGATCGGGTCCATGTCGGATCCGTACTCGGCGGTCGTACGCGCCTCGAAGTGCAGGTGCGCCCCTGTGACGTTGCCGGTCGCCCCGGAGAGGGCTATCTGCTGCCCCGGAGTGACCGTCTGGCCGACCGAGACACCGATGGACGAGAGATGCCCGTACTGGGTGTACGTGCCGTCAACCATCTTGATGACGACCTGGTTGCCGTACGAGCCGCCCCAGCCGGCCTCCACGACGGTGCCGGAGCCCACCGCGTGCACGGCGGTGCCACTGGCGGCGTGGAAGTCGATACCGGTGTGGCTGCCGGAGGACCAGATGCCGCCACCGGCCTGGTAGGAGGTGGAGACGTACGAGCCGGTGATCGGCGCGGTGTAGGCGTTGAGCCGCTTGCGCTCTGCCTCGCGGGCCGCGCGGGCCTTGGCCTCGCGCTCCTTCTCGGCCTTCGCCTTGGCCTTCGCCGCGGCCTCCTCCGCACGCTTCTTCGCGTCGGCCTCGGCCTTCTCGCGGGCGGCGGCCTGCTCGGCGGCCTGGCGCTGGGCGGCGGCCTGCGCGTCGATCTCCTGGGCGACCGAGTCGCCCATGGCGACGGCCTTGAGGGGGCCCGTCTGCTCGATCTCGCTCTCGGCGGCGAACGCCGGGGCGGCCAGCGTGCCCACGACACCGGTGGTGGCCAGGGCGGCGACGCCGACGGTCCTGCGGGTGGTGCGCGTCATGCGGCTGGGAAGACGGTGCTTCCCCGTGGCGCGGGTGAACGCCATGAAGTGGCTGGTCCTTTCCTTCCTTCTCGCCTACCGGGTTAGCTGACGGGTTCGGAGCAGGAAGGTCTCCTACGGACCCCCTTCGGGAAGGGCGTCCGATTCACCCCAGGGACCTGGGTCCCCGGCTCCCCTGGCTCGCGCCATGCGGGGACTCGGCGATGACTGTCCGGTGCCGCGGACGCGGCGCAGTGCCTGACGAACAGCCGGACCGACGCTAAGCGGCACCTCTTTCGATCGACAAACGGATCACCGTTTTTGTAGCGCACGCCACAGGGCAGACAGGCAACTTCCCTGCAATACGGACACACCGTGGGCGAAGAAGGACAGGAAAGGGCCCGGGTGACTCGTCCGGTCACCCGGGCCCCGGCCGTGACAGGTCCCGCTCGATCCCGGGCCCCACCCGGTCACAGATCCCTACTCGGCGCGCACGACGCTGACTTCGCCGACACCGAGGGCCCTGACGGGCTCCTCGATCTGCGCGGCGTCACCGACGAGGACGGTCACCAGACGGTCCACCGGGAACGCGTTCACGGCGGCCGCGGTGGCCTCCACGCTGCCGGTCGCGGCGAGCTGCTTGTACAGCGTCGCCTGGAAGTCGTCCGGCAGGTGCTGCTCGACCTGGTCGGCGAGCGTGCCCGCGACGGCACCCGCTGTCTCGTACTTCAGGGGCGCCACACCCACCAGGTTCTGCACGGCGACGTCGCGCTCGGCGTCCGTCAGGCCCTCGGCGGCGAGGGTGCGCAGCACCTTCCACAGGTCGTCGAGCGCCGGACCGGTGTTCGGGGTGTCGACGGAGCCGCTGATGGCGAGCATCGAGATGCCCGTCCCGTCCGGCGCGGAGCGCAGCACCTGGCCGAACGCCCGCACACCGTAGGTGTATCCCTTCTCCTCCCGCAGGACGCGGTCCAGGCGGGAGGTGAGGGTGCCACCGAGGCAGTACGTGCCGAGCACCTGGGCGGGCCACACGCGGTCGTGCCGGTCCGCGCCGACGCGGCCGATGAGCAGCTGCGTCTGGACGGCTCCCGGCCGGTCGACGATGATCACGCGGCCGGTGTCGTCGGCGGTCACCGGGGGCACGGGACGCACCTGGGCCTGCGATCCGGTCCAGGTGCCGAGCGTGTCACCGAGCAGCGCGTCGAGGTCGACGTCCGTGAGGTCGCCGACGACGACCGCGGTCGCCGTGGCGGGGCGTACGTGCTTCTCGTAGAAGGCGCGCACGGCCGCCGAGTCGATCGCGGTGACCGTCTCCTCGGTGCCCTGGCGCGGACGCGACATCCGGGAGTCCGCCGGGAAGAGCTGCCGGGACAGCTCCTTGGCGGCCCGCCGGGCCGGGTTGGCGGTCTCGTGCGGGATCTCGTCGAGCCGGTTGCGCACCAGCCGCTCGATCTCGCCGTCCTCGAACGCGGGCGCCCTGAGCGCGTCGGCGAGCAGGCCGAGCGCCTTGGGCAGCCGGGAGACGGGGACTTCGAGGCTGAGCCGTACGCCGGGGTGGTCCGCGTGGGCGTCGAGCGTGGCGCCGCAGCGCTCCAGCTCGGCGGCGAACTCCTCGGCGGAGTGCTTGTCGGTGCCCTCCGAGAAGGCCCGCGCCATGATCGTGGCGATGCCGTCGAGGCCCTTCGGCTCGGCCTCCAGCGGGGCGTCCAGGAGGACCTCCACGGCGACGACCTGCTGGCCGGGGCGGTGGCAGCGCAACAGCGTCAGGCCGTTGCCGAGGGTGCCGCGCTCGGGCGCCGGGAAGGCCCAGGGCCTGGCCTCGCCGGCCTGGGGCTGCGGGTGGAACTCCATCGTGGCGAGCTCGGTCACTTGGCCGCCTCCTCGTCGGTGTTGTCGGCGGCGGCGCCGGTGGCCCCGGCGGCGTCGGTCTCTTCGGGCGCGTCGGTCCCGTCCGGGGCGAGGGGCTCGTAGACCAGCACCGCGCGGTTGTCGGGTCGCAGACGGGCCTTGGCGACCTCCTGCACCTCCTCAGCGGTGATGTCGAGAACGCGCTGCACGGCGGTCAGGGCGAGCTGGGGGTCGCCGAACAGGACCGCGTACCGGCACAGTTCGTCGGCGCGGCCCGCGACCGTGCCGAGACGGTCCAGCCACTCGCGCTCCAACTGGGCCTGGGCACGCTCCATCTCCTCGGCCGTGGGGCCCTCCGCGGCGAACCGGGCGAGCTCCTCGTCGACGGCGGTCTCGATGACCGGGACCTCGACGTCGCCGGACGTCTTCACGTCGAGCCACCCCAGGGAGGGCGCTCCGGCGAGGCGCAGCAGACCGAAGCCGGCCGCGACGGCGGTGCGGTCACGGCGTACGAGCCGGTTGTAGAGCCGGGACGACTCGCCGCCGCCGAGCACGGTCAGGGCGAGGTCGGCGGCGTCCGACGCGCGCGTGCCGTCCTCCGGGAGCCGGTAGGCGGCCATCAGCGCGCGCGCCGGGACCTCCTCCTCGACGACCTCGCGCAGTTGCCCGCCCATGGTCTCCGGGAGCGAGCCGTCGCGCGGGGCGGGCTTGCCGTCGTGACCGGCGATGGAACCGAAGTACTTCTCGACCCAGGCGAGCGTCTGCTCCGGGTCGATGTCCCCGACGATCGACAGCACGGCGTTGTTGGGCGCGTAGTAGGTGCGGAAAAAGGCGCGCGCGTCCTCAAGGGTGGCCGCGTCCAGGTCGGCCATCGACCCGATCGGGGTGTGGTGGTACGGGTGACCCTCCGGGTACGCGAGGGCGGTCAGCTTCTCGAAGGCGGTGCCGTAGGGGACGTTGTCGTAGCGCTGCCTGCGCTCGTTCTTGACGACGTCCCGCTGGTTCTCCATCGACTCGTCGTCGAGCGCGGCGAGCAGCGAGCCCATGCGGTCGGCCTCCAGCCAGAGAGCGAGCTCCAGCTGGTGCGTCGGCATGGTCTCGAAATAGTTGGTCCGCTCGAAACTCGTCGTGCCGTTGAGCGAACCGCCCGCTCCCTGGACCAGTTCGAAGTGGCCGTTGCCCTTCACCTGGCCGGACCCCTGGAACATCAGGTGCTCGAAGAGGTGGGCGAGCCCGGTGCGGCCCTCGACCTCGTGCCGCGAGCCGACGTCGTACCAGAGGCACACCGCCGCGACCGGGGTCAGGTGGTCCTCGGAGAGCACCACTCGCAGGCCGTTGGCCAGGCGGTGCTCGGTCGCTGTCAGGCCGCCGGAACCGGCCTCGGCTGTGGCCGTGTGACCCATGGGCATGTACGTCCCTTCGATCGCGGAAAACTGCTGAATTCTGCTAGTCGTGCCACTGTATGCAAGCGCGCGGACAGCTGGCGAAGTTCCCGCATCGGGTACGCCGAGAGCGAGCACGCGAGCGTCCTCGGACCCGGCCGGCCGACACACCGGGTCTCGTACGTCCGTACGAGCACACGCGCTCCGGCAGAGGCGCCCCGTTCAGGGGCACGGGGAACCGCGCGACCGGCCACAGCGGACCCGCACGCGCCGGCCCCCTGCCCGGTCCCCCCGACGGGAGGCCGCCCCGCAGGGGCACTCCTTCACTTTCAGGGCGCGGGGAACCGCACGACCGGCCAAGACGGCCCGCACCCGGCAAACCCCCTCCACCACCCCCGTGAAAACGGAACGCGGTAGCGTCCTCAGACCTCCGCGGGCAGTCGCGGGTCGCGCTCGTGGAGCCTCCGGGGCCGCCTCGATCGGGGCCTGCCAGGCCTGTTGGGGCGGTCGCGCACCCGGCCCGACAGGCCCGTACGGACGGGTCGTGGTCCGCGTTGTCAGTACTGCGGTCCACAATGGACCGCGTCAGAACCCGTTCATGCCCAGGCAGAGACTGTGAAGGAGTCGCAGCAGCGATGGCCCGCCGCAGCACGAAGACCCCGCCTTCCGACGACTTCGAGGAGCGCATCCTCGACATCGACGTCGTCGACGAGATGCAGGGCTCTTTCCTTGAGTACGCGTACTCGGTCATCTACTCCCGAGCCCTGCCGGACGCCCGCGACGGCCTCAAGCCCGTGCACCGCCGCATCGTCTACCAGATGAACGAGATGGGGCTCCGCCCCGACCGCGGCTATGTGAAGTGCGCCCGCGTCGTCGGCGAGGTCATGGGCAAGCTCCACCCCCACGGCGACGCGTCGATCTACGACGCGCTGGTCCGCCTGGCCCAGCCCTTCTCCATGCGGCTGCCCCTGGTCGACGGCCACGGCAACTTCGGTTCGCTGGGCAACGACGACCCGCCGGCCGCCATGCGGTACACCGAGGCGAGGATGGCCGACGCCACCTCCCTCATGACGGAGTCGATCGAAGAGAACACGGTCGACTTCAGCCCGAACTACGACGGCCAGGAGCAGGAGCCGTCGGTCCTCCCGGCCGCGTATCCGAACCTCCTGGTCAACGGCGCGTCGGGCATCGCGGTCGGCATGGCGACGAACATGGCGCCGCACAACCTCGGCGAGGTCATCGCCGCCGCCCGCCATCTGATCCGCCACCCCGGGGCCGATCTCGAAACGCTCATGAAGTACGTCCCGGGCCCCGACCTGCCCACGGGCGGCCGGATCGTCGGCCTGACCGGGATCAGGGACGCGTACGAGTCGGGCCGCGGCACCTTCAAGATCCGCGCGACGGTGTCGGTGGAGAACGTGACGGCGCGCCGCAAGGGCCTCGTCGTCACCGAACTGCCCTTCACCGTCGGCCCGGAGAAGGTGATCGCAAAGATCAAGGACCTGGTCGGCTCGAAGAAGCTGCAGGGCATCGCCGACGTCAAGGACCTCACCGACCGCTCGCACGGCCTGCGCCTGGTCATCGAGGTCAAGAACGGCTTCGTGCCGGAGGCGGTCCTGGAGCAGCTCTACAAGTTGACTCCGATGGAGGAGTCCTTCGGCATCAACAACGTGGCGCTGGTGGACGGCCAGCCGCTCACCCTGGGCCTCAAGGAACTGCTGGAGGTGTACCTCGACCACCGCTTCGAGGTCGTGCGCCGACGCAGTGAGTTCCGCCGCACCAAGAAGCGCGACCGGCTGCACCTGGTCGAGGGCCTGCTCGTCGCCCTGCTGGACATCGACGAGGTCATCCGCCTCATCCGCTCCAGTGAGAACTCCGCCCAGGCCAAGCAGCGCCTGATCGAGCACTTCTCACTGAGCGAGATCCAGACGCAGTACATCCTGGACACGCCGCTGCGCCGGCTGACCAAGTTCGACCGCATCGAGCTGGAGACCGAGCGCGACCGCCTCAACGGCGAGATCGACGAGCTGACCGGCATCCTGGACTCGGACGCCGAGCTGCGCAAGCTGGTGTCGGGCGAACTGGCCGCGGTGGCCAAGAAGTTCGGCACCGACCGGCGTACGGTGCTGCTGGAGTCGGCCGGTTCCGCCGCCACGGCCGTTCCGCTGCAGGTGGCGGACGACCCGTGCCGGGTGCTCCTGTCGTCGACGGCACTGCTCGCGCGTACGGCCAACGGTGACCCCTTCGGGGAGAGCGAGGGCAGGCGCGTCAAGCACGATCTGATCGTCTCCGCCGTCCCGGCGACTGCCCAGGGCGAGATCGGCGCGGTCACGTCCAGCGGACGGCTCCTGCGGCTCAACGTCATCGACCTCCCGCAGCTGCCCGAGACCGCCTCGGCGCCCAACCTCTCCGGGGGCGCGCCGATCTCGGAGTTCCTGGCCCTGGAGGGCGACGAGCAGGTGGTCTGCCTGATGACGCTCGACGAGTCGTCGCCGGGCCTGGCCCTCGGCACCCAGCAGGGTGTGGTCAAGCGCGTGGTCCCGGACTACCCGTCGAACAAGGAGGAGCTGGAGGTCATCACCCTCAAGGACGGTGACCGGATCGTCGGCGGGGCGGAGCTGCGCACCGGCGAGGAGGACCTCATCTTCATCACCGACGACGCGCAGCTGCTGCGCTATCAGGCGTCCCAGGTGCGTCCGCAGGGCCGGCCCGCGGGTGGCATGACGGGTGTGAAGCTCACGGACGGGGCCAAGGTGATCTCGTTCACGGCGATCGACCCGGCCGTGGACGCGGTGGTCTTCACCGTGGCGGGCTCACGGGGCACGCTGGACGACTCGGTCCAGACGACGGCCAAGCTGACCCCGTTCGACCAGTACCCGCGCAAGGGCCGCGCCACGGGTGGCGTGCGCTGCCAGCGGTTCCTGAAGGGCGAGGACTGCCTGAGCCTGGCCTGGGCGGGCCCCGCTCCCGCCCGGGCCGCGCAGAAGGACGGAACACCGGCGGAGCTGCCGGAGATGGACCCGCGCCGCGACGGCTCGGGTGTCTCGCTGGCGAAGACGGTGTCGGTGGTGGCGGGCCCGGTCTAGCCCCCGCCACCCGGCAGACCGGCCCACCCACCCCGACCCACCACCTCCGCCTCCCCTACTGCTCCTGCTCCTGCTCCTGCTCCTGCTCCTGTACGTAACGCAGGACGCCCCACATGCTGCGTTCGTCGGCGTGTGGGGCGTCGTCCTTGCAGGCCTCCAGTTCCTTGCCGAGCGCGAGGGCGTCGATGCCGGACCCGATGAGCACGAGCTGGGTCAGCCGCTCACCCGGAGGCCAGGGTTCCGGATAGAAACGCAGGAAGCGGCCCACCGCGTGCACGGCATACCGGTTGCGGGGATCGGCGGCGCCGAAGTCGACGTACCCCTTGATCCGGTACAGACCGTCGGGTCTGCTGTCGAGGAAGTCCATCAACCGCCGGGGGCCAAGGGGCACTTCGGAGGTGAAGGAGACGGACTCGTAGGCGGAGTGCAGATGTCCGAGGTGCTCGTCGGCGCCACCGTCACCGCGGTCACGGTCCTCGTGCCGGTGCAGGTCGTCGAAGGACAACTGGCCGATACGTTCTTCGGTGGGTCGGCAGTCGAAGAGGAACTCGGGGTCGATCCTCCCGTACGAGGCGGGTACGACAGCGGCACGGTCGGCGAGCGCACGCACCAGCCGGATCACGCGGTCGGGGTCCGGCGCGCGGTCCGCCTTGTTGACGACGACCAGGTCGGCGATGGCAAGGTGCCGGTCGATCTCGGGATGCTTCTCACGGATGGCGTCGAACTCGGCGGCGTCGACGACCTCCACCAGTCCGCCGTAGACGATGCGCGGGTTCTCGCTGGCCAGGAGCATCTTCACCAGTTCCTGGGGCTCGGCCAGACCGCTCGCCTCGATGACGATCACGTCGATCCGCGACGAGGGTCGGGCGAGCCGGTCCAGATAGAGATCGAGTTCACTGGCGTCGACGGCGCAGCACAGGCACCCGTTTCCGAGGGAGACGGTGGAGTCCCCGAGCGCTCCCGCGACAGCCATGGCATCGATCTCGATGGCACCGAAGTCGTTCACGACGGCACCGATACGGCTGCCTCCGCTTCGGTGCAGGAGGTGGTTGAGCAGCGTGGTCTTTCCGGAACCGAGGAAACCGGCAAGGACGAGGACCGGGATCTGCTGGGGGCTCGCCTGACTCGACACGCGACCTCTCTCACACCAATTGCGCGCTCCGGCTCGCAAACCGGCTCTCACGACAGGGAACGAATGCCCGCCAAGGATACGAGCCGCCCCGGAAAGCGCCGGAAGTGAACGATTGTTAGCGGCGCTCGCGGGGCACACGTTGGGCAGGGCGCCGAGTTGCGCGACCCGCGCTTACCTCTGTGCGCCGCCTCTCCGCCTCCCAGCCGATCAGACCCGCTCGGCACCCTGGGAGACGGCAAGCGCCGCCCAACGCTCGCCGGTCCCCATCAGTCGACCCGCACCGACGACCGGCGGACGGCCGCCTGATTCGGGGGTTGGCATGGCCACACAGAATTATGAGATCCGGGGGTTGAGCACCGCCGCAGTGGCGGGACTCGCGTTCACAGCAGGAACTCTCGCAGTCCTCACCTTCCAGCAGCGTCAGTACAACAAGAAGAGACTGCGGGTGGAGCAGCAGCGCGTGCACCTCCATCTGCTGAGCAAGGCCATGGACGACCCGGAACTGGCCGTCGTGATGAGCACCGTCGATCTCAGCGCCGCGCCGGTCGCCGAACGACCCAGGCTGCGACGCCAGTACCTCTTCGCCAACGCGCTGTACACAAATGCCCTGCACACCTTCTATGCCGGAGACGTCAACCGGCAGGAGCTGCACGGACACCTTCGGGTGCTTTGCCAGAGCAGCGTGTTCCGCGATTTCTGGGAAGCCACCCGCCACCATCGCGACAGCCTCGACGGCTCGTCCGAGGAGGCTCACGTAGGGAAAATGGTGGACCGGCTGGTCCGCGATCTGGCCGAGGCAGACACGGAAGAGTGGTGGGTCGTGGGCGAACCCCCGTCAATATAGGGCCAGTTGGGCTACCCCTCGGGATCGCCCCGGGTTCGCCGCAGGGGCACCGAGGGACTACATTTGCCCCGCTCTTCTGTCTATTCTCCTGAGGACCGGGATCCCCTTTGAAAATCGTGCGTCGCATCGGCGCGTCTCCTCGTGAACGAGGCAGCGTGACCGGCGAGACCTGCCCCGACATCTTCGAACTCAACGACGGCAACTTCGCTGTCATCGGCACAGAGGCCACAGCGGCGCTCGACACCGAGCTTCCCGCCGACGCCGCGCGCGCCGACGACGAACGCATCGTCGTGGTGAGCCGGGAAACCTTGATTCGCGCGAAGGCCGACATCCCCGACGCCTGACCCCGCGGCCGGTAGACGAGTCCACCCCCGACTCGCTCCGTGATAGCCATCGCCTCGCTGCACCCCACCTCGGTGCAGGTCGAAAGCCGTCCCCGACCGGGCAGCACACCAACCGATCACTGCTCGCCGACACACCGCAAGGCCCGGCGCCAGACCGGCTCTCCGGGCCTCACGCGCACCCAACGCCTCGACAGCCGAAGCGGTCAGGCAACCGCAGGCACCACAGCCGGCGCCCCCGGCCCCACATACCGCGCCGCCGGCCGAATGATCTTCGGGTCCTCCGCCTGTTCCAGGATGTTCGCGCTCCAGCCGACCACGCGTGCCGCCGCGAACGTAGGCGTGAACATCTCACGCGGAAGGCCGCAGAGTTCCATGACGACCCCCGCGTAGAACTCCACATTGGTGTGCAGCTCACGACCCGGCTTGAGGTCCGCCAGAATGGCCTCCACCTGGCGCTCGACCTCGACGGCGAAGTCGACCAGTGGACCGCCGAAGCCCTGGGCGATCTCGCGGAGCATGCGCGAACGAGGGTCCTCGGTGCGGTAGACGGGATGGCCGAAGCCCATGATGCGTTCACCGGCCAGAACCCGTTCTCGGATCCAGGAGTCGATACAGTCGGGCGTTCCGATCGCGTCCAGGGTGTCCAGGGCCCGGCTCGGGGCCCCGCCGTGCAGCGGACCGGAAAGAGCCCCCACCGCCCCTCCGAGACAGGCCGCCACGTCAGCCCCCGTCGACGCGATCACTCGGGCAGTGAATGTTGACGCATTGAATCCGTGATCAATGGTTGAGATCAGGTATTGCTCGACGGCCCGTGCCCTGGCTGGCTCCGGCTCCGCCCCCGTCATCATGTACAGGTAGTTGGCGGCATACGGCAGGTCGTCGCGCGGCTCGACCGGATCAAAGCCGCGCCCGAGCCGGTGGAGCGCCGTCAACAGCGTCGGCACGGCCGCCGACGCCGCGAGCGCGTCCGCCCGGCGCTGCTCGCCGTCTAGGTCGTACACCGGCCGGAACCCACGCGCCGCACCGAAGAGCGACAACGCCGTCCGCATGCCGGCGAGCGCCCCGGCCCGCCCACTGGCCGCGGCGATCGCGGGCAGCGCCGCCCGCACCTCCTCGGGCAGCCGCCGCAGTTCCACCGTCCGCGCGGCGAAGGCGGAACTCTGCGCCGCGTCCGGCAGTTCACCGTGCGTCAGCAGATGCCATACGTCCTCGAAGCCACGGCTCCTCGCGAGTTCCACGGCCGAGTACTGACGGTAGTGGTAGAACCCCTCGGCCCCTCTGACGTCACCCAGCACGGTATCGGTGACGACGACGCCCGCGAGTCCACGCGGAACGTCGACGAAGGGCCCAGCGTCCCGACCGTTCGCGGCCCGGTTGATCGACATGACTGCCTCCTTGAACTTGATTCGACTGTCCATGCTTGACTTATTCATTGTCAATATTGATTGAATCAATATTCGACCCTATAGATACGGTGACACCCATGACGGATCAAGGAGCGGCCCCGGCACACGAGGGGCAGCGGATCAGTACGCGAGAAGCCGCCGAACTCCTCGGCGTGAAGCCGGAGACGGTGTACGCCTACGTCAGCCGTGGCCGACTAGGCAGCCGGAGCAACCCGGGCGGCCGTGGCAGCACCTTCGACCCCAAGGAGGTGGAAGCTCTCGCGCGCCGCAACAGGCGTGCACCGGCAATGAGTTCACCGGCTGCGGGCACCCTCTCCGTCCACACCCGGATCACCTTGATCGACAAGGACCGCTACTACTTCCGGGGCGTCGACGCTGCCGAGCTCGCCGCACGCCACTCCTACGAGGAGGTGGCGGAGTGGCTCTGGACAGGTGTTCTGCGCCCCGGCGCCACCTTCACGGCACCCGAGGCATCCGTCGCGACGGCGCGCCGCGCCGTCGACGCACTGCCCGAGCACACGAGCCCCACCGACCGGCTCCGCGTGGCCACCATCGCCGCGGCGACCGCCGATCCACTGCGCTTCGACCTTTCCGAACAGTCCGTGCTGGGCACGGCCCGCACCCTGATCCCCACGCTCGTCGCCGCCCTGCCGCCCAGGAGGCACGACCAGCTGGACGACGGCCCGCTGGCCCACCGTCTGTGGGCCCGGCTCAGCGGACGCGAGGCATCGGGAGCATCCCTGCGGGCCCTGGACACGGCACTCGCGCTCCTCGCCGACCACGACCTGGCCGCCTCGACACTGGCGGTCCGGGTGGCGGCCTCGGCCCGCGCCCATCCGTACGCCGCCGTCTCGGCGGGCCTCGGCGTACTCGAAGGCCCCCTGCACGGGGCGGCCAGCGGCTTGGCGCACCGCATGCTCCTCGACGTTCTCGACCGCGGCACAGCGGCCCCCGTGATCGCCGACGAGCTGCGCGCGGGGCGCCGCGTCCCGGGCCTCGGTCATCGCCTCTACGCGGGCGAGGACCCACGCGCGCGGGCGCTGTTCGCCCTCCTGGAGGACATCCCCGACGCCGCGCCGGCGCTGGCCGCGGCTCGCGACGTCGTGGAAACGACGGCTCGCCACGTCCCGCTGCACGCCAACGTAGACCTGGCCCTCGCCGTCCTCACTGCCTCGTCCGGCATGCCCGCCTCAGCGGGTGAGACGATCTTCGCCGTGGCCCGGACCGCCGGCTGGATCGCCCACACCCTGGAGGAGTACGGCGAGGTACCGCTGCGCATGCGCCCGAGCGGGCACTACGTAGGAGAACGGCCGCCTCAGCCACTTCCGGAGCAGTGACACCACCGGCCCCGCAAGTCACCAGGAGCCACGTCAGGTTAGGCTCACCTCTGTGAGTACGTGCGCGAAGGTCTCACAGGACCTGGAGGAGCCCCTCGCGGGGACCGCCGCCACGGCGAGGACGTGGCTGCTGGTCGAACAGCCCGGCCCGTGGGGCGCCGAAGCGCTGACGTCGAGTCATCTCGATCCCGTACTGGGCCGCGCCCTGGAGCGGGCCGCCGAGGACACCGGTGTACGCATCGCCCTGATCCGCCGCCCGGGACGCCACGCGGACTGTCACAAGGTCGCCGAGCGCCAGGTGTACGCGGCCCACACCACTCCGGGAAACGTATGGCTGCACAGTGCCACCACATCAGACCCCGAACAGCTGCTCACACTTGATTTCGCCGAGCTGGGCAGAGGCCTGGCCCGTACCTTCGACACCGCGCTCGACGGCCGCCCCCACGACGGTGACCCACTCGCCCTCGTGTGCACCAACGGCAAGCGCGACCGGTGCTGTGCCCTGCTCGGCCGCCCCCTCGCCGCCGAACTCGCCGCCTCCGGAGTGGCGGGAGCGTGGGAGGTCACACACCTGGGAGGCCACCGCTTCTCACCCACTCTCCTCGTCCTGCCGTTCGGTTACGCATACGGGCGCGCCGAGGCCCATGCTGTGAAGGAAGTCCTCCAGGGCGTACGCGAAGGGCGTGTCGTCACCGAGGGGTGCCGCGGCGGCTCCGCCTGGGAGCGCCCCGGTCAGGCCGCCGAGCTGGCGGTGCGTACGGCGGTGCGCGAGGACGCGGCGGGCGCGCTGAGCGTGGCCCGTACCGAGGGCGAGGCACCTCACTGGGAGGTGACGATCGCCCACACGGACGGCCGCCGCTGGCTCGTCGCGGTGAGCCAGGGCGCCTCGTCGCCGCCCCGTGCGGAGAGCTGCGGCTCGGCTCTCGGTTCCCCGGCTCGCATGGACGTGACGGCGGTGCGTGAGCTGTCACGTCCAGCCGCCACAAGCCCCGCGACCGGTTGACCTGCTGACGCGGCGACCCGCCGCCCCGTCGGCCTGTCGACCCGCTGACCCGCTGACCCGCTGACCCGCTGACCACGGCATCCGAACGAGATTCACGCCACTTCGTCCACGGCCCGGCCCGCCGTTCCCCGTACCGTCATGGGTATGAGCCCCCCTCCCCCTGCTCGACGACTCCGCCTCGGCATGCCGAGGCGGATGTTCTCGCAGGTGCTGCTGATGCAGGTGGCGATCGCCGCCGGAGTCGCCGTACTCGCGACGGGTCTGTTCCTCGCTCCTCTCAGTGACCAGCTGGACGACCAGGCGATGCGTCGCGCGCTCGCGATCGCGCAGACCACGGCGGCACAGCCACAGCTCGCCGACGAGCTGACGTCGACACGCCCCTCGAAGGACGGGCCCGTCCAAGCCGAGGCGGAGCGCATCCGCAGGGCGAGCGGGGCCGAGTATGTCGTGGTCATGGACATGCACGGCGTGCGCTGGTCGCACACCCATCCCGCCGAGATCGGGGGACGCGTCTCCACCGACCCGCGGCAGGCGCTGGCCGGCCAGGAGGTCATGCAGATCGACGACGGCACACTGGGCCGCTCGGCACGCGGCAAGGTGCCGCTGCGCGACGCCGGCGGTCACATCGTCGGCGCGGTCTCGGTCGGTATCGAGTACGACAGTGTGCGGGACCGCCTGGTCCATGCCATCCCGGGGCTCTTCGCCTACGCGGGCGGGGCGATGGCCGTGGGCGCGCTGGCCGCCTACCTGATCTCACGGCGGGTACAGCGGCAAACCCGTGACCTGGCCTTCTCGGACATCGCCGGACTCCTGGCGGAACGTGAGGCCATGCTGCACGGCATCAGGGAGGGCGTCGTCGCGCTGGACCGGGAGGGCAGGATCCGGCTGCTCAACGACGAGGCCCGGCGGCTGCTGGGCCTCGGCGACGAAGCCGTGGGGCAGCCCCTCGGCACGGCGCTCGGCGAGGGACGTACGACCGATGTGCTGGCCGGGACCGTCAGCGGAACCGATCTGCTCACCGTCCGCGGACAGCGGGTCTTGGTCGCCAACCGCATGCCCACCGACGACGGCGGCGCCGTCGCCACACTGCGGGACCGCACGGAACTGGAGCAACTGGGCCGCGAGCTCGACTCCACCCGCGGTCTGATCGACGCCCTGCGCGCCCAGGACCACGAGCACGCCAACCGGATGCACACACTGCTCGGTCTGCTGGAGCTGGAGATGTTCGACGACGCGGTGGAGTTCGTCGGCGAGGTGGTCGGCGACCACAGGGCCACCGCGGAACAGATCACCGAGAAGATCCACGACCCGCTGCTCGCCGCCCTCCTGGTGGGCAAGGCCACAGTCGCGGCGGAGCGCGCCGTTGCCCTGACGGTTTCCGACAGGACGCTGTTCCCCGACCGGCTGGTCGATGCCCGGGGACTGGTCACGATCGTCGGTAACCTCGTCGACAACGCGCTCGACGCCGTCGCGGGCACCCTCCACGCGCGCGTGGAGGTCGAATTGCGCGCGGAAGGGCGTACGGCCGTGCTCAGGGTGCGGGACACCGGGCCAGGGGTCCCCGCCGGGCAACGTGAGTTGATCTTCACGGACGGCTGGTCCACCAAGGAGCCGCCGGCCCACCGGGGGCGCGGGATCGGCCTGCCGCTGGTGCGCCGGCTCGCTGAACGGCAGGGTGGCAGCGCACAGGTCGCGCAGGCGGAGGGCGGGGGCGCGGAGTTCACGATCGTGCTGCCGGAAGCCCTCGCGGAACCTGCGCTCACCTCCCAGCCGGAACCCGGCCCCGCACTGGAGAGATCCGCCACGACCACCAAGGAGGAACCGCGATGATCGAGGTACTGGTCGTGGACGACGATGTCCGGGTCGCTCGGGTCAACGCCGCCTATGTGGAGAAGGTCGCCGGTTTCCATGTCGCGGCCGAGGCGCACTCAGCGGCGGAGGCCCTGCGGCAGATGGAGGCGCTGCCCCAACTGGATCTGGTGCTGCTCGACCACTACCTGCCCGACGAGACCGGTCTCGCGGTCGTCCAGGAGATGCGGCGGCGGGGCCTCCAGGCCGACGTGATCATGGTGACCGCGGCCCGCGACATCACCACGGTCCAGGCGGCGATGCGGCACGGCGCTCTGCAGTACCTGGTGAAACCGTTCGCCTTCGCCGGACTCCGCGCGAAACTTGAGGCGTACGCCGAACTGCGTCGCACCCTCGACGGGGGCGGCGAGGCCGAACAGGCCGAGGTCGACCGGATCTTCGGCGCCCTCTCCACGGGCACGGAACCGGACCTGCCCAAAGGGCACTCCCCCACCACCGCGGAGGCGGTGCGCCAAGCCCTGGTGAACGCGGAAAGCCCTCTGTCCGCCCAGGAGATCGCCGAGCGGACCGGACTGAGCCGGCAGACCGCCCAGCGTTATCTGAAGCTACTTGAGCGCACCGGCCGGGCCACCCTGAGCCTGAAGTACGGCGACGCGGGCCGCCCCGAACACCGCTATGTCTGGGCGACCCGCCCCTGACGGAGAACCCGCGTGAGCCTCAGACCGCCCCGGCCCCCGTGAGCGCCCGCACCTCCGTCTCCGCGTGTTTGGCCTCGTCCGGCGCATCCGTCGAGGTGACCGTGCCGAGCCAGCCCGCGAGGAAGCCCATCGGAATGGAGACCAGGCCCGGATTGTCCAGCGGGAAGTACTGGAGGTCGACGCCCGGGAACAGCGAGCCGGGACTGCCCGACACCACGGGCGACAGCACCACGAGCACCAGGGCCGGCACCAGCCCCCCGTACACGGACCACACCGCGCCGCGTGTCGTGAAGTTCCGCCAGAACAGCGAGTACAGCAGGACGGGCAGGTTAGCCGACGCGGCGACCGCGAAGGCCAGTCCCACCAGGAACGCCACATTGAGGTCGCGTGCCAGCAGGCCGAGCGCGATGGCCACGACGCCGACCCCGACGGCGGCGATCCGCGCCACGGCCACCTCACTACGCGGCTTGGCACGCCGTCGCCGCAGCGACGCATAGAGGTCGTGTGCGACGGAGGCCGAGGAGGCGAGCGTGATGCCGGCGACCACCGCGAGGATCGTGGCGAAGGCGATCGCGGCGACGATCGCAAAAAGAACCGTTCCTCCGGCGGATGAGGCCCCGCCGCCCAGATCGAGCGCCAGCAGCGGAACCGCCGTGTTCCCGGCCGCGTTCGACCCGCGTACGGCATCGGGGCCGACGATCGCCGCCGCTCCGAAACCCAGCACGATCGTCATCAGGTAGAACCCGCCGATCAGCCCGATCGACCAGACGACCGAGCGACGGGCGGCACGGGCGGTCGGCACGGTGTAGAAGCGCGACAGGATGTGCGGCAGGCCCGCCGTGCCGAGCACCAGAGCCAGTCCCAGGCTGATGAAGTCGAGGCGCGCCGTCCAGTCGCCGCCGTACTTCAGGCCCGGTGCCAGGAACGACTTCCCGTGCCCGCTCCGCTCCGCCGCCGTACGCAGCAACTGGTCGAAGTCCCCGTGGAACCGCACCAGGACGAGCACGGTCAACGCGATCGCCCCGCCCATGAGGAGGACCGCCTTGACGATCTGGATCCATGTGGTGGCCCGCATCCCGCCGAACGACACGTACACGACCATGAGCGCGCCGACGCCGATGACCGTCCAGGTCTGCGCCGCCTCGCCCGTGCCTCCCAGCAGCAGCGCGACCAGGCTGCCCGCTCCCACCATCTGGGCGACCAGATACAGAACCGACACGGTCACCGAGGACGTTCCCGCCGCGATGCGCACCGGCCGCTCGCTCATCCGGGCGGCGACGACGTCGGCGAGCGTGAACCGCCCGCAGTTGCGCACCAGTTCGGCGACCAGGAAGAGGACGACGAGCCACGCGACGAGGAACCCCACCGAGTACAGCAGTCCGTCGTAGCCGAAGAGCGCGATCAGCCCCGAGATGCCGAGGAAGGAGGCGGCGGACATGTAGTCGCCCGCGATGGCAAAACCATTCTCCATCGGCGAGAAGAGCCGGCCGCCCGCGTAGAACTCCTCCGCCGAACCGTGCCGGTGACGGCTCACCCAGGTCGTGATCCCCAGAGTGATCGCGACGAACACGCTGAAGAGCAGCAGGGCCAGCGTCTGATGGTTCCCCGTCACCTGTCACCACCCGCGACGCTGCGCGTCAGCTCCTGGGTGTCCCAGCGCAGGTCGAGCGCGGCCCGGTCCCTGCGCAGCCGCGCGTGCCGCGCGTACGCCCAGGTGAAGAGGAACGTCGTGAGGAACTGTCCGAGCCCCGCGACCATCGCCACGTTCACCGCGCCGACGACGGGCCGCGCCATGAAGGCCGGCGCCGTGGTCGCCGTCACGACGTATGCCACGTACCAGGTGAAGAACACCGCGACGGCCGGCATCACGAACCTCCGATACCGGCTGCGCACCTCCTGGAAGGCGGCGCTGCGCTGCACCTCCAGATAGACATCGGCGGCGCGCGCGCTCAGGTCCTCCCGCTCCCCGCGCGCGGGCGGCACAGCGGGAGCGGGCGTACCCGTACCGTCCAACTCGCCCCACCCGGAGGCGAGCGCGTCGTACCAGGGGTCGTCGATCCGGACCTGTCCGGGGTCGGGACCGTCGTGCTTCTCCACCGAACTCTCCTTGTCCGCCGCCCGTTTCGGCCGCGTGCCCAAGGATGGACAGAACGGGAAGATCCCTGACTCTTCTCTCCGCGCACTTCACCCCATCAGGTGACTCACCCCCCTGGTGGCCGCACAAGTCCTTTCCCGAAGGCGTAACGGACGGCCTGAGCGCGGCCCTTGAGCCCTGTCTTGGCGAAGAGGTTGTTGATGTGGGTCTTCACCGTGGCCGTGGACACTTGCAGCTTGCGGGCGATCTCCTGGTTGCTCAGGCCCTCGGCGATCAGCACCAGCACCTCCGTCTCCCGCAGGGTCAGCCCGTCCGGAGTCTCCTGCGCGGGCAAGGCGAACTCCGGTTCCGTCAGTCGCTCCAGCAAACGCCGCTGGATGCCCGGCGAGAGTCCCGCGTCCCCGGACAGCACGCTCCGCACGGCTCGGACGATCTCGTCGCCGGTCGCGTCCTTGGTGAGATAGCCGCGAGCGCCCGCTCTCAGAGCGGGAAACAGCGACTCGTCGTCCGCGAACGTGGTGAGCACGACCACCTGTGTCCTCGGATACTCGGACCTGATGCGCCTGGTCGCCTCGGCTCCGTCGCAGCGGGGCATGCGCAAATCCATCAGCACCACGTCCGGGTCGAGCTCGGCCACCAGCCGTACCGCCTCGTACCCGTCGGCGGCCGCACCGACGACCTCGATACCCGGCAGCAGGCCGAGCAGCATCACGATGCCCTCGCGCACCACGGTCTGATCGTCCGCCACCACGACACGGGCCGCTCCCCCACCGCAGTCCTCCGTCATACGGGCACCTTCAGCATCACCACGAACCCCTCCTCGTCCGGCCCGGCCGCCAACGAGCCGCCCAGCAGCTCGGCGCGCTCCCGCATTCCGAGCAGACCGTATCCGGCGCCGGTGTGGGTGAACTCTCCCGGCGGCGCACCCGAATCCCGTACGTGCAGCGTCACTTCGTGCCGGCCGTACTCCATCCGTATGCGGACCTTGGCGCCCGGCGCGTGCTTCCGGACGTTCGTCAGCGCCTCCTGGGCGACTCTGCGAACCGCTTGGGACACCTCTGCCGGGAGCAGTCGCCGTTCACCCGTGACGGTGACGTCGGCACCGTCGGACTCGGCGACGAGCTCGCTCAGGAACTCCTCCAGCGGGGACAGCTCACCGCGCAGCGCGGAAAGCGCCTGCCTGGTCTCGGCGAGCCCTTCACGGGCCATTCTTCGCGCGGCCACGACACGGTCGAGGACCTGGTCCCTCTCGCCTCCTCCCTCGATCAGCAGTCGGGCCGCCTCCAGGTGCACGAGCTGGGCCGAGAGACTGTGTGCCAGTACGTCGTGGATCTCCCGTGCGATCCGGGCCCGCTCCGCCAGCGCCGCGGACTCCGCCTCGGCCGCCCGCGCCGCACGCTCCTGGACGAGCAGCCGCTGGGTGCTGCCCCGGGCCTCCGCGTCCAGCCGGAGCACGTAGCCGGCCAGAGCGATTCCTCCGGTCGTGGCCACGACGGCCGGCAAGCTGTCGTGATTGACGGCCGCGAACGCTCCCAGCGCCGCGCCGGTGGCGGGGAGGGCTGCGACCAGGGGCAAACGCTCCATCGCGATGACGCCACACACGCACCACAGGACGAGGGCGGGCGCCCGGAACCCCCCACCGTGAGCCGCCACGGCGACGGCGAACAGCAGGGCCAGCAGTCCAAGAGAGGGCACGAGCCGGTGGTCGAGCGTGGTCCTCGTGAAGCCCCAGGCTCCGAATCCGCACGCGAGGACTCCCAGGACGGCTGCCGCGATGCCCCAGCCGTGCAGGTCGCTGTCCTTGAAGGTCGCCACCAGAAGAATCCCGACGGCGAGGATGCGTGAGGCCAGCGTGAGCGCGTGCCGGGCCCTGTGCACCCCCGCTCCGGAGAGCGCCTCACGGGAGGGCCAGCGCTGCCAGACGTTCTCCGTCACACGCGCTCCTTCCACATGGGGCGCGGCACGTCTTCACCGTATGCCGTGCTCTGCCCGGTCGCCGGACGCAGTTCCTGCGCCCGCCATGCCAGGATCCCGGAGCGGACGAGCAGTGTCACAGCGAGCCCGAGGAGGAGGGCCGAGGTGTCCTGGTGGAGGCCGAGCGCGGCGCCGAGGCCGGCCAGGCCCGCCCGCAGGGCCATGCCTGCTGTCCAGACGCTGACGCCCGCCTTGCTGCCCCTGCTCCACACCGCTCCGTCCGGCGTCGCCCACAGTCGCGTGGTCCATGCCCAGCCGAGGCCGGTGACCAGGGCGATGAGGAGTTCGGTGCCGAGGAGGAGAGCCGATGCCGTCCGATGGCCGGGATCCAGCAGGCCGGGCTCGCGCACGGCGAGAACGATGAGTACGCCTGGCGCGACCCACCAGCGCCTGTCCGCGTCCAGCCGCCGGGGGCGGAACTGGCGGGCGATCACCAGGACCACCACGGCGAGGATCGCCAGGACATCGACAAGCCCGGACATCGCGGCCTCCGTGAGTGAGGAGAGGAAGGCGTCGGCAGCGAGTGCTGCCGACGCCTTCGACGCTACGGAAGCGCGCCGGTCTGCGGATCGGAGCCCGGGTGGATCGCGGGTGGATCCTGGCGAGCGCTGATCTCCACCCACGGGTGGAGCGAGTCTCCTGTGCTCTTCCCCGCGCCCGCACGGAGCTCTGCGGTCCGACGGGGCCGGCCGGAGCTCCGGCCGGCCCCGTCGGACCGCGGACGCGTCGGTCGGACCGCCTACGCGTCGATGCGCGAGCGGTCCAGCGTCGCCGCGGAACTGGAGATGAACTCCTTGCGCGGAGCGACGTCGTTGCCCATCAACAGGTCGAACACCTGCTCGGAGGCTTCGAGGTCGGTGATGTTGATCCGGCGCAGTGTGCGGTGGCGCGGGTCCATGGTCGTCTCGGCCAGCTGGTCCGCGTCCATCTCACCCAGACCCTTGTAGCGCTGGATCGAGTCCTTGTACCGCACGTTCTTCCGCTGGAGTTCGAGCAGGGTCTCCCGAAGCTCACGGTCCGAGTACGTGTAGATGTACTTGTCCTGGCCCTTCTTGGGCTGGCTCAGCTCGATCCGGTGCAGCGGCGGCACTGCCGCGAACACCCGGCCCGCCTCGACCATGGGCCGCATGTAACGCTGGAAGAGCGTCAGGAGCAGACAGCGGATGTGGGCGCCGTCGACATCGGCGTCGACGAGCAGGATGATCTTCCCGTAGCGGGCGGCGTCGAGATCGAAAGTGCGCCCCGAGCCCGCTCCTATGACCTGGATGATCGCGCCGCACTCGACGTTCTTCAGCATGTCGGACACGGACGACTTCTGAACGTTGAGGATCTTTCCGCGGATCGGCAGGAGTGCCTGGAATTCGCTGTTCCGGGCGAGCTTGGCGGTGCCGAGCGCCGAGTCGCCCTCGACGATGAACAGCTCGCTGCGCTCCACGTCGTCGCTGCGGCAGTCGGCGAGCTTGGCGGGCAGCGAGGAGGACTCCAGGGCCGTCTTCCGCCGCTGGGCGTCCTTGTGCTGACGGGCAGCGATCCGCGTACGGGCGGCGGCCACCGCCTTCTCAAGGACGACACGGGCCTGAGCGGCCGCGTCCCGCTTCGTGGAGGTCAGGAACGCCTTGAGCTCCTTGGAGACCACGTTCGTCACGATGCGACGAGCCGCGGAGGTGCCGAGCACCTCCTTCGTCTGCCCCTCGAACTGCGGCTCTGCGAGGCGCACGGTGACCACGGCGGTGAGGCCCTCCAGGGCGTCGTCCTTGACGACGTCGTCCTCCGCGACCCGCAGCAGCTTCTTGGAGCGCAGCACTTCGTTGATCGTCTTGGCGACCGCTTGTTCGTAGCCGGCGACGTGGGTGCCGCCCTTGGGCGTGGCGATGATGTTCACGTACGACCTGAGCGTCGTGTCGTAGCCCGTTCCCCAGCGCATCGCGACGTCGACACCCAGCTCACGGGTGACTTCGGTCGGAGTCATCTGTCCGTGGTCGTCGAGGACCGGGACGGTCTCCTTGAAGCTGCCCTGACCGGAGAAGCGGAGCACGTCACAGACGGGCTTGTCCGAGGCCAGGTACTCGCAGAACTCGCTGATGCCGCCGTCGAAGCGGAAGGACTCCTCGCCCTTGCTGCCGCCCTCACCGAGGCCGAACTCGTCGCGGACGACCAGGGTCAGGCCGGGTACCAGGAAGGCGGTCTGCCGGGCGCGCTGGTGCAGGTTCTCCAGGGAGAGCTTGGCGTCCTTGAGGAAGATCTGGCGGTCGGCCCAGTACCGCACGCGCGTGCCGGTGCGATTCTTGGGGACCCTCTTGAGCTTGCGCAGCCCGGAGGACGCGTCGAACGTGGCATCGGCGCCGTCGCCCTTGAAGGCGCCGGGTGTGCCCCGCCGGAAGCTCACCGCGTGGGTGTTGCCCCCGCGGTCCACCTCGACGTCCAGGCGGGCCGAGAGCGCGTTCACCACGGAGGCGCCCACGCCGTGCAGGCCACCGGAGGCCGCGTACGAGCCGCCGCCGAACTTGCCTCCGGCGTGCAGCTTGGTCATCACGACTTCGATGCCTGAAAGGCCGGTTTTGGGCTCGACATCGACCGGGATGCCCCGGCCGTTGTCCCGCACCTCGACGGAACCGTCGTCATGCAGGGTCACGTCGATGTGGTCGCAGTACCCTCCAAGGGCTTCGTCCACGGAGTTGTCGATGATCTCCCAGAGGCAGTGCATCAGACCGCGGCTGTCGGTCGAACCGATGTACATGCCCGGGCGCTTCCGCACGGCCTCTAGACCTTCGAGGACGAGCAGGTGCCGCGCGGTGTAGTTGGAACCGTCCCGGTCTGCTCCGGTCAGCAGGGCTGTGGACGGCACGGACGTCTCGGCGGTCACGCGGTTCGCTCCTCGCTGAATTTCAGTTGGGGCCCTTTTGGGTAAGGGTCCGGCTTCGGTCACCGGTCTGAGGGTACCGAGGCCTGGTAGAGCCGTTGTAACGCCACCCTCGCCCCAAACGCAGACTAGTCCAGAGTCGTATGCTTGTTCGATCCCTCGTTGGAGTGAAGTACATATCACGTTCCCTTCCAGGCATGAACCATTTAGGCTCCGGGCACGTCCTCAAGAACAACCGGCAAGCCAGCCGGTGAGGACTGAACCTGACAGAGCGCGAACCCGTAAGACACGAAGACACGCAATACGGCTCATTCGCCGCCAACCGGCAGCAGACAGCCGACTCGGAAAGATTTTTTTCGAGGAAGAGCCACGAGCGGGAACGTTTTCGGCCTGGTTGGATGTTGACCCTGGTACGACAGCTCGTCGAGCTAGAGAAGAGGCGACGTGACTACTGTTCTGACCCCCGCGAGCCCACTGACGGCCGCTGACCGCTGCGACCGTTGCGGCGCCCAGGCATATCTGCGCGTCGTCCTCCTCAACGGTGGTGAACTGCTCTTCTGCGCCCACCACGGGCGCAAGTTCGAGCCGGAACTCAAGAAGATCGCCGCTGAGATACAGGACGAGACGGAGCGGTTGACGGCCGCCCCGGCAAGCGCCAATGACGAAGAGCACTGACACTTCGCGCAGACGACGAGCCATCTCCGGCACAGGCCGGTGACCGGGCGGCCGCCCCTGATCCCAGGGGCGGCCGCCCGCGCTCGTGGCTGCGCAAGGTGCGTTCCTGCCCACGAAAGCCGTCAGGCGGCTCTCAGTGGCCCCCTCCGAGCGCTGTGACGACCTCTGAGGCCCGCGTATAGACCCCGGGGCTGCCGACCCGTCCGCAGCCGCTCCCCCACGACACAAGGCCGATCAACCGCCCCTGAGCGACCAGGGGCCCGCCGCTGTCACCCTGACAGGCGTCCCGGCCACCAGCCGCCTCTCCCGCGCACAGCATGGAGCCGGCGAGGTACGTTCCGTCCGCACTGCTCGGATAGGCCTCCTCGCAAACGGCGTCGGACAGCACCCGGACATGCGAGGCACGCAGGGAACCCGCGTAGTCCCCGCCACCTGTCGTGTCGCCCCAGCCGTACACCACAGCGCCCGTCCCGGGGTTGTAGACGGCGTCCCCGGCGCCCGCCATGCGAATGACCGAATCGGCGGCGAGCGGCTCCGAGAGGGTGAGTACGGCGAAGTCCCCGGCATTCGTGTAGCTGTCGTGCCGCGGATTGATCCAGATGTCGCGCACGGCGATCTCCTTGCCCCCGTCCGCCCGCAGATCCCCGCGACCCGCGACGACCCTCAGATCCCGGACCTGCCGAGGGGGAGCCCCCAGCACTTCCTCGCCCAGACAGTGGGCGGCTGTCAGCACCGTGTCCCGCCCGATCACCACTCCCCCGCAGAACTGTCCCGCACGTGTTCCCCCGAACCGGTCACGGCTGGACAGGGCCACCATCCAAGGGGCCTCGGCGATGTCCACCGGGTGGCCACCGATGACGACGTCGGCCGTCGCGGGGGCCGGGACTACCAGCGGTATCACTGCCGCCGTGGCCACAAGGGCCAGTGCACGGACGAAGGTACGACGCATGCGCGCTCCTCACTCCGGGGTTGTCACGAGACACCCAGAGTGATCCAGCCGACAGCACTCCGCACTCCGCACAGACCGAGGGCCCGGCTCCCATGACGGGAAGCCGGGCCCTCGACGACGTACTACGGCCGAGGCCTAGTCCAGGTAGTCACGCAGGACCTGCGAGCGTGACGGGTGACGCAGCTTCGACATGGTCTTGGACTCGATCTGGCGGATGCGCTCGCGCGTGACGCCGTACACCTTGCCGATCTCGTCGAGGGTCTTCGGCTGACCGTCGGTGAGACCGAAGCGCATCGAGACGACGCCCGCCTCACGCTCGGACAGGGTGTCCAGGACGGAGTGCAACTGCTCCTGGAGGAGCGTGAAGCTGACTGCGTCGGCCGGGACGACCGCCTCGGAGTCCTCGATGAGGTCACCAAACTCGCTGTCGCCGTCCTCACCCAGGGGGGTGTGGAGGGAGATCGGCTCACGACCGTACTTCTGGACCTCGATGACCTTTTCGGGGGTCATGTCGAGTTCCTTGGCCAGCTCCTCCGGAGTGGGCTCGCGGCCCAGGTCCTGGAGCATCTGGCGCTGCACGCGCGCGAGCTTGTTGATGACCTCGACCATGTGCACCGGGATACGGATGGTGCGGGCCTGGTCGGCCATGGCGCGGGTGATCGCCTGACGGATCCACCACGTGGCGTAGGTCGAGAACTTGTAGCCCTTGGTGTAGTCGAACTTCTCCACCGCGCGGATCAGACCGAGGTTGCCCTCCTGGATGAGGTCCAGGAAGAGCATGCCGCGGCCGGTGTAACGCTTGGCCAGGGAGACCACCAGGCGGAGGTTGGCCTCCAGGAGGTGGTTCTTGGCGCGCCGGCCGTCCTCGGCGATGATCTCCAGCTCGCGCTTGAGCTTCGGCGCGAGCTTGTCGGCGTTGGCCAGCTTGTCCTCGGCGAACAGACCGGCCTCGATGCGCTTGGCGAGTTCGACCTCCTGCTCGGCGTTGAGCAGCGGGACCTTGCCGATCTGCTTGAGGTAGTCCTTGACGGGGTCGGCGGTGGCACCGGCCGCGGCGACCTGCTGCGCGGGGGCGTCGTCCTCGTCCTCGTCGGACAGCACGAAGCCCTGAGCGCCGTCCTCGGTGGGCTCCTCGCCGGTCTTGGCCGTACCCGGAGTCTCCTCGGTCGCCTCGTCGTCGCCCTGCTCGGCGTCGGCGTTCTTGGCGGTGGTCTTCTTCGCCGCCGTCTTCTTGGCGACGGTCTTCTTCGCGACCGCCTTCTTGGCGGTCGTCTTCTTGGCCGCGGCCTTCTTGGCGGTCGCGTCCTCGGCGGGATCGTCGACCTCGGGCATCGCCGGCGTGGCGGTGGCGGTGGCCTTCTTGACCGTCGCCGTCTTCGCCGCGACGGTCTTGGTGGCGGTGCGCTTGGCGGGACTCTTCGCTGCGACGCTCTTCCGGGTGCGCTTCGGCTCCGCGGCACTGACCATCAGCGTCACACCCTCTTCCTCGAGGATCTGGTTGAGGCTGCGCAGTACGTTCTTCCACTGAGTGGCCGGAATCTGGTCAGCTTCGAAGGCCCGACGCACGTCATCGCCGGCGATCTGCCCCTCAGCCTTTCCCCGCTCAATGAGCGCCATGACAGAGACGGACTCGGCGATCTCCGGCGGGAGCGTACGGGATGTGCTGGCCGACACGAACAACCTCTCGGAACGTTGGAAAACGGCTTCCGGCCCCGTCCACTGCGGAGAGGAGCCGACGACCGCCGACTTTGGAATGGGCCGACGGCGCGGGCGGGAGCCGGGGAGAGTCACAGCGCCTGAAGCGGCGCCCATATTCCCTACTCGGCTGTCACCTCTTAGGTCATCGCGCTGTCCCGAAGAGTGTTACGCCCAATCTGCGTGGCCCGAGTCACACCCCGTAAGTGCCTAAAAGCGGCCAGATACGGTCAGAGGCGGTCAGTAGACGCATCCGGCATCCCCTCGCATCGCCGGGCCCCACCGGACTCCTGGAGGATCCGGTGGGGCCCGGCGGCAGACGGTTCGCCGACCGAATGGTGCCACGCGGGGCGAACGCCCCGACCGCGCCACCCGCGGTGCGCGATCAGTGCTCGCGCGGCGCGGGCACGACACGCTCCACCTCGGGGTGGACGGTGAGCAGCTGCCGCATGGCCGCCTCGGCGCCCGAGGCGTCGCCCGCCGCGAGAGCGTCGGCGATACGGGCGTGGTGCGAGAGGGAGGCCTCGTTCGGTCGGTCGCAGCCCGCGACCGGGCCACCGGAGACCTGGAGCGCGGCCGACACGATCCCGGAGAGGTGCTCCAGCATGCGGTTGCCCGCGACCTGGATGAGCAGCGAGTGGAATTCCGCATCGGCCCGCGAGAACGTGAGCGCGTCACCCTGCCCCATCGCGTGACCCATGATCTCGACCATGTCGGTGAGCCGTTGCTGGACCTCCGGCCGGCCGTGCCCGGCGGCGAGGCGGGCGGCCAGCGGTTCGATGGTCCAGCGCAGCTCGCTCAGCTCACGACGCTGGTCGTCGCGCTGCGGACCGAAGGCGCGCCATTCGATGATGTCCGGGTCCAGGAGGTTCCAGTCACTGACCGGACGCACACGTGTGCCGACATTGGGGCGGGCGCTGACCAGACCCTTCGCCTCAAGGACACGCAGGGACTCACGGACGACGGTGCGGGAGACCTCGAACCGCTGGCCGATCTCCTCGGGGACGAGCGGGCGGTCGGCACCCAGGTCACCGGAGACGATCATCTGACCCAGCTGCTGAACCAGTTGGCCATGCAGGCCGCGGCCGCGACTTCCGGCGGCACGTCGGCCCATGCGGCCCAGGTCCGGGTCCGTGGCATCCCACATGGAGCCGCCGACGCGGTCTGCGCCGGGGCCCTCCGCATAGGGGTAGCGGTCGAGTTCGCCCGGACCGGTGAGGCCGGAGTCTGCGGAACGGGCGGCGGTCATCATGGCGTGCGCAAGGGTAGTCACGGATCCTTTGTCGGCGCCGTCTCCAACTCCCTTGAGGTCTTTGGTGAAAAGCACACGAAAGGGTGATCGCTCACCCCGTCGCAATTGACGCCTTATCGGAAAGAAATGGGCGTTCTGCGTGGAGTTGCGCACACGAGGGGAACACACGTGCACGGAAGGTCGTCATCGGGCCCGGCTCCGCAGGGTCGTGAGCAGATACGCGCAGAGCAGAGCCGTGAGTGACAACATCAGTGCGCCGGCTACGGGTTGAGCGATCACCTCTGCGGCGGCGACCAGATAGTGCTCGCCCCCGAACGGCCACCGCACCAGTACGAGCTCACGCAGCCGGGTCGAGAACCCGGCAGCCGTCCGGACCGACGGCCCCTCCAGAACCTTTTGCACGACCGGTACGACCAGGATCGGCACGGCGAGAACCGCCGCGAGGCCGGCGGTCGTGGACCGGAAGATCCCTGCCGCCAGAACCCCCGCCCAGGCGCACCCGATCACGAGGCCGACCCAACTGGCACCCAAGGGGATCCAGTCGGGCGGAACTCCCGTCAGCTCCCGTCCGTAGACGACGTAGAGCAGTTCGGCGTTCAGACCCACCACGCCGAGGGCGAGCGTCAGCGCGGTCGCCGCCGCGACGACGAGTTTGGCGGCCAGCAGCCCCAGGCGACGGGGGACGGTACCGCGGTCCGTGGCCAGGGCGGGGTGACGGAACTCGTCGCCGAAGGCGAAGGCGCCGAGCAGTCCCGCACCCAGCGCCGCCGGCGGCAGGGGAAAGTCCCGCGGCCACGCGGCGAGCAGCCGCGACTGCGGCGTGTGTCCCGCTCTGGCCAGGAGTACGGCGATGAGGGCGGAGACGACGAGCACGGCGGCCGCGGTGAGCCAGCCCGTAGCGACCCCCGCCGCGCGGCGCAGCTCGTAGCGCAGCGGCCGAAGGGGGCCGGCGCCCTGGCGGACGGTGATGGGCGGCGGCAGGGGCGACAACTCGCGCGCGCCCTGCACCCCCGCGCTCCGCACCGACGCCACGGCCTCACCCTCGACCCCTGCCTCAACCTCGACTGCCGCTTCAGCTCCAGCTCCAGCTCCAGCTCCATGAGGATGCTTCTCCGATTCCGATTCCGGTTGCGGCTGCGGCTGCGGCTGCGGCTGCGGTTCCGGTTGCGGCGCAGGCGTCGCCCCCATGTCCCCGACCTCGTCGGCGAGTTGGTGTACGAGGATGCCGTGCCGGTAGGCGGACTCGCCGATGTCGGCACAGGTGCTGCCGTACACGGAGAGGCGATTGCCGTCCTCCCGCACGACCTCCACGGAGCACCGGGCGGCGCGGGCCTCCTTGACCAGCAGAGCGCCGAGCCGGGCGGCGTGCGGGCTGCGGACGGCGACTCGGGGCCGGAGCCGGGTGCGGGCGAAATCCGCGGCCTCCTGGTCGGCGACGAGCCTGCCCTTCTCCAGTGTGACGACCCGGTCAGCGGTCCGTGCGGCTTCTCTCGGGTCGTCCGTGGCGAACAGCACGGTGCCGCCTGCACCGGCATGGGCACGCAGCACCCCGTGCAGCCAGCGACTTTCGCGAGCGGAGAGTCCGTCCGTGGCACCGTCGAGCACGAGCGTGTGCGGATCGGACAACAGGGCGCAGGCGAGGCCCAGGCGGCGGTCCATACCTCGCGAGAGAGTTCCCAGACGCTCGTCGCGCAGGCTGACGAGGCCCACCACCTCCAGGACGTCGTCGGCGCGCCGTGCGGGTACGCCCGCCGCGGCGCACAGCATGCGGAGTTGGCCTCGGACCGTGCGTGCCGGGTGACCGGGAACCTCGCCGAGGAGAACGCCCACCTCACGCGAGGGATGGGCGATGCGGTGCAGCGGGCGACCTCTGAAGTAGGTGATTCCGCGGCCCTGTTGCAGTTCGAGCATGAGCCTGAGGGCGGTCGTCTTGCCTGCGCCCGGGGCTCCGAGGAGCGCCGTGACACGGCCGGGAGGCGCCTCGAAGGAGACGTCGTCGACAGCGGGGGGAAACTCCTTGCGGGCGTTGCTGGTCAGTCCGATGGCCTGGATCACCCTAAGCAAGATAGCGCGATATGTGCCTTTTTCCGGTCACCTCGGGCGCCCTCGGGAGCAGCCTCCGCACCGGTCCGGCCGCTTGACCGGACTGTCGGCGTCATGGCCGACCTCTCTCGCCCCGGTCTCAGACTTCGGGGCGGAGCATCGGCGGATTGAGCAGCGTGGCGCCACCCGCCCGGAAGAGCTGGGCGGGGCGACCGCCCTGACGGGTCGTCGTCCCGCCCGTGGGAACGAGGAAACCCGGCGTACCGGTCACCTTGCGGTGGAAGTTGCGCGGGTCGAGCGCCACCCCCCACACCGCCTCGTACACCCGGCGCAGCTCGCCGACCGTGAACTCGGGCGGGCAGAAGGCCGTGGCCAGCGACGAGTACTCGATCTTGGAACGGGCACGCTCCACACCGTCCGACAGGATCTGGGCGTGATCGAAGGCGAGCGGCGCGGCCTGTTCCCCGTCACGTCCGTAACCGCCTTGCTGAAGCAGGTCCTCGACTGGAGCCCAACGCGCGCTGTTCGCGTCTCCGCCGGCTCTGGGCGCGGGCAGGTCGGGCGCGAGAGCGAGATGGGCGACGCTGACGACCCTCATGCGCGGGTCACGTTTGGGGTCGCCGTAGGTCGCGAGCTGCTCCAGGTGAGCCCCGTTCACCTGTGCGGGGGCGTCCGGGGCATGCGCGCACAACCCGGTCTCCTCCATCAGTTCCCGCGCCGCAGCCTGCGACAGGTCCTCGTCGGGCCGTACGAAACCGCCGGGCAACGCCCACCGCCCCTGGAAGGGCGGCTCGCCCCTGCGAATCGCCAGCGCGCACAGGGCGTGACGACGCACGGTCAGCACGACCAGGTCGACGGTGACGGCGAACGGCGCGAAAGCTGACGGGTCGTAGGGCATGCCGCGATCATAGTCGTCTGCCTGACGATAAACACTCCCTTCACCGGTCGCTCACATGGCTGAACCGACGCTCCCGGACAGGACACCGCGACCCTCGTGAGCCCAGGTTCGCGGGGGACCGGCCCTCACGCCCCCAGCTGAAGCCCGTCGGCCGCCTCCTCGACCATGGCCAGACCGAGCCTGCTGACGCGTACGGAGAAGGGGGCGCCCGCGACTCGCAGGCCGGTCAGCCCGATCTCTCCCAGCGGAGCACCGCGCACCGGACGCAGTGTCACCGTGCGAGCCGGGGCGTCGGGACGGATCCCGGCGAGCGTGGTCAGCAGGAGGACCCCGGCGGCCGCGGCTGTGGCCGCCGGTCTGCAGGCCGTTGGATGCGGAACCGGGTAACCACCTTCCGTACGCCGCTCCCCCGCGTACATCTCCGGCAGCCGGTGACCGAAAGTCTCGGCCGCCGCCAGCACACCCAGCAGCAGTGAACCCGCCTCCTTCTCGAAGCCCGCGGCGGCCAGTCCCGCCACCGCGAGACCCGTCTCGTGGACGCGCACGGACCCGCTCCGATGCCCGAACGGGTTGTAGCCCGTCTCCTTCACACCGAGGCTGCGCAGCCCCCAGCCCGAGTCCATGGCGGGCCCACCGAACAGGCGCGCGAGCTGTTCCGTCTGCACCGTGTCGAGCAGACCCGGTGCCGGTGTGCCGGCGCCGAGCAGTCCGGTGTCGAGCAGGTGGACACCGCCGGAGCCGAGGTGCGGTACGAGCCGTCCATCCGGCAGACGGGCCGCGGCCGGTCTGCCGCCCCCTCTGTCCTCGATCCAGAAGTCCTCCCGGAACGCGGTCCTCATCTTCCCCGCCCACTGCCGCAGCTCGACGCCGCCTCCCCTGCCGTACGCGTCGAGGAGGTCGGCGCCCAGCAGAGCGGCACGGTGAGCGTGCGCCTGCGTCTCACAGCGCCATGGCCCACCCGGGTGCGGGTCCGCCAGATACGTACCGTCGCCGACAGCGGTCCGCAGCCACTGGAGGCAATGTTCGGCCGCGGGCAGCAGCTCCTCCGTCTCCGGCTCGGAGAGCCCCCAGCGGCGGGCCTCGGCGAGCACCACGGGAAACAGCAACGTCGCTTCCTGCCCCGTCCAACTCGGTGGCAGCTGGGCACCGGCTTGCCGACGCGGGCCGGGAATCAGGCCGGATCGAGGCCATGCGCCCACGAGTTGGGTGCGGGCGAGGGTCCGCAGGGTCCCCGCGGCGAGGCGCGTGCCCAGCGGCAGCGTCATGCGTGCTGCCGCGAGGGCCTCGGCGGGTGCCAGGCAGCAGCGCCAGGGCGCCCCGGCCGCCAGGTATGTGTCGGACGGCTGCGCGGGATCACGCAGGAGAAGGGCCTGCAGATCCTCGATGCTCGTACGCAGGAGCGCCTCGACCCTCGGATCGTCACTTACGGCCCGTGCCGGAGCAAGAGGACTTGCGGCCCCGCGGGCGACGGCCCGAACGGCCCCTGCCCCTGCACCTGCACCTGCACCTGCACCTGCCCCTGCCGGACGTACCTTCAGCTCCACGCTTCGGGTGCCGCCGGGAGGCAGTTCGAACTCCCAGCGCAGCAGTCCGGCGGAGGCCAGCGCGTCCGAAGGCGGCGGGTCGGCCGTGACGACGGAGTCCCCGGTAGCACACGACCACCGCATACCTGAGTCGTGGACGCTGGGCCGCAGATCGGGGCCGGCTCTCCCCGCCGCGACCGCACCCAGTTCGGCCAGGTCCGTGCCGAGCGCCACCTCGACGGGGAGGCGCAGAGGTCGGTCGGCCGCACTGCGCAGGGTGATCCGCTCCGTGCCGTCCGCGTATCGCATGCGTTCGACCAGGACATCCGGGTCGGGTCCACCATCGGCGGAGAGGCTCAGGACCGCCACGAATCGCGCCTGGTCGGGCGCGACCATCCAGGCCTGGATGGCGAGCGGCTCCCGGCCCGCCACCCGTAGCCGGCATCGGGAGAGCAAGCGCCGACCCGACCGGTAGAAGCCTTCCAGTCCATGGCCCGTCAGCTGCCCCTGTTGCGTGGAGATCGCGAGTCCTGGCAGGGCGACACAGATCAGTGCGGTGTGGGCGGGTGGCAGGCTCACCGTGCCGCGCTGCACGACCGGCGCTGTCTGCGGGGCCAGAGCAGCGGCGCGGCCCGCGGAGGGCTGTGGGGGCCTGCCGAGGGGCGACGGGTCGCTGTTCGGAACGGAAGGCATCGAGGACGGGATGGGCGGAGGCATGGGGCGGCTTCTTCCGTGCTCCGTGCGCTGAGTGGGTGCTCGGCGGTGTATGAGGGCTCGGCGATGTGCGGGGGCTCCGACAGGGCGAGGCCGCTGCGATGGCACGGCACGCACGAGGGCTGCGCCACTCAGGTGAACGGGGCTGGCCTGTCCCGAGTCACGCCCTGGGACGCGGAAGCCGTCCGATCGGACCCGACGGCCGACCTGCTGACATCGATGCCCGGCCCGTCTCCACGCCGGAGTCCGGCGGCCCCATGCCGCCCCGAAGACCACGGACTCCACCACCTGCACGACTCCCACCGCCACCGCCACCGCCACCGCCACCGCCACCGCCACCGCCACCGCCACCGCCACTGCCACTGCCACCGCCATCGTCATCCCCTGGCCAAGGCGCTGGCCCTCGTCCAGAGCCCACCCCCCACCCCGACCCCGACCTCAGCCCCGACCTGAACAGGAAAAACCCCACCCACGTCCCGTCGATCTCATCGGGCCCCCTCCCTCACGTCTCCCCCTTCGACTCACCCGTCGACGTCCCAGGCCGCCCGACAGCCCCCGCAATACCCGTGTCCCTCGCACTTCGGCAAGAGCGAGCCGCACCACCAGTGCTGTCGCCGCGTCGTCCCGGGCCTCCCTCTACCGGGGAGCCGGAACCGGAAGAGGTGGACCGAGGACGGCGCGTGCCACCGGCACCGGCCGGTCGGGAACCAGGCCGGTCGGGTGCGCCCTCCGTAACCCGCGACCTGCGTCGGCGGCGGGCGGAACCCTTGGCAGGCCCCGCCGGAACACCTCCGGGCAGCCCAGCTGCGGCCGAAGGCCCCACCCGCGCCACCGGCGCCACCGGCGCCACCGGCGAGGCGAGCACCTCACCGTCGACACGGTCGGCGCGCTCCCCTCGTAGACAGCGGCGGATCGACTCCGGGTCCAGCCCCTCGTTGCACGCCTGGTGGAGCAGCCGGGCGAAGAGGTACTCGGAATCCGCTCCGAGCGCCATGGCCAGTGCTTCGCGGGCCTCCAGTTCGTCACCGGAGGACCAGGCGACCCACCCGGCGAGCGTGAGGGGCGCCGCTGCGTGCTCCCCGTACGAGCCGACGCAGCGGCGTGCCAGGGCCCTCCAGAGGCGCAGGGCCGGTCCGGCCTCGTCCCCCTCCATCCACTCCGCCGCCCGGTCCCGTGTCGTGCGGTCCTGCAGACCGAGGATCAACGTGGCCGCCTCCTCGTGACGCAGCAACTCGTCGTCCCGGAGATCCGCCGACAGCGTGCCGGCCCCAAGAGCGGCAGAGGTGGCGTCGGCGAGCCGGCGCATGACCTGGTGAGCCAGTTCCAAGGTCCTGGCCGCCACACCGGCGCGGCTCCCGTCGTCCAGGATTCGGGGAATCAGCGCCATGCTCACCGCGTCGAGGGCGGATTCCTGCTCCAACGCCGCCTTGCTCTCCCACGGAGTGAGCCTCGCCCGTAGCTGCCGCAGGGTGCCCCTCACCTGAAGGCCGGCATAGGTGGCCGCCGCGGCCAACACGGACGTGCCCGGCAGCCCCATGGACGTACCGTCCGGCGGACAGCAGTCTTGGCTGGGGCAGCAGTACGACCAGAAGCGGCCGTCCGAGATGCACAGTGCCTCGATCACCGGCACGTCGAGCACTCCGCAGGCCTTGCGCAGCAGTTGGGCGAGCGGACGCAGCCGTTCCATCACTGCCCGACCCGACTCCCCTTCCCCGGGTTCCTGGCAGAGGAAGGCGACCATGCTCTCGGGCAGGGCACCCCTGCGCTCGCTGCCCTTCACCAGGCCGTGCGTCAGCTGCTGCGCCACGGACGGCCAGTCGTCCGCGTGGCTCGGGATGCCGAGCCGGGCCCGACCGCCGAAACGGCCACGCCCGTCCCTGTCGTGCAGGGCGACGAGCACGATGCTGTCCTCGGGCCGGTACCCGAGCAGGTAGGGCAGGGCATCGGCCAGTTCGGCCGGAGTGCGGAGGGTGACCTGGTGGTCCGGACACAGGCCGCCGGCCGTGCCATGTGCGCCGGCGACCGCGCCGTGTGCCGAGTCGGCAGAGGTCGTACCGTCGACACCCTCTCGCCGTCCGACGTGATCCACGCCCGGTTCGCCTCGTCCACCCCACCCGTCGCGCCCGTCCTGCCTGCTCCGCCCGTCCTGCCCGTCCTGCCTGTCCGTGCCGTTCTTTTCGGCAGTCTCGTCGCATCGGCCGGTGTCGCCGCCGCCGCCGAGGTTCTCGGCCGGTTCGCTGTGGTTCGTCATGCCGTGACCATCCCGCGAAACCCGGAATTCCGCTTTGCCCTGTGGATAACCACGACCATGGCCACGTCAGAAGTTGTCCACAGCGGACCGGCTCATTCGCGCGATGTCCGACCCATCGGGTTGCATGGGGCCATGAGCAACGACGAGCTGCGCACAGCGGCCGACACCGTCCTCGCCCGCCTCGTCGGCGCGCCGGGAGGCGACGCCCGGCTGCGCGAGGACCAGTGGCGCGCCATCGAGGCCCTCGTGGCCGACAAGCGCCGGGCCCTGGTCGTGCAGCGCACCGGCTGGGGCAAATCCGCCGTGTACTTCGTCGCGACCGCGCTGCTGCGGGAGCAAGGAGCCGGTCCCACCGTGATCGTCTCCCCCCTCCTCGCCCTCATGCGCAACCAGGTCGAGGCAGCCGCACGCGCCGGCATCCGGGCGCGGACCATCAACTCGTCCAATTCCGAGGAGTGGGACACGATCCAGGACGAGGTGGCCGAAGGTGAGGTCGATGTCCTTCTGGTGAGCCCCGAGCGGCTCAACAACCCGGACTTCCGGGACCAGGTGCTGCCCAGGATGGCGGCTGCGACAGGTCTCCTCGTGGTGGACGAGGCGCACTGCATCTCCGACTGGGGCCACGACTTCCGGCCGGACTACCGTCGTCTGCGCACCATGCTCGCCGACCTCCCCTCCGGCGTCCCGGTCCTCGCGACCACTGCCACGGCCAACGCGCGTGTGACCGCCGACGTCGCCGAGCAACTGGGCACCGGCGGAAGCACCGACGCCCTTGTCCTGCGTGGCCCCCTGGACCGCGAGAGCCTGAGCCTGAACGTGCTGCAGCTGCCGGACGCCGCCCACCGGATGGCCTGGCTCGCCGAGCACCTGGGCGAACTGCCCGGCTCCGGGATCATCTACACACTCACCGTGGCCGCCGCCGAGGAGGTCACCGCCTTCCTCCGGCAGGCCGGGCACACCGTGACCTCGTACACGGGGAAGACGGAGAACGCGGACCGCCAGCAGGCCGAGGAGGACCTGCTCGCCAACCGCGTCAAAGCCCTTGTCGCCACATCGGCGCTCGGTATGGGCTTCGACAAGCCCGACCTCGGCTTCGTGGTGCACCTGGGTTCGCCGTCCTCACCCATCGCCTACTACCAGCAGGTGGGCCGTGCGGGCCGTGGTGTCGAGCACGCCGAGGTGCTGCTCCTGCCCGGCAAGGAGGACCAGGCGATCTGGCAGTACTTCGCATCGATCGCCTTCCCTCCGGAGGAGCAGGTCAGGCGCACCCTCGATGTTCTCGGCCAGGCGGGCCGCCCGCTGTCGCTCCCCGCGCTCGAACCCCTGGTGGAGCTGCGCCGGTCACGGCTCGAAACGATGCTCAAGGTCCTGGACGTGGACGGCGCCGTGAAACGCGTCAAGGGCGGCTGGATCTCCACGGGCACCCCATGGACGTACGACACCGAGCGCTACGCGTGGGTCGCCAAGCAGCGCGCGGCCGAGCAGCAGGCCATGCGCGACTACGTGACGACGACCGGCTGCCGGATGGAGTTCCTGCGCCGACAGCTGGACGACGAGGGAGCCGCCCCGTGCGGTCGTTGTGACACCTGCACGAAGCCGCGGTTCTCCGACGCCGTGTCCTCGTCCGCCCTGGACTCGGCGCGTGGCGAGCTCGGCCGCGCGGGCATCGAGGTGGATCCCCGGAAGATGTGGCCCACGGGCCTGCCCGCCGTGGGCGTCGATCTGAAGGGACGCATCCCGGCCGGGGAGCAGGCCGCGACCGGACGGGCGCTGGGAAGGCTTTCGGACATCGGCTGGGGCAACCGGCTGCGGCCGATGCTCGGCCCACAGGCCCCGGACGGGCCTGTTCCGGACGACGTGGCTCAGGCCGTCGTCGGCGTGTTGGCCGACTGGGCGAAGGGGCCGGGCGGTTGGGCGTCGGGCGGTTCCGGCGCCGTGCCGCGCCCGGTCGGCGTCGTCACCATGGCGTCGCAACGCCGGCCGCACCTCGTCCAGTCGCTGGGTGCGCGGATCGCCGAGGTCGGCCGCCTGCCCCTGCTGGGCTCCATCGAGTACGCCCCGGGAGCCGACGCCGCACAGGTCTCCAGAAGCAACAGCGCGCAGCGGCTGAAGGCCCTCGACGGTGCGCTGGTGGTGCCGCCCGGTCTGGCCGCGGCGCTCGCCGGAGCCGACGGACCCGTCCTGCTCGTGGACGACTCGACCGACACCGGCTGGACGCTCGCGGTGGCCGCGCGCATGCTGCGGCGGGCAGGCGCACAGGGGGTGTTGCCGCTGGTACTCGCTGTACAAGGTTGATTCCCGCGGTGCGGTGGTAAATACCGAGCAGGGATATAAGCAGCGGATCGCCAGATAACGGTCGGTGGCCCCAATTGCTCGTTGCCGCAACCAAGTTCGACAGGAAGAATTGACCTCGCGCCCCGTGTGGCCTCCCGAGGTCGTCCGTTCGGGCTGTGCTGCGGCGCGCTCCCCCAGTCCGACCTCGCCCGCTGTGTGGGCGCGTAGCCGAAGGGAGGACCGTGACCTTCGGATTCGCTCCGTCCTCGGCGGCATCGATGTCGACGGCCGCCAATTCCGCCAATCCACTGACCCGGATGCTCGAACCCGCCGAATGGGCCGCTGCGGGGATACCGCTTCTGCGCAATCCCCGGGAGGTCGTCAGCGGGCTGCACTCCCGGCATCGGCCCGGCCCCATGACCGCGATCGTGGCAGTGCTCGATCCCGACGAACGGCTGAACGCGAGCGCTTCCTTCATCAGGCGGCCGGCTCCGGCGGACGGCTGGATGTTCCGCAACGCGCTGCTCGCGCAGTTGCGCCGGGTCATCCCGCACGACCTGCGACGCCGCACACCGGTGCGTACCGCCGTACTGCTCTACTGCCGTGACGGCGACGCGCGGTGGACGGAGGAGGACGGGGCGTGGATGTGGGGGCTGCGCGACGCCTGCACGCTGCACGGCCTGCGCTGCGGGGCATACATCACGCTGACACGTGACGGATGGCAGGTGCTCGGCGAGGGACGCGGGGGCCGTCGGCCCAACGCGGACTCGCCGCCGGAGTCACTGGAGTCGTTCGCGGCGGCCGAGTCCATACAGCCGCGCACCGGCGGGTCCGCCTCGGAGGTACTGCGCCGCGCGGCCGCGCGCTGAGCCGACGGCCAGCCTCGGTCGTCGGCACGGACCTGCCCACGAAGTGCCCCTGCGCACCGACGCGGCCTGCAACTCGCGCGCACGGCTGCTTTGGCGATAAGCGCCAATCCAACCCACGCCAACCCACTCACACCGCTGCCACGGAGACACATCGCTCCGGCTCCGGCTCCGGCTCCGGCACGACCGGACGCGACAACCGCACAACCGTACGCAATGCCGAAACCGAGCCGTACCGACGCACGCATGACCGCGCCACGAGCAGGCAGGAACAGACACGAACAGGGCGGCTCACGCGTGCACGCTCACGCCCGGACCGCACCACAACAACGGCCGCGCCGGCACGTCCCCCCGTACCGGCACACGTCGGATCGTCCTCTGTGCATGCTCCGAGCGGATGCCACCACGGTGGCATCCGAGTCGTGAGAACCCCCTGGAAGAGCGGAGGTTCTCAGACCCCCGCGCCCAGCACCGAGTTGATCTGCTGCGGGTCCCCGCAGACGATCAGCAGGGCACCGGCTCGGCCGAGGGCCAGCGGCAGCGCGGTGGCAGCAGTGGCCTCGGGCCCGCCATTGACGGCGACAACGACCACGGGCCGGGACGCGGCACGACCGACAGCGGAGGCGTCGGCGTAGAACACGTCGTCTCCCGCGTCGTGCTGGGCCCAGTACGCGGCCTCGCCGAAGGAGAGCTCGTGCGCGGCCCACGGATGAGGTTCGCCGGTGGTGATCACCAGCACCTCACCGGGGGCCCTGCCCGAGTCGAGGAGCAGGTCGACCGCTTCCTCGGCGGCGTCCAGCGCGCCCTCGGCCGAGGCCGGGATCAGCTGGATCGTCGGAGTCGAGGCTGCGGCTGGGGCCGCCGGAGCGGCAGGCTCCGGCTTGGCCACGGCCGTGTCGCGCGGCGTGCGTTGTGCAGGCGGCATCGGCCGGACAGGACCCGGACGGCCTGGACGCGGAGGTGCCGCGGGGCGGGGGCCGGGTACGGGGCGGGGGGTCGGCGCGGTCCGGCCGGTGGCCGGACTGACGCGGGGACCCTGGGCACTCTCGTGAATCTGAGGCTCCTCGGGAATGAGAGGCATGAGCTGATTTTTATCAAACGTTGGTGCGACTCGCGTAAGCGGGTGGCACATGAGTGCGAACAGAACCGTCAGAAGTCGAAGCCGAGTTGCCCTTCGATCTCCGGAACGCTTCCGTCCGCCCAACCGCGGACCTTCTTGAGGTGCCGCCACTGGGGCAGCGCATCAAGATACGCCCACGACAGCCGGTGGTACGGGGTGGGGCCCCGCATCTCCAGTGCGGCCCTGTGAACCGGTGACGGATACCCGGCGTTGGCCGCAAAACCGAAGTCTGCATGGTCGACACCCAGTTCGGCCATCATTTTGTCGCGCTGGACCTTCGCGATCACCGAGGCCGCCGCCACGGAGACGCAGGACTGGTCGCCCTTGATCACCGTGCGGACCCGCCACGGAATGCCCAGGTAGTCGTGTTTCCCGTCGAGAATGATCGCGTCGGGACGCACCGGCAGCGCTTCGAGGGCGCGGCAGGCGGCCAGCCGCTGCGCGGCCGTCATCCCCAACTGGTCGATCTCCTCCGGAGAAGCATGCCCCAGGGCGTACGACGTCACCCACTCCGCCAGTATCTCGGCGAGTGCTGTGCGCCTCTTGACGGTGAGGAGCTTGGAGTCGGTGAGGCCTTCGGGCGGGCGACGCAGGCCCGTGACCGCCGCGCAGACGGTGACCGGGCCGGCCCAGGCGCCGCGCCCCACCTCGTCGACACCGGCGATGACCTTGGCTCCGGTCGTGGCGCGCAGGGAGCGCTCGACGGTGTGGGTCGGTGGTTCGTACGGCATGACACGCTCAGCCTACGCCGCCCGGAACCGCACACGACACCCGGTTCCCCCGAGCGCCCCGCGCACCTCCGACCTGGCCGCCCCGAGGCCCGTCCGGGGTCACCCCCAAGCCTGCACAGCGTCACCCGGAGGCCCGCGCGGAGTGACCGCGAAAGCCCGGTCAGGTACCTTCCGGCCGCAACAGCGGGACCATGAGCTGGTCGATCATCTCCTCGATGTCCCGCTCGTTCCATTCGCTCGCGCACACCTTGGAGCGGTACATCATCATCGCCGGAATGGCATCGAGAACGTAGGAGTTCGCCGCGTCCGGCCGGACCTCTCCCCGCCGGATTCCTCGGTCGACGACCTCTCCGAGCAGGCGGATCGTCGGCTCCACGACCCCCGACAGGATCACTTCCTGGAAACGCTGCGCCTGGAACGAGTCGCATTCGTGAATCACCGAGCGCAGCGCGAAACCGGGGCGCGAGAACATCGCCTCGCGCGCCCGTCGGCACAGTTCCAGCAGGTCGGCCCGCACACTTCCCAGATCGGGTACGTCCACGAGCGACGGCAGCCCGGCCTGGAGCGCGTCCGCGACGAGGTCCTCCTTCGACGGCCAGCGGCGGTAGACCGCGGCCTTCCCCGTCTGGGCGCCGGCCGCGACACCCTCCATCGTGAGGCCGTTCCAGCCGACCGTGCTGAGCTGCTCCAGCGCGGCATCGAGGATCGCGCGTTCGAGTACGGCGCCGCGTCTGCGCGGGGAGGCCGCCTGGGCGGGGGCAGCCGTCCAACTCGAAGTAACCATGAGCCTGTCTCCATGTGAGCGGGCGAGGGGCACGCATGTTCGTACACAGGTACACACGTACGCACGCGCCATGCGGACCGGGGTCCTTGAGCGGTCAAGTGACGTCAATCGGCAGCGACTTCAGTGAACGCTTGCGTTCACTGTCGGGGACTCACTACCTTTTGACGCGACAGTGAACGCGAGCGTTCACTAACGCACTCGTGGGGGACTCAATAGTGACAACCTCTCCGTTGATCAAAGATCAGAAGCCAGGAGCGGCCCGCCGGGAGGGGCATCCCGGCATCGCGCTCACCGTCATCGCGGCCTGCCAACTCATGGTGGTACTCGACGCGACGATTGTGAACATCGCGCTCCCGCACATTCAAGGCGCGCTCAAGTTCTCCACCACGGATCTCACCTGGGTGGTCAGCGCCTACACACTCACGTTCGGCGGTCTGCTGCTGCTCGGCGGCCGGGCCGGTGACATCCTCGGCCGACGCCGGGTCTTCATGGCCGGCATCCTGCTCTTCACGGTCGCCTCGCTGCTCGGCGGACTCGCACAGGAGCCCTGGCAGCTGCTGGCGGCACGCGCCCTCCAAGGGGTGGGCGGCGCGATCGCCTCCCCCACCTCGTTGGCGTTGATCACGACGACGTTCCCCGAAGGGCCCGAGCGCAACAGGGCGTTCGGCGTCTTCGCCGCGGTCTCGGCCGGCGGCGGCGCGATCGGGCTGCTCGCCGGCGGCATGCTCACCGAGTGGCTCGACTGGCGCTGGGTGCTCTTCGTCAACGTACCCATCGGTGTACTGATAGCCGTGGTCACACCGCTCTACATCAGCGAGTCCGAGCGGCATCCCGGGCGCTTCGACATCGCCGGCGCGCTGACCTCGACGCTCGGTATGGCCTCGCTCGTCTACGGCTTCATCCGAGCCGCGGAGGAGGGTTGGCGGGACAGTCTCACCATCGCGTCCTTCGGCACCGCGGTCGTCCTTCTTGTGGCCTTCGCGCTGGTCGAGTCCCGGGCCAAGGAACCGATCACACCGCTGCGGATGTTCGCCGACCGCAACCGTTCGGGTACGTACGTGATCATGCTGAGCCTGGCCGCGGCGATGTTCGGCATGTTCTTCTTCATCGTCATCTTCGTACAGAACGTGCTGCGGTACACCCCCATCGAGGCCGGCCTGGCCTTCCTCCCCATCACGGTCGCGATCGGCACCGGCGCGGGTCTGTCGCAGCGGTTCCTGCCGGTGCTCGGGCCGAAACCGTTCATGGTGGTCGGCTCGACCCTCGTGGTGATCGGGCTCGGCTGGCTGACCTTCATCGATCCCGGAAGTTCGTACCTCAGCGGTGTGCTCGGTCCGATGCTGCTGTTCGGCTTCGGCATGGGGCTGAACTTCGTGACGCTGACCCTGACCGCGGTCTCCGGAGTCGCCGCCCACGAAGCGGGCGCCGCTTCCGGACTGCTCAACGCCACGCAGCAGGTGGGCGGTTCGCTCGGCCTCTCCATCCTCACCACGGTCTTCGGTACGGCGAGCCGTGACGAGGCGGAGAAGCAGGTCACGGACTTCATGGCCAACGCCTCGGCGGAGCAGAAGGCGGAGTTCGCCACGACGCACCAGCTGCCCGCTCCCTGGAGTCACGAGGTGCTCGCCCAGGGCATCTCCACGGCCTTCCTGCCGGCCGTCGCCATGGCCGTGCTGGCTCTTGCCGTCGCCACACTGGTCATCCGGGTCCGCAAGAGCGACCTGGAGGCTCTGTCGGGCACGGCGGGGGTCGCGGCGGGCTGACCGGCCACCGCCACGGACACGATGAGAAGGCCGGGCCGCCGTACTGGAAACGGCGGCCCGGCCTTCTCGGTTCCTACGCGGTCGATCTCCTCGGTTCCTACGCGGTCGATGCGGCGGCACACCCCATGCTGCGACATCAGCGGTACGCGAGCGGTACGCGCCCTCTGCGCCCCGCCTCAGCGGTACGCCAGCTCCTGGTCCAGGCGACTGCACACGCGCCAGTCGGCCTCGGGGGACGGCTCCCGCTTGTCGAGGATGTTCCGGGCGCGTGCCTCGCCCCAGCTCGTGGCGTACCAAGGGGCGGCGTTCTCCCCCAGGTCCTCATTGATGGGTTTCAGGGCACAGGACCGCAGAGGCTCATCAAGTTTGTCCAAAGCCGGCACGGCATCGGCGGACAACCCGCGCGCGTAGTCGAGGTCGAACGTGCCCGTCCGCTCGTATCGCTGGACATTGCGCTCGGCGATCATTCCGTCGGGCGACACGAGCCCGAAAGCGAGCACTGTCGCGGCGGCGGTGGCCAGCACCACGCGCGGCAGCCAGCGGGCTCCGAGGACCCCGGCCGCCATGATGAGCACGATGACCAGGCCGAGCCAGAGTTCGACGGTCACCACGGAGATCCTCAGCCGGGTCAGCCCGTACGCCTCCACGTACATGTCCATGCGCCGCACCGCCGAGGCCACGACCACGAGGGCGAGGGCGCAGAGGGTGCCGAGGACGGCGCGTACGAGCGTCCGGTCGCGCGAGTCGTCCCGGGGCGCCCAGCGCAGGGCGAGGACGATGACGAGCAGGGTGAGGAGTGTGACCAGGAGCAACTGCCAGAAGCCCTGACGCGCGTACTCGGAGTACGTCTGCCCGGTCTTCCTGAGGACGGCGTCGTACCCACCGAGCAGGACGGCCAGCTGGACGGCGTTGAAGACGGCGAAGAGCGCGACGAGCACGACCAGGGGCAACGCCCACTCGACGCGACCGCGGGCGCGCCCCGGAGGCACTACGACGCGGTCCCACGGAACGGGTGCCGCGGCCGTGTGTGCCGCCGCCAGAGCGCCGACCACGCCGATCACGAACAGGACGGCGTGCCAGGGGCCACCGGAGACCGACGCGTCGGGCACGAGGTCCGCCAGGAGGTCGGCGAAAGCCGCGTCCGCGCCGGCGAAGAGCGCACCGAAGACCACCAGCAGAACGGCGGCCACCACGATCGCGCGCAGCACCGGGCCCACGTTGCCGCGTGCCCCGCCGGTCCGCTCGCGCAGTCCGCGCCAGCCCCAGCCCGGACCGGTGACCAGCGAGGTGTAGAGGCCGATCGGACCGAACAGCATCCCTGTCCAGGTACGACCGCCGTGCAGTGCCAGCGAACCCACCGCCAGAGCGGCGACGACGGCGAGGAACGACGGCCAGCCGGCGTCGCGCAGTGCCGGAACGATCAACAGGGCCAGTCCGCCGCCGCCCCACACCAGCGTCCAGGGACGTGGCCGCCGGCCCGCCCTCCCGGCCGCGAAGTACACACCGAGCGTGATCGGTATCGCCACCAGCAGGAGATTGAGCGCCAGGCCCTCTCCGAGCAGAAGCATGCTGAGCAGACCGGTGGCCAGAGCGGCCCAGAGAGTCGCGGTACGGACGGGCGCGGCCGTATCCGCCTGGATGTCCGCGAACCAGGACTCCACGGCGGGACCGTCCCAGCTTTCGTCCCCGTCGAGGTCCTTCACGACCGAGTCCTTCTCGCCCGAGCCCGTGCCTGAGTCCGTGCCCGAGCCCGTGCCCGTGCCCGTGCCCGCCCTCGTGCGCCCGCCGCCGGAACGGGCCGCGGGAACGGTGTCCTTCGGCTCCTCGACATCGGCATCGACATCGGCATCCATATCGACAGCGCTACCGGAGTGCGCCACAGCATCCGCCGGCTTCGCTGACTCCTCGGTTTCCGGCCCTCTCGGCTCGGCCTCGGACGGTTTGTCGGACACAGGACCCCCTCCCCCACCGGCCCGGGCAGCACGCAGCGCACGGCTGCGGGGAAGCTCAGGGACCGGTTTCTCGTCGGCGCCGACTCTTGATGATCAACGATCGGCTCGGCGGAAAGGGTAACCGCGGGGCTCTCGGGACAGCGGGGCAAGACCGCTCTGTGGCAGGGCTGTGACAGGGATCGACACTTGGGGCACGCGAGAAGTGGGCACGCGCGCGTGCCCAACGAGCTGAGCCCGGCACCACGCCGTCAACTAGAGCGCATCCGCCGGTGTCAGCCAGCCCGGCAGCGCCTCGGTGCGCTCCAGCCACTCCGCGGGCGGTGCCCCGGCCGACGCGGCGGCCACAACGCCTCCGACGATGGCACAGGTCGTGTCCATGTCGCCGCCCACCTGGGCGGTGGCCCAGAAGCCCTCTTCGTAGTCGCCGAGGGCCCGCGCTGCCGACCAGAGCGCGAACGGCACCGTGTCGTGCGCGGTCGTACGCCGGCCGCAGCCGAGGACGGCCGCCACCGTGGTCGTGTCCCCGTAGTCGAGCATGTCCCGGGCGCGCCGCAGTCCCGCGCCCACGGCGCTGCGCGGCACGAGACCGATGACGCCGTCGAGCAGCGCGTCGGGCCTCGGCGGCCCTCCCGGCGCCGCGGCCAGCGCGGCGGCGGCCGCCACGGCCATCGCGCCGACCACCGCTTCGCGGTGCTGATGGGTGGGGTACGCCGAGATCTCCGCCTGGTGCGTGGCCTGCTCCGGATCGTCCGCGTACCAGGCGCCCAGCGGGGCGATCCGCATCGCCGCGCCGTTGCCCCACGAACCCCGCCCCTTGAAGAGGGCCGAGGACAGTTCGCGCCAGTCGCCACCCTCCCGGATCTGCCGCAGCAGCCGGTCCACCGCGGGACCGTAGTCCCGGTCGGCGTCATGGCGCTCGGCGAAGGAGCGGGCCAGTTCGTCCTGGTCGATGCGGTGATGAGCGGCCAAAGTGGCCACTACGGAGGCGGCCATTTCCGTGTCGTCGGTCCATTTCCAGGGGCCCGGCGGCAATGCGCGGTCCTGGAGCAGCGGATAGTTCGCGGGCACGAAGAACTGTGAGCCCAGCGCGTCCCCGACCGCGAGACCGCGCAGACTGGCCAGGGCGCGGTCGAAGCGCCCGGCGGGAGAGGATTCAGCGGTCATCGCCCTGCCACTCTAGTTCGTTGCTCACGAATTCCGGACAAAAGACAACAGAATGAGCCCACTAACCGGTGGCCCCGTACGACTCCGGATCCCGCCAGCGTTCGAAAGGGCGATCGATCGTGTAACGGCCGTCCTCCCCGAGGACGAGCATCCGCATCTCCGCGTTCCCGGGGTTCGACAGCGACTCGAACTCGGCGACCGTCCAGTGGAACCAGCGCATGCAGAACAGCCGCATGGCCAGACCGTGGGTCACCAACAGCACGTTGGGCGGGTGATCGGGTGCCTCGAAGCTCCGGAAGAGGCTCTCCAGGAAGTTGCCGACCCGGTCGTACACATCGGCGCCCGACTCACCCTGGGCGAAGCGGTAGAAGAAATGCCCGTACGCGTCGCGATAGGCCTTCTGAAGACGTACGTCGTCCCGGTCCTGCCAGTTCCCCCAGTCCTGCTCGCGCAGCCGGGGCTCCTCACGGACGCGGACCTGGCCGGGGTCGAGATGGAAAGACCGGAAGGTCTCGTGCGTACGGCGGTACGGGGAGACGTACACGCTTACCTGCTCGCGGCCGAAGACCTCTCTGAGCCGCTTGCCCGTCTCCTCCGCCTGCCGCCACCCCTTCTCGGTGAGTGCCAGAGCGTGGTCGGGTTCACGCTCGTAGACGGAGTCATCGGCATTGCCCACCGACTCGCCGTGCCGGACAAGAACGATGCGCCGTGGACGTGCCATACCGGAACCCTAGATCGGGTCACGCCCGATCGAGCACTCGTACGGGCTGCATACGTCACAGGTCACACAAATCGCGGCCCTGCGGGACGCCAGAACCCCATCAGGACGACATCAGGACGCCGTCAGACGGTCCAGGTCGGTTCCAGCTGGACGATGTCCCCCGTGAGCGCCACGACGTCCGCCTCTATCTGGGCCCGCAGGGCGAGCCGCTCCACCCGCTCGGCGCGGTATTTGCCGTGCTCGGCGGCCGACTGCCACATCGACAGGACCAGGAACTCGGAGCCGGGCGCCTCGCCGAACAGGCCCCGCACCATGCCGGGCGAGCCGGCCATCGCCGGGTTCCAGACCTTCTCCTGCATCAGCGCGAAGTGCTCGGCGCGCTCCTCGTGCACGCGACAGTGCGCCACCCGCACGAGATCGGCCTCCGTGAAGCGCGGCTCGAAGCCGGTCTTCACGTCGAAGCGGTGGTCGAAGAGTGTGGCGTACTGGTCCTTGAAGGTGCCCGACTGGGACGCGGCCAGCCGGTCATGGGAGCGCGCCATGAAGGAGTCGTAGAAGGCGCGGCTCTCCCAGAAGGCGAAGATGTGGGCGACGCCGGGCCTTCCCCGGCTCCAGCCCCCGCCCTGCCCCCGGAATCCCGGCTCCCCCAGAAGTCCCGCCCATTTTCGCTGTCCCCGTTCGAAACCGCGGCGGTCCACCACGGTGCAGCGAATCCACTTGACCAGCACGGCGCCATCGTAAGGCCCAGGAACGTGGCGTCGGCCACGCTCGGGCGCACTGCGTCCGCGCGAGCGCCCCCGTGTGCGTGGCACGATGGGCAACACGCCTCACCTGCCCGGCAGTTGAGGCGGCCGACTCAGGGGCACCAGGAGGGATGTGCGGTGAACGGCCTCAACAAGGGCATCAGCAAGGTCGAGGTCTCGGTGAAGTGGGATCCCAGTCCCGCCGGCGAACCGGCCATCGATCTCGACATCGTCGCCGCCACCTATCTCGCGACCGACACCCATGAGAACCCCGACTACGTAGTGCACTTCGACAGCCGTTCCCCGGACGGCACCATCTACCTCAACCGGGACAGCAAGGACGGCAAGGGCTTCGGCTGGGACGAGGTGATGACCCTGGAACTGAGCCGTCTCAACAGCCGCTACACGCGCGTGATGGTCGGCGTCGCCATCCAGCAGCGCACCGGACCGCGCACGTTCGCAGGCGTCACCAACCCGGCCCTGCGGATCCGCGAGGGCTACACGGTCCTGTCCGAGAACGACTTCGGCGGCGTCCTCGGGGCGACGGCCACGACGGTCGCCGAGTTCGTACGCGACGCCTCCGGAGGGTGGACCTTCCGTCCCGCCGTCCGCGGCTTCGACGCGGACCCGGCGACCTTCGCGAGAATCATGGGCAACGCCGACGCGTCCTGAAGCCACACGGCTCCCGCACACGCGCTGAAAGCACGCGCACACGCCGAAGGGGCGGTACAGCCTGTGGCTGTACCGCCCCTTCGGCGTGTGGGTCCCGCGAAAGATCAGCTGCAACCGCTGGTCGAACCGCAGCCCTCGCAGATGTAGCAGGAACCGGCCCGCTGCATCTTCGTACCGCAGGAGAAGCACAGGGGGGCGTCCGCCTGGATGCCCAGCTGCATCTCCACCAGTTCGGCACTGGTGTGGGCCTGCAGCGGAGCGGGCTTGACCGCTTCGACCTCGGCCTTGGGGGTGACGACGGCCTTCAGCTCCTGCGCGCGGGGCGCGGACTGGGCCAGCCCCTCGACGTCGACCTCGTCCTCGCCGGCCTCGTACGAGCCCGTCTCCAGGTGTCGCTGCCGCTCGTCGGCCGAGTGGATGCCGAGGGCGGAACGCGTCTCGAAGGGCAGGAAGTCGAGCGCCAGGCGGCGGAAGATGTAGTCCACGATCGACTGCGCCATCCGCACGTCCGGGTCGTCCGTCATGCCGGCCGGCTCGAAGCGCATGTTGGTGAACTTGGAGACGTACGTCTCCAGGGGCACGCCGTACTGCAGGCCTACGGAGACGGCGATCGAGAAGGCGTCCATCATGCCCGCGAGGGTGGAGCCCTGCTTCGACATCTTCAGGAAGACCTCGCCGAGACCGTCGTCCGGGTAGGAGTTGGCCGTCATGTAGCCCTCGGCGCCGCCGACCGTGAAGGACGTGGTGATACCGGGGCGGCCCTTCGGGAGGCGCTTGCGGACCGGGCGGTACTCGACGACCTTCTCGACCGCGGTACGGATGGTGTCCTCGGCCTTGGCCGTGACGGCGTCGGTCGCGACCTTCTCCTTGGTCTTCGCGGAGAGGGGCTGGCCGACCTTGCAGTTGTCGCGGTAGATCGCGAGCGCCTTGACGCCCATCTTCCACGCCTCGAAGTAGACCTCTTCGACGTCCTCGACGGTCGCCGTCTCCGGCAGGTTGACCGTCTTGGAGAGCGCGCCCGAGATCCACGGCTGGATCGCGGCCATCATGCGGACGTGACCCATCGCGGAGATGGAACGCTCGCCCATGGCGCAGTCGAAGACCTCATAGTGCTCGGTCTTGAGGCCCGGGGCGTCGATCACATTGCCGTGGTCGGCGATGTGGGCGACGATCGCCTCGATCTGCTCCTCCTGGTAACCCAGGCGGCGCAGGGCCTGCGGGACGGTGCCGTTGACGATCTGCATCGAGCCGCCGCCGACCAGCTTCTTGAACTTGACCAGGGCGAGGTCGGGCTCAAGGCCGGTGGTGTCGCAGGACATCGCGAGACCGATGGTGCCGGTCGGGGCGATGACCGAGGCCTGCGCGTTGCGGAAGCCGTTCTTCTCGCCGAGACGCAGCACGTCCTGCCAGGACTCCGTGGCGGCGGCCCAGATCGGCGTGTCCAGGTCGTCCACGCGCGGGGCCACGGCGTTGGCGTCGGAGTGCTGCTTCATGACGCGCTGGTGCGGCTGCGCGTTGCGGGCGTAGCCGTCGTACGGGCCGACGACCGCGGCGAGCTCCGCGGACCGCTTGTACGAGGTGCCGGTCATCAGCGAGGTGATGGCACCGGCGAGGGAACGGCCGCCGTCGGAGTCGTACGCGTGACCGGTCGCCATCAGCAGGGCGCCGAGGTTGGCGTAGCCGATGCCCAGCTGGCGGAAGGCGCGGGTGTTGTCGCCGATCTTCTGGGTCGGGAAGTCCGCGAAGCAGATCGAGATGTCCATCGCGGTGATGACGAGCTCGACGACCTTGGAGAAGCGCTCGACGTCGAAGGACTGACGGCCCTTGCTGTCGTCCTTCAGGAACTTCATCAGGTTCAGCGAGGCGAGGTTGCAGGACGTGTTGTCCAGGTGCATGTACTCGCTGCACGGGTTCGAGCCGTTGATACGACCGGACTCCGGGCACGTGTGCCAGCGGTTGATCGTGTCGTCGTACTGGATGCCCGGGTCGGCGCACGCCCAGGCCGCCTCCGCCATCTTGCGGAAGAGCTCCTTGGCGTCGACCTCCTCGATGACCTCGCCGGTCATGCGGGACGTCAGGCCGAACTTCTCGCCGTTCTCGACGGCCTTCATGAACGTGTCGTTCACGCGGACCGAGTTGTTCGCGTTCTGGTACTGGACGGACGTGATGTCGTCGCCGCCCAGGTCCATGTCGAAGCCCGCGTCGCGCAGGGCGCGGATCTTCTCCTCTTCCTTCACCTTGGTCTGGATGAAGTCCTCGATGTCGGGGTGGTCGACGTCCAGGATGACCATCTTGGCGGCACGGCGCGTGGCGCCGCCCGACTTGATCGTTCCTGCGGAGGCGTCGGCACCGCGCATGAAGGAGACGGGACCCGAGGCGTTGCCGCCCGAGGAGAGCAGTTCCTTGGAGGAGCGGATCCGGGAGAGGTTCAGGCCGGCGCCGGAGCCGCCCTTGAAGATCATGCCCTCTTCCTTGTACCAGTCGAGGATCGACTCCATGGAGTCGTCGACGGCCAGGATGAAGCAGGCGGAGACCTGCTGCGGCTGGGGCGTGCCCACGTTGAACCACACCGGCGAGTTGAAGCTGAAGATCTGGTGCAGGAGGGCGTACGCCAGCTCGTGCTCGAAGATCTCGGCGTCGGCGGGCGACGTGAAGTAGCTGTGGTCCTCGCCGGCCTTCCGATACGTCTTCACGATGCGGTCGATGAGCTGCTTGAGGCTCACCTCGCGCTGCGGAGTGCCCACGGCACCCCGGAAGTACTTGCTGGTGACGATGTTGACCGCGTTCAACGACCAGAAGTCGGGGAACTCGACGCCACGCTGCTCGAAGTTGACCGAGCCGTCGCGCCAATTGGTCATGACGACGTCACGGCGCTCCCAGGACACCTCGTCGTACGGGTGCACGCCCGGGGTGGTGTGGATGCGCTCGATACGCAGTCCCTTGGTGGCCTTGGTGCCCTTCGCGCGGGAACCTCGTGCCGGACCGCTCGCCGTCTCTGTCATGCCGCCTCCCTGTATCAGGCTAAAACGCCCCGAAGTGCCTCGTTCTTCCCGGGGCACGGTGTGTGTTCTGGCATTGCGAGCACCGCCTACGCGTCCGCTCGCAACAGGTATGTGGTCGCCGCCGATCGGCAGGGCCGATGCCGGCCCTTCTCGTCAGTCGGCGGCGTTTGCGGGCACCGGGACTTCGACAGCCTCTCCGGACCCGCGGTCGCTTCCTTGGCACCCCTCGCACACGTCTTCGTCGGCCGTGGCGGGGCCCTGCGTCTCTTCCCTGAGTTCCGTGATGGCGGCCTCGAAGTCCTCCAGCGAGTCGAACGCCCGGTACACGGACGCGAACCGCAGATAAGCCACGAGGTCGAGCTCCTGCAAGGGGCCGAGTATGGCCAGTCCCACGTCGTGGGTGGTCAGTTCGGCACTCCCGGTGGCCCGCACCGCCTCCTCGACCCGCTGGCCGAGCTGAGCGAGTGCGTCCTCCGTGACGGGCCGCCCCTGGCATGCCTTGCGCACGCCGTTGATGACCTTCGTACGACTGAACGGCTCGGTGACTCCGGACCGCTTCACGACCATGAGGGAGCACGTCTCCACGGTCGTGAACCGACGGGAGCAGTCGGGACACTGGCGGCGCCTGCGGATCGACGTGCCGTCGTCCGTCGTACGGCTGTCGACGACACGGCTGTCGGGGTGCCTGCAGAAGGGACAGTGCATCGAATCCAACCCTCCTCGCACAGCACGACTCGATAGCCTCGGCAGGCCCTTGAGCCCCTCGAAGCAGCCCCCAGCATAGGCGATGACCTAGGACCTGGAAGACCGGGGGACCACAACTTCTGGGCTGCTGTGGAACTCGGACCACTATATGTAGGGCCTGACCCGAATTTCACGCTCTACGCGCGTGTCGCACCCGTATTGGCATGTGCCGCGCGTCCATTCCGGCGGGGAGCGTACGGGGATACGGTGTGCGGCAGCGATACGGGGGCCGGTTCCCGATCCACGGGGCACCTGATGGCAGACTGGTCCTCGCCCCGCTCCGACCCACAAGGCCACGGCATCGGCGGCGAAGAGTACGAGAAAGTGCGGCACCGAGCACCTTCGTCCGCCCCGTGCAGCGGTAGCCATACACCCAGACGCGTGATCACGTAAGGCCATTCGCGTTTTTTCACTCGAACGTGTGTTTGGCGCAACCTTTCGAAAGCAACTACCGTTGTCCAGCAGGGAGACGAACGAGAGGGGCCGACGTGACCACCACCGCAGACAGTGCCACCATCACTGCCCAGGACCGCTCCCAGGGCCGATTTGAGCCGGTGCAAGCCATGAATGAAACCGCGAACCAGGAGGGGCCCAAGCCCGCCCGCTCCCTGCCGGGCCGACCTCCAGGCATCCGGGCGGACAGCTCCGGGCTCACGGACCGGCAACGCCGCGTCATCGAGGTCATCAGGGACTCGGTCCAGCGGCGGGGATACCCACCGTCCATGAGGGAGATCGGACAGGCCGTGGGCCTCTCCAGCACCTCCTCCGTGGCCCATCAGCTGATGGCACTGGAGCGCAAGGGCTTCTTGCGCCGCGATCCGCACCGACCCAGGGCCTACGAGGTCCGCGGATCCGACCAGTCCACCGCGCAGCCCACCGACACGGCCGGAAAGCCGGCGGCGTCGTACGTCCCGCTCGTCGGCCGGATCGCCGCCGGTGGTCCGATCCTCGCCGAGGAGTCGGTCGAGGACGTCTTCCCGCTGCCCCGGCAGCTGGTCGGCGACGGTGAGCTGTTCGTGCTGAAGGTCGTCGGCGACTCGATGATCGAAGCCGCGATCTGTGACGGCGACTGGGTGACCGTCCGCCGCCAGCCTGTCGCGGAGAACGGCGACATCGTGGCGGCCATGCTGGACGGTGAGGCGACGGTCAAGCGCTTCAAGCGCGAGGACGGCCATGTGTGGCTGCTGCCGCACAACTCCGCCTACCAGCCCATCCCTGGTGACGAGGCGACCATCCTCGGGAAGGTCGTGGCGGTGCTCCGGCGGATCTGAGGATCCACCCCTGACCGGGCCCCGGGACCCCTGCGCCGGTTCCGGGGCCCTGTGCTGTCCCCGTTCCTCACGGGTTCCCCACCGGGCCCCGCGCCGGACCGCTGTGCACGCCCGCCCTGCACGCCCGCTGTGCACGCCCGCTGTGCACGTCACAGGGGCTGCTCCACCGGTTCTCACCGGAGGGAGCAGCCCCTGTGACGTTCAGGCCTTCTCGGACTCCGCGGCCTCCTCGGCCTTACGCGCCTTCTCGTCGATGGCGGCCAGCGACCGCCGCACCTGGTTACGGTCCGTCGTGTACCAGAAGTCGGGCAGTGACGCCTTCAGGTAGTTGCCGTAGCGAGCGGTGGCGAGCCGCTGGTCCAGCACGGCGACCACACCACGGTCCTCCGTCGCCCGTACGAGGCGGCCGGCGCCCTGGGCCATGAGCAGGGCCGCGTGCGTGGCCGCGACGGCCATGAAGCCGTTGCCCCCGGCGTCCTCGACCGCCTTCTGGCGGGCGCTCATCAGCGGGTCGTCGGGGCGCGGGAAGGGGATCTTGTCCATGACGACCAGCTGGCAGCTGGCCCCCGGGACGTCGACGCCCTGCCAGAGCGAGAGCGTGCCGAACAGACAGGTCTTCGGGTCCGCGGCGAAGTTCTTGATCAGCTCGCCGAGCGTCTCCTCGCCCTGCAGCAGGATGGGGAACTCCGGGACACGGGAGCGCAGTTCCTCCGCGGCGAGCTGGGCGGCGCGCATCGAGGAGAACAGGCCGAGCGTACGGCCGCCGGCCGCCCGGATCAGCTCGGTGAGTTCGTCGAGCATGTCCCCGCGGTCGCTGTCCCTGGCGGGTCTGGCCAGGTGTTTCGCGACGTACAGGATGCCCTGCTTGCCGTAGTCGAACGGCGAGCCGACATCGAGGCCCTTCCAGAGCGGGATGTCCTCCCCCTGGACGCCTTCCGGGGACAGGCCGAGGGAGGCGCCCACGCCGTTGAAGTCGCCGCCGAGCTTCAGCGTGGCCGAGGCCAGGACGACGGAGCGGTCCGTGAAGAGCTTCTCGCGCAGCAGGCCCGCCACGGACATCGGCGCGACCCTCAGGGAGGCCCCGAAGCGGTCGTGCCGCTCGTACCAGACGACGTCCCACTCGGAGCCGTTCGTGATGCGCTCCGCCACGTCGTGGACGCTCTCCACGGAGGCGAGGGCCTGCTTGCGGACGGCGTCCTCGTCGGTGACGGACTTGTCGCGGGTCGCACCGATCCCCGAGATCACCGTGCGGGCGGCGTCCCGCAGGGCCATCAGCGCGTACCCGAGGTCCTCCGGGATCTCCTCAAGGCGGCCGGGCAGAGCCAGCTCCATCAGCCGCTCGAAACCCTCGGCGGCCGTCTGGAGCTGATCGGCGGCCTTTTCGTTGACGAGCTTCGCCGCCCGGCGCACCGCCCGGTTGACCTGGCCCGGCGTGAGCTCGCCTGTCGCGACTCCGGTCACCCGGGAGACCAGCTCGTGGGCCTCGTCGACGATCAGCACCTCGTGCTGAGGCAGGACGGGGGCGCCTTCGATGGCGTCGATCGCCAGGAGCGCGTGGTTGGTGACGACGACATCGGCGAGCTTGGCGCGCTCACGGGCCGCCTCGGCGAAGCACTCCGCTCCGTAGGCGCACTTCGAGGCGCCGAGGCACTCCCTGGAGGAGACGGAGATCTGCGACCAGGCCCGGTCCGAGACACCGGGGGTGAGGTTGTCGCGGTCGCCCGTCTCGGTCTCGTCCGACCACTCCCGCAGCCGCAGCAGGTCCTGGCCCAGCTTGCTGGTGGGCGCGGCCGCCTCGAACTGGTCGAAGAGGCCCTCCTCCTCGTCCTGCGGGGCTCCTTCGTGGAGACGGTGCAGGCACAGGTAGTTCGACCGGCCCTTGAGCATCGCGAACTCGGGCCGGCGGCGCAGCAGCGGATGCAGGGCGTCCACCGTGCGCGGCAGATCCCGTTCCACCAGCTGCCGCTGGAGTGCCAGGGTGGCCGTCGCCACGACGACCCGCTCCCCGTGCGCCAGCGCGGGAACCAGGTAGCCGAGCGACTTTCCGGTGCCGGTGCCCGCCTGGACCAGCAGATGGGAACCGTCGTCGATGGCCTGCGCGACGGATTCGGCCATGGTCACCTGGCCAGGGCGCTCCGTACCGCCGACGGCTGTGACGGCGGCGTGCAGGAGTTCGGGGAGTGAGGGCTCTGTCATAGCCCGACCACCCTACGGGTCGGCACCGACAACCGGGTGATCGCGGCGGCGGAGGGGGATGTGATCAGGACGCGTACAGGGGTGTCGGCGCTGTGGGTGGTCACGACTGGTGGAGAGGGTTCGGGACGGTGCCGTGCACGGCGGCGTGCGGGCGCTGCGGCCGGTCCCGGTAGCCGTCGAGGTGCAGCCGGTTGCGGTTGAGGCAGAGCCGCTCGATACGGGGAGTGAGCAGGTCGAACGTCTCGTAGCGTTCCTTGAGCTCCGGGAAGAGCCTGTGGTGCCGAAGGATCTCCGCCCGGACGAGTGACCAGAACTCGTCCTCACGGACGCCCAGTTGCTCCTGGCACAGCGGGGCCAGATAGCGGAAGACGCCCACGAAGAGCCCGGAGTGGATGAACTGGGTGAGAAAGGCGGCCGGCTCCGTGAGCAGTACGGCCCGTACGTCGTCGGGCATGGAGGCGTGCTCGGGAAGCCGCTCGGCGCTCACGTTCACGTCGTCCACGAAGTCCTTCACCGCGAGCCGCACCGGTACGTCGTGGTCGTCGAAGACAACGATCGCGTTCTCGCCGTGTGGGCTGAACACAGTGCCGTAGCGGTAGAGGAAGTGCAGCAGGGGCGGCAGCAGCGCGGCGAAGAGGCGGCGCAGCCAGCTTCGCGGGTCGAGACCCGAGCGGTCGACGAGCTCCGCCGCGAAGGCACGGCCCTCGGGATCGGTGTGCAGGAGTGCCGCGAGCGTACGGGCGCGTTCGCCGGGCACGAGATGGCGGGACAGCGGCTCGCGCCAGATCGCGCCGAGCAGTTCCTTGTACTGGTAGGGGACTTCCGGCAGCGCGTCGTACACCGGGTGCCCGACCGTCACGGACGCGACCTCGCCCAGCAGGATCACTCCGCAGGTGTCGTGCAGGAAGGGATCGGTGTCCCGCAGCCCGTGCATCCAGGCGGTGACGGCGGGGGCCGCGAGGGTCCGTTCCGTCGGGAGCCCGCGCCACACCAGGGTGTTGAGGACGGACAGCGGCAGTTTCACGGTGTGCCGGTCCGGACGTGAGGTGTTGAGGAACGTACGGATCGACTGCTGGGGCAGACGGAGATCGCCGTCCGGGGGCAGCGGGACGATGGCCCCCGCGGCGACGGAGGGCGCGAAGAGCGGCAGCACGACGTCGTTCCACTGCCAGGGGTGCACGGGCAGATAGAGGTACGACTCCGGGGTGAGCCCCCGCGCGCGCAGTGCCGTGTCGTAGGACTTGCGGACCTCGGGGTCGAGCTCGCGCGCGTAGAGCTGGTCGGCACTGTCCAGGCCCTGGACGCCCCGGTAGGTGGCGATCGAGGTGTGGACGGCGATCCACGGCAGGACTGTCGCCCTTCGGCCCTCGGGCGCCCACTGGGCGGCGTCCGTCGCGGAGAAACCGAGCCGGCCCTTGTTGAGGACGATCCACGGGTGGCCCGTCTGGTGGCCTTCCAGCTCCGCGTACCCGAGATCGGCGAGGCGGGCGGCCGGGAGGGCGGTGTGGTCCAGCCGGGCGTCCGCGGCGAGGGTGGTGGACAGCTCGCGGATGACGTGACCGAGGGTGGCCCCGTCGAGGTGGAGCACGGCACGGGCGCGGGTGAGGAAGTCGAGGGGGTCGGTGTAGGGCCGCTGGTGCGGGGGTGGCTTGGGGGCGCCGGGTGCCGTGGGGGCGATGTCCGAGGGCTCGGAGGGGGGCGTGGGCTCGGAGGGGGGCGTGGGCTCGGTGAGCGGTCCGGTTACGGCGGCGCGTTCGGCGGAGAGGGCTGCGGTTGTTCCGGCCGCTTCGGTCAGGGTGAGTGACTCCGGGTCCACCCGCCAGCTGTCGTACGCACCGCGGCGGGCGCGGAAGGCAAGGACACCACCGGCGTCGAGGCGGAGTGTGTAGGAGCGTTCGCCGTCGGGGGTGGGGCCGGCCGACTCGGGCTCGGAGGGTGGCGCGGCTCGGGGCTTGGGGGCGGCCGAACTCTGGGCTTCCGGTGCGGGCGAGTTCGCGGACTCCGGTGCGGGAGAGTTCGCAGGCTCCGGTACGGGCTGGCCTAGGGGTCCGCGGAGGGGCGGCGCGGTGAGCGGTCGCCGAGCTTCCGTATCGAGTGGCGAATCGTCTCCTCTGTGTCCCCGGGGCCCGGCGGAAGCCCCGGCGCTGGAGGAGCCGGAGGAGCCAGAGGGGCTGGAGGGGCTGGAGGGGCTGGAGGGGCCGGAGGGAACGCTGGCTGCCGCTGTACCGCCGGTGCGGGGCGCGGTCGGCTCCGGCAGGAGGATTTCCTCGTGCGCGAACTCGCCGATCATCTTCGCGAGCAGGCGGCGCCCCGCCTCCTCCCATCTTTCCGGGCTCAGTTCCGGCGGGTCGTAGAGACGTGACGGCTCTCCGGGAGCCGGGGCGGCGGACGGGTTCGGCACAGGGACTCCTCGACTGGGAACCTGATCGGGACGAGCGGTGTAGGGGAAGTGACAGCGCTACAACAGATCGCGCAGGGCCCGGTCGCGGACCATGAGGGCTGCCTTCTTGTCCGGCAGATCGACCTCGGCGGAGAACCGGAAGCCGGCGCTCAGGAAGGCGGACACGGAGGGGGTGTTGCGAAGGTCGGGCTCTGCGACGACCCGTGCGCAGGAGGGACGCCGGTCGAGGACGAGGTCCGAGACAGCACGGAGCAGGATCGTGCCGAGTCCCCGCCCTCGATGGGCGACCCCGCCGATGAGCAGGTGGATTCCGGTGTCGTGAAGGCGAGCCGGGTAGTGGCGGGCCAGGGGGTCGAGATCCGCGCGGTAGATCTCCCAGTAGCTCATCGGTGTGCCGTCCAGCACGCCGAGACAGGGGACGCTGCGTCCGTCGCCGGAAAGTTGGGCGCGCAGGTGGTCCTCGGTCGCCGTACCGGGGCCGGCGAGCTCCCAGAAGGCGGCCACGGCAGGGTCGTTCATCCAGCGACCGATCAGCGGAAGGTCACGGTCGAGGTGTACGGGGACCAGGTCGAAGACGCCCACGGCGGTGGCCGTCTGCCCCCAGTCACCGACGCGGTCCAGCAGGTCCTCACCGGCGAGGGTGAGGGGACGGGCGGGTCTCGTCTCGCGCGGTACCGGAGGCTTCTTTCTGGCGAAGAGTGCGAGGAGCTCGTCGGGCAGACGCAGGTCAAGGGTGTCCGGGCCGTCCGGGCTGTCCTGGCTGTCCGGGCCGTCCACAGCGGGGCCCGTCCTACTACGGGCACCGGCGCGGTGGGCGGTACGGGCGTCGGCGCCGGCGTCGGTGCTCGCATCGGAGGGAGGCACGGCGACGCTCCTCTCAGGAGACGGAGTGGGGCATGTTCCTCATGGATGAAGGGGATTGGCGATGGTGACGTAGACGGACTGGGTGTCGACCGGGCCGACGAGTTCGTCGAGACCGTGCAGCCGGGTCAGCAGGTTGGCCTTGCAGCGCAGGACGGGAGAGTCGAGCAGAAGGGCGGGCAACGTGGTCCGCGGCAAGCGGGCGGGGCCGGAGGCGACGTCGGCGAGGAAGCGGCGGAAGGCGGCCAGCAACAGGCGTTCGTCAGCGAGGCGTTGGGAGCCGAAGGCGCCGATGAGACCGAGCACGTTGTTGATGGCGAGGTAGTAGGCGAACCGTTCGTCGGTGACCGCGTCGGAGACGAAGGTGTCGCTGTGCTCGCCGATGCCAGGCAGTCGCCTGCTCAGTTCCGCGCGCCGGGACTCGCGGAAGTAGTAGCCCTGGTTGTCGCGGTAGCGGCCGCCGCTGGGCCAGCCCTCCGGGTCCAGCAGGAGCAGGGTGTTCTGCTGATGTGCCTCCAGTGCGATGCCGGCTTCGCTGTCCAGCCAGAGGACAGGGCGGACGACGTGTTCGAGATAGCGCAGGAACCACTCCGCGGCGACGGCTCCACGCGGCCGGCCCGTACGTCCCGCGAGCCGTGTGACGATCTCGGTGAGCCGGGACCGGGTCGCGGACCGGGTCGGCTCGGGATGCCCGGATCCGGTGGACGTGCTCCCGAGCCTGGGCGAGACGAGCCCGGCGACGCAGGAGACGTCGTCGGTCGGCGTGAACGGGTTGTGGCGGATCATCACGTCGAGTCCGGTCAGCGGGGTGCCGTCGGGTTCGTTCACCGCGAGCCACGCGGGGTCGCGCACGATGTCGAAGCCCGGGTGGGTCGCCTGCCACTGTTCGGCGAGGCCCGCCCGCAGCAGGCGGTGGACCTCGATCCCCCGGTGGAATTCCTTGCGGAGGTTCTCCCGGCGGGAGTTGGTGATGCGCAGGCCCAGCGACACCTTCAGCATCGCGGGGGCACCGGAGCGGTAGAGGGTGCGGACGGAGGAGGTCGGGTGCCACGGGGAACCGTGGGGGCCGAGGTCCCGGAGCAGTCCGGCGGTGAGCAGTCTCGCGATCTCCGGGCGCCGGTGGACTTCACGAAGCTGCCAGGGATGCATCGGCAGCGCGGCGTAGCCCTCGGGCAGCCGCGGTCCTGCACCGGCGAGCCGGGAGGTGAGCTGTTCCGCGGGTACGGGTCGGCCTCGCTCGGTCCACGCCGAGTCGGTGGCGAGCACGGAAGGAGCGACGGCCATCCAGTGCAGTGCGAAGGAGCCGCGCAACTCCGGCGAGTAGAGCCGGTTCTCGGCGACGGAGAGACCTTCGCGGCTCTTCGGGGTGGGGTGGAGCGGGTGGCCGAGCAGCAGTGACTGCTCGGCGGAGAGGAAGAGGTCGGAACCGTCGGCGGGGTTCTCCCGGCGGTCCGTGATGAACACGACGGTCCGCCGCAGAGAGTCCGCGACCCGACCGACCAGATCACCGTCGTCGACCGGGGCGCGGAACGCGGCGGCCGCAGCGGGGGCGGACCCGACGGACGCAGTCGGGATCGCGTGCGTCGGAGTCTCGTGTGCCGGGGTCGCGTGCGTCGGAGCCTCGCGCCCCAGCAGGGCCGCGAGCGTGACGGCGTCGGTGGGAGGGGCCTGGTCCGGGGCGCCGGCGAGGTGAGGCGGGCCAAGTCGGTGCCACCCCGTGGGGGACCAGTACTGGACCGGGACGACGAGGGCCGTACCACTGACCGGAAGGGGGATGCGCAGGACGCCGTCGGCAGGAGCGGGGAGGTCGTGCTCGCGTACCCAGCAGCGCAGCAGGTTCTCCACGGCCGCGGCCTGGGCAGCGGTGTGCGGGTCGGGGTGTTCCAGCAGATCCGTGGTGGCGCCGTACAGTCCTTCGGACGTCCTGGCCCCTCCCTTCTGCCGGGGGACCGACTCGCCTCCCGGCCCGAGCGGGACCTGCGGGCGGCAGGCTGCTCGCTCGTGGGGCTGGGGGCGTCCGTCGGATGCGGGCGTGGCGTTCAAAAGGGTTCCTTGGAGGTGGTTCAGGCTCGTACGGCGACGAGCCGGGGCTGTTCCGGCATGGGTGACACCTGTGCGTTTCCCGGTCGGGGCGGGGAGATGGAAGGTGCCGCCGGGTAGTCCTGGCGGATGTCAGCACCGTCGCCGGCACAGAGGCACCCGCCTCCCGGTCCCGGGCCCAGATCCCCCATAGATCCGCCCCCCTACCCTGTGTATTCGGTCTGGTCGTTCTGTTTGGTCGGGTCGGTCTGCTCGTTCTGTTCAGTCGCGTCGGTCTGTTCGGGCGGTTCGGTGCGCTCGGCCGGCAGCTTTCGGGCGCCCGGGACACCTCCGCCGGTGGGCGTCTTCGCCACCTCGGCCACCGCGTCAGCGAGCCGGTCCAGTACCGCGGTCGCCTGCTCGTCGGTGATCGTGAGGGGTGGCAGCAGGCGTACGACGCCGGCGTGCCGACCGCCCAGTTCCACGATCAGACCGCGTCGCAGGCACTGCCGTTGGACGGCGGCCGCCAGCTCGGGCGCTGCGGGGGGAGGTCCTCCCGGAGTTGCTGCCGACTTCCCGGGGTCCACCAACTCGACGCCGATCATCAGTCCTCGGCCGCGCACCTCTCCGACGCAGGCGAAGTCGGACTCCAGAGCGCGGAGTCGGCCGATCATGCGATCGCCCAGTGCGGCGGCACGCTCGGCGAGTCCGTTCTCGCGGACGTACGCGAGGGTCGCGGCGCCCGCCGCCATGGCGAGTTGGTTGCCGCGGAACGTGCCGGCGTGGGCGCCCGGTTCCCATACGTCGAGGTCGTCGCGGTAGACGACGACGGCCAGCGGCAGGCTGCCGCCGATGGCCTTGGACAGGACCATCACGTCGGGTGTGACGCCGCTGTGCTCGACCGCCCAGAAGGTGCCGGTCCGGCCGACCCCCGTCTGCACCTCGTCGGCGATCAATGGAATGGAGCGCGCCGCGGTGATCTCCCGTATCCGCCGCATCCAGTCGTCGCGGGCCGGGATCACTCCGCCCTCGCCCTGCACCGGTTCGAGGATCATGCCCGCGGGGCTCGTCACCCCTGATTTGGCGTCGTCGAGGAGGGACTGCGTCCAGCGGGCGGCGAGTTCGGCCCCGTGCTCGCCTCCGACGCCGAAGGGGCAGCGGTAGTCCTGCGGATAGGGCAGGCGGGTGACCCGTACATCGGGGGCGCCTCCGGATGCCGCGAGCGCCCCTTCGGTCATCCCGTGATAGGCGCCGGTGAAGGCGAGGATCCCGCTGCGTCCGGTCGCGGTGCGCACCAGTTTCAGCGCCGCCTCCACGGCGTCCGTGCCGGCGGGGCCGCAGAACTGCACCCGTGCGCGGTCGGCGAGACCGGGTGGCAGCGTGCGGAACAGTTCGGTGGTGAAGGCGTCCTTGACGGGTGTGGCGAGGTCCAGGACGTGCAGCGGGGCTCCGGAGTCGAGGACCTTCCGGATGGCCTCCAGGACGACCGGGTGGTTGTGGCCGAGGGCCAGAGTGCCCGCGCCCGAGAGGCAGTCGAGGTAACGGCTCCCGTCGGCGCCCTCGATGGTCAGCCCGCGCGCCCGCACGGGAACGATCGGCAGGGCGCGCGCGTAGGTGCGGGCCGCCGACTCGCGCGTCGACTGCCGTCGCAGGATGCCCTCTTGCGCCGCGCGCGCCGTCACGTTCTCCTGCACCGTGCGTACTGTCACGGTTTCGTGCGCCGTGCGCGCCGTCGGGTTCTCCTGCATCGCACGCGCCCCCGGCGCTTCCTGTGTCGCGGGCGCCGTCCCGGGCGCGGACTCCGTCACAGCCACGTCTGTCGTCCTCCCGCTGTTCACGCCGTCCACGCCACGCTGTCCAGGGGCGGGTTGCCGGTCCGCCCGAGGGGAGGCGGCAGAGGGATGAACGCAGCCGGAACGTCCCCCGTACGTACCAACGACGATGACCGCGCGGGGCAACGGCGGGCCGGAGATCCTTGCCGTGACGGAACCGTTGCGGCTCCGTCGGAAGTCCCCCACAGCAACGGCATAGTCTGTGGTGCCGTTCGGCGATCCTCGCTGATCAGCACCCACGGTCCACGTCGGGTACGCACGGGTCCCCGGATCCGTACGAAGTCCCGTGTGGCAGCACAGAGTTGTTCGTTCACCTCCAGGGGGAGTTCACACCATGCGACCGATACGTCCGCTCTTCGCCGCCCGTCGAGGGAGGAGCCCGCGCCGCAGAATCTCCCCCGTGCTGGCCGCGGTGGGCCTGGCCACCGCGCTGGCTCTGACCACCACCGCCTGCGGCGCGGACAAGGAAGCCGACGCGGCTGCCGAGACGTCCGCCGCCGCGGCCGGTGACGGCAAGATCCAGATCCCGGACGACATCAAGGACCGGCTCAAGGAGCACGGCGTCGACATCGACAAGTGGAAGGGCGGGGCCTGGAAGGACTGGGACAAGGACGACTGGCTGCGCGAGGCCGGCGACTACATCAACCCGGTCATCGCGGACCTGTGGGACCCGGACCGTATGCGCGAGGCCGAGGACCCGGACCAGGGCAAGGGCGTCGACGAGAACGACCTCTCGGGCGACCAGGGCGTGACCGACCCCGAGCCGGCGCCCGTGCAGGCCAAGGCCGTTCCGGCGGGCTACCACGAGAACGTGCCCGAGGCGGGCAAGGTGTTCTTCGACTCCCCCGAGGGCACGATGGTCTGTTCGGCGACCGTGGTCGAGGACCCGGCGCACCCGGGCAAGTCCAACCTCGTGTGGACCGCGGGACACTGTGTGCACGCGGGCAAGAAAGGCGGCTGGTACCGCAACATCGCCTTCGTGCCCTCGTACAACGACAGCGCCATGTCGGCGAGCGAGAGCGCGAACGCCACCAAGGAGCAGGTCGCCCCGTACGGCGTCTGGTGGGGCAACTGGGCGCAGACCTCGGACCAGTGGATCGAGCAGGGCGGCCCGACGGGCGGCGAGGGTGCCTCGTACGACTTCGCCGTCATCCATGTGACGCCGGAGAAGGGTGGGGACGGCAAGTCCCTGGAGGAGACCGTCGGTTCGGCGCTCCCGGTCGACTTCGACGCTCCGGCCGTGTCCGAGGTCGGGGACATCACCGCGACCGGTTACCCGGCGGCGAAGCCGTTCGACGGGGAGACCATGTACCAGTGCACGGACCAGCCGGGCCGTCTCTCGCTCGTCAGGTCCGACCCGACGATGTACCGCATCGGTTGCACCATGACCGGTGGTTCCTCGGGCGGTGGCTGGATCGCGGCGGGCTCGGACGGCGAGCCCGCGCTGGTCTCCAACACCTCGATCGGCCCGGTGACCGCGGGCTGGCTGGCGGGTCCGCACCTGGGCACGGAGGCCAAGGGGATCTACGACGCGGTGAGCAAGAAGTACGCGGCACAGCAGTAGCCGCACGGGGACGGACGGCGGCAGGGTGGGCCTCACGCAGACATTCACCGCCCGGCCGCCGTTCGTCCCCGATTCCCTGGCACAGTGATTCCCGGGCACAGCGGGGTTGTCGCGGTGGGGTTGTCGCGGTGGCACGGGTTCCGCCCATGTGCGCGACCCGAAGGTCAGAAATACACGTTCTATCGGGGGTAACGACACCATGCGTTCCACACGTCCGTCCTTCGCGGAAAGTCGCGGGCGGGGCCGCTTCCTCGCCGCCGCCGGACTCGCCGCGACCCTGGCGCTCACCGGCACCGCCTGCGACTCGGGGGACGACAAGGCCGCCGACAAGCCGGCTGCCACGGGTTCCGAGTCCTCCGGTTCCGACAAGATCGAAATTCCGGCCGACATCGCCGACAGGCTCAAGGAGCACGGCATCGATGTCGACGACTGGAAGGACGGCGAGTGGAAGAACTGGGACCAGGACAAGTGGCTCAGTGAGGCCCAGGACTTCGTCAACCCGGTGATCGAGGGACTCTGGAAGCCCGAGCGGATGACCTCCGCCGAGGACCCGCGGAAGACGGTCTCCACGAAGGACGCGGCGGCCGAGCAGGGGGTCAGCGACCCGGCGCCCGCCCCGGTCAGGGCGGAGCGCGAGAACACCCCGTACCACGAGAACGCCGCGCCGGTCGGGAAGGTCTTCTTCGACTCCCCCGAGGGTTCGATGGTCTGCTCCGGCACGGTCGTCTCGGATCCGCGCAACCCGGGCAAATCCAACCTCGTGTGGACCGCAGGTCACTGCGTGCACGCCGGCGGTGGCGGTGGCTGGTACCGCAACATCGCCTTCGTGCCCGCCTACAACGACCTCGGCAAGTCAGAAGCCGATCTGGGCGACGCCACGCAGGAGGAGATCGCCCCGTACGGCCAGTTCTGGGCGGACTGGGCCTCGACCTCCGACGAGTGGATCGCGGGCGGCTCGGAGTCGGGCGGCGCGGGTGCCCCGTACGACTACGCGGTGCTGCACGTGAAGCCGGAGGCCGGCGACAAGTCCCTGGAGGAGACGGTCGGCAACGCGCTCGACGTCGACTTCTCCACGCCCGCCGCCGCGAACGCGGGCACGATGGGAGCGTGGGGCTACCCGGCGGCGGCACCCTTCGACGGTCTGATCATGCACAAGTGCGTCGACCGGCCGGGCCGGCTCTCGCTCGGCGCCGGGCTGCCGACCATGTACCGCATCGGGTGCACGATGACCGGTGGTTCGTCCGGCGGCGGCTGGTTCCGGGTGGTCGACGGCAAGACCGTGCTCGTCTCGAACACGTCGATCGGCCCGTCCGACAGCACCTGGCTGGCCGGTCCGCAACTGGGCAAGAGCGCCAAGGCCATCTACGACAACATGAGCGAGGAGTACGGCGCCAAGTAGCCGCCGTACGCGCCTGCGCGCAGTACACAGCACGAAAGCAGTACCCAGCACGAAGTGCGCACACCGAAGGCCCGCCCCCGTGGATCACTTCCGGGGGACGGGCCTTCGTCGCGGTTACGTACGCCCGGTGCGCTTACACGCGGTGCGGTGCGGGGCTCAGGCCGCCGGAGCCGGCACGTACGGAGCGAGCTCCGCCGCCAGTTCCTCGTGCACCCGCGCCTTCAGCAGGGTGCCCTCCGGGGTGTGCTCCTCGGAGAGGACCTCGCCGTCGGCGTGGGCGCGCGCCACCAGCCGGCCGAGCGTGTAGGGCACGAGGGCCTCCAGCTCGACCGAGGGGTGCGGCAGTTCGACGTCGATGAGCGCGAGCAGCTCCGCGATGCCCTGGCCGGTACGAGCCGAGACGGCGATGGAGCGCTTCTCGTTCCGCATCAGCCGCTGGAGCACCATCGGGTCGGCCGCGTCCGCCTTGTTGATCACCACGATCTCGGGCACCTTGGTGGCGCCCACGTCGCGGACGACCTCGCGCACGGCGGCCAGCTGCTCCTCCGGCGCCGGGTGCGAACCGTCCACCACGTGCAGGATCAGGTCGGAGTCGCCGACCTCCTCCATCGTGGAGCGGAACGCCTCGACGAGGTGGTGCGGCAGATGCCGTACGAAGCCGACGGTGTCCGCCAGCGTGTACAGCCGCCCGCTCGGGGTCTCGGCCCGGCGCACGGTCGGGTCGAGGGTCGCGAACAGCGAGTTCTCGACGAGTACGCCCGCGCCCGTGAGGCGGTTGAGCAGCGAGGACTTGCCGGCGTTGGTGTAGCCGGCGATCGCCACCGAGGGCACCTTGTGGCGACGGCGCTCCTGGCGCTTGATGTCTCGGCCGGTCTTCATGTCCGCGATCTCCCGGCGCATCTTCGCCATCTTCTCGCGGATGCGGCGCCGGTCCGTCTCGATCTTGGTCTCACCGGGGCCACGGGTGGCGAGCCCGCCGCCCGCGCCGCCGCCCATCTGACGGGACAGCGACTGACCCCAGCCGCGGAGCCTCGGCAGCATGTACTGCATCTGCGCGAGAGCGACCTGCGCCTTGCCCTCACGGGACTTGGCGTGCTGGGCGAAGATGTCGAGGATCAGGGCCGTCCGGTCGATGACCTTGACCTTGACGACGTCTTCGAGGTGGATGAGCTGGCCCGGCGACAGTTCACCGTCGCAGATGACAGTGTCCGCGCCGGTTTCGATCACGACGTCCCGCAGCTCGTTGGCCTTGCCGGAGCCGATGTAGGTGGCCGCGTCGGGCTTGTCCCGGCGCTGGATGACACCGTCGAGCACGAGCGCTCCCGCGGTCTCCGCGAGGGCGGCCAGCTCGGCCAGTGAGTTGTCCGCGTCGGTCGCGGTCCCCGAGGTCCACACACCGACGAGGACCACACGCTCCAGACGGAGCTGTCGGTACTCGACCTCGGTGACGTCCTCAAGCTCGGTGGAGAGGCCCGCGACGCGGCGCAGGGCCGCACGCTCGGAGCGGTCGAACTGATCGCCGTCCCGCTCTCCGTCGATCTCGTGGCTCCAGGCGACGTCCTCTTCCATCAGGGCATCGGCCCGAAGACCGTCGGGGTGGTTCTGCGCGAGGCTCTGTGTGTCCTGGGAAGGGGAAGAAGAGGAGGTCATTGGGTCCTTACGTCGATGGGGATACCGGGGTGACGGACTCCTCGCCCGTCACTGGCCTCAACGTCCGGGGCCGCCGGGAGATTCCCGCCCGGGCCCACGGGGCCGTGCCGCCGACCTGAAGTGTCGTCGACGTGAAGATGTTCGCACGGCACGCCCCGTCTCGTCACTCGAATTCCCGGGGGTTACGGAGCGCGCCTTTCGGGAAGTACCGGGCGCGCTGCGCGGGGGTCACCCGGCGCGTTTCACGGAGTCACCCGGCGCGTTTCGCGGCCTTCTCGGCGGGCGCGGCGCTCTTCCAGTCCGGGTGCCCCGGCATGGGCGGGGTCTTCTCCGCGTAGAGCCACGCCTTGAAGAAGCCGCTCAGATCGCGGCCCGCGATGCCCGTGGCCAGGCGCTCGAAGTCCGCCGTGTCGGCGACACCGTCGTGGTGGGTGCTCACCCAGGCGCGCTCCAGCCGCTCGAAGGCGGGGCGGCCGATCTCCTCGCGCAGCGCGTACAGGACGAGGGCGCTGCCGTCGTAGACGTTCGGGCGGAAGATGCTGAGCTTCTGGCCGGGCTCGGCCTCCTTCGGGACGGCGGGCGGTCCGCCGGCCCTGCGCCAGGTGTCGGACGACCGGTAGGCGGCCTTCATCCGGGCCTCCATGGGCCTGTCGGCCCTTTCCTCCGCGAAGAGTGCCTCGTACCAGGTGGCATGTCCTTCGTTGAGCCACAGGTCGGACCAGGTGCGCGGGGAGACGCTGTCGCCGTACCACTGGTGGGCCAGTTCATGCACCATGATCGACTCGACGTACCACTTCGGGTACTCGGTCCGGGCGAAGAGGTCCTTCTCGAAGAGGGAGAGCGTCTGTGTCTCCAGTTCGAAGCCGGTACGTGCCTCGGCGATGAGCAGCCCGTACGTCTCGAAGGGGTAGTCGCCGACCTTCTCCTCCATCCAGGCGATCTGGTCGGGGGTCTTCTTGAGCCACGGCTCCAGCAGCTCGCGGTCCTTGGTGGGCACCACATCGCGTACGGGCAGACCGCCGGGGCCGTTTCGGCGCACCACGGAGGAGCGGCCGATGGACACCTGTGCCAGCTCGGTGGCCATGGGGTGCTCGGTGCGGTAGGTCCAGGTGGTGCCCGCGGCACGGCGGGTCGTCCCTACGGGGAGGCCGTTGGCGACGGCCGTGTAGCCGTCGGGGGCGGTGACCCGAATGGTGAACACCGCCTTGTCCGAGGGGTGGTCGTTGCCGGGGAAGACGCGGTGTCCGGCGTCGGCCTGGTTGGCCATCGCGAGCCCGTCCTCGGTCCGCACCCAGCCGCTCTGCTGGTCCTTCGTGGAGACCGGGTCGCTGTCGTGGTGCACGGTGACGCGCATCGGGATGCCGGGCGGCAGCGCTTCGGCGGGCGTGACGACCAGGTCCTCGCCGGCGCTCCGGAACTCGGCGGGCTCGCCGTCGACCTCGACGGATCGCACTGTTCCGTGCGAGTAGTCAAGATTGAACTGCTCCAGCCAGTCCGTCGTACGGGCCTCGATGACGGTGACGGCCGGCAGCGGCTTCGTGTTGCTGCCCGAGTACGTGAAGGCCAGGTCGTACGCCGTGACGTCGTACCCGGGGTTGCCCAGGTGGGGGAAGAGACGGTCGCCGATTCCGAGCGGTGACGGTGCGGGGGCGCTCGCGGCGATGAGGCAGACGGATGCGGCGGTCGCGAGGAACGCGGTTCGCAGCCGCCGCTGTCGGGAGTCCCTGGGGGTTTCCGTCCCGGCGCTGTGGAGGGTTGTACGGGTGCGCAGCATGGACCACGGCTATCAGCGCGTGGGGAGCTCGCGGTGCCGACTCGCGCCGGAGCCACCCGAACGGCCGCCTTCGCGTGCCCTCGGGGAGTCTCTCGCGCCCCCGCACCGGCGATCGCGGTCTTCTGCCCTGAGGGGCGCGGGGAACGGCGCGACCAGCCACGACGCACCCGCACCCTGCGACGCGCCCGCCCCGCGCAGGGGCCCGAAAAAGCCGCGCCGACTCGCTACGGAGCAGTCGACTGGTGGTGGGCCCGGCTTACGTCGAAGACGCCCGGGACGTTGCGCATGGCGCGCATGAGGGCTGGGAGATGTGCGGCGTCCGGGAGCTGCAGTGTGTACGTATGGCGTACGCGCTGCTGGCTGGGCGGTTCGACGGTCGCCGAGACGATGGCGACGCCCTCCAGGGCGATCGCCTCGGTGAGGTCGGCGAGGAGATGGGGCCGCCCGAAGGACTCCGCGAAGAGCGTGACACGGCACTCGCTGCTGTCGCCCCAGCGCACCTCCACCTCCGCGCGCCCCACACTCTTCATGCGCTCCACCGCGGCGCACTCCACGCGGTGCACGGTCACCACTCCCCCGCGCACGGAGAACCCGGTGATCGCGTCCGGCGGTACGGGCGTACAACAGCCCGCGAGACGTACGGTCGCGCCGGGCCGGTCGACGACGACGTCCGCGGCGGCCGGGCGGGCGGCGGGCCCGTCCGCGGCCGGGCGGCGGGTCTCGGCGGGGGCTTCGGACGACGCGGCGGACGCCGGGTGTGCGGCCAGCCAGCGCGTGATGGCGATCCGCGCGACGGGCGTGTGCGCGTGCTCCAGCCACTCCCTGGAGGGCTCCGAGGCCGGGTCCTGACCCATGAGGAGCTGAACGGTGTCTCCGTCGCTCAGAACCGTGCTCAGCCTCGCCAGACGGCCGTTGACGCGTACGCCGATACAGGCGTGCGCGTCCTCGCCGTACTGCGCGTAGGCGGCGTCCACACAGCTGGCACCCGCGGGCAGTCCGAGTGTGCCTCCGTCGGGACGGAAGACCGTGATCTCCCGGTCCTGGGCGAGGTCCTCGCGGAGGGTGGACCAGAACGTGTCGGGGTCCGGCGCGGCCTCCTGCCAGTCGAGGAGGCGGGACAGCCAGCCGGGGCGGGTGGGGTCGGCGCGCTCGCCGTCGGCGGGGCGGGAGCCGTCACCGTCGGTCTGCTCCTCCGCGGAATCCGCGGGAGAGGCGTAGGGATTGCCGAGCGCGATGACGCCGGCCTCGGCGACCTTGTGCATCTGGTGCGTACGGATGAGGACTTCGGCGACCTGGCCGTCGGGGCGGGCCACGGCCGTGTGCAGCGACTGGTACAGGTTGAACTTGGGAACGGCGATGAAGTCCTTGAACTCCGAGACCACCGGGGTGAGACAGGTGTGCAGTTCGCCGAGGACCCCGTAACAGTCGGCGTCCTCGTTCACGAGGACCAGCAGGCGGCCGAAGTCTGCGCCCCGCAGCTCGCCGCGTTTGCGCGAGACGCGGTGCACGGACACGAAGTGCCGTGGCCGGATGAGGACTTCGGCCTGCAGACCGGCCTCACGCAGGACTCCGCGCACCTCTTCGGCGATCTCTGCGAGGGGATCGTCGGTGCGCGAGGAGTTCGTGACGATGAGTTCGCGCGTACGGGCGTACTCCTCGGGGCGCAGGATCGCGAAGACCAGGTCCTCCAGCTCGGTCTTGAGCGCCTGGACACCCAGGCGTTCGGCGAGCGGGATGAGGACGTCCTTGGTGACCTTGGCGATGCGTTCCTGCTTCTCGGGCCGCATGACTCCGAGGGTGCGCATGTTGTGCAGCCGGTCGGCGAGTTTGATCGACATCACGCGGACGTCGCTGCCGGTGGCGACGAGCATCTTGCGGAACGTCTCGGGCTCGGCGGCCGCTCCGTAGTCGACCTTCTCCAGCTTCGTCACGCCGTCGACGAGATAGCGGACCTCCTCGCCGAACTCGGCGCGGACCTGATCCAGCGTCACCTCCGTGTCCTCGACGGTGTCGTGGAGCAGGGAGGCGGTCAACGTCGTGGTCTCCGCGCCCAGTTCGGCGAGGATCAGCGTCACGGCGAGCGGGTGCGTGATGTACGGCTCGCCGCTCTTGCGCATCTGGCCGCGGTGCGAGGACTCGGCGAGGACGTAGGCGCGGCGCAGCGGGTCGAGGTCGGCGTCGGGGTGGTGGGCCCGGTGGGCCTCGACCACATGGCCGATCGCGTCGGGCAGCCGGTCGCGGCCCGCGGGCCCCAGGAGAGCGGCCCGGCCCAGGCGCCGCAGATCGATCCGGGGGCGGCCCCGCCTGCGCTGCACCGCGGGCGTGATGGGGCCGGGCGTCGCGGGGTTCGTGGCCTCCGCACTCATGGGCACCTCCGGCTGCGTTGACCGGCGGACGGGGCGCCCCATGGCGTACGCGGCTCTGGGGATGGCGTCGTTCCCCCGTCCGGGCCGGTCCTTGATGCTACCGAGCCCACCACGCCCGACTGACCGCCTCTGGCCGAGCGTGAAACGGATCACCCATTCGAGCGAAGGTTCAGGGGGTCGCGTTTTCGAGCCAATCGGTGTCGATCTCACCCTCTGCGACGATCACCGCGGGCCCGGTCATCTCGATCTCGCCGTCGGGGCGCTCAGTGATGACGAGCCGACCGCCGGGCACGTCAACGGTGTATGTGGCCGGTGTGCCGGTCACGGCGGGGTCGGCGCCGTCCCTGCGCGCCGCGGCCACGGCCACGGCGCACGCGCCCGTGCCGCACGAGCGGGTCTCGCCCGAGCCCCGCTCATGGACACGCAGAGCAACGTGATGAAGGCCACGGTCGACGACGAACTCGACGTTCACGCCGTCCGGGTACGCGGACAGTGGGCTGAACGGCGGGGGGGCGTACAGATGTCCGGCGTGGTCGAGGTCCTCGACGAAAGCGACGGCGTGGGGGTTGCCCATGTTCACGTTGCGGGCGGGCCAGCTGCGGTCGCCGACGGTCACGGTGACGTCGCCCTCGGGGAGGACCGCCTTGCCCATGCCGACGGTGATGTTGCCCTCCTTGGAGAGATGCACGGTCTTCACGCCCGCGCGCGTGGCGACCGCGATGTCCCCTTCGGCCACATGTCCGGCGCGCTGGAGGTAGCGGGCGAACACACGCACTCCGTTGCCGCACATCTCCGCGATCGAGCCGTCGCCGTTGCGGTAGTCCATGAACCATTCCGCTTCGGCCGCCATCGAGCGGGCCTCGGGGTGCGCGGCGGACCGTACGACATGCAGCAGGCCGTCCCCGCCGATGCCCGCGCGGCGGTCGCACAGGGCCGCGGCGGCGGCCGGGGGCAGGTCGATGGTGTTCTCGGGATCCGGGACGATCACGAAGTCGTTCTCGGTCCCGTGCCCCTTGAGGAAGGCGATCCGCGTGCTCATTCCTCGATCGTAAGGGGTCGGTACGACAGCCCGGCATGCCCGCCCGGTCACGGCAGCGCGGCCGAACGGTCCGGCAGGCGACCGCGCGGGCGTGACGCCGTGCCGCGGAGGTTCCCGGAGGGCCTCAGCGCAGGCGGGCCACGCGCCACACCGCGAGCACCACGGCCGCGGCGACGAGGACGGCGTACGCGATCGCGACGCGCCAGTCGGGGCGGCGGCCCGAACCGCGCTGCGGCAGGCCGGGCCACGTGTAACCCACGCGGCGGGCTGCCATCATTCCCCAGCCCGCGGCGCAGGAGCAGATCAGCAGGCCGAGCATGGCGATCATGGCTCCGCTGTCGCCGAAGTCGAAGGCCAGCGGGAAGGCGAACATCAGGGAGCCGAGAGCGGCGAGACTCACGATGGGGGCGAGCTGCCAGATACGCATGCGGCGCTGCGGGCGCAGCTCCACCTCGACCTCGGGCCCCGGGTACATCTCATCGGGCTCGGGACCGTCCGCGGTCACACCACCGATGATCTCGTCGGGGCCGTCCGGGCTCAGCCGGTCCCCGTCGGGGTCCTGCTGGTCCTGTGCGGTGTCGTGCACCCCGCCGGTGACGGTGTCCTGCTCCGCGCCTGGTGCGGTGTCACGAGGGCCGGCCTCCATCGCCACGCGCCCTCCCCACTCGGACTCCACTTGGTCGATCGAAGCTCGATGATGGCACGGCCCCAGAGGCCCGGATGACGGCCGGAGCGTCCCGATGCCAGGACGTGATCAGGCTGTGACCGGTCGTTCGACCAACGCCAGCGCAAGCTGCGGAAGTTCTGTGAGATCCGCCGCGGCCCCACTGAGCCAATGCACCCGCGGATCGCGTCTGAACCAGGAATCCTGACGGCGCGCGAAGCGCTTGGTGGCACGTACGGTCTCGACCCGCGCCTCGTCGTCGGTGCACTCCCCGGAGAGCGCCGTGAGCATCTGCTGGTAGCCGAGCGCGCGCGACGCCGTACGCCCTTCACGCAACCCCTGCGCCTCCAGTGCGCGCACTTCCTCCCCGAGGCCCCCCTCCCACATGCGGTCCACCCGGCGGGCGATGCGCTCGTCGAGCTCGGGGCGCGCCACGTCGACACCGATCTGCAGGGTGTCGTAGACGGAGTCGTGGCCCGGGAGGTTGGCGGTGAAGGGTCTGCCGGTGATCTCGATGACTTCGAGGGCCCGGACGATACGGCGGCCGTTGCTCGGCAGGATCGCGTGGGCGGCCTCGGGGTCGGCGACGGCGAGCCGGGCGTGCAGGGCGCCGGAGCCCCGCAGGGTGAGCTCCTCCTCCAGGCGGGCCCGTACCTCGGGATCCGTACCGGGGAATTCGAGATGGTCGACGGCACCTCGGACGTACAGGCCGGAGCCGCCCACGAGGATGGGCCAGCGGTCCTCCGCGAGGAGCGCGTCGATGCGGATGCGCGCGAGCCGCTGGTACTCGGCGACGCTCGCCGTCTCCGTCACGTCCCAGATGTCCAGCAGATGGTGGGGAACACCGCCGCGCTCCTCGGGCGTCAGCTTGGCGGTGCCGATGTCCATCCCCCGGTAGAGCTGCATCGAGTCTGCGTTGACGACCTCACCGCCGAGGCGCTGGGCGAGGTGGACGCCGAGATCGGACTTTCCGGCCGCGGTGGGACCCACGACGGCGATGACCCGCGGAACGGGAGCTGCTCTACTCACCGTCACAGTCTCGCAAACCCGGGGCCCACTTCTCGAACGAGCTACGTGACGGTACGGGGCGGGGGTCGTTGCCTGTTGCGAGGTTCCAGCCGCCGGTTTCGAGAACCGGTGACCCCGGGCGACGCAATGGGACGCACCGGGAGACGCGGAATTTCGCCCACACGAGCAGGGTATGGAGACGAAATGGGCGTTTTTGCATGGCTTCTTCGTAAAGAGAGGTCTGAATCAAAGGGGTCGGAGTCCGAAGGGTCCGAGTCCCACGGGCCCGAGGAGGCGTCGACCGGCGGGGCGCGGACGGACGGTCTGACGGCCGGATCCGACGCGGAGACTTCGACGGAAGCGGGGGCTGAACCGGTTTCGGAGGGGGCGACGAAGGGCTCGACCGACGCCGGGGGCGGGCCGGAGGCCGCGGTCGCCGGGCCCGAGGCCGCCTCTTCGAGCGCGTCCGCTACTGCGACCGCGCCTTCGACTGCGACCGCGAGTGCGGCTGCGGAGTCCGTCGAGGGCGGGGAGTCCGCGGCGGAGGCCGTCGAGATCCCGAAGCAGCAGTCCGCCGAGAAGGCTGCCGACAGCGAGGTCGGCGAGAACGCCCGTCAGTGACGGCGTGACGCCTCCGTCGCCCGCGCGGGTGCCGTCCTCGGCGTCGTGAGCGACCACACTTCGGCGGACGGCCTCGGAGCGATCGCGGCTCCGGGGCGTCCGCCGTGTTCTCGGGAGGCCGGGTCCTGCGGATCGCGCCATGCGGGCCCTGCGGGCTGTGCTGGCCGCCAGGGGGCGTTCGTCGACTGCGGGTGCGCTGTGGGCTGGTCGTGCCGTTCCCCGCGCCCCTGGGGCGGCTGGGCTGGGCGCGGTCGGCACGCGGTCGGCGCTGTGGCCGGGCGGGGCGAATGCGTCTGCCCTCGGGTGCCGGTCCGCCGTGGCTGGTCGCGCAGTTCCCCGCGCCCCTGACAGGGCGGCCCCACCCTGACGGGGCTGGGCGGGGCCGGCAGGCGCTCGGCGCGGTCGCCCCTGGACCCTCACTAGCCCCTAGCCCCTAGCCGCAGGCCCCAAGCGGCGCTACGACCAGGTCGCGACCATGTAGCCGACGCCGTAGGGGGCGTCCTCGTACAGCAGGGTGCCGTCGAGGTCCGCTTCCTGGGCCGCGCCTGCGAGCACCTGCCAGGGGGCCCGGCCAGAAGCCTTCAGTTCGTACGCCAGCTCGGCGTCCAGGGCCTTGAGAGCGGCCACGTCCGCTGTGCCCAGCGCACGCGCGACCTCCGCGTCGAAGCCGGCCGCCCGCTCGTCCAGGTAGCCCGGCGCCTTGAGCGTGCGGCACGCACTGGAGTCGCCCATCACCAGCAGTGCGACTCTCCCGCTTCCGGCGGCGATCTGCTGCCCGACTTGGATACACCGCTCGGCGGCGAGTGGTTCCCCCACGCCGAGGCCCTCGACAGGAGCGTCCGACCAGTCCGTACGGCCGAGCAGCCAGGCGGCGACCGCCAGCGAGGCAGGCAGTGCGGCCGGCAGCACACGTCCGGCTGCCGCGGAGGAGGGCGCGGCCGGTCCCTCGGAGGTGCCGACTCCGCTCCGGAGTCCGTTCCCGCCGAGCCGCACGCCGAGGTCGACACCGAAGCCGCGGAACGAACCGCGGGAGCCCTCCGGATGCGGCCCGCGACCGCTCTCCTCGGCGGGGCCCACGACCACCAGCCGGTCCGGGCGGGCGGCGGCCAGTACTCCCAGGGCGTCCGTGCAGGCGGCACGCGCGGCGTCGAGTTCGGGCGCGGCCCCCGCGGCCACGTCGGGGACGAGCAGGGGCGGGCAGGGGCACACGGCCGCGGCGACAAGCATGATCGGCAGCGTAACCCCGCGCGGCGGCCGGGTGTCAGTCCTCGATCAGCACGTCGGAGAGGTCGATGACGGTGAGCACGAGAACAACCAGTTTGCCGTCGCTGATCACGTACTCGACGAACAGGTTGCGCGACAACGCGATCTCACGCGTCGACTCGTCGCCGCGAACGGAATGGGAGAGCTTGTGCCGCGGCTCGGTCACCAGTATGGCCAGGCCGCGCTCCAGCACGTCACGCCGGTCGGCGGGCAGGCTGTCGCGCACCTGGGCGGCCTCTTCGGTGAACGAGACCCTGCAGGGCAACACGTGATGCTCCTTCCCGCCCGTCATGTGCCAGGCCGTCAGTCCAGACCGCAACCACTGCCCGCGGCGACCGGCAGCGGCTCCGGGACACCGATCTGCGGCAGCCCCAGCATGACGCCGACGGGCTTCGCGGCCTCGGCGGTGTTGCGCTTCTCCCAGGCGTCCCCCGCGCGCGTGCGGCGCACGTCCAGCGTGGCTCCCTCGGCGAGGAGGTGGTGCGGGGCGGCGTACGTGATCTCTACGGTGACGACGTCGCCGGGGCGGACCTCGGCGTCGGGCTTGGTGAAGTGCACCAGGCGGTTGTCGGGGGCGCGGCCGGAGAGGCGGTGCGTGGCGCCGTCCTTGCGGCCCTCGCCCTCGGCGACCATCAGCTCCAGGGTGCGGCCGACCTGCTTCTTGTTCTCGTCCCAGGAGATCTCCTCCTGGAGGGCCGACAGGCGCATGTAGCGCTCCTGCACGACCTCCTTGGGGATCTGCCCCTCCATGGTGGCCGCGGGGGTACCGGGGCGCTTGGAGTACTGGAACGTGAAGGCCTGCGCGAAGCGGGCCTCGCGGACCGCGTGGAGGGTCTGCTCGAAGTCCTCCTCGGTCTCGCCGGGGAAGCCCACGATGATGTCGGTGGTGATCGCGGCGTGCGGGATCGAGGCACGGACCTTGTCGATGATCCCGAGGAACCGGTCCTGGCGGTACGAGCGGCGCATCGCCTTAAGGACGGTGTCCGAGCCGGACTGCATCGGCATGTGGAGCTGCGGCATGACGTTCGGGGTCTCGGCCATGGCGGCGATGACGTCGTCCGTGAAGTCGCGCGGGTGCGGCGAGGTGAAGCGCACCCGCTCCAGGCCGTCGATCTTCCCGCAGGCCCGCAGGAGCTTGCTGAAGGCCTCACGGTCGCCGATGTCGGTGCCGTAGGCGTTCACGTTCTGCCCGAGCAGGGTGATCTCGGAGACGCCCTCGCCGACGAGGGCCTCGATCTCGGCGAGGATGTCGCCGGTCCTGCGGTCCTTCTCCTTGCCGCGCAGCGCCGGGACGATGCAGAAGGTGCAGGTGTTGTTGCAGCCCACGGAGATGGAGACCCAGGCGGCGTACGCGCTCTCGCGGCGGGTCGGCAGCGTCGACGGGAACGCCTCCAGGGACTCGGCGATCTCGACCTGCGCCTCTTCCTGGACGCGGGCGCGCTCCAGGAGGACGGGGAGTTTGCCGATGTTGTGCGTCCCGAAGACGACGTCCACCCAGGGCGCCCTCTTCACGATGGTGTCGCGGTCCTTCTGGGCGAGACAGCCGCCCACGGCGATCTGCATGCCGGGCCGCTTCGTCTTCATCGGCGCAAGCCTGCCGAGGTTCCCGTAGAGGCGGTTGTCGGCGTTCTCCCGCACCGCGCAGGTGTTGAAGACGACGACGTCGGCGTCCCCGTCGGAGCCTTCGGGAGCGCGCACGTAACCGGCGCCCTCCAGCAGCCCGGAGAGCCGCTCGGAGTCGTGGACGTTCATCTGACATCCGTAAGTGCGCACTTCGTACGTTCTGGTCAGGTCCACTGCCCGGCTCCGGTCGCTGCTGCTCATGCGACAAGGGTAGGTGGTGCCCGGAGTGCGCCCCGCCCCCCGGGCTCCGAGTGCGCCCCACCCCGTGGAGCCCCGAGTGCGCCCCCCAGGCACCGCCCTGGTCATCCGTGCCGGTGAGCTGGCAGGATCGCGCGCATGTTCCAGGCACTCTCCCCCACCGGCCGACGCCGGGCCCTGCAGGGTTCGGCCGCCGCCTTCGTGGCCTTCGGGCTGCTCCTGTGGTGGCTGCTGCCGCTGGGCGAGAGCTCGCCGGGCGGGAAGGTCGTCTTCAGTACGGGGACACGGACCGGCGTGTATCAGCTGTACGGAAACCTGCTGCAGGAGGCGCTCGCCAAGGACATGCCGCGCCTCGACGTGGACCTGCGACAGAGCGAGGGCTCCCAGGAGAACGTGGCACGGGTGGCGACCGGAAAGGCCGACTTCACCATCGCGGCGGCCGACGCGGTCGAGAAGTACAAGGAGAGCGGCAAACCCGGCGCGGACCTGCTGCGCGGCTGCGCGCGGCTGTACGACGACTACGTGCACGTGGTCGTCCCCCAGGACTCCCCGGTGAACTCCATCGCGGACCTGAAGGGCAAGAAGGTGGCGATGGGACAGCCGGGTTCCGGGGTGCTCCTGATCGCGAGGCACGTGCTGGCGGCGGCCGACCTCGGTCCGAAGGACGTCAAGCCGGTGTACGCCGGTATCGCGGACATGCCGAAGATGCTGGAGAAGAAGAAGATCGACGCGTTCTTCTGGTCCGGCGGGCTGCCGACCGGTGCCGTCACCGACCTTTCCGAGCGTTTCGACATCAAGCTGGTCCCGATCACGGCCGACCTGGTCGCGAGACTGCACCAGCCGGGCGCGGGGTCCAGCTACTACCGGTCGGCCCTGATGCCCGCGGACACCTACCACGGGGACCGCAACGATGCCGCGGTACCGACGGTGGCGGTGGCGAACCTGCTGGTGACGCGGGCCGGGACGGACGCGACGCTCACCGAGGGGATGACCCGGACAGTGATCAACAGTCGCGACCGCATCGGCAAGGAGGTACACGCCGCACAGCGCGTGGATCTGCGGACCGCCATCTACACCGACCCGCTGGAACTGCACGAGGGCGCACAGCGCTACTACCGCTCGAACAAGCCGTAGCAGCCCGGCCACGGGCGGCCCCCGACCGGCGGTGGGTACTGAGCACACCCTCCCCGGCCCCCTGTAGGCCCTCTGTAGGCCTCTGTACGCCCGCTCAGGCCCCGGACATCGTCCGGGGCACCGTGACCGTCACCTTCAGCCCGTGCGGCTCGTGGTGGGCGTACGCGATGGAGCCGCCGCCCGCGGAGAGCAGCGCCCGGGAGATCGACAGGCCGAGGCCCGAGCCCTTGATGTTCTGGTGGCCCGCGCTGCGCCAGAAGCGATCGCCGACGCGGGTCAGTTCCTCGTCGCTCAGGCCGGGTCCGCGGTCGGTGACGACGATCGTCGAGACCTCCCCGTTCGAGGCCACCCCGACCTCGACGGACTCTCCCTCGGGCGTGAACTTCAGCGCGTTGTCGATGACCGCGTCCAGGGCGCTTGACAGGGCGACGGCGTCGACCCACGCGGTCGTCGCCGGGCACGTCCCGACGAGCCGTACTCCCTTGTCGTCGGCGACCGGCGACCAGGAGGCCACGCGTTCGGCGGTGAGTTCGCCGATGTCGGTGAGCCGCAGGTCCGCATCGGCGTGCTCGGCGAGAGCGAGGTCCAGGAGGTCGTCCAGGACATGGGCCAGGCGCTTGCCCTCCGTACGGACGGCAGCGATCTCCTCGTTGCCCTCGGGCAGTTCCAGCGCGAGCAGTTCGATGCGCAGCAGCAGGGCGGACAGGGGGTTGCGCAGCTGGTGCGAGGCGTCGGCGACGAAGGCGCGCTGCTGCTCCAGGACCTCCTGGACGTTGTCGGCCATCTCGTTGAAGGACCGGGCCAGGCGCCTGAGTTCCGGCGGTCCGCCGGCGGCGGCGACCCGGGACTTCAGGCGGCCGGTCGCGATGTCGTGGGTGGTGGCGTCGAGGACGCGCACGGGCCGCAGCACCCAGCCGGTCAGACGCAGCGCGGCGCCGAGCGCGAGGAGCATCGCGCCGGTCTCGCCTGCGCCGATGACGAGCCAGCCGTGCAGGATCCTGGACCGCATCTGTCCGGTGGGCGAGTCGGTGACCACGACCGCGACGACGTCACCGTCCCGGATGACGGGGGACGCGACGACGAGACGGTCCCGCTGCCACGGCCAGACCTGCGCCGGGTCATGGCTGCGGCGGCTCTGGAGTGCTTCGTCGAAGGCGGCGCGGACCTCGCCCTTCCTGGGGATGGTCCAGTCCTCGGGCGCGTTGGCCATGATGTCGTCGTCGCGGTAGAAGACGCCCGCGTTGATCCCGTACAGCCTCTGGTACGTGCCCAGTTCCTGCCGGAGCGTCTCGCCGCGCTGTTCCGTGGCGCTGACCCGTGAACCCTCCGGGCGGTCGGCCACGAACTGGGCCAGGGACGCGAAGCGCGCCGTGTCGTCGATGCGGTCGACGACCACCTTCTGCTGCTGGGCGGCCGCCAGGCTCACGGCGAGCGGGATGCCCAGGGCGAGCAGGATGGCCGCCATCAGGACGATGAGCAGCGGAAGAAGACGTGTGCGCACCGGGGCCCGCTACGCGGCAGGCGCGACGAGCCGGTAGCCGACGCCGCGCACGGTCTCGATCAGGGCCGGCATGCGCAGTTTGGAGCGCAGCGACGCGACATGCACCTCCAGGGTGCGGCCGGTCCCCTCCCAGCTGGTGCGCCAGACCTCGCTGATGATCTGCTCCCGCCGGAAGACCACTCCGGGCCGCTGGGCGAGGAGCGCCAGCAGGTCGAACTCCTTGCGGGTCAGTTGGACGACCGAACCGTCGACGCTGACCTGCCGGGTGGGCAGCTCGATGCGTACGGGTCCCAGGCGCAGCGCGTCGTCACCGGGGGTCGCCGCGTCGTCGGGGACGGTGCGCCGGGCGACGGCGTGGATACGGGCGAGGAGTTCCCCGGTGTCGTAGGGCTTCACCACGTAGTCGTCGGCGCCGAGGTTGAGTCCGTGGATCCGGGAGCGTACGTCCGCGCGCGCGGTGACCATGATCACGGGCGTGCTCGTCCGCTTGCGGATCTTGCCGCAGACCTCGTATCCGTCCTGGTCGGGCAGGCCGAGGTCGAGGAGCACCACTCCGAAGCCGTTGCCTTCCGGAACGAGTGCCTGGAGGGCTTCCTCGCCGCTGCGGGCGTGTGTGACAGCGAAACCGTGGCGTGCGAGGACCGCGGACAGAGCGGCTGCTACGTGGTTGTCGTCCTCGACGAGGAGCAGTCTCATCACGGCCCCCTTCAGTTCATCGTTCGTACGTCGTCGGCGCGTAGACAGTGGAAGGACCTACGTTCTCGGCGGTCGGACTCGGCCACGCGCGCGTGTCCCCTGGCAGTCAGGCCGATGGACGCCGACGGCGTCAAGCGTGTTCGGGGCGCGGCCCGCATCCGTTACGCAGCCGGTACGCGCCCGAGGCGGCCTTCACGAAGAGTGTCTGTTCGCCGCCGGATCGTTATGCTCAATTTCCCCTCAGATGTGATGACGCTGATCGTGCGGCGTCACTACTGTCCTCCGCAACCGAGGAGGACGGAGCTAGAGGCCGATGACCGAAGTATCGGTGACCAAGGACGCCCTGCCCGCGGCCGACGATCTGGTCGTACTGAAGAACGTCAACAAGCACTTCGGTGCGTTGCATGTACTTCAGGACATCGATCTGACCATCGCCCGTGGTGAGGTTGTCGTGGTCATCGGACCCTCCGGGTCCGGAAAGTCCACCCTGTGTCGCGCGATCAACCGGCTGGAGTCGATCGAGTCGGGTTCGATCACGATCGACGGAAAGCCACTGCCCGAGGAGGGCAAGGCACTCGCCCGTCTGCGTGCAGACGTCGGCATGGTGTTCCAGTCGTTCAACCTGTTCGCACACAAGACAGTGCTCGAAAACGTGATGCTGGGCCAGCTCAAGGTCCGTAAGGCGGACAAGAAGGACGCCGAGGAAAAGGCCCGCGCTCTGCTCGACCGGGTGGGTGTCTCCGCCCAGGCCGACAAGTACCCCGCGCAGCTCTCCGGCGGGCAGCAGCAGCGTGTCGCGATCGCACGAGCGCTGGCGATGGGTCCCAAGGTCATGCTCTTCGACGAGCCGACGTCGGCTCTCGACCCGGAGATGATCAACGAGGTCCTGGAAGTCATGCAGCAGCTCGCGCGTGACGGAATGACGATGGTCGTAGTCACCCACGAGATGGGATTCGCCCGTTCGGCGGCCAACCGCGTCGTCTTCATGGCGGACGGACGCATCGTCGAAGAGGCTGTGCCGGACCAGTTCTTCAGCAACCCGCGCAGCGACCGGGCGAAGGACTTCCTGTCGAAGATCCTGCACCACTGACGACCTACGTCACCCGCACGCCGGATCGCACTCCTTCACCACTCAAAGGATGTTCACCATGAAGCTCCGCAGGGTCACCGCCGCCTCGGCCGCCGTCCTCGCACTCGCTGTCGCCGCCACCGCGTGCGGTTCCGACGACAAGGACGACAGCAGCAGCTCCTCCTCCGGGGGTGGCGACAAGAAGATCACGATCGGCATCAAGTTCGACCAGCCCGGCATCGGCCAGAAAACGCCGGACGGCTACGCGGGCTTCGACGTCGACGTGGCGACGTACGTCGCGAAGAAGCTCGGCTACAGCGAGGACCAGATCACCTGGAAGGAAGCGAAGAGCGCCGACCGCGAGACCATGCTGCAGCGTGGTGACGTCGACTTCATCGCCGCCTCCTACTCGATCAACGACGAGCGCGCCGCGAAGGTCGACTTCGCCGGCCCGTACCTCCTGGCCCACCAGGACGTCCTGATCCGCTCCGACGACAACTCGATCAAGTCGCCGGCCGACCTCAACAGCAAGAAGCTGTGTTCGGTCACGGGCTCGACCTCGGCGCAGAACGTCAAGGACAAGCTCGCCCCGAAGGCCCAGCTGCAGAAGTACCCGACGTACTCCGCGTGTCTGACCGGTGTGCAGAGCGGCGCGCTCGACGCACTGACCACGGACGACTCGATCCTCGCCGGTTATGCCTCGCAGGCGAACTTCAAGGGCAAGTTCAAGCTCGGCGGCTTCAAGATGACCAACGAGAACTACGGCATCGGCATCAAGAAGGGCAGCGACCTCAAGGCCAAGATCAACACGGCTCTTGAGGAGATGGTCTCCGACAAGTCGTGGGACAAGGCCGTGGAGGCCAACTTCGGCCCGGCCGGATACAAGAACGAGCCCGCCCCGAAGATCGGCGACGTCGTCAAGTAAAGCGGGATCCGTCCTGACCGGTGCGTCGTCCTCCTGGGGCGGCGCACCGGTCAGGAGGAGCCCTCCCCACACGCGGAAGCGCGGGAGATCGTGTTCGATTTTCTTGAAGGTTACGACTTGTGGGCAGCCTTCTGGACGACGGTGCAGCTGACCGTCCTGTCCGCCGTCGGCTCCCTGATCTGGGGGACCCTGCTGGCCGCCATGCGGGTCGGCCCGGTGCCTCTTATGCGCGGCTTCGGTACCGCCTACGTCAACATTGTGCGGAACATCCCGCTGACCGTGATCATTCTGTTCTCCTCCTTGGGTCTCAGCCAGACGCTGGGCTTCAACATGGGCTCCAGCAACTTCGACGACGTCAACTTCCGGCTCTCGGTGCTCGGCCTGGCCATGTACACCTCGGCCTTCGTGTGTGAGGCCCTGCGCTCAGGCATCAACACGGTGCCGGTCGGCCAGGCCGAGGCGGCTCGCGCCATCGGCCTGAACTTCACCCAGGTGCTGTCGCTGATCGTGCTGCCGCAGGCGTTCCGTTCGGTCGTCGGTCCACTGGCGAACGTCCTGATCGCATTGACGAAGAACACCACGGTGGCCGCGGCGATCGGCGTGGCCGAGGCGGCGGCGCTGATGAAGGAGATGATCGAGAACGAAGCGCAACTCCTGCTGATTTCGGCAGTGTTCGCCTTCGGGTTCATCTGCCTGACACTGCCGACCGGTCTGATCCTCGGTTGGGTGAGCAAGAAGGTGGCGGTGAAGCGATGAGCTCGGTCCTCTACGACGCACAGGGCCCGCGCGCCAAGCGCCGGAACGTCATCTTCACGGTGGTGTTCGTGGCCGTCCTCGTCGCGGCGCTGTGGTGGGTCTACAAGACGCTCGACGACAAGGGCCAGTTGGAGTGGGTGCTGTGGAAGCCCTTCTTCACCGGCACCGAGGCCTGGTCGGCGTACATCTGGCCGGGCCTGAAGAACACCCTGATCGCCGCGGCGCTCTCGATGATCATCGCCCTGCCGCTCGGTGCGTTCTTCGGCATCGCCCGGCTGTCCGACCATGTCTGGCTCCGGGTGCCCGCGGGCGCCGTGGTGGAGTTCTTTCGCTCCATCCCGGTACTGATCCTGATGATCTTCGCCAACGCCGCGTACTCCCAGTACACGAACGTCAGCTCGGACGACCGTCCCCTGTACGCGGTCGTCACCGGCCTGGTGCTCTACAACTCCTCGGTCCTCGCCGAGATCGTCCGGGCGGGCATCCTCTCGCTGCCCAGGGGACAGGCCGAGGCCGCGTCGGCCATCGGTCTGCGCAAGAACCAGGTCATGCGGTTCATCCTGCTGCCGCAGGCGGTCACGGCGATGCTGCCGGCGATCGTCAGCCAGCTCGTGGTGATCGTGAAGGACACGGCACTCGGCGGCGCGGTCCTCACCTTCGCCGAACTGCTCGCCGCGGCCAACACGATGAGTGCCTACTACGGCGCGAACACCATCGCCAGCTTCACGGTTGTCGCGGTGATCTTCATTGTGATCAACTTCTCGCTCACGAGCTTCGCCGGCTGGCTGGAGACCAGGCTGCGCCGCGGCAAGAAGTCCACCGGTGCGGTCCTCGGCGCGGACGCGGTCGAAGAGCTCAACACGCCCGGTGAGCACGTGGACGGCGCCCGCTGAGCCGACAGGGGCAACTGAACGGCCCACGTACGCGGAAGAACTGACGTGGTGTGAGCAACCGGAGGCAGTGGCGTCGTCGCCACTGCCTCCGTCACTTGACGCAAGCACCGGCAATAGGTTGCATACGTTCTGTGATCGTGTACCCCGCTCCACCTGCGAATCCCGGTAGGACACCCAGTAGGCCGCTCCGGGCAGGGGGCACCGCGCCGTGGACCCGGTGATCATCGTCGGAGCGGGGCCCGTAGGACTCACGCTCGCCCTGGCGCTGGCGCGTCAGGAGGTCCCGTCGGTCGTGCTGGACGAGGGCCCCGGCAAAGACGAACAGCGGCTCGCGCGTACGGCCGTGCTGCGCGAGGACACGGCCGCGCTGATCGGGCGGCTGACGGGTTTCCTCGTTGACGAGGCGGGCTTCCGTTGGTCCGGATGGCGGTCGATGCGGCGCAAGCAGGTGATGCGGGAGATCACGTTCGGCGAGGACGATCCCATGCTGCTGCACCTCCCCCAGCACACGCTGACGGCCGCCCTGCGCGCGGCGATCGGGACCGAACGCCTGGTCAGGGTCGCCGTGGAGAGCCGTCTCGACTCCCTTGAGCAGGAGACCGCCGGCGTCACCGCGCACACCCGGGGCCCCAAGGGCACCTGGTGGCGCGGCAGCTACCTGGTCGGCTGCGACGGGCCCCGCTCGACGGTGCGCAAGCTCCAGGACATCCGATTCCCGGGACGTACGGCCGTCGAACGCCACGCCGTCGCCGCGCTGCGTACGGAACTCCCGTGGCCCGGGCAGGCGTTGCTGCACCGCACGCCCCCGTGGCGGACCTCGGGCCCCCCGGTCTCCGAGGTGACCGCGCGCCCCCTCGCCGACGACGTGTGGCGCATGGACTGGCTGCTGCCACCGGGCAAGGACCTGGTCACACCGGACCTCCTGGTGGCACGCGTCCGGGAGACCCTGGCGGGCTGGAGCAGGGGCACCACCCCGCCGTACGAGCTGCTCGACACCGGGGTCCACACGGTCCACCACCGGCTGGCGCGGCGCTGGCGGGCCGGCCGGGTCTTCCTCGCCGGGGACTCGGCGCATCTGCTCGGCGCACTCGGCACCCAGGGCCTCGACGAGGGCCTGCGGGACGCCGACAACCTCGCGTGGAAACTGGCCCTCGCCTGGCACCACGGTCCGCACGAGGCACTGCTCGACAGCTACCAGGTGGAGCGGCGTGCGATCGTCGCCGCGCGCCTGCGCGCCGCCGACCAGGCACTGCCGCTGCTGCGAGGCGGAGGACTGCGTTCCGCGGTGCCCGGGGCGGCCCGCGGCCATGACGCCCTCCTCACGGACGGACACCTGGGGCGCGGTCCATTGGGCACGCCGGGGGCGTACGCCAATTCACCGCTCGCACCTCCGCACGCAGAGTCCGCGGTCGAGGTCGACACGGAGGCGGGCGCCGCGATCGCCGATGTACGGGTGACGGCCGAGGACGGTTCGTCCGTGGCCCTGCGCGACCGGCTGGGCAGGGGCGCGCTGCTCGTGCTGCTGATCGCGCCGGGGACCGTGGTGTGGGACCGCAAGCACTGGGTGACGGCCGGGATCATGCCGCGGCTCGCCGCCGCCGTGACCGCGCTGCCGCACCGGGCCGAGCTGCTGGTCGCCGAGAGCTACCCGGGCGCGGCCGCGCACACCGTGCTGCTGATCCGCCCGGACGGACACCTGGTCACGGCGCTCGGCGGGGTGCGCCCCGCCGACCTCTACGAGGCCGCGGAGGCGGCACTGGGTGGCCCCCGCACCACGGCGGAGGCGCCCGCGGGCAAGTCCTGAAAGGGGCTTGTCTCCCCTGCGAAGGGGGCTGCTGTCCAACCAATGACACTGAGTTGACCGGCCCGCACCCTCATGGTCTACTCCGGATCGTGACCGACACCTGTGTGCGCCTGTGGCGGAGGGTCCATATGGACCTGATCCGCTATGCGGGCTGCGTGTGTCGCCCGTCCTGCTGAATTCGCATCCTCTGAAATCCCGCGCGCGAGGCCTCTCGGCTGCCGCGCGCACCCACGCGAACGCTTGTCAGGACGGTACCCGTGTCTGTAACACCCTCTGCTCCCGCTTCCGCCGGTTCCACCGCCTCCACAGGGGCCCGCACTCCCACCCAGGCCGAGCTGCTGGACTTCGTACGGCGCACGGCCGCCGACGCCGAACTGATCGCTTCCCTGCCGCTCGATCCCGAGGGCCGTACGTGGGTACGCCTCGAAGGTCCCGGCGGAAGCGAGGCCTGGCTCATCGGCTGGCCGCCCGGTACGGGCACCGGCTGGCACGACCACGCCGAGTCGGTGGGCGCTTTCCTCACCGCGTCCGGCGAACTCAAGGAGAACTCGCTCGTCGCACGGCTGCCCACGGACGGCTGGAAGACCCTCGAACTCACCGAGGGAATCGACCGTGAGCGGCGGCTGTCGGCCGGCAAGGGCCGCTCCTTCGGCCGCCACCATGTGCACGAGGTGCTCAACGAGTCCACCGAGGAGCACGCCGTCTCCGTGCACGCGTACTACCCGCCGCTCCCCCGGATCAGCCGCTACAGCCGTACCGGCCAGGTGCTGCGCCTGGAGCAGGTCGAGCGCCCCGAGGACTGGCAGTGACGGCCGAACGTCCCGTGGCTTCCGCGCGTTCCGTGACGGCCGAACGCCCTGTGGGGATCGACGAGTTGCTGGAGCGGGTCCGTGCGGACCTGGACCGGGTCGAGGCGGTGGCCGCCCATGAGGCCGCGGAGGCGGGCGACACCCTGCTCGTCGACATCCGGTACGCGGCGCTGCGCGAGCGCGACGGCCTGATTCCCGGCGCGCTCGTCGTCGAGCGCAACGAACTGGAGTGGCGGCTCGACCCCCAGGGCAGCCATCGCGCTCCCGAGGCCACGAGCCACGACCTGCGTGTCGTGGTCGTCTGCAACGAGGGCTACGCGTCCAGCCTCGCGGCCGTCTCCCTGCGACAGCTGGGACTGCATCGGGCGACGGACCTGGTGGGAGGCTTCCAGGCCTGGCGAACGGCGGGACTGCCGGTGGCCACAGCCTAGGGCTGTGGTCGACCGGGGCGCGGCGGTCTCCTCGGACGTGGGAGACGCGCGCCCTGGTTCCACCTCGCCCACAACCACACACGCACGACAACAGCAGCCCTCTGAAGGGGAGTTGTCACTTACTCGGATCGAAGCACTCCGGTGACAGCGTGACAGCCAGCTCCGGGCCCGAGCGCGATGGGCGCCCCCGCGCGTCCACCGTGCCCAGACCCCGCACCGGAAATCGCAGGGACCGTAGGTCCCCTCGGTGAAGCCTCTCGACTCCCTCAGAACTCCTCGTCGCCGAGGAGTTCTGTGTCCTCGCCCTCTTCCTCAAGCGCCTGGCGGACCACGCGCAGGGCGGTACCCTGGGAGTAGCCCTTGCGGGCGAGCATGCCCGCGAGGCGCCGTATGCGCTTGTCGCGGTCGAGGCCGCGCGTGGAACGCAGCTTGCGCGCCACGAGTGCGCGTGCGGTCGCCTCCTCCTGGTCGGAGTCGAGTTGTGCGACCGCCTCGTCGATCAGTGTGGAGTCCACGCCCTTGGTCCGCAGCTCCTGGGCGAGGGCCCGCCGGGCGAGACCCCGGCCGTGGTGGCGGGACTCCACCCAGGCGTCCGCGAAGGCGCCGTCGTTGATCAGCCCGACCTCTTCGAAGCGTGACAGCACCTCGTCCGCCACGTCGTCCGGGATCTCGCGCTTGCGCAACGCGTCCGCCAGTTGCTTTCGCGTGCGCGCGGTCCCGGTGAGCAGGCGCAGACAGATCGCCCGCGCCTGCTCAGCCGGGTCCTTCGGCTGCTCCGCCTTCTCGGCCCTCGACGAGGAAGGGGCGCCTCCGTCCTGTGCGTCGCCGGACGCCTCTCCGAAGCCACTGCGCCGGCCGCGCCCTCGCCGAGCACGGCCTCCGCGCCCCGGAGCATCCTGGTCCCGCGCTCCGCCGTCCCGGTCTCCTCCGTCCCCGTCCCCGTACGGCCACTCACCGGCGCCGCGCCCTGAGCCGGCGCCCGATGAACCGCTGCCTTCCCGCGGACCGTCACCGCGGGACTGACCACCGCCGCGCCTCCGACCGTTCGCAGGTCGGCGGTCTCCCCCGTGCTCGCCGTATGCCCCGTCCGGGCCCGAGGCGCCGGGACCGAACGGCTCACCCCCGCCGTACGGTCCACCGTCCTCGTACACGCTGCCGCCTTCGTCCGCGCCACCTCTGTCGGCAGAGCCGAAGTCTCCCCCGTGGCCCTGGCCCTGTCCTTGAGGGGCGACGGGGTAGACGTGCTCGGCCCAGTCCGTTCGTCGTGTCACGGACTAGCTCTTGGCCGCCGCGGCCTTGGGCTTGACGGTCTTGGTCGCGGGAGCGGGAACAGTCTTCGCGCCCTCCGCTGCAGCGACCGGCACCGCCGCGTCCGCGCCCGGCTCGGCAGCCGGCTTCTCCTTCTCCGGCTTCACACCGACGCCCAGCTTCTCCAGGATCTTCTTCTCGATCTCGTTGGCGAGGTCGGGGTTGTCCTTGAGGAAGTTGCGCGCGTTCTCCTTGCCCTGGCCGAGCTGGTCGCCCTCGTACGTGTACCAGGCGCCGGCCTTGCGGACGAAGCCGTTCTCCACGCCCATGTCGATCAGGCCGCCCTCGCGGCTGATGCCCTGGCCGTAGAGGATGTCGAACTCGGCCTGCTTGAAGGGCGGTGCGACCTTGTTCTTGACGACCTTGACGCGGGTGCGGTTGCCGACCGCGTCGGTGCCGTCCTTCAGGGTCTCGATACGGCGGATGTCGAGGCGCACCGAGGCGTAGAACTTCAGCGCCCGGCCACCGGTCGTGGTCTCCGGCGAGCCGAACATCACGCCGATCTTCTCGCGGAGCTGGTTGATGAAGATCGCGGTGGTCTTCGACTGGTTGAGCGCGCTGGTGATCTTCCGCAGTGCCTGGCTCATCAGCCGGGCCTGCAGGCCCACGTGCGAGTCGCCCATCTCGCCCTCGATCTCCGCGCGCGGCACCAGGGCCGCGACGGAGTCGATGACGATGAGGTCGAGCGCGCCGGAGCGGATCAGCATGTCCACGATTTCCAGAGCCTGCTCGCCGTTGTCCGGCTGCGACAGGATGAGGTTCTCGATGTCGACGCCGAGCTTCTTCGCGTACTCGGGGTCGAGGGCGTGCTCCGCGTCCACGAAGGCCACCTGGCCGCCGGCCTTCTGCGCGTTCGCCACCGCGTGCAGGGTCAGGGTCGTCTTGCCGGAGGACTCCGGCCCGTACACCTCCACCACTCGGCCGCGCGGCAGGCCGCCCACACCGAGAGCGACGTCGAGTGCCGTCGAGCCGGTGGGGATGACCTCGATGGGCTCGTTCGGCCGCTCACCGAGGCGCATCACCGCGCCCTTGCCGAATTGCCGTTCAATTTGTGCGAGCGCGGCGTCGAGCGCCTTCTCGCGGTCGGTTCCTGCCATGGGTTCCACCCGATTTGCTTGTGTCGATCGCTTCACGTCAAAGACGCTAACGCCTGCCACTGACAATCCGCCCCGACGCCCGTCCAGCCTGTGGATAACTCGGGCACTTCCGCATGAAATCCCCGCCCGCATCCCGTTCCGGGCTTCGCCAGAACCTCCATGAGAATGGATGTTCGATTTTGATGTCAAGCGCATCAGGCGCCGGGGCGAGGGTGTGTCGCGACCGTGCGGCCGGACCGTTCCGGGGCCGCCTGGACGGCCCGGGACGACCTCAGGAAGAGGCGCGGGGCCCGTCACCCTCACTCGGCGGCGAACCCTGGGAACCCCCGCGCAGCAACTGCCGTACGCGCTTCAGGAGGGTGCCGGAGCCTCGTTCGCGGCGCCCGTGCACCCTCGGGTCGTCCGTGACGGCGTACCTCTTCACGTACGCCCCCAGGAAGGCCTGCAGGGTGGCGATCGCCGGGATGGCGATCAGCGCGCCGACGGCTCCGAGCAGGGCGGTGCCCGCGATGACCGACCCGAAGGCGACCGCCGGGTGGATGTCCACGGTCTTCGCGGTCAGCTTGGGCTGCAGCACGTAGTTCTCGAACTGCTGGTAGATCACGACGAAGACCAGCACCCACAGCGCGTACCAGGGGTTGACCGTGAAGGCGATCAGCATCGGCAGGGCGCCCGCGAGATACGTACCGATGGTGGGGATGAACTGCGAGACCAGTCCCACCCAGACGGCGAGCACGGGCGCGTAGTCCACGCCCAGGAACTCCAGCAGGACGTAGTGCGCCAGGCCGGAGATGAGCGCCATCAGGCCGCGCGAGTAGAGGTACCCGCCGGTCTTGTTGACGGCGATCTCCCACGCGCGCAGGACCTCCGCCTGCCGGGACGGAGGCAGGACCGAGCACAGTGCGCGCCGCAGCCGCGGGCCGTCGGCGGCGAAGTAGAACGCGAACAGGGTGATCGTCAGGAGCTGGAAGAGGCCGCCCAGCACCTGCGCGGACACGTCCAGGACGCCGGTGGCGCTGTTCTGCACGTACTTCCGGAGCCAGTCGGAGCGCAGCAGGCTGTCCTGGATGTCGACACGGCTGAGTTCGGTGTGGAAAGTGGTGTTGATCCAACTGATCACCGAGTCGACGTACTTCGGGAAGTCCTCGACGATGTCGATGATCTGCCCGGCGAGCATCGAGCCGAGCAGCGCGATGAAGCCCGCGCTCACGATCATCGTGAGGAGGAACACCAGGCCGGTGGCCAGCCCTCTGCGCATGCCGAACGAGGACATCCAGCTCACCGCGGGCTCTATGGCGAGGGCCAGGAAGAACGCGATCAGGATGTTGATCAGCAGCCCGGTCAGCTGGTGGAAAGCCCAACTGCCCAGCTGGAAACAGGCGATGAGGGCAAGGGCGAGCACCATGGCCCGCGGCAACCAGCGCGGCATGCGGACGCCCCCCTCGACCGCGCCTCCGGCCGGGGGCCTGGGAGGTGTCGTGCCGAGCGGTGATGCGTGCTGTGCGACCTGCGCGGTCTCATCTGTCGATGCCACGGGCCAAGTCTCGCCCACGCCACCGGCAATCGACCCCACTCCCCCGGATCTTCGTGACCGCTCAGCGCGATTCGTGGGGAACGTTCACCGCGGTACACACCGCGCGCCACACGTCCTTCGCCTCCCAGCCCGCGTCCAGCGCCTGCCGCACCGTACGTCCGCCGAGTTCCGACATCACATGATCGCGCGCGAAGGTGTCGGCGTACTCCGTACCGAAGTGATCCGACATCCGCTCCCAGAAGACCGTCAACCGCATGACTTCATTATCCCGCCCCTGAGGGTGGGCCCGAGCCGGGACCGCTTGCCGAGAACGCTTTCCGTCCTACGGTCTGACCCATGGCCGAAACAGGAGCATCCACACTCCCCCCGACGCCCCCGGCGCACACTCCCGTCGCCCGCGCCGAGCAGTTCGTCTGGCTCACCGCGCGCGTGCTGGAGCAGCGGCGTTTCGCGTACCACTTCCTGGGCGACGGCGCGGACGCGGTGGAGACCGCGCTGTCCGCCTACCGCAACGAGGACGACGGGTACGGCCACGCGCTGGAACCCGATCTGCGAGGCCCGGTCAGCCAGCCCCTGCACGTCGGGCACGCGCTGCGGGTCCTGGACTCGATCGGGCGCTGCGGCGGCCAGCGGGTGGAACGCGTGTGCCGTTACCTGACCTCTGTGTCGACGCAGGACGGGGCGCTTCCGGCGATCCGTCCCAGCCAGCGGGGCTATCCGTCGGCACCCTTCGTACCGATCGTGGACGATCCGCCCAGCGAACTGCTCGCCACCGGCCCTGTGGTGGGCCTGCTGCACCGCAACGAGGTGTGGCACGCCTGGCTGTTCCGGGCCACCGACTTCTGCTGGCAGGCGGTGGAGTCCCTGGAGAAGACACATCCGTACGAGATCGAGGCCGCCGTGGCCTTCCTGGACTCCGCTCCCGACCGGCCGCGCGCGGAAGCAGCCGCCGACCGGCTCGGCCGTCTGGTGCGCGAACAGCGACTCGCGGTGCTGGATCCGGAACATCTCGACGCGTTCCCTGTGGCACCCGGATACGCGCCGGGGGAACACCACCTGCCGCACGACTACGCGAAGACGCCGGGCTCCCTCGCGCGCGCGTGGTTCACCGACGAGGAGATGACCCGCTCCCTGGGCTTCCTGAGAACACAGCAGCGGGAGGACGGCGGCTGGCCGATCCGCTGGCGCCAATGGGCTCCGGGCACGGCCCTGGAGGCCCGCCCGATCGTCACGATCGAGGCACTGCGCACCCTACGGGCACACGGCCTGCCGATCGGCTGACGCCTCCCTTCAGCCCGCCCCCACCCGCCATCGCGCCCCCACCCCCAACCCCCTCATCGCCGCCCCAGCCCGCTGTCGCCCCCTCAGCCGGCCATGGCCCGCACTCCTGCCGTGACCAGCACAGCCGCGGCGACGACCAACAGGAAGGGAGCACGTAGCAGCAGCGCCACGGTGGCCGCGGCAAGGCCCGCGGCCTTGGCGTCCAGCACCAGCAGCCGGCCGTCCGCGAAGGTCTGCTGAGCGGTCAGGGCGGCCAACAGGGCGACGGGCAGCAGGGCGGCCAGCCGCTGGACGAGCGGCCGCTCCAGAACACCCGCGGGAATCAGCAGCCCGATGAGTTTCACGGCATAGCAACCGACAGCGGTCACACCGATGGCTATCCAGATGTTCAACGCTCCTCCTCCGCCCCGCCACGCCCGCCGACGGACCCCGTACGCGCCCTGCGGCGACCATCGGCCCAGAGGGCGACCGGGGCGGCCAGCGCAGCCACCAGGACGGGGACCCCGGCAGGCAGTACAGGCAGCAGCCCGAGCCCGAGAACGACCGCGAGACCCGCGACAACGCGCTCCAGGGTCGTCCTGACCATCGGTGCGAGCAGCGCCAGGAAGACCGCGGGCCCGGCCGCGTCGAGGCCCCAGGCGTCGGTGTCGCCGATGGCCTCGGCGCCCAGCGCGCCGAGCAGCGTGGTCAGGTTCCACAGCACGTAGAGCGACAGCCCGGTGACGGTGAACCCGATCCGCACACTGCGCCGCGTGGGCTGGGCGAGGGCCACGGCGGTGGTCTCGTCGATGACCCACTGAGCGGCGAACGGCCGCACCGCGCGCGGGAGGGCCAGCAACTGCGACAGACGCAGTCCGTAGAAGGCGTTGCGCACCCCGAGGAAGAAGGCGCCCGCCGCGGCCGCGAACGGATTGCCCCCGCCGGCCAACGCCCCCACGAGGGCGAACTGCGAGGCGCCGGTGAACACCAGAAGACTGAGGGCACAGGTCTGCAGCACCGTGAGCCCACTGCCCGCCGAGGTCACTCCGAAGGCGAACCCGGAAAGCCCGACGGCCACCCCGACACCGAGCGCGTCCCTCACGACGGCGGCATCGGGTTTCCCGCTGTCGCCACTTCGCACATCCGCGCTTATGTCTCTTACCTGCGCGGGAACTGTTTCTTCTGTCACGCCTGGGACCGTAGGCGGGACCCCTCCCGCGGATCTTGTACGTTCTTGCGCTCGCGTTGATAGGCCCCCGGCGGCACGCCCACGATCCGGGTGAAGTGCCGATTGAGGTGCGGCTGGTCGGTGAAGCCCACGGTCAGCGCCACCTCGGCAGGCACGACTCCCGCGTCCAGCAGCCGCCGCGCGCGCCGTACGCGGACATCGGTGAGCCACGCGTGGGGCGGCATGCCGTAGGCGTCCCGAAAGGCGCGCAGCAACGCGAAGGGACTGGTCCCCAGATCCCCGGCGAGCCGCTCCAGAGTGGGTGGCCGCGCGATCCGCTCTTCGAGAACCGCACGCGCGCGTGCCGCCATCCTGGCCCCCGCCGTCCGCGGAACCCGCTGCGGCAGCGTTCCCCCGTTGATCCTCAGCAGCCGGGTCACGGCCACCCGCAACAACGTGTCGGCGGCAAGCGCATTGCCCTCGTCGGCGGCGCGCAACACCTGATGCACCAGCCCCACGGTGTACGGATCATCGACGACCGGACTCATGAAACCGGGCGCACCACGAAGAACGGTGGTCTCGGCGGCGATCTCCGCCACCAGTTCGGGCGACGGGTAGACCGCCCCGTACCGCCAGCCCTCGGGAACACCGGCACGCCCCGTATGAGGAGTATCGGGATTGACCAGCGCGAGGGCCCCGGCCCCGGCGTACTGATCGGCCCCACCGTGATGGAAGACCTCCACCCCGTCGGATATGGCGGCGATGACGAAGTTCTCGTGCGTATGCCGCACAAAGGTCTTCCGAACATACCGGGCACGCAGCAGATCGACACCGGGCAGCTCCGCGTACTGCCAGTGCCGAGCCCGCTCCTGCCCCGCACCCGCCATGCCCACATTCTCCGCCACCGACCCCCCGCACACACCTCACCCCCACCCCACACGCCCCACAACCACCAGACAACCGGCGACAGACGACGAGGGACAGGCGACAGACGACGAGGGACGGACGACGAGCGACGGACGACGGACGACGGACGACGGGGGACGAGGGACGGGCGACGGACGACAGAAGGGGCCGGTCCGGGGGTATCCGCCCGCAGCGGCTGGCGCGCAACTAGAGCACTTCCAAATCAAACAGACTCGCGCCAGACCGAGGACGGATACCCCCGGACCGGCCCCGCCCCCCCCCCCGGCCCGGCCCGCCCCCCGCCCCCCGCCCCCCCCCCGCCCCCCCCCCCCCCCCCGGGCCCCCGCGGCCCCCGCCCGCCCCCCGGGCGCGCGCCCC
>NZ_JBIRGP010000016.1:0-339638 GCF_044328075.1 Streptomyces sp. NPDC017991 | reverse complement strand
CGGGGTATCAACATATCTGGCGTTGATTTTTGGCACGCTGTTGAGTTCTCAAGGAACGGACGCTTCCTTTGTACTCACCCTCTCGGGCTTTCCTCTGGGCGCTTCCCTTCGGTCTTGCTGTTTTACTGTTGTGCTTGTCTTGCTGTCTTGCGTTTCCGACTCTATCAGACCGTTTCCGGTTCCGATTTCCTCGGTGCTTTCCAGGTTTTCGCTTTCGCGTTTCCCTTTCCGGCGATTCCGACTTTATCAGAAGTTCTGAGTCAGAATTCCCGCCCCGTCCGGGGAGGTCCGGACACCAAGTTGTGTCGGGTTCCCGTTCAGGCGGAGCCGTAAACGTACTGGAGCGGAGCGCCCCGATGCAAATCGAGGTGCCCCGCTCCGGGTGTACGTGCTACGAGGTGGCTCAGACCTCGACGACGACCGGCAGGATCATCGGGCGGCGGCGATAGGTGTCCGAGACCCACTTGCCCAGCGTGCGGCGGATGAGCTGCTGCATCTGGTGGGCTTCGACGACGCCGTCCTGGGCCGACCTCTCCAGGACCTCGACGACCTTCGGGAGGACGGCGCTGAAGGCGGAGTCCTCGATGCCCGAGCCGCGGGCCTGGATGTGCGGCCCGCCGGTGATCTTGCCCGTGCTGGTGTCCAGCACCACGAAGACCGAGATGATCCCCTCGTCACCGAGGATCTTGCGGTCCTTGAGCGTGGGCTCACCGACATCGCCGACCGAGAGGCCGTCGACGTACACGTAACCCGCCTGGACCTTGCCGGAGATTCTCGCCTTGCCCTCGATGAGGTCGACGACCACGCCGTCCTCGGCGATCACGATCCGGTCGTGCGGGACGCCGGTGAGGGCGCCCAGTTCGGCGTTGGCGCGCAGGTGGCGCCACTCGCCGTGGACCGGCATGAGGTTGCGTGGCTTGCAGATGTTGTAGAAGTACAGGAGCTCGCCGGCGGAGGCGTGGCCGGAGACGTGCACCTTGGCGTTGCCCTTGTGGACGACGTGGGCGCCCCAGCGGGTCAGGCCGTTGATGACGCGGTAGACCGCGTTCTCGTTGCCGGGGATCAGCGACGACGCCAGGATCACGGTGTCGCCCTGCACGATCCGGATCTGATGGTCCCTGTTGGCCATCCGCGACAGGGCCGCCATCGGCTCGCCCTGGGAGCCGGTGCAGACGAGGACGATCTCGTGTTGCGGGAGGTCGTCCAGTGTCTTGACGTCCACCACGAGGCCCGGCGGAACCTTCAGATAGCCGAGGTCTCGCGCGATGCCCATGTTGCGGACCATCGAGCGGCCGACGAAGGCGACCCGGCGGCCGTACTCGTGGGCGGCGTCGAGGATCTGCTGGATGCGGTGCACATGGCTGGCGAAGCTGGCCACGATGATGCGCTTGCTGGCACCCGCGAAGACCTGGCGCAGCACGTTCGAGATGTCGCGCTCGGGCGGGACGAAGCCCGGGACCTCGGCGTTCGTGGAGTCCGAGAGGAGGAGGTCGATGCCTTCCTCGCTCAGCCGCGCGAAAGCGTGCAGGTCCGTGAGACGGCCGTCCAGCGGGAGCTGGTCCATCTTGAAGTCGCCGGTGTGCACCACCATGCCCGCGGGGGTGCGGATGGCGACCGCGAGGGCGTCCGGGATGGAGTGGTTGACCGCCACGAACTCGCACTCGAAGGGACCGATGCGCTCCCGGTGGCCCTCCGCGACCTCAAGCGTGTACGGGCGGATGCGGTGCTCCTGGAGCTTCGCCTCGATGAGGGCGAGGGTCAGCTTGGAGCCGATGAGCGGGATGTCCGGCTTCTCGCGGAGGAGAAAGGGGACACCGCCGATGTGGTCCTCGTGGCCGTGCGTGAGGACGATGCCCTCGATGTCGTCGAGACGATCCCTGATCGAACTGAAGTCCGGAAGGATCAGGTCGATCCCGGGCTGCTCCTCCTCGGGGAAGAGCACGCCACAGTCGACGATCAGAAGGCGGCCGTCGTACTCGAAGACCGTCATGTTTCGGCCGATTTCACCGAGGCCACCGAGCGGGGTGACGCGGAGGCCCCCCTGGGGAAGCTTCGGCGGCAGACGGAGTTCCGGATGCGGATGACTCAAAAGACTCTCCTCACCACACGCGCCACGTACCTGGCAGGGCACGTGGCGCGCATGACGTTCGTGCAGTAGCAGTTGTCTGGTGGAGCAGGCGCTGGGCCTGCGTGGTCGTACGTATTCAGTTGTGAAGTCTGTGGTTAGAGCTGTACCCCGCCGGCGGCAAGATCGATCTTGAGTTGCGCGGTCTCCTCGGGCGACAGGCCGACCATGGGCAGGCGCAGCGGTCCGGCGGGCAGGCCCTGCAGGGCGAGTGCGGCCTTGCTGGTCATGACGCCCTGGGTCCGGAACATCCCGGTGAAGACGGGGAGCAGCTTCTGGTGGATCTCGGTCGCCTTCCGGACGTCGCCGCTCGTGTACGCGTCGAGCATCGCCCGCAGCTCGGGGGTGACCACGTGGCCGACCACGGAGACGAAGCCGACCGCACCCACGGAGAGCAGCGGCAGGTTCAGCATGTCGTCGCCCGAGTACCAGGCGAGGTCGCAGCTGGCGATGGCCCAGCTGGCGCGGCCGAGGTCACCCTTGGCGTCCTTGTTGGCGACGATACGCGGGTGCTCGGCGAGGCGCACCAGGGTCTCGGTGTTGATCGGGACACCACTGCGGCCGGGGATGTCGTAGAGCATCACCGGCAGGCCGGTGGCGTCGGCGATCGTGGTGAAGTGCTGGTACAGCCCCTCTTGCGGGGGCTTGTTGTAGTACGGCGTCACGGTGAGCAGGCCGTGTGCGCCGGCCTTCTCGGCGTCGCGGGCCAGCTCGATGCTGTGGCGGGTGTCGTTCGTGCCGACGCCCGCGACGACGTGGGCGCGGTCGCCGACGGCCTCCAGTACGGCTCGTACGAGATCCGCTTTCTCCGCGTTGCTGGTGGTCGGGGACTCGCCCGTGGTGCCGTTGACGATCAGGCCGTCGTTGCCTGCGTCCACCAGGTGGGTGGCGAGCCGCTGCGCGCCGTCGAGATCGAGTGCGCCGTCCGCCGCGAAGGGCGTGACCATGGCAGTGAGGACCCGCCCGAAGGGGGTCTGCGGAGTGGAGGTCGGAGCCATGGGTAACACGCTACTCGCTGCTCACCGTGCGGTCTGCCCTCGGGGGAGTCGACAAGTCAGGACAAAAGTGGAACCCGGCACTGCCTGCTCGGGGGTTCAAGCAGTGCCGGGTCCGTTTCATCAGGCTAGATGAACTTCTCGAAATGCCGCAATACGGACACTTCACCTGGCCGACCCGTACAGATGTGCCCGACCGGCGTCCGACAGGGTGTCGAGGCGCGTTACGGCGCGACGCGCCCGTTCGTGTTGAAGGCGGCGTACGTGAGGGGCATGAGCCGCGCCCACTCCGCCTCCATCTTCTCGCCGACCATCTCGATCTCCCGCTGCGGGAAGGACGGGACCCTGGCCAGCTCGTGCTGGGTGCGCAGGCCGAGGAAGTGCATCAGGGAGCGCGCGTTGCACGTCGCGTACATCGAGGAGAACAGGCCGACCGGGAGGACGGCGCGGGCGACCTCGCGGGCCACCCCGGCGGCGAGCATCTCCTGGTACGCCTCGTACGCCCGGCGGTACGAGTCCTCCATGACGCGGCCCGTGAGCTCCTGCTGGGCCTCGGTGCCGTCCACGAAGACGTACTTGCCGGGGCGGCCCTCCTGGACCAGCTTGCGGGACTCGCCGGGGACGTAGAAGACCGGCTCCAGCTCCCTGTAGCGGCCCGATTCCTCGTTGTACGACCAGCCCACGCGGTGCCGCATGAACTCGCGGAAGACGAAGATCGGGGCGCTGATGAGGAACGTCATCGAGTTGTGCTCGAAGGGGCTGCCGTGCCGGTCCCGCATCAGGTAGTTGATCAGGCCCTTCGAACGCTCCGGGTCCTTCTGCAGCTCACCCAGGGACTGCTCCCCGAGGGTCGAGACCCGGGCGGCGAACAGCACGTCGGAGTCGGAAGCGGTGTGCTTGACCAGCTCGACGGTGACATCGCTGCGGAAGCTGGGCTTGAGATCGTCGGCGGGGGTGTCGGTCACGGCGTGGAGGGTCCTTCCATCACTGGCTCGGGCGGCGCCCACTCTACGGCCCGGCACCGACAACGGGACGTTCGGTGCCGGGCCGCGACACAGGTCGGCGAACTTCTGCGGATCCGGTGGAAGACGGCACCTTTTGGGGCACTCGCTCGTCTGTATTGATGACAACGATTCGTTCGAGTCTCCAGGGGAGATTCGAGTCTCCGGAGGAGAAGCGCACCCCATGTTCCGTCGGCGCGAGCCAGTACCGTTCGCCTTCATCGCCGAAGCCGACCAGTTCCGCAGCAATGTCGCTCCCCCGCCGCGTCAGCGTGCCTCCGCCGGTGAGCTGGTCGGCCGATGGCTCATAGGCCTGACCGTGGTCGCGGGTCTCGTGGGCTCCCTGCTGGTCGGGCTGCCCGCCCTTTCGGCCGACGTCTCGCCCGCGCACACGCAGCAGTCCGACGCGTCCTCGCGCCGCTGACCCTCCTCCTCTGGCCCCATGGCCGGGCAGCACCCTCATGGACCCCCGCGAGTGGTGGGCGGAGATCGGGCTAGGTAGCCTCACCGGGCATAGTCCATGCGTGGATTGAGTGAGGATCAGTCGTGCCCCTGCCCTTTCTGACCGCCGATCGCGCTTTCGACGAGGCCGGCGAGGATCTCGCGCTGCCGTTCGACGACCGCGACCAGTGGCGGCGTCCCTACCGGCCCGGCCCGTGGCGGGTCGGCGCGGCCGCGCTTCTGCTGCTGCTCGCCTCGTACCTGCTGTTCGCGGCGGTCATCATCACCGCGGCCGGTAACGCGTCCGGGGGCGCGGTGTGCCTGACCCTCGCCGTGGTGGTCATCGCGGGCGCCCTGCGGCTGCTGCGGATGGGCGCGTGGGTCAGCGCCGCCGGGCTGCGCCGGGTGCGTTTCCTGCATACGAGTACGACCTCGTGGGCGCACGTCATGGTCGTACGAACGGTGCAGCAGCCGGTGCGCTGGCTCGGGCTCCCGCGGACCGTGCAGGGGCAGGCGCTCGTCCTCGTCCGTGGCGGCCACTCCGGCAACGAGACGACCCCTCTGCTGACCACGCACAACGCGGACTTCCTGGGACGCCCCGAGGCCTTCGACCGGGCCGCGGACGGTGTCGAGGTCTGGGCGGACGAGTACCGACAGCACGCCTGAGCGTCATGACCACCGCGGTCGTGACGACGAAGGGGCCGGCCCGCTGATGCGGGCCGGCCCCTTCGTCGTCATGCCGTTCAGGCCCGTACGGGCTTGCCGTCGTGCAGGGCGATCGCGTGCTGCATCGCCTTGCGGGCCCGTGGGGTGTCGCGAGCGTCGTGGTAGGCGATCGCCAGGCGGAACCAGCTGCGCCAGTCGTCGGGGGCGTCCTCCGTCTCGGCCTTGCGCCGGGCGAAGACCTCGTCGGCGGAGTCGCGGTCGATACGGCCCGCCGGCGTGCGCGCCAGCTCGTCGACGGGCAGCCCGCCCTCGGCGTCGAGCTCGGTGGCGAGCCGGTTGGCCCGCTTCACGAACTGGGTGTTCTTCCAGAGGAACCAGACGCCGATCACCGGCAGGATGAGGACGGCGACACCGAAGGTGACGGTGAGCAGCGTGCCGTGCTGGATCAGCATCACTCCGCGGCTGCCGACCAGGACGAAGTAGACGACCAGGACGGCGGCCGTGACGGCGTACGTGATTTTCGCGGCCATGGCGGTTACTTCAGGTCCAGGAAGTGTTCCAGGCCGAAGGTGAGGCCCGGGGTGTCCACGACGCGGCGTACGCCGAGCAGGATGCCCGGCATGAAGCTGCTGTGGTGGAGGGAGTCGTGGCGGATCGTGAGGGTCTCGCCCTCATCGCCGAGCAGCACCTCCTGGTGGGCCAGCAGGCCGCGCAGCCGGACCGCGTGCACCGGCACGCCCTCGACGTCCGCGCCGCGGGCGCCGTCCAGGCCCGTCGCCGTGGCGTCGGGCTGCGGGGCGATGCCCGCCTTCTGCCGGGCGGCGGCGATGAGCTGGGCGGTGCGGGTGGCGGTGCCGCTGGGGGCGTCCACCTTGTTCGGGTGGTGCAGTTCGATGACCTCGACGGACTCGAAGTACTGCGCGGCCACCTCCGCAAACTTCATGGTGAGGACCGCGCCGATGGAGAAGTTCGGGGCGATGAGCACGCCCGTCCCCGGTGCGGCTGCCAACGAGGTGGTCAGCTGTGCGAGGCGCTCGTCGGTCCAGCCCGTCGTACCGACCACGGCGTGGATGCCGTGGCGGACGCAGAAGTCGAGGTTGTCCATCACCGAGTCGGGCGTGGTCAGTTCGACGACGGCCTGGGCGCCCGAGTCGGTCAGGGTCTCCAGGGTGTCCCCGCGCCCGAGGGCGGCCACCAGCTCCAGGTCCCCGGCGGCCTCGACGGCCCGGACCGCCTCTGATCCGATACGCCCCTTGGCGCCGAGGACCGCCACGCGCAGCTTGCTCATGTTCTTGCTTCCTTAGTCGGGGGCGTACCCCAGTCGAGGACTTGTGCCGCTCTACGCGACGGCTTCGTGCAGACGGGACGCCTGCTTGTCCTTCAGCGGGCCGATGACCGACAACGAGGGCCGCTGTCCCAGGATCTCGGCGGCGACCTCCCGGACGTCGTCCGGGGTGACCGACGCGATCCGGGTCAGCATGTCGTCGACGGACATCTGCTCGCCCCAGCACAGCTCGCTCTTGCCGATACGGTTCATCAGCGCGCCCGTGTCCTCCAGGCCGAGGACCGTGGAACCGCGGAGCTGGCCGATGGCCCGGCCGATCTCGTCGTCGGACAGGCCGTGCTCGGCGACCTGGTCGAGCTCGTCGCGGCAGATCTTCAGCACGTCGTGGACCTGGCTCGGACGGCAGCCCGCGTACACGCCGAAGAGGCCGCAGTCGGCGAAGCCCGAGGTGTACGAGTACACGCTGTAGGCCAGGCCGCGCTTCTCCCGGACCTCCTGGAAGAGGCGGGAGGACATGCCGCCGCCCAGTGCGGTGTTCAGGACGCCGAGCGCCCAGCGGCGCTCGTCGGTGCGGGCCAGTCCCGGCATGCCGAGGACGATGTGGGCCTGCTCTGTCTTGCGGCCGAGGAGCTCGACGCGTCCTGCGGTGCGGAGGGTGCGGGAGCCGTCGCGCGGGGCGATCGGGGTGGCGGCCTGCTGCTTGAGCGCGCCGGCCTTCTCGAAGGCGGCACGGACCTGGCGTACGACCTTGTTGTGGTCGACGTTGCCGGCGGCCGCGACCACGAGGTGGGTCGGGTCGTAGTGCTTCTTGTAGAAGCGCCGGATGCGGTCCGCGGTGAGAGCGTTGACCGTGTCGACCGTGCCGAGGACCGGCCGGCCGAGCGGGGTGTCGCCGAGCATGGTGTGCGCGAACAGGTCGTGCACGCAGTCGCCCGGGTCGTCCTCGGTCATGGCGATCTCTTCGAGGATCGCGCCGCGCTCGACGTTCACGTCGTCCTCGCGGATCAGCGAGCCGGTGAGCATGTCACAGACCACGTCGATGGCGAGCGGCAGGTCGGTGTCGAGCACGCGTGCGTAGTAGCACGTGTACTCCTTCGCCGTGAACGCGTTCATCTCGCCGCCGACCGCGTCGATCGCGGAGGAGATGTCCAGGGCACTGCGCGTGCTCGTGCCCTTGAAGAGGAGGTGTTCGAGATAGTGCGTGGCGCCGTTCAGAGCCGGCGTCTCGTCGCGCGAGCCGACGTGCGCCCAGATGCCGAAGGTGGCGGAGCGCACGGAGGGCAGGGTCTCGGTGACGACGCGCAGGCCCCCGGGGAGGGTGGTCTTGCGGACCGTACCGATGCCGTTCTCGCCCTTGATCAGGGTTTGGGTACGGGCGACGGCCCGCGCCTCCGAGGAGGTGCGGGCCGTCGCCGTGGAGCTGCTCGACGTCACTTGTCGGTGTCGTCCTTCTTCTCGTCGTCGCCCTCTTCGCCCTCGATCACGGGGATGAGGGAGAGCTTGCCTCGGGAGTCGATCTCGGCGATCTCGACCTGGACCTTGGAGCCCACGGCCACGACGTCCTCGACGTTCTCCACGCGCTTGCCGCCGGCGAGCTTGCGGATCTGCGAGATGTGCAGCAGTCCGTCCTTGCCCGGGAGCAGCGACACGAACGCACCGAAGGTCGTCGTCTTCACGACGGTACCCAGGTAGCGCTCACCGACCTCCGGCATGGTCGGGTTGGCGATCGCGTTGATCGTGGCGCGCGCGGCCTCGGCCTGCGAGCCCTGCTGGGCACCGATGTAGATGGTGCCGTCGTCCTCGATCGTGATGTCGGCGCCGGTGTCCTCCTGGATCTGGTTGATCATCTTGCCCTTCGGGCCGATGACCTCACCGATCTTGTCCACGGGGATCTTGACCGTGATGATCCGCGGGGCGTTCGGGGACATCTCGTCCGGCGTGTCGATCGCTTCCATCATCACGTCGAGGATGTGGAGGCGGGCGTCACGGGCCTGCTTGAGGGCCGCGGCCAGGACGGAGGCCGGGATGCCGTCCAGCTTGGTGTCCAGCTGGAGGGCGGTCACGAACTCCTTGGTGCCGGCGACCTTGAAGTCCATGTCGCCGAAGGCGTCCTCCGCACCGAGGATGTCGGTGAGGGCGACGTAGTGCGTCTCGCCGTTGATCTCCTGGGAGATCAGGCCCATGGCGATACCGGCGACGGGGGCCTTGAGGGGCACACCGGCGTTCAGCAGCGACATGGTGGAGGCGCAGACCGAGCCCATGGACGTCGAGCCGTTGGAGCCGAGGGCCTCGGACACCTGACGGATCGCGTAGGGGAACTCCTCGCGCGTCGGCAGGACCGGCACGATGGCGCGCTCGGCGAGCGCTCCGTGGCCGATCTCGCGGCGCTTCGGGGAGCCGACGCGGCCGGTCTCGCCGACGGAGTACGGCGGGAAGTTGTAGTTGTGCATGTACCGCTTGCGGGTCACCGGGGAGAGGGTGTCCAGCTGCTGCTCCATCCGGAGCATGTTCAGGGTGGTGACGCCCAGGATCTGGGTCTCGCCACGCTCGAACAGGGCGGAACCGTGCACGCGCGGGATGGCCTCGACCTCGGCGGCGAGCGTACGGATGTCCGTGACGCCGCGGCCGTCGATGCGGACCTTGTCCTTGATGACGCGCTCACGGACGAGGGCCTTGGTCAGCGAGCGGTACGCGGCGCTGATCTCCTTCTCGCGGCCCTCGAACTGCGGAAGCAGCTTCTCGGCGGCGATCTCCTTGACGCGGTCCAGCTCGGCCTCGCGCTCCTGCTTGCCTGCGATGGTGAGCGCCTGGGACAGCTCGCTCCTGACCGCGGCGGTGAGGGCCTCCAGGACGTCGTCCTGGTGGTCGAGGAAGACCGGGAACTCGCCGGTCGGCTTGGCGGCCTTGGCGGCGAGGTCGGCCTGGGCCTTGCAGAGCACCTTGATGAAGGGCTTCGCGGCGTCCAGACCGGCGGCGACGACCTCCTCGGTCGGCGCCTCGGCGCCGCCCGCGACCAGCGTGATCGTCTTGTCGGTGGCCTCGGCCTCGACCATCATGATCGCGACGTCGCCGTCCTCCAGGACGCGACCGGCGACGACCATGTCGAAGACGGCGTCCTCAAGCTCGGTGTGCGTCGGGAACGCCACCCACTGGCCGTTGATCAGCGCGACGCGGACGCCGCCGATCGGGCCGGAGAAGGGCAGACCGGCCAGCTGCGTGGACGCGGAGGCGGCGTTGATCGCCACGACGTCGTACAGGTGGTCGGGGTTGAGCGCCATGATCGTGGCGACGACCTGGATCTCGTTGCGCAGGCCCTTCTTGAAGGAGGGGCGCAGCGGACGGTCGATGAGGCGGCAGGTGAGGATCGCGTCCTCGGAGGGCCGGCCCTCGCGGCGGAAGAAGCTGCCGGGGATCTTGCCGGCCGCGTACATCCGCTCCTCGACGTCCACCGTGAGGGGGAAGAAGTCGAGGTTGTCCTTGGGCTTCTTGGAAGCGGTGGTGGCCGACAGCACCATGGTGTCGTCGTCCAGGTACGCCACGGCGGAGCCGGCGGCCTGCTTGGCCAGGCGGCCCGTCTCGAAGCGGATGGTGCGGGTGCCGAAGGTTCCGTTGTCGATAACGGCCTCGGCGTAGTGGGTCTCGTTCTCCACTAGCGTTTTCTCCGATACTTTTCGTCTTTCGTCCCGGCCTGCCCGTGTGGCAGGGGGACGCTTCTGCGGAGAAGCGCGCCTTCTTGTGCGGGCCGGTCTTCGATCGAAGCTCCCGGGGCTCGCATTCCCCCGGGGGCCACTACCGAGGACCGGCGGCGGCGAGGTGCGCTTTTCCTCGTGTCCTACCTGTGGTGCTTGGTGTCCTACATGTGGTGCCTGTCGTACGCGTGGTGCGTCTCGTACGTGTGGTGCGACGTGGCGGCCGCGCATCGCTGTGCGCTGTGACGGTGCCACGCTGTGTTCCGCGTATTGCGTTGTGCCACCACACTACAAAGGGGTGGTGACACTCCGCACGTACAGCAAAGGGAGCGGCCCCGTCTTGCGTGGGAACCGCTCCCTTCACGATGTCTTACTTGGCGCCGCCGGCCGCACCGCGGCGGATGCCCAGGCGGTCGACCAGCGCACGGAAGCGCTGGATGTCCTTCTTCGCCAGGTACTGCAGCAGGCGACGGCGCTGACCGACCAGGATCAGCAGACCACGACGGGAGTGGTGGTCGTGCTTGTGGGTCTTGAGGTGCTCGGTCAGGTCCGAGATACGGCGCGAGAGCATCGCGACCTGAACCTCGGGAGAGCCGGTGTCGCCCTCCTTCTGACCGAACTCCGTGATGAGCTGCTTCTTCGTAGCGGCATCGAGCGGCACGCGTACTCCTCGTAGTGTTCTGGTGGCCACCGAGTGCCCCTGGTCCACTTCTCAGGGGAGCTTCCGTAACTCGGGAGGCGGGGATCCGCTGAGCGCGTCCTCCAGGGCCCCTAGGGGCGGTCCGGGGGTGCGTACACATACGGCCGTAACACAGCGTACCAGGGGGTGGGGGCCCTTCCGACCGGGGTTCCCGGAGTCCGGGGAGGCCAGGGCCGGTCCCAGTAGGGTGACGCGAAGTCGTTCGCAGGTCGGGTTCGTTTGTCGGGTTGGTTCGTCGGAAGGGGTCGCTTCGCCATGGCCGAGGCAGAGGACAAGGACGTCAAGGCGCGCAAGGAGCGGGAGAAGGACGAGCTCTACGCCCTCGACATCTCGGGGGTCGAATGGCAGAGCGCGCCCGGTACCGAGGAGCACGAGGAGCGGGTCGAGATCGCGTATCTCCCCGAGGGCGCGGTGGCCATGCGGTCGTCGCTCGACCCGGACACGGTCCTGCGGTACACGGAGGCCGAGTGGCGCGCCTTCGTGCTCGGTGCTCGTGACGGTGAGTTCGACCTGGAGCCGGCGCCGCAGGACGGCGGGGCCGCGGCCGGGTAGTACGGCGGCGGAACCACGCGGCGGCGCGGAGCCGCACAGCGGCGCAGTCCGCACAGCGGCGGAGCGTCAGCCGCAGAACGTCAGCAGCGGAGCGTCAGCAGCAGAAAAGAAGGGCCGGTGGCATGGATGCCGCCGGCCCTTCTCGCTTTAGCGCTCTTTGTCCACTTTGCCTTCCGTGCAAGGCCGTTCGTACGCCACTTCTGGGCAGGCTGTGACGTAGTGGGCGCGACCGGAGGGGTGGACGGGCCTGCCCTGGGGGTGGTTGTGGTGATTAGGCTGGGGTGGGCGCGGCAGTAGTACCCGTGGACGGGACCGCCGCTTCACAGGGGGATCCGGGGCGCGTCGAAAGGCCCCGGACGACGAGAACGGTCGCCCCAGCTCGGCATGAGGGTGCTCGACCACATCAGGAGGAATTGTGAACAGCGATCGGGACGGGATCCGCGGGGGCTGGGCCACACCCGGCGATGACCAGTCCGACGCGGAGTCCGCCGTCGAGACGACGGGCGAGTTCACCATCGACTACGCCCCTCCTGCCTGGTACACGCAGAACGCGTCAGGCAGTTCCGACGGAGCTTCTCCGGCCGCGCCGGAGGCGGACACGACGGACGAGCCGGACGCCCCGGATGAGTCGAACGAGTCGAAGCAGGCCGAGGAAGAGGGGGCGGCCGCGAAGGCGGAGCGGGACGCGGGCGGCACGACCGGCACGGCGCCGGTGGCCGAGCAGGCTCCGGTGGCCCGGCAGGCTCCGGTCGCGCCTTCGTTCGGCCCTCGGCTTCCGGGCGTGCCCGCGTTCGCCTCCGGGACTCCCTACAGTCGACCGGTCGCGCCTCCTGTTGCTCCCGTCGCTCCCGTTGCTCCTGTCGCTCCCGTTGCTCCTGTCGCTCCCGTTGCTCCTGTCGCTCCGGCCAGGGGGCCCGCCGGCGTTCCGAACCTGCCGAACTTCCAGGCACCAGGGCAAGGGGCGGGGCACGGACAAGGCCAGGGCCAGGGCCAGCAGTCGTGGTCTCCGTCACCGTCGGGTGCGGCGGTCCCTCCGGTTGCCGCCCCTCAGGCCGCGCAGGCTCCCGGCGACGCCGAGGGCGACAGCGGCGACGTCGAGAGCGGCGCCACTCTGCGGATCTCCCCCGGCGCCGTGAAGCGAGAGGCCGCGGAGCGGGCCGCAGCCGGTTCCCCGACCGCCGAGGGCGGGCGCGTACCCGGCGCCGAGGCGGCTGCCGAGCCCAAGGCCGCGACCGAGTCCGGGTCCGGGTTCGGGTCCGGGTCCGTCGGCCCGGACTATGTGGCTGACGTTCCGGAGACCGCCGACGGGGAGGTCGTCCAGGTCGCGTTCGGGAGTCAGTCCGAGGACGACGATCAGGTGGACGAAGGGGCCGAGGAGGCGCCTGCGGCGGACGAGGACGAGGAGCGGGAGGACGTGGCCTCAGCTCCGACCCCGGCCCCTGCCGGGGTCGGAGCCGCACAGACGTTCGCGGACGACGACGAGCCGCGACCCGTTGACGCCCTCGCACAGAACTCCGGCAACCCCGATGCTTCCGCGCCCGTGCCGGACGCCGAGCAGGGGGACGCGCCGCCGACGGATGAGGCCGAGCCCGTCGCCGCCGAGCCCCAGGACGCCGTCGCGGAGCCGGTCCCGGACGCGGCCGACGTCGTACAGGACACGCCTCCCGCCTGGACTCCGCCGCCGCTGCCGCAGGGCGGACTGCCTCCGCTGCCGCCGTCGTACCAGCCTGCCGCGCCTGCTGCCGCCGGACAGTGGCCCACGTCGACGGAGGGTGAGGACGAGCAGTCGCAGCCGGATGCTCCGGCTCGGCCGTCCGCGCCGCCGCAGGGACAGCCGTTCCAGCCGCAGGCGCCGCAGCCCTCCCCGCCGGCCTGGCCTGTCACACCCGGTACGCCCGCTGCGCCTGGTGCACCCCCCGCTGCTCCCGGTACGCCCGCTGCCGCCAGTACGCCTGCCCCCGGTGGTCCGGCGTCTCCGGGGCAGCCCGGTGGTTACGGGTTCCCGCAGTTCAGCGCTCCGGGTACAACTCCGGGGGCGCAGGACAGCGTTCCCGGTACGCCCCCTGCGGCCCAGGCAGCCCCTGACTTCCCGCAGCCCCAGCCGCAGCAGCCGCAGCCCGGGGTCGCGACCGCACCTCCGGCTCAGGCTCCTGTTCCGGGTCCCGCGCCGGTCGCGGGTCCGGGACCGCAGGGCGGTTACGGCTTCCCGCAGCCCGGACCCGTCGCCGCGCAGCCCCCTGCCGCCCCCGCACCTCAGGACGGCTACGGTCTCCAGCAGCCGGCGCAGCCCGCGCAGCCCGCGGAGGATCTGCGCGGCGCCCTGGAGGAGGCACGGCGTGCGCGCCGGGCGGCCGCTCAGGCCCAGCCCGTCCAGCCCGTCCAGCACCCGCAGCCTGTCCAGCCCGCCCAACCCGATCCGGCTGCCGCGAACGCGCCCGCGCAAGCCCCTGGTTACGGGTTCCCGCAGCCGGGTGTCCCCAGCGTCCCCAACTCACCTGTGCAGCAGGGGGGGTATGGGTTCCCGCAGGCGCAGGCTCCGCAAGCCCCGCAGGCTCCGGCTCCCCAGCAGCCCGCCGCGCAGCCCTTCCCCCAGCAGGCCCAGCCCTACCAGCAGCCCCAGGCCCAGCCCCAGCCGCCTCAGACCCAGGCCCAGCCGGAACAGCAGGCCCCCGTCGATCCCCGTACCGGTACCGCCTGGCCGCAGCCCGTGCAGCACGATCAGCGGCAGCGGACCAACCCGGGGGCGCCGCTCGGCTACACGGCGGCCGTGGAGCTGTCGTCCGACCGGCTGCTCAACAACAAGAAGCAGAAGGCGAAGAGCGGGCGGCCCACCGCCGGGTCCTCCCGGTTCAAGCTCGGCGGGAAGAAGGAGGAGGCCGAGCGGCAGCGCAAGCTCGACCTGATCCGTACTCCGGTCCTGTCGTGCTACCGCATCGCCGTCATCAGCCTCAAGGGCGGCGTGGGCAAGACGACCACGACGACCGCCCTCGGCGCCACGCTCGCCACCGAGCGGCAGGACAAGATCCTCGCCATCGACGCCAACCCGGACGCCGGTACGCTCGGCCGCCGGGTGCGCCGGGAGACCGGGGCCACCATCCGTGACCTCGTCCAGGCGATCCCGTACCTCAACTCGTACATGGACATCAGGCGGTTCACCTCGCAGGCCCCGTCGGGCCTTGAGATCATCGCCAACGACGTCGACCCGGCCGTGTCGACGACGTTCAACGACGAGGACTACCGGCGCGCGATCGACGTGCTCGGCAAGCAGTACCCGATCATCCTCACGGACTCCGGTACGGGCCTGCTGTACAGCGCCATGCGGGGCGTGCTCGACCTCGCCGACCAGCTCATCATCATCTCGACGCCGTCCGTCGACGGTGCCAGCAGCGCCAGTACGACGCTGGACTGGCTCTCGGCGCACGGGTACGCGGATCTGGTGTCGCGGTCCCTCACCGTCATCTCCGGGGTGCGCGAGACCGGGAAGATGATCAAGGTGGACGACATCGTCAGCCACTTCGAGACGCGCTGCCGCGGCGTGATCGTCGTGCCGTTCGACGAACACCTGGCGGCGGGCGCCGAGGTCAATCTCGACATGATGCGGCCGAAGGTGCGCGAGGCGTACTTCAACCTCTCGGCGTTGGTCGCGGAGGACATCGCGCGGCACCAGCAGTCGCAGGGCCTGTGGACGTCGGACGGCAACCCGCCGCCGGTCGCGGCCCCGCCGATGCCGGGCCAGCAGTATCCGGGCCAGCCCGTGCCCGGACAGCCCGTCCCTGGCCAGCAGTACCCGGGCCAGCCCATGCCCGGCCAGCCCATGCCCGGACAGCCCGTACCGGGCCAGCAGCATCCCGGGCAGTTCCCCCACCAGGGCCAGCCCGCGCAGCCGTCGCAGCCGGCTCAGCCTTACCAGCAGCCCCAGCCTCAACCCCAGCCCCAGCCCCAACCGCCGCATCCCGGCCAGCCGTACCCGCCGCACGGCTCGCAGCCCCCGCACGGAGCATCGCCGCAGCAGCCCGGGCAGCCGGACTACCCCGCCCCCCAGAGCTGGCAGCCCCAGCCCGGGCAGCAGCCGGGCCAGCCCTTCAACCCGAACGCACCCGCGCCCACCCCGGGGCAGCAGTTCCAGCCGGGTGCGACCTACCAGCCCCAGCCCCAGCCCCCGCAGGCGGAACAGAGCGGTCAGGACTCCCAGGGTCAGGGCCACGGCCAGGGGCAAGGCCAAAGCCAACCTCAGACCCCTCCGCCCCCACCGCCCCACCAGTAACCGCCCGCACAGCCAACCCACACAGCTGACCCGTACAGCTAACCCGTACGGTCCAATCCTCGGCCGTCGATCCAAGCTCAGGGCCCGCCCCGTTCACCTACGGCGCGGGCCCTCGGCATACCCCCGGGCGCCTCTCGCGCGGCCGGTGCCAACACACCGCCGCACCAGCCCCGTTCCGTACCGCCAGCCTCCCACCAGGCACCCTTCACCGGTCTGGACCAATGACCATGAAATCTGGGTCAACTCGTTATTTCCGCAGGCCACACGGGGTTCACGGGCCGTTGACGCATGCCGACCAGCGCTGATAGACACTCACATCGACCCGGCCGCGGTCACCGGATCAGCAGGGCAACCGCCCATCTCCGTGCATGTGATGACGTGAGGTCAGCGAGCCATGGACACACACGACCAGTACGGCATGAAGGGCACCGTCCTCCGACTTCTCGCGGTCGCCGGTGCCGCCGCCCTCACACTCACCGTCGGTCAGATGACCCCGCTCGGCCCCGCTCCCCAGCAGGCCGAGGCGAAGGACGACAAGCAGGTCCTCACGGTCGCGGTGGCGCAGAGCGTCGACTCGCTGAGCCCGTTCCTGGCGGCTCGGCTGGTCAGTACGAGCATCCACCGGCTCACGTACGAGTACCTGACCAACTACGACCCGAAGGACAACCACGCCGTCCCGGGGCTGGCCACCAAGTGGGAGCCCTCGGCCGACAAGCTCACCTGGACCTACACGATCCGCGACAACTCCACGTGGTCGGACGGAAAGCAGGCCACCGCCGAGGACGCGGCGTGGACGTTCAACACGATGATGACCGACGAGGGCGCTGCCACCGCGAACGGCAGTTTCGTCGCGAACTTCGAGAAGGTCACCGCTCCGAGCCCCACCAAACTGGTCATCGAGCTGAAGAAGCCGCAGGCCACGATGGCCGCGCTGGACGTGCCGATCGTGCCGAAGCACGTGTGGGAGAAGGTCGACGACTTCTCCGAGTTCAACAACGACAAGAAGTTCCCCGTCGTCGGCAACGGCCCCTTCGTCCTGACGGCCTACAAGGCCGACAGCTACGTACGGCTGAAGCCCAACAAGTCTTTCTGGCGCGGGGCTCCGAAGTTCGACGAGCTGGTCTTCAAGTACTACAAGGACGGCGACGCGGCGGTCGCGGCGCTGCAGAAGGGTGAGGTCTCGTTCGTCTCCGGGCTGACGCCCGCGCAGGCCGCGGCGCTGAAGAGCCAGCAGGACGTCACCGTCAACGACGCCCCGGGCCGCCGTTTCTACGCGCTCGCCACCAACCCGGGCGCCCGGGCCAAGGACGGCAAGAAGTTCGGCGACGGCCATGAGTCGCTGAAGAACCAGAAGGTCCGCCGGGCGCTGTTCGCGGCCGTGGACCGCAAGACCGTCGTCGACAAGGTCTTCCAGGGCCACGCGGTGGAGGGCGAGGGCTACATCCCGCCGCGCTTCTCCACGTACTTCTGGAAGCCGGCGGACGGCAAGCAGATCTCGTACGACCCCGCCGAGGCCGCCCGGCTGCTCGACGAGGCGGGCTACGAGAAGAACGGTGACGGCAAGCGCGTCGGCAAGAACGGCGAGCCGATCACCTACCGCGTCCTCTGCCACGCCACGGACCCGCAGGACAAGGCCGTCGGGAAGTATCTGCAGGAGTGGTGGGGCAAGCTCGGCATCGGTGTCTCGCTCGACTGCCGGGACAACGTGAGCGACCCCTGGCTCGCGGGCGAGTACGACCTCGCCTTCGACGGCTGGTCCGTCAACCCCGACCCCGACTTCGTCCTCTCCATCCACACCTGTGCGGCGCTCCCGGCGACGCCCAAGGACATCGGCGCGACCGACAACTTCATCTGCGACAAGAAGTACGACGAGCTGTACGACCAGCAGCTCGCCGAGTACGACGCCACCAAGAGGGCGGAAATCGTCAAGCGGATGGAGTCGCGGCTGTACGACACCGGGTACATGAACGTCATGGCGTACCCGAACGCGGTCGAGGCCTATCGCTCGGACCAGATCGCGTCGATCACGAAGATGCCCGAGGCCGCGGGCAACATCTACGGCCAGGACGGCTACTGGAGCTGGTGGTCGGCCACTCCGGCCGCCGCCAGCGAGTCCTCCGACGAGTCGAGCCAGACAGGCGTCATCATCGGCATCGTCGCGGGCGTCGTGATCCTCGCGGGTCTCGGGGCGTTCTTCGCGATGCGCCGCCGCGCCACCGCCGAGGACCGCGAATAGACCCCGGGATCCCGGAACCCCCGGCCCACGGAGTCCGGACTCCGGACTCCGGACTCCGGACTCCGGACTCCGGACTCCGGCAAGGCAGGACAACCGAGAGTGGCCCAACAGTGAAAGCCGTTCATGACCGCTGAAGCGACACCCTCGCCGGCCTGGAAGACCGGCGGTCCGGCCGAGGCCGGTCCGCCGGCGGCCCGCGGACGACGGGTACGCGGCACCGCCTATCCGCGGTACGTGGCCGGCAAGCTGGGCGGCGCGGCCGTCTCCCTGCTCGCCGTCCTCGTCACCAGCTTCTTCCTCTTCCGGCTGATCCCCGGCGACCCGGTGAAGTTCATGACGGGCGGGCGCCAGGTGTCGGCCGAGCAACTGGCCGCGTATCGAAGGGAGTTCGGGCTCGATCTGCCGTTGTGGCAGCAGTTCACGGACTACTGCGGCAAGGCGCTCACCGGTGATCTCGGCACCTCGTACCAGTTCCGGGCGCCGGTCATGGACAAGATCAGCGAGGCCCTGCCGAACACGCTGCTGCTCACGGGGACGTCCTTCGTGATCTACACGGTGATCGGCGTCCTCCTCGGCACCCGGGCCGCGTGGCGCAACGGCGGCCTCGGCGACCGCCTCAACACCGGCCTCGCGCTGACCCTCTACTCGATCCCGTCGTTCTGGCTGGGCCTGCTGCTGATCATCGTCTTCTCGGTCGGGGTCGGGCCGATCCCGGGCCTCTTCCCGACGGGCGGCATGGAGTCCGGCGACGAGGTGGGTTTCGCCTACGTCCTCGATGTCGCCCATCACCTCGTCCTCCCCGTGGTGACGCTGGTGGCGGTCGAGTACGGGCAGACGCTGCTGGTCACCCGCTCGGCGCTGCTCGACGAGATGGGCAGCGACTATCTGACGACCGCGCGGGCCAAGGGCCTGCGGGACGATCTCGTCCGCCGCCGCCACGCGGTACCGAACGCGCTGCTGCCGACGATGACGCTGGTCTTCATCAACCTCGGCCGGACCGTCGCCGGTGTGATCCTCGTCGAGACGGTCTTCTCCTGGCCCGGCCTCGGCGGGCTCTTCTACCAGGCGCTGAGCGTGCCCGATCTGCCGCTGGTGCAGGGGCTGTTCTTCGTCTTCGCCGCCGCGGTGATCGTGATGAACACGCTCGCCGACCTGATCTATCCACTGCTCGACCCGAGGGTGGGCCGATGACGACGACGGACCCGGACGAGCCGATGAGGGACCCGGGTGAACCGATGACGGACGCCGGTGAACCGATGATGTCCCGGCCGGTCCCGGCGAAGGCCGGTCCCCGCGCGCTCGCCCGGCAGCGGCGGCGCGCTTCGGCCGTCCGTTTCTGGCAGCGGTACCGCACCCACCGCTCCGGCCTCTTCGGTCTGGCCGCGCTCGCGCTCTTCGCCCTGGTCGCGCTGACCGCACCGCTGACCGTCGGCTCCGACGTGCAGAGCGTGACGGGCGCACCGGGGCGGCCCATGGAGAGCCCGAGCCTCGAATTCCCGCTGGGCACCGACCAGTTCGGGCGCAGCCTGCTCGGTCTCGTGGTGTGGGGCTCGCGGGTGTCACTGCTCGTGGGACTGCTCGCGGCGGTCCTCTCCGTGGCGATCGGCGCGCTCATCGGTGTCACCGCCGGTCACTTCCGCGGCTGGTTCGCGACGGTGATGATGCGGATCACGGACTGGTTCCTGGTCATGCCGACGCTGGTGCTCGCGATCGCGCTCGCGACCGTGATGTCCCGCTCGCTCGGCACGATCATCCTGGCGATCGGTGTCACGACCTGGCCGACGACGGCCCGGCTGGTGCGTGCGCAGACCCTCGCCGTGGAGTCCAGGCCGTACATCGAGCGGGCCAAGGCGCTCGGCGGCGGCCACTGGCACGTCATGTCCCGCCACGTACTGCCCAATGTCATGCCGCTGGTGCTCGCGCAGACGACCCTGATCATCTCCTCCGCGATCCTCGCCGAGGCCACGCTCGCCTTCCTCGGCCTCGGCGACCCGACGGTCGTCTCGTGGGGCGGTCTGCTCCAGGACGCGCGCGAGGCGGGTGCGGTGAGCGCCGGGAAGTGGTGGTACCTCGTGCCGCCGGGCATCGCGATCGCCGTCGTGGCCCTCGCCTTCACGCTGTGCGGGCGTGCCGTGGAATCCGTCCTCAACCCCAAGCTGGGGGTGGCCCGTTGAGCACACCGACCACAGAGCGTCCGCCTGCCGCGGAGCATCTGCTGGACGTACGGAACCTGGAGGTGACGTACGCCGGCGGGGTGGCCGCCGTGCGCGGCGTGAACCTCACCGTGGACGCCGGGCAGAAGGTCGGCATCGCGGGCGAGTCCGGCTGCGGCAAGTCCACGCTGGCGCTCGCGCTGCTGCGACTGCTGCCGGCCGGGGCCCGGGTGGGCGGAGAGATCCTCCTCGACGGCGAGGACGTACTGACCATGAAGTGGGGGCGGGTACGGGCGGTCCGCTGGGCCGGGGCCTCGATCGTCTTCCAGGGCGCGATGCACTCGCTCAACGCCGTGCACCGCGTGGGGGACCAGATCGCCGAGCCGATCCTGCTGCACCGCAGGGCCACCGCGGCGGGAGCGCGGAAGCGGACCGGCGAGCTGCTGGAGCAGGTGGGTCTCCCGGCGGCGCGGGCGTCCGCGTATCCGCACGAGTTGTCCGGCGGTCAGCGGCAGCGCGTGATGATCGCGATGGCGCTGGCCTGCGATCCCCGGCTGGTCGTCGCCGACGAACCGACCACCGCGCTCGACGTGATGATCCAGGCGCAGATCCTGCGGCTGATCCAGCAGCTCGTCTCCGAGCAGGAGCTGGGCCTCGTCATGATCAGCCACGACCTCGCCGTCCTGTCGGACACCTGCGACCGGCTCGCGGTGATGTACGCGGGCCGGGTGGTCGAGGAGGGGCCCGCCCGGCAGGTGTACGAGGACGCCCGGCACCCGTACGGGGCGGCGCTGTCGGCGGCCTTCCCTCGGATCGGGGACGCCGGGTCGCGGTTCGCGCCGCGCGGGCTGCCCGGGGACCCGCCCGATCCGGCCGCGCTGCCGTCCGGCTGCGCGTTCCATCCCCGATGCGCGGTGGCACTGCACTCGTGCGCCTCGCAGGACCAGCTCCTGCGCCCGGCCGCCCCGGACCACCGGGCGGCCTGCGTGCACGTGGGCACGGCGGGTCCGCCAGGTCCCGCGAGTCCTGCGGGTTCGGGTTCTGAGGACTCTGAGGGCTCTGAGGGCTCTGTGAGTCCTGCGGGACCTGCGGGACCTGCGAGTCCTGCGGGACCTGCGGGACCTGCGGGGGCGGCCGTGGCGGAAGAGGCGAGGAGCACCCCATGACGACGACGCCCCAGCCGGTCCCCGCCGCGACCCCGGTCCCCGCCGCTCCCCTCCTGAGCGCCGAAGGGCTGCGGGTCAGCTTTCCGGCGCGGCGGGGCGATGCCGCTCGGGCCCGTGCCGTCGACGGGGTGGATCTCGACATCCGGCCCGGTGAGATCGTCGCGCTGGTCGGCGAGTCGGGCTGCGGCAAGACGACCCTGGCGCGCTCGCTCCTCGGGTTGGTCCCGCCGACAGCGGGCCGGGTCACCTTCGCGGGCCGGCCGCTCGACTACTCCTCGCGGGCCCTCAAGGCGTACCGCAAGCGGGTCCAGCTGGTCCTCCAGGACCCGAGCGGCTCGCTCAACCCCCGGCACACGGTGTACGACGCGGTCGCGGAGGGGCTGCGCATCCACGCGTACCCGGGCGACGAGCACGAGGCGGTCCGGGCGGCCCTCGCGCGGGCCGGACTTCGACCGCCCGAGCGGTTCCTCCTGCGCTACCCGCACGAGCTCTCCGGCGGCCAGCGCCAGCGTGTCGTCATCGCGGGCGCGCTCGTCCTCGAACCCGAACTCATCGTCGCCGACGAGCCGGTGGCGTCCCTGGACGCGTCGGTACGCGGCGAGATCCTGGCCCTGCTGCTGCGACTGCGCGCCGAACTCGGCCTGTCCGCTCTGGTGGTGACCCACGACCTCGGTCTCGCGTGGAACATCGCGGACCGGGTAGCGGTGATGTACCTGGGCCGGATCATCGAGACGGGGGCGGTGGAGGATGTCCTGAGGGCACCTCAGCACCCGTACACGCAGGCCTTGTTGTCCGTCCTGCCCGAGGCGCCCGGTGAGCCGATCGTGCTGACCGGCGAGCCCCCGGACCCGTCCCGCATCCCCTCGGGTTGCCGCTTCCACGCCCGCTGCCAGATCCTGGCGAACGGCGAGGCGGAGCGAGCGGGCGTGTCGACCGCGTGCCGCACGGAGGACCTACCGGTACTGAACGGCACGGGCGAGGCACAGGTGGCCTGCCACTGGGCGCGAGCCGCGCCCCACTAGGGCCAAAGGGAACCGCACGACCAAGCCCCGGCCCCGTAAGGGGCGCGGGGAACTGCGCGACCAAGCCCCGGCCCCGTAAGGGGCGCGGGGAACTGCGCGACCAGACTCTCGGCCCCTCAGCGGCACGGAGAACTGCGCGACCAGGCCCCGGCCCCTCAGGGGCGCGGGGAACTGCGCGACCAGCCACAACGCACCCGCAGCCGAAAAACCCGCCGACCAGCCCCCGGTGGTTCAGCCCCCCGGCCGGTCAGGCCCCCGCGTCGTACTCGGCGACAAGCTCCCGAGACCGCTTCACGTCGTCCGAGATCGCTTCCAGCAACCCCTCGATGGAGTCGAACTTCGCCATCCCCCGCACGAACGCCAAGAAGTCGACGGCGACATGCAACCCGTACAGATCGAGCCCCACACGATCGATGGCGTACGCCTCCACCGTGCGCTCGGTCCCGTCGAACTGCGGATTCGTCCCGACCGAGATCGCCGCCGGCATCGCCTCGCCCTGCGCGTGCAGCCACCCCGCGTACACCCCGTCCGCGGGGATCGCGGTGTGCGGGAGCGTCTCCACGTTGGCGGTGGGGAAGCCCAGTTCACGGCCGCGCTGGGCGCCACGGACGACGACGCCCTCGACGCGGTGCGGGCGGCCGAGGATCTCGCGGGCCCCCTCGACCTCGCCCTCGGCGACCAGCCGCCGGGTGAGGGTCGACGAGAACGGCTCGCCACCCCCCGCCTCGCCGGTCACGTACAGATCGACCACGTCGACCTCGAAGTCGTACGTCTTGCCCTGCTCGGCGAGGAAGGCGACATTGCCGGCGGCCTTGTGGCCGAAGCGGAAGTTGGGGCCCTCTACCACGATCTTCGCGTGCAGCTTGTCGACGAGGACCTTCACCACGAACTCGGCGGGCGACAGCTTCGAGAACTCGGTCGTGAAGGGCAGGATGAGCAGCGCGTCCACACCCAGTTCGGCCATCAGCTCGGCGCGGCGGTGGTGCGGCGCGAGCAGGGGCGGGTGGCTGCCGGGACGGACGACCTCGCTCGGGTGCGGGTCGAACGTGACCACGACGGACGGAACGCCCAGTTCACGCGCCCGCTCGACGGCATGGCTGATGATCAGCTGGTGTCCGCGGTGGACCCCGTCGTACGAGCCGATGGTGACGATGCTGCGCCCCCAGTCCTGGGGGATGTCCTCCAAGCCACGCCAGCGCTGCACTGTGACCGCTCCTCGTCGAACCTGTGTCCGTGTCTGCCTCATACGCAGCTCTAAGGGTGCCATGCCGCGTCCTGTGGACCCGCATCGGCATGGGCCCTGTGACCGGTGGCACGTGACAGTGGCGGTGGCGGGGGGACGGCGGGGGTCACACCGGGACCCGTACCTCCGCGAGGTTCTCGATCATGCGGCCCGTGCTCGGTCCGACCACGGTGGACCACTCCTCGGGCGCGGCGGCCAGCCAGCGGGCCACGAGCACGGCGAAGCCGGGGATCCGGCGGCCGAGATCGACGAGGGCGCGGTCGAAGCGGGTGGCGCCGTCCGGGGTGCGTACGAGCAGGACGCCCGCGGTGTGGATGAGGGCGCCGGTGTGCTCCTCGTCTCCCTGGGCCGCTCCCTCCGCGGCGGCCCGTACCAGCGCGTCCAGCACCACCGGATCGTGTTCGCGCGTCAGCAGGAGGTCCAGGAACTCGCGCCGCGACGGGCGGGAGGCGGGCGTGCCGGGCGCCGCGAACACCTCGGCGAGCGCGGCCCGCAGCAGTGGCCCGCCACCGTCGAGCAACCCCGCGACGAGGGGGTACAGCACCGCGCCGGCCTCGGGGGCCTGCTCCAGGCGCCGGTCGACGAACACCGCCACCTGCGCCGCCGTCTCCGGACGCCGGTCCACCACCTCGCGTACGAGGGCGGCGACTCGGCGGGCGAGGGCCGGTGTGGTGGCCTCGGCGAGCGTGCGCAGCGCCGTGCCGTCGTCCGGTTCGCGCAGGCGGTCGTGGAACGCGGCGAGCACCGGATCGGGGTGCGTCGCCAGCGCGGCGACCAGCGCGCTCGCGGGCAGCCGCGGGTCGCGGGCCCGGAAGCGGGCGAGGGCCTGCGGCAGATGGCGGGCCCTGGTGTGCGGATCGCGGACCAGCAGGGCCAGGGCGTCGCCGTGCAGGGTGCAGTCGCCGGGGCGGGCCAGCAGGGCGAGCGCGGTCCGGCGCAGCAGCTCCCTGTCGGCCTCGGTGCGTACGTGCGCGGCGGTCCGCAGCGCGTAGGCCGCCGCCGCTGCCCGCCGGGCCGGGCGCACGTCGTGCACCCAGCGGACGACCGCGCGGCAGAGCGCGGACGGCTCCTCCTCGGCGAGCACGTCCAGCAGTTCGTCCGCGCGCGCGTGCCCGCTGTCGACCAGGGCCTCGGTCAGGTCGTCCGGAGCGCGACGCCGATGGGTGTGCAGCAGGACCTGCGCGGCGGTCGCCACGGTGGCGTCGGGGGTCGCGGGGAGCGGACGGTCGTCGTCGAACCAGTGGGTGAGGTGCGGCTGCACACCGGCCGGATCGGCGACGAGGAGTTCGGACGCGGCGTCCAGATAGCGCGGTTCGGTGGCGGGCGGCGCCCCGTCCGCCACGACGAGCCGCCTCAGCAGATCGAAGCGGTGCGCCCGAGGCAGGGGCAGTCCGCGCCAGAAGCCGGGCCCGAACTCCTCGGGCACGGCCCGCCCTTCGGCCCGCCACCTGACCACATGCTCGGCGAGGTGCCGCAGCACTCCGAGATACGGGGTCGCGTCGGGCACCCGGAGCAGTACGCCACGGAGCAGCCGGGTGGGCCACCAGGCATCGGCGTCCGCGTCGTCGAGCGTCTCGTCGAGCACGCGGAGCAGTTCGCGCAGGCGGAGGGTGAGGCGATCGTCCCCCTGTTGACGGGGCACGAGAAGCAGGGCCTGCAGCACGGGGGCGAGGCGGTGGCGGGGGAGGTCGAAGGCCTCGGGCCCGCTCGGACCGCACGCGGGGCCGCGACGGGACGCCAGGGCCCCGAACACCGCGTCCAGGTCGAGGTGCATGCCCTGGATCCAGTCGGCGAACTCCTCGTGCGCGAAGCGGTAGCCGTCCCCGGCGGGTACGAGCAGGCCCTCGGTGAGCACGGCGGAGGCCCACCCGGTGCAGCCGCCGAGCCGCCGGTCGGGCACGGGACCCCACGGGAACAGGGTCTCGAACGCCGACCGGTCCAGCTCCCCCTCCCCCGGGCCCAGGCAACGCCGTGCCGCCACGTGCACCTGCCCGGAGACCCGGGCCGCGAGGCGCCTCACCGCCGTCCCGCGCAGTCCGTTGGCCGCCGCGAGCCGCACGGCCACCCGCAGACACATCAGATCGAGATACGCGGCGAAGACCTCGTCCCGCTTCGGCTTCCCGGGCGGGGCTCCGGACAGCGCGGCCCGCACCTCCGACAGCAGCCGCAGCGTCAGCGGATGCCGTGCGTCGGCCGCGTCCAGGGCGCCCTCCGGGATCCCGTACCGGGCCCGGGCCTCGCGTGCCTCGTCCTCCTCCAGGTCTCCCAGGCGTACGCAGGCGGGCAGTTCCGCGGACGCCTCGCCTCCGCCCCACCGGGGCCCGTACAGCAGCTCGGGCGGGAACCGGGTCCCCGCCCACTCCCAGTACTCGTCCCGGCAGGCCACCACGAGACGCACGCCGTGCTCCCGCAGCCAGTCGGCGGTACCGGCGGCCCACTCCGGCAGCCGGTGGGCAAGGGCGGGCGGCATCTCCTCGGGGCTGTCGAGCAGGAGCAGCAGGGGTCGCCCGGCGTCCCCGGCGAGGCGGGCCAGCCGCTCGGGCCCGATGTCTCCGAGCCCGCCCCGCCCGCCGCCGGGCTCCTCTCCCCCGTCCCTGTCCGTGGGCTCCGGCCGGGAGCCGAGGGGTGAGGTCACGATCCGCCCCGCCCGCTCCAGCGTCCGCCGGGCCGCGTCGGCCACCGACAGGTCGGTGTCCCGCAGATCGGCTCCGCGCAGCCACAGGGTCGGAGCCGGTTCCGCGCCCCGGTTGCGCCGGGCGGCCAGGCCCGCCAGCTCCGTCGTACGCCCGCTCCCCGGAGCGCCGACCAGCGCGAGAACACCGTACGAACCGGACGCGTCACAGGGGTTGTACGGCGTGTACGAGCCGTGGGGCGGGTGCCAGGGACCTTCGCTGAACGCGGTGAACTCCCGTACCACCGAGGCCCGTTCGACGGACAGGCCCTCGTCGGAGCCCGCCGGGGACTCGACGGTGGCCGTCAGTTCCAGGACGCCCGCCAGATTGAGGTCGTCCCCGTGGGCGGGCACCGTCGCGGCGTTACGGGCCAGCAGTCGGGCGAGCGGACCGCAGGGAGCGGGGCCGCCCGCGGACAGCGGTACGGCGAAGCCGCCGACCCGTCGGTCGGAGTGGAGCGCCGTGCCCAGGACGGCGACCACCGCGCCGGTGGCCGCGTCGACCACCGGCCCCCCGGCCGCCCCGCCGCCGAGCCGCAGCGCGTCGCTGCCGGCCGTACCGATCGCCAGTTCCAGGGCGCGGTCGAGGAGATGGAGGCGGTCGGTCGCCGTGTACGTCACGGCGGAGGAGCCCAGTACGCGGGCCTCCCGCCAGCCGCCCGCGGCGATACGGACGTACGTGCCGGTCTCCACGGAGTCCCGGACGGTGATCGGGAGGGGGGTGAGGCCGCCCAGTCCGTCGCAGTGGACGAGTGCGAGACCGAGGGCCGGGAGCGCGGTGACCGAATCGGCCGGGACCAGGCAGGTGCGGTCTCCGGCGGGCGCGTACAGGACGAGGCGGGAGAGGCCGTCCACCGCCTCGTGACTGGTGACGACCGTGCCGTGGTGGTCCGCGACGAAGCCGGTACCGCGCGGCCGGCCGGCGAGATCCAGGATCCGCACCAGGGACCCGTCCGCCGCTTCACCGGACCGGACAGCGGGCTGCCCGGTCCTGTCGGGCGCTGCGAGGGCGACGTCCCGGTGGATTCCGCCATCCGCCTCAGCCGTCACCGAGGTCTCCCGGGTCATGCTCGAACCTCCCCGCCGCGCGCGCCGTACCGTGCCTTCGACGCTTCGATTTCCGACGGTAGGCGCGCGATGATCGGCCGCGACAGATCCCGGGCCGAACAAGCCCCCTTCCGCTCCCCCGGTTCACTCCGAGCGCCTGGCCGGACGGGTGAATGGAAGGGGCTGGATGGATACACCCTTGATGGGGGGTATCGAGGGGGACAGTGGAGCGGCGCCCACAGGGCACCCCGTGAACGCCGCTCCACGACGAAGAAGGAAAAAGAAAGAACACGAACAGCGCGAAGAACGCGAGGAACGGAACGGTCAGACGAAGACCGCGAGGCTCTTGGCCTTGCCCTTCTGCTCCTCCACCAGCGCCAGGAACCGTCCCTCGGGATCGAACACCCCGACGGCCCCGGCCCCGGTGTACTCCTCGGGCATCTCCAGCCGCACACCGTTCGTCAGCAGCTGCGCGCGCTTGGTGTCCACGTCCCAGCGGGGGAACGCGGTCGCGGCGGCCTCCGCCACGGGCATCACGGACAGCTCCTCCTGGAGCTGGTCGAGAGTCCGCGCGGTGTCGAGCTTGTACGGGCCCACGCGCGTGCGCCGCAGCGCCGTCAGATGACCGCCGACACCCAGGTCCGCGCCCAGGTCACGGGCGAGCGCACGGATGTACGTACCGGACGAGCACACCACCGAGACGATCAGGTCCAGGACCGGTGTGCCGTCCTCGGCCACGGCGCCCCGGACGTCGTACACGGCGAAGGACGAGATCCGCACCGGGCGGGCCGGGATCTCGAAGTCCTCGCCCTCGCGCGCCCGCTTGTACGAGCGCACGCCGTTGATCTTGATGGCGCTGACCTTGGACGGCACCTGCATGATGTCGCCGCTGAGCTTGGCGATCCCGGCGTCGATGGCGTCCCGGGTCACCTCGGAGGCATCGGCCGACGAGGTGAGGTCGCCCTCGGCGTCGTCCGTGAGGGTGTTCTGCCCCAGCCGGATGGTGCCGAGGTACTCCTTCTCGGTCAGCGCGAGGTGCCCGAGGAGCTTGGTCGCCTTCTCGACACCGAGGACGAGCACGCCCGTCGCCATGGGGTCGAGGGTGCCGGCGTGTCCGACGCGGCGGGTCTTGGCGATCCCGCGCATCTTGGCGACCACGTCGTGCGAAGTGAAGCCCGACGGCTTGTCGACGATGACAAGGCCGTCGGGCGTCTGCTGCTTCTGCGTCATTTGGCGGCGTCGCCGCCCGTCTCGTCGCCGTCGGACGCGTCGTCGGACTCGTCCTCGTCGTCGTCCTCTTCCGGCTTCTTGTACGGGTCGGCGTCACCGGCGAAGGTGGCGCCGGCCGAGACCTCGCGCACCTGGGCGTCCTTGGCCCGCGCCTTGTCGAGGAGGTCCTCGATGGTCTTGGCGGTGTCCGGCAGGGCGTCCGCGACGAAGGTGAGCGTCGGGGTGAACTTCACGCCCGCCGCCGCGCCGACCGCCGAGCGGAGCACGCCCTTGGCGCTCTCCAGGCCTGCGGCGGCCTCCGCGCGCTGCGCGTCGTCCCCGTACACCGTGTAGAAGACGGTCGCCTCACGGAGGTCCCCGGTGACCCGGGTGTCCGTAATGGTCACATGCGAACCGAGCCGCGGGTCCTTGATCCCACGCTGCAGCTTCTTGGCAACCACCTCTCGGATGAGGTCCGCCAGCCTCTTCGCCCGCGCGTTGTCGGCCACTGGTCCGTCTCCCTCTTATCTGCTGATCCGTGTACGGGCGATCCTTGTCGCCGCACGCTCATTCGTCGTCTTCGCCGTGCAGCCGCCGTCGCACCGACAGCAGCTCCACCTCGGGGCGCCCGGCGACCAGGCGCTCGCACCGGTCGAGTACGTCGGTCAGGTGACCGGTGTCCCCGGAGACCACCGCGAGTCCGATGACGGCCCTGCGGTGGAGGTCCATGTGCTCCACCTCCGCCGCGCTCACCGCGTGCTTGCGGATGAGTTCGGCCACGATCGGGCGGACGACGGAGCGTTTCTCCTTCAGCGACCGTACGTCGCCGAGGAGGAGATCGAAGGACAGAGTCCCCACGTACATGTGTGTCCGGATGTCCCGCCGGGTCGGGGTAGGTGGCCCGGCCAAGCTTCTTGCCGGGGCACTTGAACGGTACCCCGAACCTCCGGTACCGCTCGACGGGGTTTCCGCCCCCGCCGCCCCTACCCTCCCCGTCACTGCATGGGGGCTGCGCCCCCTCGCCCCCCTTTGTCCTCAAACGCCGGACGGGCTGGTTTTCCAGCCCGTCCGGCGTTTGAGGACCGGGGTTCGGGGGCTGGCCCCCGAGTCAGTGACGGGAACGGGTAGGGGCGGCGGGGGCGAAAAACCCCGTGGGGGTTGGCCCACAGGAACGAGTTCCCGTGGGCCAACCCCACACGGTCAAGCCAAGCCGCAGGCGCTACGCGCGCGGCTTCTCCCGCATCTCGTACGTCGCGATGACGTCGTCGATCTTGATGTCGTTGAAGTTGCCGAGGTTGATACCGCCCTCGAACCCTTCGCGGATCTCGGTGACATCGTCCTTGAAGCGACGCAGACCGGAGATGTTGAGGCTCTCCGCGATGACCTTGCCATCACGCAGCAACCGCGCCTTGGTGTTGCGCTTGACCTCGCCGGAGCGGACCAGCACACCGGCGATGTTGCCCAGCTTGGACGAGCGGAAGACCTCGCGGATCTCCGCCGTACCGAGCTCGACCTCTTCGTACTCCGGCTTGAGCATGCCCTTGAGGGCCGCTTCGATCTCCTCGATGGCCTGGTAGATCACCGAGTAGTAGCGGACGTCGACGCCCTCGCGCTCCGCCATCTGCGCCGCGCGGCCCGCAGCGCGGACGTTGAAGCCGATGACGATGGCGTCGGATCCGGTCGCCAGGTCGATGTCCGACTCGGTGACCGCACCCACACCGCGGTGCAGGACACGGATGTCGACCTCTTCACCGACGTCGAGCTGGAGCAGCGAGGACTCAAGAGCCTCCACCGAACCGGACGCGTCGCCCTTGATGATGAGGTTGAGTTCCTGCACCAGACCGGCCTTGAGGGCCTCGTCCAGGTTCTCCAGGGAGAACCGGACTCCGCGCCGGGCGAAGTTGGCGTTGCGCTCACGCGCCGCGCGCTTCTCGGCGATCTGGCGGGCCGTACGGTCCTCGTCGACGACGAGGAAGTTGTCGCCGGCGCCCGGGACGTTGGTGAGACCGAGGACGAGGACCGGAGTCGAGGGACCCGCCTCTTCCACGTTCTCGCCCTTGTCGTCGAGCATCGCGCGGACACGGCCGTACGCGTCGCCGACCACCATGGTGTCGCCGACCCGCAGGGTGCCTCGCTGGACCAGGACGGTCGCGACGGCGCCGCGGCCACGGTCCAGGTGGGACTCGATCGCGATGCCCTGCGCGTCCTGCTCCGGGTTGGCCCGCAGGTCGAGCGAGGCGTCCGCGGTGAGGACCACGGCCTCCAGCAGGCTCTCGATGTTGAGGCCCTGCTTGGCGGAGATGTCGACGAACATCGTGTCGCCGCCGTACTCCTCGGCCACCAGACCGAACTCGGTGAGCTGACCGCGCACCTTGGTCGGGTCCGCGCCCTCGACGTCGATCTTGTTGACCGCGACCACGATCGGCACACCGGCCGCCTTGGCGTGGTTCAGCGCCTCGATCGTCTGGGGCATCACACCGTCGTTGGCCGCCACCACGAGGATCGCGATGTCGGTCGACTTCGCACCACGCGCACGCATGGCGGTGAACGCCTCGTGACCCGGGGTGTCGATGAAGGTGATGCGACGCTCTTCTTCGTTGACGACGGTCGCGACCTGGTAGGCACCGATGTGCTGGGTGATGCCACCGGCCTCGCCCGCGACGACGTTCGTCTTGCGGATGGTGTCGAGAAGGCGGGTCTTACCGTGGTCGACGTGACCCATGACGGTCACGACCGGCGGACGCGCGACGAGGAACTCCTCGCCACCCTCGTCCTCGCCGAACTCGATGTCGAAGGACTCAAGAAGCTCGCGGTCCTCCTCCTCGGGGCTGACGATCTCCAGGACGAAGTTCATCTCGTCCGCGAGGAGCTTCAGCGTCTCGTCGGAGACGGACTGCGTGGCAGTGACCATCTCGCCGAGGTTCATCATCACGCCGACGAGCGACGCCGGGTTGGCGCCGATCTTCTCGGCGAAGTCGGTGAGCGAGGCACCGCGCGACAGGCGGACGGACTGTCCGTTGCCGCGAGGCAGCATGACGCCGCCGACCGACGGGGCCTGCATGGCCTCGTACTCCTGGCGCCTCTGCCGCTTCGACTTGCGACCGCGACGCGCGGGACCACCGGGACGACCGAAGGCGCCCTGTGTGCCACCACGGCCACCGGGACCACCGGGACGGCCGCCGAAGCCGGGACGGCCACCGCCGCCGCCACCGGGACCACCCGGACGGCCGGCGAAACCGCCGCCACCGCCACCGGGACCACCCGGACGGCCGGCGAAACCGCCACCGCCGCCACCGGGACCGGCCGGACGGCCGGCGAAGCCGCCGCCACCGGGACGACCGCCGCCGGCACCGCCGGGACGGCCACCGCCACCGCCGGGACCGCGGCCACCGGGGCCACCGCCGCCGGGACGCGGTCCCGCAGCCGGACGCTGCGGCATCATGCCGGGGTTGGGACGGTTGCCGCCGGGACCGCCACCGGGACGCGGAGCGCCACCGGGACCGCCCTGCGGACGGGGCATGCCGCCCGGGCTCGGACGGTTGCCGCCGGGACCGCCACCGGGACGCGGAGCGCCACCGGGACCGCCCTGCGGACGGGGACCACGGTCCTGGCCCGCGCCCTGGGGACGCGGAGCGCCGCCCGGGGCACCGGAACCACCGGGTCCGCCGGGGCCGGGACGTGCGCCGCCCGGACGGGGCGTCTGCGGACGTGCCATGCCGGTGGAGCCACCGGAGGTGAACGGGTTGTTACCGGGACGCGGACCTGCGGGACGACCGCCGGGACGCGTGCCCTGGCCGCCGGGACGCGGGGCGCCCTGACGGTCACCGCGGTCGCTGCGCTCGGGACGCTCGCCACGGCCCTGACCGGGACCGCCCTGGCCGCCCTGTGCGGGGCCTGCCGGACGGACACCGGGCTTCGGGGCGCCGGGACGTGCACCGCTCGGACGCGGGTTGGCCGGTGCCGGCGCCGAGGAGGCGGCCGGAGCGGCCGGAGCCGCAGGTGCCGCGGGCGGCGCCGTGAACTCGGGTACCGCCGGAGCCGGAGACGCCGGAGCGGGCTTCGGCGTGGGCGGCTTGGGACCCGGACGCGGGCCTGCGGCCGGAGCGGCCGGAGACACGGGTGCCTCCGCGACGGCCGGCTTCGGGGCCGGCGGGCGCGGGGCGGCCGGACCCGGACGGGCGGCCTGCGCCGGTGAAGGCGCGCCGGGCCTGGCGGGCGCGGCCTTGCGCGGGGCGGGCTTGCCGCCGCCGTTGCCCTGCTGGAGGGCGTCGGTCAGTTTGCGTACTACGGGCGCCTCGATCGTCGAGGACGCCGAACGGACGAATTCACCGAGTTCTTGGAGCTTGGCCATGACGACCTTGCTCTCCACCCCGAACTCCTTGGCGAGTTCGTATACCCGGACCTTAGCCACTTCGCTCCTTTTAGGTCCGGGTTGCGTCCGGACCGTCGCTACTTCATGGGCGTACTCATCGCGTGCTCATCGAGTGCTCATCGCAATCTCGACCTACTTCCAACTCGCGGGGTACCAGGGCCGCACGGGGTTCCGTACGGCTCTTCCTTACGGTGTTGCCTGCTCAGCAACTGTCTGCCGCTCGACGTACAGGCGCAACGCCTTTGTGTCGAGCTGACCCGGGGCACGCAGCGCCCGTGGGAACGCCCGGCGGCGGACCGCCAGGTCCAGACAGACCAGGGCGGGGTGTACATACGCACCCCGGCCGGGCAGCGTACCGCGAGGATCGGGGACGCATTCGCCCCCGGCCGCCACAGCACGCAGCAGATCGGTCTTGGCCGCTCGCTCCCGGCACCCCACACAGGTGCGTTCAGGGCATGCTCGGGCGTGCGTCCGGCCAGACACTGTTAAGTCTACCTCCCTGCACCGACCTCACCCCTTTGGGGCAAGTATCGAACAGTTGCCGCGCATAAAACTGTCGTGAAACCGCTGTGATCCAAACCACCCGCGGCTGGGATCTATTCCCGGGTCACTCCCCGGACCGACCGTCACGCCGGTCGTCACGCCGGTCGTCGCGCCGGTATTCGGGGCGGTCTGCGCCGTCCTCACCGGCCTGCTCGGTGTCCGGGCGGATGTCGATGCGCCAGCCGGTCAGCCGGGCGGCGAGGCGGGCGTTCTGGCCCTCCTTGCCGATGGCCAGCGACAGCTGGTAGTCGGGCACGGTCACGCGCGCGGACCGGGCCGCGAGGTCGACGACCTCGACCTTGGAGACCCGGGCCGGGGAGAGCGCGTTGCCCACCATGTCCGCGGGGTCGTCCGACCAGTCGACGATGTCGATCTTCTCGCCGTTCAGCTCGGCCATCACGTTGCGCACCCGGCCGCCCATGGGGCCGATACAGGCGCCCTTGGCGTTCAGGCCCGACCGGGTGGACCGGACGGCGATCTTCGTGCGGTGGCCGGCCTCGCGGGCGATGGCGGCGATCTCGACGGATCCGTCGGCGATCTCCGGCACCTCAAGCGCGAAGAGCTTCTTCACGAGGTTCGGGTGCGTGCGGGAGAGCGTCACGGACGGACCGCGGACACCCTTCGCCACCCGTACGACGTACGACCGCAGCCGCATGCCGTGCTGGTACGCCTCACCGGGGACCTGCTCCTGCACCGGCAGGATGGCCTCCAGCTTGCCGATGTCGACGAGCACGTTCTTCGGGTCGCGGCCCTGCTGGACGACACCGGTGACGATGTCGCCCTCACGGCCCGCGTACTCGCCGAGCGTCGCGTCGTCCTCCGCGTCCCGCAGACGCTGCAGGATGACCTGCTTGGCGGTGGTGGCGGCGATCCGGCCGAAGTCCGACGGGGTGTCGTCGAACTCGCGTGCCTCCTGCCCCTCCTCCAGGTCGTCCGGGTCCTCCTTCGCCCACACGGTCACATGACCGGTCTCCCGGTCGAGCTTCACGCGCGCGTGACGGCGGCTTCCCTCGGTGCGGTGGTAGGCGATGAGGAGGGCCGACTCGATCGCTTCGACCAGCAGGTCGAAGGAGATCTCCTTCTCCCGCACCAGGCCCCGCAGGGCACTCATGTCGATGTCCACGGCTACGCCTCCTCCTCTTCCATGTCCTTCTCGTCCTTCTTGTCCTTGCGGTTGAACTCGACCTGGACGCGGGCCTTGACGATGTCCTCGAAGGCGAGCCTCCTGGCGGTGGGCTTGCGCCCCTTCACGCCGGGCACCTCCGCGTCCACGCCCTCCTCGTCGACCGTGACGATCCGGGCGACCAGCTCGTCGCCGTCCTTCAACTGGAACTTCACGAGCCGGCCGGTGGCACGTACGTAGTGCCGGTGTTCCCTCAGCTCGCGCTCGGCGCCCGGGGTTCCCACCTCAAGGGTGTACTCGCCCTGGCCCATGGCGTCGGTCTCGTCGAGCTTCGCCGAGAGCGCGCGGCTCACATCGGCGATCGCGTCGAGGTCGGCTCCTTCGTCGGAGTCGACGACGACACGCAGCACACGCTTACGGCCCACCGAGGCCACTTCGATCTCTTCGAGGTCGAGTCCCTGTGAGCTGACGAGCGGTTCCAGGAGCTCTCGCAGCCTCTCGCTCTGGGTGGTGCTCATCCGGGTGACTCCTCGGCCGCGTGTGCTGTTGTGGGTAGGTCGCGTGTCAGGTCAAAGGGTATCCGGTCCCAAGGGGTGTTGCCGTCCACCGTGTCCCGCCCGGCGGCGGGGCGGCGCCGCTGGTGGGCCCGGGGGCGGTACGCGGGTACCGTGATCAAGGGTCTGCCGCCCATTTCGTTCGTACGAGCCCTGACGAGGACGTCTGCCGTGCCGTTCACCCTGCCGTCGCGCACCCCCTCGGGGCCGCGCCGAAGGAGCCTGCTCGCCGGGGCCGCCGGAGCGGGCACCGTGCTGCTCGCCGGCTGCTCCGACTCCGACTCCGCCTCCGGGACCACCAGCGGGAGTTCGTCCGCCGCCGCACGGGCACGCGCGCGTGCGGCCCGCGACAGCGAACAGCTCGCGCGGCGGTACGAGGCCGTGCTCGCCGCGCATCCCGCGCTGGGCACCCGGCTGTCACCGCTGCTCGCGGAGGTCGTACGGCACGCCGAGGCGTTCGGCGGCGGCAAGCGGGCGAAACCTTCCGCCGACCCTTCCGCCGACGCTTCCGCGAGCGCTTCGCCCACCCCGTCTGCCTCCGCCTCCGCTTCCCCCTCCCCCGAGGCGCCGGCCACGGAGAAGGAGGCCCGCGGCGAACTCGCCGCGGCCGAGCGGGCGTTGGCGGACCGGCGGATGAAGGCGCTGGCGGACGTGCCGGGAGAACTGGCCCGGCTGCTCGCTTCGGTGGCGGCGGCCGGTGCGGGCCACGCGTTCCTGCTGACGGAGGACAAGAAGTGAGCGGTTCCGGCAGGACTGGAGCGACCGGAGTACAGGCGAAGGCAGCCGCGAAGGCGTCGGCGGAGCTGACGGCCGCGCAGGCCGCGCTCGCCGCGGAGCACGCCGCCGTGTACGGCTACGGGGTCGTGGGCGCCCGGATCACGCAGACACGGCAGACCGAGGCGCGGGCCGCCTACGACGCGCACCGTGCCCGCCGGGACGAGCTGGCCCGCGCGGTGCGCGACCTGGGCGGCAAGCCAGGACCGGCGGCAGCGGCCTACGCGCTGCCCTTCGCGGTCCCGGACGCGGAGTCGGCCCTGCGGCTCGCCGCCGAACTGGAGGACCGGGTGGCCGGGGTGTACTCCGACCTCGTCCGGGCCGCCGACGGCGACCGGCGGCAGGCCGCGGCGCAGGCCCTGCGGGACGCAGCGGTGCGGGCGGTGCGCTGGCGCGGCGAGAGCGTAGCCTTCCCTGGTCTCGCCGAGCGGTCGGCCACCGCCACCGCGTCGGCGACACCGACCTCGTAACGCACAGAGGGACAGCCGTGGAAGGGCCCCCGTACCCGGAAGGGAACTACTCGCGCATGGCTTTCGAACCGCCGCGGCGTCTGGTCAAGGCGCTCGGCGAGGCGGCACCGGGTGGTGACGGCTGGCTGGAGAAGCTGCCCGAGGCGGCCGAGCGGGCGGTCGCGCTACGCGGGTCGACCGTGGAGCGTGTGCAGGTTCCCGGCGGGCGCGGCAGTCTGGTCATCCTGGTCCGGCTGCCGGACGGCACCCCCGCCGTCCTCAAGCTGGCACCGGACCGGGCCCGCCCGGAGAGCGAGCGGGCCGCGCTGGCGCACTGGGACGGCCTGGGCGCGGTCCGCCTCCTGGAGCCGGCCGGCGCCGAGGGCGTACTGCTCCTTGAGCGGCTGCATCCCGATGTGTCGGTGCGGTCGCTGCCGGAGGCCAAGTCGATGCTGGAGGCGGCCGGGACACTGCGCCGGCTGTGGGTCGAGCCGCCTGCGGGCCATGTCTTCGAGACGGTGGCCGAGCGGACGGGACGGCAGGCCGCGGCGATGCGGGCGGGCGCCGACGCGGACGCGGTGCCGCTGGTCGACGCGGCCCTCGCGGTCCGCGAGGAACTGCTGGCGTCGCCGCCGCCGGCGCACCTGCTGCACGGCACCTTCCGCCAGAGCAAGGTCCTGGCCGGCGAACGCAGTCCCTGGCTGGCCGTCGGCCCCGATCCCGTGGTCGGCGAGTGCGCCTTCGACCTGGCCCGGCTGGTCCGTGACCGGGTCGAGGACCTGATCGCCTCGCCGTCCGGCGGCGCCACCACCCGCCGGCGGATCAAGCGGCTCGCGGAGTCCCTGGACGTGGACCAGGAACGGCTGCGCGGCTGGACCCTGTTCCGGGCCGTGGAGTCGGGCGTACGGGCGCGGCGGGTGGGCCGGCCGCAGGACGCCGAGCTGCTGCTGGAGTTCGCGGCCTGGTTGTAGGAGCGGTGGGGTGACGGTGGCCCGTCGTGCGCGCGTGGTCGTGAGCTGAGCGCCCGGAGTCCCGCGCCTCTTGCGGGGCGCGGGACTCCGGGGTGCTATGCCGTGAGGCGGGCGATCGCCTCGTCCACGGTCAATTCCTCGCGCTCGCCGGTACGGCGGTCCTTCAGCTCCAGGACGCCCTCGGCCGAACGCCGGCCGGCCACCAGGATCTTCGGTACGCCGATGAGTTCCGCGTCGGTGAACTTCACGCCGGGCGAGACGCCCGCGCGGTCGTCCACGAGCACGCGTACGCCCGCCGTGCCCAGCTTCTCGGAGACGTCGAGCGCCAGCTCGGTCTGCAGGGCCTTGCCCGCCGCGACGACATGGACGTCGGCCGGGGCGATCTCGGCGGGCCAGACCAGGCCCTGCTCGTCGGCGTGCTGCTCGGCGAGCGCCGCGACCGCGCGTGAGACACCGATGCCGTACGAGCCCATGGTGACGCGGACCGGCTTGCCCTGCTTGCCGAGCACGTCGAGCTGGAGGGCGTCGGCGTACTTGCGGCCGAGCTGGAAGATGTGGCCGATCTCGATGGCGCGGTCCAGCTTGAGGCCGGTGCCGCAGGCGGGGCAGGGGTCGCCCTCGCGCACGACGACCACGTCCACGTATTCGTCGACCTCGAAGTCCCGGCCCGCGACGACGTTCTTCGCGTGCACGCCGTCCTGGTTGGCGCCGGTGATCCAGGCGGTGCCGGGGGCGACGCGCGGGTCGGCGAGGTAGCGGACCTTCTCCAGGCCCTGCGGGCCGACGTAGCCGCGTACGAGGTCGGCGCGGCCCGTGAAGTCCTCGGCCGTGACCAGTTCGACGGGGGCGGGGGCGAAGTGGGCCTCCACCTTGTCCAGGTCGACCTCGCGGTCGCCGGGGACGCCGACGGCCACGATCTCGCCGGCCACCTTGACCAGCAGGTTCTTCAGCGTGGCGGAGGCCGGGACCTCAAGGTACGCGGCGAGCGTCTCGATGGTCGGGGTCTCGGGGGTGGGGATCTCCTCCAGGGCGGGGACCCCGGCGGCGTCGACGGGCCGCAGCGGGTAGGTGACCGCCTCGGTGTTGGCGGCGTAGTCGCAGTTCGGGCAGTCGGCGAAGGTGTCCTCGCCGGCCGCGGCCGGGGCGAGGAACTCCTCGGACTTGGAGCCGCCCATGGCGCCCGCGGTGGCCGCGCAGATGCGGTAGTCCAGACCGAGACGCGCGAAGATCCTCTGGTACGCCGCGCGGTGCAGGGCGTAGGACTCGGCGAGGCCCTCGTCCTCCGTGTCGAAGGAGTACGAGTCCTTCATCAGGAACTCGCGGCCGCGCAGGATGCCGGCGCGGGGGCGGGCCTCGTCGCGGTACTTGTTCTGGATCTGGTAGAGGATCACGGGCAGGTCCTTGTAGGACGTGCACTGGTCCTTGACCAGGAGGGTGAAGATCTCCTCGTGGGTCGGGCCGAGGAGGTAGTCGCCGCCCTTGCGGTCGTTGAGGCGGAACAGCTCGGGGCCGTACTCCTCCCAGCGGCCGGTCGCCTCGTAGGGCTCCTTCGGCAGCAGGGCGGGGAGGGTGACCTCCTGGGCGCCGATGGCGTCCATCTCCTCGCGGACGACCCGCTCGACGTTGGCCAGCACCTTCTTGCCCAGCGGCAGCCAGGACCACAGGCCGGCGGCGGTCCGGCGGACGTAGCCGGCGCGCACCAGCAGCTTGTGGCTGAGCACCTCGGCGTCCGCCGGGTCGTCACGCAGTGTCTTGACCATCAAACGGGACATGCGCTGGACCTGGGCCATGGTTCTCGACTCCTGCTGCGTAAGGGTGGTGCTTGGAGGTTAGCCGGGGGGCCGCCGTCGCCGGAAATCCGTTTCGGCGACGGCGGTGGCGGGCCGGGGTGCGGCGGGGGGCCCGGCGGAGGGATCCGTCAGCGGCGTGCGAGGGGCAGCGGGGCGCCCATCACCACGTACGGCTTCGGCGCGCTGGGGAACAGGACCCGTACGACCAGGTCCTCGTAGCCGAGCGAGCGGTACAGCCCGCGGGCCGGGCTCTCCGCGTCGATCGCGGAGAGGATCGAGCGCGGTTCGGCGGCGCCGTCCGTGATCGTGGTGATCAGGGCGCGGCCGACCCCGCGGTTCTGGAAGTCCGGGTGGACGTGCAGTTCGGTGATCACGAAGGAGTCGTCCAGCCAGCCGTCGTGTCCCCGCCCGCGCAGATAGGGCTCGACGACGGTGGACCACCAGTGCGCGCGGTCGTTGGGCATGCCGTAGACGAAGCCGGCGAGCCGTCCGTCGGCGGTGGTCGCGCCGAGTGCGCGGGCGCCGGGGAAGGTGAGGTGCCGGAGCACGATCTGGCGCCGTACGGCGATCTCGTCCGCGCCGAGCCCGAAGGCCACGGCCTGGACGTTCAGCGCCTCGTCGATACGGGTGGCCAGGTCCAGGGGGCCGATGACGATGTCGTCGGGGGTGAGGGGGCCCTGACCGGGCTGACCGGGGAAGCGCAGCATGAACCGGAGACTACCTGGGGCGTCTCCACCGCGTGGGCCGGGCGGGGGTTGCTCTGTCGGGTGCGGGTCCGATGCGGCTGGTCGCGCCCACGCGGCGGAGCCGCACGATGTCAGCACCCCGCGCCCCTGAGGGCGTGCCCCCGCGAGGCAGCGCCCTTTCAGAACAGGACGCTCATGAACGCGCCTATTTCCTGGAAACCGGTTCTGCGGTATGTGGCTCGGGCCGCTGTGTTGTAGTCGTTGACGTAGAGGCTGACCAGGGGGGCCACGTCCGCGAGGGCGTAGCGCAGGACCGCCGCCATGCCGGGGGCCGCGTAGCCCTGGCCGCGGTACTCGGGGGCGACCCAGACGCCCTGGATCTGGCAGGCCTGGGTGGTCGCGGCGCCGATCTCGGCCTTGAAGACGACCCGGCCGTCACGGTCGACGCGGGCGAACGAGCGCCCGGAGCCGACGAGTTCGGCGACCCGCGCCTGGTAGAGCAGGCCGCCGTCGCCGGCGAGCGGGGAGACGCCGACCTCCTCCGTGAACATCGCCACGCAGGCCGGCATGATCGTCTCCATCTCGTCCTTGCGGATGCGACGGACGTACGGGTCCGGCGGGATGTCGGCGGGGAGCCGGTCGGCGACCATCAGGGGCTGGTGCGGCCTGACCTCGCGGGCGGGGCCCCAGTTCGGTTCGAGGAGGCGCCAGAGCTGGGCCGTGGCCTCGGAGGGGCCGACGATGGAGGAGCAGCGGCGGCCTGCCCTGCGGGCGCGGTCCGCGAAGGCGCGTACGGCGCGGGGGGTGGCGCAGATCGGGACGAGGTTGGCGCCAGCGTAGCAGAGGGACGTGAGCATGCCGTCCTCGTACCAGCCCCACATCTCGCCGCCGAGGCGCCAGGGGTCGAGGCCGGCGACCTGTACGCGGGAGGTCACGAAGGCGTTCGCCACCGGCTCGCGGTCGAGGACGGCGAGCGCGGCGTCCAGGTCGCTCGGGTCGAGGACTCTGGTGGTCGTCTGCGTCAACACGTGCGGGGCCTTCACCATCAGGTCTGCTGGTCTCCGCACTGTACCTGGCGAATATGTGGCGTGCCGCCCGGTGGGGGCGGGTGGGGTTGCCCCCACCGCCGCTGCCCTCCCCCATCGTCACTGCGTGGGGGCTGCGCCCCCTCGCCCCCATTGCGCAGTTCCCCGCGCCCCTGAAGGGGCGCGGGGAACTGCGCAATCCTTTGGGCCCGCCCCCACCGGCCCGCAAGCCGAGCCCGGTTCGGGGGCAGGGGCAGTGGCCTCAGCCTGCTACGGCCACAGAAGGCTCCCCGGAGGGGACCCCGTCCGCTTCCATCTGCTCGGCGATCTTCATCGCCTCTTCGATGAGCGTCTCGACGATCTTCGACTCCGGGACCGTCTTGATGACCTCGCCCTTGACGAAGATCTGCCCCTTGCCGTTGCCGGAGGCGACGCCGAGGTCGGCCTCACGGGCCTCGCCGGGCCCGTTCACGACGCAGCCCATGACGGCGACCCGGAGCGGGACCTCCATGCCCTCAAGGCCCGCCGTGACCTCCTCCGCCAGCTTGTAGACGTCGACCTGTGCGCGCCCGCAGGACGGGCAGGAGACGATCTCCAGGCGGCGCTGCTTGAGGTTCAGCGACTCCAGGATCTGCATCCCGACCTTGATCTCCTCGACCGGCGGGGCCGAGAGGGAGACCCGGATGGTGTCGCCGATGCCCTCGCTGAGCAGCGCCCCGAAGGCGACCGCCGACTTGATCGTGCCCTGGAAGGCGGGGCCGGCCTCGGTCACGCCGAGGTGCAGCGGGTAGTCGCAGGCGGCGGCGAGCTGGCGGTAGGCGTTGACCATGACCACCGGGTCGTTGTGCTTGACCGAGATCTTGATGTCCCGGAAGTCGTGCTCCTCGAAGAGCGACGCCTCCCAGAGCGCGGACTCGACGAGCGCCTCGGGCGTCGCCTTGCCGTACTTCTGGAGCAGCCGCCTGTCGAGGGAGCCGGCGTTGACGCCGATGCGGATCGGGGTGCCGTGGTCCTTCGCGGCCCGCGCGATCTCCTTGACCTGGTCGTCGAACTGCTTGATGTTCCCCGGGTTCACGCGCACCGCCGCGCAGCCGGCGTCGATCGCCGCGAAGACGTACTTCGGCTGGAAGTGGATGTCGGCGATGACCGGGATCTGCGACTTCTTGGCGATGGTGGCGAGTGCGTCGGCGTCGTCCTGGGTGGGGCACGCCACCCGCACGATCTGGCAGCCGGACGCGGTCAGCTCGGCGATCTGCTGAAGCGTGGCGCCGATGTCCGACGTACGCGTGGTCGTCATCGACTGGACCGAGACGGGTGCGTCGCCACCCACCGCCACGGTTCCGACCTGGATCTTCCGGCTCTTGCGGCGCTCGGCGAGCCTGGTCGGAACGTCCGGCATGCCGAGTGAAATCGCGGTCATCTGCTGTGCAACCCCAAGGTAAGGATTCGGTCGGTCCCGAAAGCTGACGGGCTCCAGTCATCGAGATTACGGCACCCCCGAAGGCGGAGGCACATTCCCCGAACAGGACCACCCGATGGAGGACGGCCGGACACACATCGTGTCCGGCCGCCGCGAACTCCGTGTGGCTACGAGATTCTGACGGGGTTAACCACGTCCGCGATCAGGACCAGGATCGTGAAGCAGATGAAGATGCCGGCCACCACGTACGCGACGGGCATCAGCTTCGCCACGTCGAAGGGGCCGGGGTCCGGGCGGCGCAGCACCTTCGCGCCGTTGCGCCGCAGCGACTCCCACAGGGCGCCCGCGATGTGCCCGCCGTCGAGCGGCAGCAGCGGGAGCATGTTGAACAGGAACAGGGAGAGGTTGAAGCCCGCGACGAGGAACAGCATCATCGCGATCTGGTTCTCCGGCGGGATGTCCAGCGTGAAGACCTCGCCGCCGACGCGCGCCGCGCCGACCACGCCCATCGGGGAGTCCGCCTCGCGCGGGCCGTCGCCGAAGGCCGCGTCCCACAGGGCGGGCACCTTGGACGGCAGGTTGACCAGCGACTCGACGCCGTTCTGCATCATGTCGCCCATGCGGTCCACGGACTGTCCGAAGGACTGCTGGACGATGCCGGAGGCGGGCGTGAAACCGAGGAAGCCGGCGTACACGTACTTGCCCTCGACGTAGCCGCCCTGGCCGTCGGTCTTGCTGACCTGGTTGCGGATGAGGTGGGCGGAGAGGTCGAGCTGCCCGCCGTCGCGCTCGACGGTCAGGGTGACGTCCTTGCCGGGGTTGGCGCGGATGTCGGACTGCAGGGCGGACCAGTCGGTGACCTTCTCGCCGTTGAACGCGAGGATCTTGTCACCGCCCTTGAGCCCGGCGGCCTTGGCGGGCGCGGCCGTGTCGCTCTTCTGGCACTCGGAGCGGGACTCGCTCTGCTCGATGACGCAGTCGGAGACCTTGCCGACCGTGGTGGTCTGGGTCTGGACGCCGAAGGTCATCATCACGCCGAGGAAGATCGCGACGGCCAGGATCAGGTTCATGAAGGGGCCGGCGAACATCACGATCACGCGCTTCCACGGCTTGCGCGTGTAGAAGAGCCGGTTCTCGTCACCGGGCTGCAGTTCCTCGAAGGACTGTGCCCTGGCGTCCTCGATCATGCCGCGCCACGGGGAGGTCGAGCGCGCCTCGATACGGCCGTCGGGGCCGGGCGGGAACATCCCGATCATGCGGATGTAGCCGCCGAGCGGAATCGCCTTGACCCCGTACTCCGTGTCGCCCTTCTTGCGCGAGAAGATCGTCGGGCCGAAGCCGACCATGTACTGCGGCACGCGGATGCCGAAGAGTTTGGCCGTGGAGAGATGCCCCAGCTCGTGCCAGGCGATCGAGAAGAGCAGGCCGACCGCGAAGACGACTATGCCGAGGATCATCATCAGGGTCGTCATGCACGAGCCTCCGCCGTTGTCTTGGCTGTCGTCCGAGCTGCTGTCCGTACTGTCAGTTCGCGGGCCCGGGCGCGGGCCCAGGTCTCCGCTTCGAGGACGTCCGCCACGGTGAGCGAGGTTCCCGTCCGATGGGGGTCCCCCCGATCGAGCGAAGCCGAGGTTGGGGGAGTGCCGTGCTCGGCGACGACCTCGGTGACGGTCTCCATGATCCCGTTGAACGGCAGTGTGCCGTTCAGGAACGCGTCCACGCATTCTTCGTTGGCCGCATTGAACACCGCGGGGGCCGTGCCCGCGAGCTCCCCGACGTGCCGGGCGAGCCCCACCGACGGAAACGCGTCGTTGTCGAGGGGGAAGAACTCCCAGCTCGACGCCTTCGACCAGTCGAAGGCGGGCGCGGCGTCGGGGACGCGCTGGGGCCAGCCCAGACCGATGGCGATCGGTCCCCGCATGTCGGGGGGCGTCGCCTGGGCCATCGTCGATCCGTCCGTGAACTCCACCATCGAGTGGACATACGACTGCGGGTGCACGACCACCTCAATGCGGTCGAAGGGAATGTCGTAGAGGAGGTGCGCCTCGATGACTTCGAGGCCCTTGTTGACGAGGGTCGCGGAGTTGACGGTGATGACCGGGCCCATGGCCCAGGTGGGGTGCGCGAGGGCGTCCTCGGGCCCGACATCGGCCAGCTCGGCCTTCGTACGTCCTCTGAAGGGGCCGCCCGAGGCGGTGACGACGAGCTTGCGTACGTCGGCCCTGGTGCCCGAGGCGAGCGCCTGGAACAGGGCGGCGTGCTCGGAGTCGACGGGGATGATCTGGCCCGGCGCGGCCAGCGCCCTCACCAGGGGGCCGCCGACGATGAGCGACTCCTTGTTGGCGAGCGCGAGGGTGCGGCCCGCCTCCAGGGCGGCGAGGGTGGGGGCGAGGCCGATCGAGCCGGTGATGCCGTTCAGGACGGTGTGTCCCGGGGAGGCCGCGAGCCGGGTGGCCGCGTCCGCTCCGGCGAGCAGCTCGGGAAGGGGCTCCCCGGGCCCGTACCGGGCGGAAAGGGCCGCACGCAGGGCCGGTACGGCGTCCTCGCGGGCGACGGCGACGGTCCGGACGCGGAGCCGGTGCGCCTGCTCCGCCAGCAGCTCCACCCTCCCGCCCGCCGCGGAGAGCCCGGTCACCCGGAACCGGTCGGGGTTGCGCAGCACGAGGTCGATGGCCTGGGTGCCGATCGATCCGGTGGAGCCGAGGATCACGACGTCCCGGCTCCCGTCCACAGGATCGAAGACGAGATGCGGATCGGCGAGGGGGGCTGGACTGTCGCTCATCCCCCCATTGTTGCCGCAACGCGACAGCAGAGGGGACGGGGGCGCCCCATGAGTGCCCCGTAAGGGGCCCGTCAGGGCCTTGAGGGACGCGGGGAACTGCGCGACAAGCCCCCACCGGACCCGCACCCGGACCCGCCGACACGGTTCCCGCCCCCTACCTCTTGCGCTTCCTGCGGCTCCGCCCCTTGCCCGCCCGCGGCGAACGCGGTCCCACATCGGCCGCACCCTCCGCCGGAGGCACCGGCACCGGCACGGCGTCGGAAGGCTCGAAGTCCCCTTCGACAACCCCTTCCGCCGTGTCCAGCGTGGGCGCGCTGAAATGCAGGCCGTCGGTGCGCCGGCCGGCGTCCAGGGCCTCCTGGCCCACGGACCTGCCGGACGCGTCCAGATTGAAGACGTACCCGACGGACTCCTCCTTGATCGCGTCGTTCATCGCGACGAACATGTCGTAGCCCTCACGCTCGTACTCGATGATCGGCTCCCGGCCGAGGGTCCAGCGCAGTCCGATCCCGTCCCGCAGGTAGTCCATCTCGTACAGGTGCTCGCGCCACTTACGGTCCAGGACCGACAGCACCACGAGGCGTTCCAGGTCGCGCAGCGCGTCCGCGCCCAGCTCGGCCTCGCGCTCCTCGTACCGGGTGTGGATGTCCTCGATGACGGCGTCGGCGATCGAGTCCGCGGTGAGGTCGGAGCGGTCGCCCGCGGCCTCCTCCAGGTCGCCGACGGTGACCGCGACCGGGTACAGCTGTTCGAAGGCGACCCAGAGCCGGTCCAGGTCCCACTCCTCGGGGAAGCCGTCGGCGGTCTCCACGGCGACGTACGCGCGGATGGTGTCGTCCATGAAGTGGAGGATCTGTTCCCGCAGGTTCTCACCGGCCAGCACCCGGCGGCGTTCCGCGTAGATGAGGGTGCGCTGGCGGTTGAGGACCTCGTCGAACTTGAGCACGTCCTTGCGGGACTCGAAGTGCTGCTGCTCCAGCTGGGACTGGGCGGAGGCGATGGCGCGCGTGACCATCTTGTTCTCGATGGGGACGTCGTCGGGGACGTTCGCCATGGACATCACGCGCTCGACGACCTGGGCGCGGAACAGCCGCATCAGGTCGTCCCCGAGGGAGAGGTAGAACCGGGAGGCGCCGGGGTCGCCCTGGCGGCCGGAGCGTCCGCGCAGCTGGTTGTCGATGCGGCGTGACTCGTGGCGCTCGGTGCCCAGCACGTACAGGCCGCCGAGGTCCTTGACCTCCTCGTGCTCGGCGGCGACCGATTCCTTGATCCGCTCCAGGGTCCGGCGGTGTTCGTCCCGGTACTCGTCGGGGCTCTCCTCGGGGCTGAGGCCGCGCCCGTCCAGCTCGGCGAGCGCCATGGCCTCGGGGTTGCCGCCGAGCATGATGTCGGTGCCGCGGCCGGCCATGTTGGTGGCCACGGTGACCGCGCCCCTGCGGCCGGCCTGCGCCACGATCTGTGCCTCGCGCCGGTGGTTCTTCGCGTTGAGCACCTCGTGCCGTATGCCGCGCTTCCTGAGCCGGGCGGCGAGGATCTCGGACTTCTCGACGGAGGTGGTGCCGACGAGGACCGGCTGGCCCTTGTCGTGCCTGTCGGCGATGTCGTCGAGGATCGCCGTGTACTTGGCGTCGACGGTCCGGTAGATCTGGTCGGGGTCGTCGGCGCGGGCCGTCGGCCGGTTGGTGGGGATCGGCACCACGTGAAGCTTGTAGATCTGGTGGAACTCGGCGGCCTCGGTCATGGCGGTGCCGGTCATTCCGCCGAGCTTCTCGTAGAGCCGGAAGAAGTTCTGCAGGGTGATCGTGGCGAGGGTCTGGTTCTCGTCCCTGACCGTCACCCCTTCCTTCGCCTCGATGGCCTGGTGCAGGCCCTCGTTGTAACGGCGTCCGGCGAGGAGGCGGCCGGTGTGCTCGTCGACGATGAGGACCTCGCCGTCCACGACGACGTAGTCCTTGTCGCGTCCGAAGTGTTCCTTCGCCTTGAGCGCGTTGTTCAGATGGCCGATGAGGGACGTGTGGTCGGACTCGTAGAGGCTGTCGATACCGAGCTGGTCCTGGAGGAACTCCACGCCGCGGTCGAGGATCGCCACGGTGCGTTTCTTCGGGTCGTACTCGTAGTCGTGGGTGGCGCGCAGCCCCGCGAGGCGGTCCTTGTCGGCCGGAGTGGTGAAGTTCTCGTCCTGGACGGCGACTCCGCGCATCCGGGTGACCATCTTGGCGAACGCCTCGTACCAGTGCGTGGGCTGGTCGGCCGGGCCGGAGATGATCAGCGGGGTCCTGGCCTCGTCGATGAGGATCGAGTCGGCCTCGTCGACGATGGCGAAGTGGTGGCCGCGCTGGACCAGTTCGTCCCTCGACCAGGCCATGTTGTCGCGCAGGTAGTCGAAGCCGAACTCGGTGTTGGTGCCGTAGGTGATGTCGCAGGCGTACTGCGCGCGGCGCTCGGCGGGGGTCGACCGGGTCCTGATGACACCGACGGTCAGCCCGAGGAAGCGGTAGGCGCGGCCCATCCAGTCGGCGTCGCGCTGGGCGAGGTAGTCGTTGACGGTGACGAGGTGGACGCCCTTGCCGGTCAGGGCGTTCAGGTAGACGGGCAGGGTGGCGACCAGGGTCTTGCCCTCGCCGGTCTGCATCTCGGCGATGTTGCCGAGGTGGAGGGCCGCGCCGCCCATCAGCTGTACGTCGAAGTGGCGCATCCCGAGTGTGCGGCGGGCGGCCTCGCGCATGGTGGCGAAGGCCTCCGGCAGGAGGTCGTCGAGGCTCTCGCCCGCCTCGTGGCGTTCTTTGAACTCGGGTGTGAGCGCTTGGAGTTCCTCGTCGGTGAGCTGCTCGAATTCCGCTTCCAAGGAGCCGACCTGCTCGGCGATGCGCTGGAGTCTGCGCAGGATTCTTCCCTCGCCGGCTCGCATGATCCTGCCGGTGATGTTGTCGAGACCCAGTACCGGCATCGGGATTCCCCCTGATACGGATATGACTGATCCGGACCCGACGGCTCTTCGGGTGCCGGCCGGTGGGGGCTGGTCGCGCAGTTCCCCGCGCCCCTGAGGGGATGCATGCCGGGGATTCGTCCGCACGTCCCCGGTTTTGCCGTCGCGCAATTCTCCGGGCGGCCCTGAGAGGGCGGCACATGCCCTGTCCCCTTCGCCGTTCCACTCATTGTCGGCGCACATTTTCCGTGCGGCAAGCAGCGGAGTGACGACGGGGACAGCAGTGCGCTCCTGGGGAGAAGGTCAGCGGATGGGGCGGTGGACGTTCTCCTTCCCGGACGCTCCGGGTGTCGCGTCGGCGATCCAGGGGCCGTCGCCGGACGGGTCGACGATCCCGTCCTCCAGCCAGGTGTAGGCGCCGCCGAGGACGCCCTTGACGACCTTGCCGTCGACGTCGTCGGTGTTGGACCACAGACGGCCGAAGAGCTCCTCCACCCGGATACGGGACTGGCCGCAGAAGGCGTCCGCGAGCTGGTACGCCTCGCGGCCGTGAGCCTCGGTGGTGCGCAGGAGTTCGGCACGGACGCAGACGGCGCTCATCGCGAACAGTTCGGCGCCGATGTCGACGATCCGGGCGAGGAAGCCCTGCTTGGTCTCCATCCGGCCCTGCCAACGGGACATGGCGTAGAAGGTGGAGCGGGCGAGCTTGCGGGCCGAGCGTTCCACGTACCGCAGGTGACCGGAGAGGTCGACGTGTCCGGCCGGGTGGAAGTCCCCGTACGCACGCGGGAGTTGACCGGGGCCCGCGACCAGCTTGGGGAACCACTTGGCGTAGAAGAGCCCGGCGTTCGCGCCCGCCCTCGCCTTGTCCGTCAGGGACTTGTCGGGGTCGATGAGGTCACCGGCGACGGAGAGGTGGGCGTCGACGGCCTCGCGGGCGATCAGGAGGTGCATGATCTCCGTCGAGCCCTCGAAGATGCGGTTGATGCGCAGATCGCGCAGCACCTGCTCGGCGGGGACGGCCCGTTCGCCGCGGGCGGCGAGCGAGTCGGCGGTCTCGAAACCGCGTCCGCCACGGATCTGGACCAGCTCGTCGGCCATCAGCCAGGCCATCTCGGAACCGAACAGCTTGGCGAGGGCGGCCTCGATCCGGATGTCGTTGCGGTCCTCGTCGGCCATCTGGGACGACAGGTCCAGGACGGCCTCCAGGGCGAACGTGGTCGCCGCGATGAAGGAGATCTTCGCGCCCACGGCCTCGTGGTGGGCGACCGGCTTGCCCCACTGCTCCCGCACGGACGACCACTCGCGGGCGATCTTCAGACACCACTTGCCGGCGCCGACGCACATCGCGGGCAGCGAGAGCCGTCCGGTGTTGAGGGTGGTCAGGGCGATCTTGAGCCCGGCGCCCTCCGCGCCGATGCGGTTCGCGGCGGGCACCCGGACCTGGTGGAAGCGGGTGACGCCGTTCTCCAGGCCGCGCAGCCCCATGAACGCGTTGCGGTTCTCGACGGTGACACCCTCCGAGGCCGCCTCGACGACGAAGGCGGTGATGCCGCCCTTGTGCCCCTCGGACTTCGGCACGCGCGCCATCACGACCAGCAGGTCGGCGACCACGCCGTTGGTCGTCCAGAGCTTCACCCCGTCGAGGACGTAGTCGTCCCCGTCGGGCACCGCGCTGGTCGCGAGCCGCGCCGGGTCGGAGCCCACGTCCGGCTCGGTGAGCAGGAAGGCGGAGATGTCGGTACGGGCCAGCCGCGGGAGGAAGGCGTCCTTCTGCTCCTGGGTGCCGAAGATCTTCAGCGGCTGGGGTACGCCGATCGACTGGTGCGCGGAGAGCAGCGCGCCGAGTGCCGGGTTCGCCGAGCCGACCAGGGCGAGCGCCTTGTTGTAGTAGACCTGCGTCAGGCCGAGGCCGCCGTACTTCGTGTCGATCTTCATGCCGAGGGCGCCGAGCTGCTTGAGCCCGTTGATCACCTCGTCGGGGATGCGGGCCTCCCGCTCGATGAGCGCGGAGTCGACCCTGGTCTCGCAGAAGTCGCGCAGCTTGGCGAGGAACTGCTCACCGCGCTGGGCGTCCTCGGCCGGGGGCATCGGGTGGGGGTGGATCAGGTCGAGCCGGAAGCGGCCGAGGAACAGCTCCTTGGCGAAGCTGGGTTTGCGCCAGTCCTGCTCCCGCGCGGCCTCGGCGACCTGACGGGCCTCACGTTCGGAGACAGCGGGCTGGTGGGGTGTTGCGGACAAGAGGCTCACCTCGCCGCGAATAGGGATCTTGGTCCGGTTACGTTACTCACCGGTGCTACTCGACCGTATGTACCCGATAACGACTCCACCCACCAGTCCTCGCGCACCATTCAGGGGGCAGGGCCGGCCCGAAGGGCCGCCCTGCCAGGGGCGCGGGGAACTGCGCGCCCGACCCCCACCCCCACCCCCCGGCACCCGCCGAACAACCCCGCCCCCCACCCCCGGTGGGCGCCCCGCGGAACCGACGGAGTCGAAGCGCTTCGACAACCTATGGACACCCACCCGCCATCAAGCTAATGTCAACCTACCCACACCGACCCCGCGCACCGTCGAAGCGCTTCACACAGAACCTGGAGACCTGGATGGTCACCCTTGCCGAGGTCGCCCAGCACGCCGGAGTCTCGGCGAGCACGGTGAGCTACGTCCTCAGCGGCAAGCGGTCCATCTCCGCGGGCACCCGCGAGCGGGTCGAGGAGAGCATCCAGGTGCTCGGCTACCACCCCAACGCGGGAGCGCGGGCGCTGGCAAGCAGCCGGTCCAACATCATCGCGCTGATGATCCCGCTCCGCACGGACATGTACGTACCCGTGATGATGGAGATCGCCATCGCGGTGACGACCTCGGCACGCTCCCACGGGTACGACGTGCTGCTGCTCACCGGCGAGGAGGGCCCCGACGCCGTACGCCGGATCACCGGGAGCGGGCTCGCCGACGCGATGATCCTGATGGACGTCGAGCTGGACGACGAGCGGCTGCCTCTGCTGCGCGGCACGGCGCAGCCGTCCGTCCTCATCGGCCTGCCCGCCGACACCAGCGGTCTGACCTGTGTGGATCTCGACTTCGGCGCGACGGGCGCGCTGTGCGCCGAGCATCTCGCGATGCTCGGGCACCGTGACATCGCTGTCATCGGTGAGGCGCCCGCGGTGTACGAACGGCACACGGGGTTCGCCGAGCGCACGCTCGACGGACTCAGGTCCCGCTCGCGCGAGCTGGGCCTGCGGGTGCTGCACCGCCCGTGCGAGGGCGGCTTCGACGCGATGTCCCTGACCCTGGCCCGGGTCTTCGACGAACGCCCCGGCACCACGGGCTTCGTCGTGCAGAACGAGTCCGCGGTCGAGCCGCTGCTCGCGCTGCTGCGCCGGCAGGGCCGGGCCGTGCCCGAGGACGTCTCGGTGATCGCGATCTGCCCGGACCAGGTCGCCGTCCAGGCCTCGGTACGGCTGACCTCGGTGGCCATCCCCGCCCAGGAGATGGGCCGTAACGCGGTGGAGCATCTGATCGCCAAGCTGGAGGGGCACGGCAAGGACGAAGTCGTGCTCATCGCGCCCGAGTTGACGGTCCGGGCGAGCACGGGCCCGGCCCCGGCCGCCGCCTGACCCGACCCACCCCCGCCCACCCGATCTGGTCCTCCGGAGCCACGTCACCGGGTCTTGCCGCCACTCCTCCCTTCAGGAGCACCCCGTATGAATCAGCATGCCGAGAGCCAGCCGGAGCGGTCCGGGCAGCCGGGAGGGTCCGGCTCGGGGTCCGCGAGTCTCGCCCAGTCCTCGCCCACCGTCGGCACGTTCCGTGAACGCGAGGGCGCCCTGGAGTGGAGCGGCCGGCAGGAGACCGTACGCATCGAGCCGTGGGGCCCCGACGCCGTCCGGGTGCGGGCCAGGCTCGGCGGTCCCGTCCTGGAGGGCCTGCCCGCCGCCGTCCTCGACGAGGCGCCCGCCACCGAGGCGACCGTGAAGATCGAGGGGGGCCGGGGTCTGCTGACCGTCGGCGCGCTGACGGTCGAGGTCGACGCCGAGGGACTGGTCCGCTTCGTCCGCACCGGCGACGGGGCCGAACTCCTCACCGAGGAGCGCGCCCACTTCTGGTGGCCGGGACCGCGCCTCTACACCCCCGTGGGCAACGGCTACCACCGCCTGGAACAGCGCTTCGCCGCCTACGAGGGCGAGAAGCTGTACGGCCTCGGGCAGCACCAGCACGGGCTGCTCGACCAGAAGGGGGCCGTCCTCGACCTGGTCCAGCGCAACGCCGAGGTGACCATCCCGGTCCTCACGTCCAGCCGCGGCTACACCCTCCTGTGGAACAGCCCGGCGATCGGCCGGGTCGAGCTGGCGGGCAACGGTACGCGCTGGGTCGCGGACTCGGCCCGGCAGATCGACTACTGGATCACGGCGGGCCATCCGGCCGACGCGCAGCGCCGCTACAGCGCGGTGACCGGCCGGACGCCGATGCTGCCCGAGTGGGCGGCGGGCTTCTGGCAGTGCAAGCTGCGCTACCGCACCCAGGACGAACTCCTCGGTGTGGCACGGGAGTACAAGCGCCGCGGGCTGCCGATCGACGTCATCGTCTGCGACTTCTTCCACTGGACGCACCTGGGCGACTGGAAGTTCGACCCGGCGGAGTGGCCGGACCCCGCGGGGATGCAGCGGGAGCTGGCGGAGCTGGGCATCAAGCTCGTCGTGTCCGTCTGGCCGTCCGTCTCACCGCTCTCCGAGAACCACCGGCTCATGGAGCAGCGCGGCTGGTTCGTCGGCACCCAGTACGGGCCCATGGCGCACGCGGACTGGCCGGACAAGGAGGTCGCCTCCACGGTCCAGGTGGCCTTCTACGACGCGACGAACCCCGAGGCCCGCGCGTTCCTGTGGTCGAAGATCAAGGACAACTACCTGGAGCCGTACGGGATCACGTCCTTCTGGCTGGACGCCTGCGAGCCCGAGCTGAAGCCGGGCTTCCAGGAGAACCTGCGCTACTGGGCGGGCCCCGGCCTCGAAGTGGGCAACATGTATCCGCGCGAGAACTCCCGCGCCTTCCACGAGGGCATGCTCGCGGCCGGCGAGAGCGAGGTCGTCACCCTCAACCGCTCGGCGTGGGCGGGCAGTCAGCGCTACGGGGCGGCCCTGTGGTCCGGCGACATCGGCACGGACTTCGCGACCCTGCGCCGCCAGATAGCGGCGGGGCTCAACACCTCGCTGTCCGGCATCCCCTGGTGGAACACCGACATCGGCGGCTTCCACGGCGGCGACCCGGACGACCCGGCGTACCGCGAGGTGATGATCCGCTGGTTCCAGTTCGGCGCGCTGTCCCCGCTGATGCGGCTGCACGGCTTCCGCGACCCCGGCACCCCGCTCGGCCCGGAGATGACCGGCGGCCCGAACGAGGTGTGGTCGTACGGCGAGGAGGCCCGGCCGATCCTGGAGAAGTACCTCCATCTGCGCGAGCGCCTGAAGCCGTACGTCCTGGAGGTCATGCGGGAGGCCCACGAGGAGGGGCTGCCGGTGATGCGGCCGCTGTTCCTGGAGTTCCCCGAGGACCAGGCGGCCTGGTCGGTGGACGACTCGTACCTCTTCGGCCGGGATCTGCTGGTCGCGCCGGTGCTCACGGCGGGCGCCACGGTCCGTACGGCGTATCTCCCGGCGGGCGCGCGCTGGACGGACGCGTGGACCGGCCAGGAGTACCCGGGCGGCACGGCCGTGACCGTCGACGCCCCGCTGGACCGCATCCCGCTGTTCCTGCGGGACGGCGCGCGGCTGCCCGTGGCGGGGTAGCCGCGCGCCGTCCGCGACGGTCAGCTGCTGCTGACCGTCAGGTTGTTGGTGACGAAGTCCAGGCCACCGGACGAGGACGTGACCTCGAAGCCGAACTGGACGTCACCGATGGTCTCGTTGCCCATCCAGCCCTTGGTGTCCTTGATCCACTTGAGGATCGGCAGCATGTTGACGCTGCCCGCGTTCGAGTCCGAGGTGCGCAGGAACGAGAAGACCTCGTTGGCGCCGTTGTTGCCCTTGTAGACGGACCAGGTGTGGCCGCCGAGGGTGACATTGCCCTGCGAGGTGCCGAGCGGGCCGACGGCTCCGTTGTAGTTGACCCAGAGCATGATCTCGTAGTCGTAGTCGGTGTCCCAGATGTCGTACGAGGTGTTGTACGCGCCGGCCGCCGGGACCGTGACGTTGTAGCTGCTGGAGAGCGAGCCGAGCGAGGTGATCGTCTTGTTGACCACCTTCTTGGAGTTGGGGTACGACTTGATGCCGCCGGTGTTGGGGTGGTTGGCCCACACTCCCCAGTTGGTGCCGGAGTTGGCCCAGATGCACTGGCTGCCGGCGCCGGAGCCCCAGATGTTGTTGTAGAGCGTGTAGCCGTTCAGGCTGGTGTTGCCCCACTGGTCGCAGGAGTTCCAGACCGCGGCGGAGGCGGGGGCGGAGGCGAGTCCGACGGTCACTCCGAGAGCGAGCGCGGGCGCCAGCAGCGCCTTGGTGATCCTGTTCCTGTTCCTGTTCTTGTTCGTCCTCGTGTTCAGCGTGCGTGTTGCCATGGTGTCCCTTCCATGGGTGGGGGGATGTGGGGGATGGCTTCGCTGTACGTCTGCCGCGGCCCCAGGGTGAGGACGCGGTCCTCTCCGGCGCGCAGGTCGAGCTGTCGCGCTCCGGAGGGGGTTCTGAGGTCGATGCGGTGCGTGCGGGTGGGCCGGACCACCGCCCGGGCCCCCCGGGGGCTCCAGGCGAGGTCGACCTCGGCGCCGAACCGCGTCCGTACGCCCCGGAGTTCACCGGCCGGGAGGGTGGCGGGCAGCGCGGGGAGGAGGACCAGCCGGTCGGGGGTCGACTGGATCAGCGTCTCGATGATCAGAGCGGGCAGGGTGTGGGCGGCGTCGGCGTTGTAGACGTCGCGGCGGGGGTAGTGCGCGCTCATGAGGGAGGCGTGGAAGAAGTCGCCCTCCAGTACCCGGCCGAGCGCGTGCGCGACCCGCTCGGCGTCCCGCAGCCGGGCCGCGACGAGGGCGTGGTGCAGATGGCCGTGCGCGGAGTCGTTCTCGGCGCCTCGCAGTGCGAGTGCCCGGTGGGCGGCTGCCGCGAGCTCCGGGGTGTCGTAGGGGTTGATCTCGTCGAGCGGCCAGACACCGTACAGATGGCTGAGGTGCCGGTGGTCGTACGTGTCGTCCAGGCCCGGCCACGCCCATTCGGCGAGGGCGCCGTCGTCGTTGACGCGGTGCGGGGGCAGCCGCCCGGCGAGGGCGCGCCGGCGGTCGGCCTCGGGGCCCGGGTGGTACGCGGCCGCGGTGAGCAGGGCATGGCGGGCCGCGGAGAGGTCCATGGCGGCGTTGACCGCGCCCCAGCTCGCGTCCGGGTTCGCCGGGCGGTTCTCGGGCGAGTAGGAGGGGACGACGACGAGGTGCCCGTGCTCGTCGGTGCGGGTGAGGAAGTCCTCGTAGAAGAGGGCGACCTCGGCGAGAACGGCGGCCAGTCGCGGGTCACGCGCCCCGCGGGCCTCGTCGTGGTCGACGAGTGGCTTGAGCAGCCAGTCGGCGCCCGCGGTCCACAGGTGCAGCGGGTACTCGCGGCTGAAGTGGTAGGTGTGCCCCGACTCGCCGTCCGTGTGGGGCGGGGCGACGACTCCTCGGGCGCCGAAGACGGCCCGGGCGTTGTCCCGCCAGTGCGGCACCTGCCCGTGGACGAGGGAGGCGTGGGCCTCGATGACCTCGGGGAGGGCTCCCGCGACGGCCGAGGCGGTCTGCAGGTTGAGGTTGGCGTCCGTGGTGAAGGCGCCGGACCAGGCCGTGTCCCAGTCGCCGGTCCACAGCCCGGTGAGTCGCGGCGGCAGCATCCCGGAGGCGGACAGCAGGTGGTAACGGCCGGCCGCGAAGAGCCGTTCGAGGAGGGCAGGGCTCCCGGGCCGCCCGAGCAACTCGGAGCCGGGGAGGGCGCGCTCGGTGTCGTCGGCGTCGAGGGCGAGCGAGACGCGGGTGTAGGCGGTGCGGTGGAGGTGCAGGTGGCGCGCCAGGAGGTGCCCGTAGGGCTCGTCGCCGTCCGGGAGGAGCGCGCGCAGGGCCTGTGTCCGCGCCAGGGTGTCCGGTTCTCCGGTGTGCCGCTCCACGCGGGTCAGCAGCAGGACGGACTCGGCGCCCGCGACGCGCATGCCGGGCGCGGTCAGCGTCGTACGACCGCCGGTGACCACGGCCAGCGTCACTCCGGTGTACGCGCGGTCGCCGCCGGGGTAGCGGGCGCTCAGCGTGAGCACGGCTCCCTCGGGGGTGAGGACCGCTCCGTCGCTGACGCCCAATCCGTCGGGAGCCCCGGGGAGCCGGTGGTCCAGTGTGATGTCCAGGGCGGGCCCCGGAGAGGTCACGTACTGGACGATCACGTCGTCGGCGCGGGAGACGAAGACGCGGCTGCGCCACCCCGCGCAGGACGACGTGGCGACGCCCGTGGTGAAGTCGACCGTACGGCGGTAGTCGCGCTCCCCGTCCGACGGCCTCCGCAGCCGCACCTGGAAGGCCGGGTGGAAGGGCCGCACCCACTGCAGCGGGCGACCGTCCGTGAACTCCTCGGCCGCCCTGAGGTCTCCGGCGAGCAACCGGTCCTGCAGTGCGGGCAGTTCGGCCGCCAGTTCCGGAGGCCGGGCGTCCTCGCCGCCGTTGGGCCGGACGAGCGTGTGATGGGTGACGATCACCCGGTCGTCGTTCGGATCGCCGAACACAAGGGTGCCGTGGCGGCCGTTGCCGCTCAGGAAGGCGTCCTCCCAGCGGCCGGCCGGGGCCGGCTCCCAGGTGCCGTGCGGCGAGGGCGTGTTCTCCGTACCGGCGCTCATGGTCGCAGCACCGCCACTCCGTACCGGCCCAGTTCGAGGGAGCCCGTGACCCGTCGCTGGGCGAGCAGGTCCCGGTACTCCCCCGGCACCTCCACCGTGACCGGGTCGCGCCCGTGGTTGAGGACGAAGAGCAGGTCCCCCCGACGTACGGCCTCGACGTGGGCGGGCAGGCCGTCGAGCACCGGGCGCACGCCCGCCGCTGCGGCCACCTCCCGCAACAGCTCGCTCAGCGCGGTTCGTTCGGGCAGCGTGGAGACGTACCAGGCGCGGCCCCTGCGGAGCACGGCGGGCAGTCCGTCGAGTTCGCCGCCCTTGTAGCGGGAGTGCGCGACGACGTCCTCGGCCTGCCCGGTCCGGGGCTCGATCTCCTCGGACCACAGCGTGCCCCGGAAGCCGTCGCACTCGGCGTACTCGCCGGGGTCGAGCGGCCACCACTCGTGCAGGGTGCGGATGCCGAAGAGGTCCCGCAGCCGCTCGTCCATCCCGCCGGTCCGCACCCGGTCGTCCTCGTCCGCGATCCCGGTCAGGAAACCGCAGACGAGGGTGCCCCCTCCGCGTACGTACGCGACGAGGTTGTCGATCGCCGTGTCGGTGAGGAGGTAGAGCTGCGGCACGACGACGAGCCGGTACGCGGACAGGTCGTGCTCGGGGTGCGCGAAGTCCGTGGTGACATGGGCCTCCCACAGGGCGCGGTGCCAGGCCCGCACGACCTGCGGATGATCGACCTCGCGCGAGAGCCGGCCGTCCTGCGCCCCCGCCCACCAGGCGTGCCAGTCGTGGAGGATCGCGACCTCGGAGGGAACGTGCTGCCCCGTCACCTCCGCGCCGATCCGCCGCAGCTCGGCGCCGAGCCGCTTGACCTCCTGGTAGGTGCGGCCCTGCTCCCCCGCGTGGCCGACCATGCCCGAGTGGAACTTCTCCGCGCCCTGCCGGGACTGCCGCCACTGGAAATAGCAGACGGCGTCGGCTCCCCGGGCGACCGCCTGGAGGGACCAGAGCCGGTTGAGGCCGCGCGGCTTGGGATGGTTCACGCCCCGCCAGTTCACCGACCCCGCCGCCTGCTCCATCAGCATCCACGGCCCGCGGGCCTGGGAACGCGTCATGTCCTGGACGAGCGCGCCCTCCTGCGCGCCGAAGGGGTCGCGCGGATCCGGGTAGAGGTCGACGGAGACGACGTCCTCCTCCCGGGCCCACCGCCAGGCGTCCTGCCCCGCCCACATCGGCATGAAGTTGGTGGTCACCGGCAGGTCGGGGGAGTACCGGCGGACGATGTCGCGCTCGGCGACGTAACACTCCAGGAGCATGTCGGACGTGTAGCGCTTGAAGTCGAGCACCTGGGTGGGGTTGTTCAGGTAGTGGGCGTGGCGCGGTGGCAGGATCTCCTGCCAGTCGCCGTATCCCTGGCTCCAGAAGGCGGTTCCCCAGGCCGTGTTGAGCGCGTCGAGCGTGCCGTACCTGTCCCGGAGCCAGCGGCGGAACGTGCCGGCCGCCTCGTCGCCCCAGTCGTAGGTGCAGTACTCGTTGTTGATGTGCCACATGGTGAGGGCGGGGTGGCTGCCGTAGCGGGCGGCCAGGTCCTCCGTGACGGCCGCGGCGAAACCGCGGTAGGTGGCGCTGGAGTGCGAGAAGTGCTGTCGGCCGCCCCACCACTCGGTGCGGCCGTCCGCGTCGCGGGGCAGGGTGTCCGGGTGGAGCCGGCCCAGCCAGGGCGGGGGCGAGGAGGTCGGGGTGGCGAGGACGACCCCGATGCCGTTCTCGTGCACGAGGTCCATGAGCCGGTCCAGCCAGCCGAACTCCCGCGCTCCCGGCCGCGGTTCGATCTTCGCCCAGGAGAAGACGCCGAGCGTGACGGAGTTGACGCCCGCCTCCCGCATGAGGCGTACGTCCTCGTGCCAGGTCTCCTCGGGCCACTGCTCGGGGTTGTAGTCCCCACCGAAGAGGACGCGCCCGCGAGCGGCGTCGGCGAGCCCCGGCGGCACGCGGCCCTGCTTCGCGTCCCTCGGGCCAGTCGCGCACATGACACACCTCGTTCGATAGAGAGAGGGGGGCGCCCCCGAAGGGGCGCGGGGAACGGCGCGACCGGCCACAGCGGACCGGCACCCGGCATACGACCCCGTGGGGCAACCCGTCAGCCTTTGACCGCGCCGGTCAGCATCCCCTTCTTGAAGTGCTTCTGGACGAACGGCGACAGAAACGCAACCGGCAACAACGCCAGCACCATCACAGCCATCTGCACAGCGAGCGCGGACAACTCCCCCGCCCTGATCGCCTGCCCCAGCCCCACCGGAGGTTCCTGCTTCTGGACGAGCTGGATCATGACGTTCTGCAGCGGCATCATGTCCTGGTCGCTCAGGTAGATCGACGCGTTGAACCACGCGCTCCAGTACCCGACGGCGTAGAAGAGCGTGATCACCGCGATGACGGCACGGGAGAGCGGGAGCACGATCTGCCAGAGGATCCGCCAGTCCCCCGCCCCGTCGATCCGCGCGCTGTCGGTGAGTTCCGGCGAGATGCCCATGAAGAACGCGCGCAGCACCAGGATGTTGAAGACACTGATCGCGCTCGGCAGGATCAGCGCGAGATACGTGTCCGTCAGCCCCAGCGACTGCACGAGCAGATACGTGGGGATGAGGCCGGCGCCGAAGAACATCGTCGCGAGCAGGGTCATCAGGAACCAGCGGTGCCCGAGCGACCCGATGCGCGAGAGCCCGTACGCGCAGAGGACCGACACCGTCATCGAGAACAGCGTGCCGACGAGGGTGACGCCCAGGCTGACGACGGTGGCGCGGGTGACCTGGCCGCCGCTCAGCAGTTCCTGGTAGGCGATGAAGGTGACGCCCCGGGGGATCAGCACCAGACCACCGGCCTCGCTGATGGTCTGCTTCGTGGACAGGCTGGTGACGACGACGATCCACAGCGGGAACAGGACGGCCAGACAGGCGAAGGTCAGGGCGATGCCCTTGCCCGCCAGTCCGGCCCTGCGCGGCTCCTCCTCCCAGACGGGCCTCGGCGGGGCCGCCCAGCGGCCGGGCCCCTTCGGTCCTTGGGCCCTCGGCCGTTCGTCGGTCACGACACCCTCGGTCGCGGCACTCATTTCTTGTACACCCCCTGCTCGCCCATGAGATGGGCGACCTTGTTCGCGGCGAGGACGAGTCCGAGACTGACCACGCCCTTGATCAGGCCGGCCGCCGCCGCGTAACTGAAGTCCTGGTTGCGGACGCCGTTCCACCAGACGTAGGTGTCGAGGACCTCCGCCGCGCCCGGTCCCACCGCGTCCCGCTGCAGCAGGATCTGCTCGAAGCCGACCGTGAGCGCGTCACCGACCCGCAGCACCAGGAGCAGGGCGATCACCGGACGCAGCGCGGGCAGCGTGACGTGCCACATACGGCGCCACCGGCCGGCCCCGTCCATCGCCGAGGCCTCGTACAGATCCGGGCTGACGGAGGCCAGTGCGGCGAGGAAGACGATGACGCCCCAGCCGGCGTCCTTCCACACGCCCTCCGCCGTCACCAGGAACTTGAAGATCCCCGGGTCGGTCATGAGGTCGAAGCCCTCGTAGCCGTGCCGGCGCAGGGTCTGCGCGATGATGCCGGCGCCGCCGAAGATCTGCTGGAAGACGGTGATGACCAGCACCCAGGAGAAGAAGTGCGGCAGATAGAGGATCGCCTGCGACACGGCCCGCACCCGGGGCCTGATCACGCTGTTGATGAGCAGCGCGAGCAGGATCGGGACCGGGAAGAAGAGCAGCAGTTGCAGTCCGAACAGGACCAGGGTGTTCTGGACGGCGTCCCAGAACGCCGAGTCGTCGAACAGCCGTGAGAACTGCTCGAAGCCGACCCAGGGGCTGTGGAAGACGGCGATGAAACCGTTGTCGCTGACGTAGGGGTCGTACTCCTGGAAGGCGACGACGTTGCCCAGGATCGGTATGTAGTTGAAGACCAGGACCAGCAGGACGGTCGGCAGGGTCATCAGGATCAGCGTGCGGTCCCGTTCGAAGCGGACCTTGAAGGTGCCGCCGCCGTTCAGGGCCCTCTTCAGGGCCCTCTTCTCGGTCCGGGTGACCCCCGCGCCGGGCGGCGAGGCGGCGACCGGAGTGCCGCCGCGCGCCTCGGTGTCACGGGCAGCGGTATCACGCGCAGTCGTGTCACCTGAAGTCATGTCACCTGAAGTCATGTCACCTGGAGTGGTGTCACCTGGAGTGGTGTCACGTGGAGTCGTGTCACGTGGAGTCGTGTCACGTGGAGTCGTGTCACGTGGAGTCGTGTCACGTGGAGTGGTGCTGTGTGCCACCGGGTCACCCCTGCGCGGATCCGCTGTCGTCCAGCAGCTTCCCGTACCAGTCCCGCAGCTTGTCGCCGCCCTGGCTCTTCCAGTCCGACACGGCCTGCTGCATGTCGCTGATCTTCTTGCGGCCGCGGACGACGTCGTCCTCCAGCTGCTCGAAGTCGTTGGAGAGGTTCGTATAGCGGGCCGGTTCGATGATCTGGAGGCCGTAGAAGGGGGACTTCTTGGTGAAGGCGCCCATCCGCTGCTGCCACTCGACCTGCGCCTTCGCGATCTCCGGAAGGTCGGGGTGCGCGATCGTCGAGGCGGGGCTAGCCAGCATCACGAAGGCGTTCAGGACTTCCTGGTTGCCCTTGTCGTTCTTGGTGGGCGTGCCGTCCTTGACCGTGTAGTGCGTGCCCTCGACCCCGTAGTTGGTGAGCATGTACTCCTCGGTGCCGTACGGGGCGGCGGTGACGTTCGCGGCGGCCAGCACGTCCTGAATCACGGCCTTGGACGCCTTCTTGTTGACGAAGGCGAAGATGCTCGCGGGTGCCCCTGCCCACAGCGTGGGGTCCCCGCCGTCATGGCCGAAGACGTCCATGCCGGCGATACGGAAGTCCTTGTTCTGCGCGGCCTGTTCGGTGGTCTTGGCCCACCAGTGCGAGATGTCGTTGTTGTAGATGAGGACTTCGCCGGCCGTGAAGCGCAGGCCGGAGTCGCCCTGGTTCTGCGCCTTGGCGTCCGGGTGGACGACTCCCGCGGAGTACAGCTTCCGCGTCCACTCCAGCGCTTCGAGGTACTCGTCGGTCTCGACGCGGTAGACCAGCTTGCCGTCCACGGAGTTCCAGCCGAGCGGCTTCTCGCTCCCGGACAGCACACCGAAGCTGTTGAACGCCGTCCACTTCATGTCGTCGCAGGCCCACACCTTCGCCCTGGCGCTGGTGATCTCCTTGGCCAGGGCCAGGAACTCGGCTGCCGAGGTGGGGAGTTCGTAGCCCTTCTTGTCGAAAATGTCCTTGCGGTAGTACGGCACGATGTTGGCGACGTACGAGCTGGGCATCGGCAGGCCGCGCAGCTTGCCGCCGAAGATGGAGCGCTGCCAGGCGTCGGTCGGGACGGCGGCGAGGTTCGGATACTCCTTGACCTTGTCACCCGAGAGGTACGGGCCGAGGTCGGCCATCTTGCTGATGATGGCGCTGGGTATCTTGCCGCCCATGTTCCAGCCGGGGATCACCACGACGTCCGGCATGTCGCTGGAGGCGAGGACCGCGCCCAGCTTCTCGTCGTAGGTGTTGCCGTCCTGGTTCTGCCAGACGACGTTCGCGCCGATCTTCTCGTTCATCGCCTTGTAGTAGGGGTTGTCGCCCTTCGGCGGTGAGCCCCAGAACGGCGACATGATCTTGATGGTGCTGCCCTTGCCGAGCTTCCCGGACACCGAGGTCTTCAGGTCGGCCGTGACGAGTTCGCTGGTGAAGCCGAGCGAGGACCCGTTCTTCGACGCGATGTCCGGTGTCACCACGTTCTGCGCCACGAAGGCGGGAAGGATCTTCTTCGCGTCCTTGCCCGAGGTCGTGCCCTCCTTCTTGCCGCCGTCGGAGCCACCGCAGGCGGCCAGCAGCGGCATACCGCCGGCCACCGCGACGGTGGCGACCGCCGTGGAGGCGAGGAAGCTTCTCCGGCCGGGGCCGGAGGCGGAGGTGTTCGGCGTCATTGCGTCAACCCTTCGTGGCACCCAGGAGCGGCACCTTCGACAACCGGAGGCGGGAGGTCGCTCACCGCGGCAGACAGTCGAAGCGCTTCGATGTTGCTGCGAGGTTAAGTGAACACCTGGGGGTGCACAAGAGCCGATTCAAACATTCCTCGGAGGTGTGCCGGAGAGTCAGAGGTCTGTACCGGTCTCTTTCGCCCCACGGAATGAGGGCAGTTGGGCGTGCGGATCCGGAGTTGTCGGGTCCGAGTGTCTTGACACCCGACCACTCATCGAATCAGCATCGAAGCGCTTCGAAAGCTCGCCGCCGGCCTTCCCCGTCTTCCGCAAAGGGATCCTCGCGTGACTGCACAAACGCCGCCTTTCCGCGACTCGCAGCTGCCGTTCGCGAAGCGCATCGACGATCTTCTGTCGCGGCTCACTCTCGACGAACGAGTGGCGATGCTGCACCAGTTCGGGCCCGCCGTGGAGCGCCTCGGCATCGCCGCGTTCCGCACCGGCCAGGAGGCACTGCACGGGGTCGCCTGGATGGGACCCGCGACCGTGTTCCCGCAGGCGGTCGGCCTGGGCGCGACCTGGAACGAGGAGTTGGTGCGCCGGGTCGGCGAGGCGGTCTCCACCGAGACCCGCGCGATGCGCTCGCGCGACGACCGCGTCGGCCTCAACGTCTGGGCGCCCACGGTGAATCTGCTGCGCCACCCCCTGTGGGGCCGCAACGAGGAGGGCTACTCGGAGGACCCGAAGCTGACCTCGGCGATCGCCACCGCGTACACCCGCGGTCTGCGCGGCGACCATCCCGCCTACTGGCGCACGGCCCCGGTCCTCAAGCACTGGCTCGCGCACAACAACGAGACGGACCGGGCCACCGCGTCCGGTTCGGTACGCCCCCGTGTGCTGCACGAGTACGATCTGCGGGCCTTCCGCGAGACGGTCGAGGCGGGCGCGGTGGCCGGTGTGATGCCCGCGTACAACCTGGTCAACGGCCGCCCCAACCATGTGTCGCCGTACCTGGCGGAGCAGTTGCGCACCTGGACGGACCAGGACCTGCTGGTCTGCTCGGACGCGGGCGCGCCCTCGAACCTGGTCGACTCCGAGCACTACTTCGACACGCACGAGGAGGCGACGGCCGCGGCGCTGCTCGCCGGCGTCGACAGCTTCACGGACCACGGCACGGACAGCTCGAAGATCGTCGAACGGGTCCAGGGGGCCCTGGACCGGGGCCTGTTGACCGAGGCCGACATCGACACGGCGGTCCGCCGCCAGCTCGCGGTCCGCTTCCGGCTCGGCGAGTTCGACCCTCTGCTGGACCCGTACGCGGACGCCAAGGACTTCGACACGCCCGCGCACCGGGCCCTCGCCCGGGAGGCGGCGGAACAGGCGATCGTCCTGCTCAAGAACGACGGCGGTCTGCTTCCCCTCACCCGGGAGGGCACCCGCATCGCGGTGGTCGGGCTCCTCGCCGACGAGTGCAAGCTCGACTGGTACAGCGGCACCCTCATCCACCGGTCCACACCACTGGAGGGCCTGTACGACCGCTTCGGCGCCGACCGCGTGGACTTCGCCGAGGGCGTGGACCGCGTACGCCTGAAGACCTCCGACGGTACGTATCTGAGCGTGCCGAGGGCGGACGACGCGGGTGAGGAGGTCCGCGGGGCCGGGGGCGCGCTGGACCCGGCCCTCCTTACGGGCCGCACCGATCTGCCGCCGCTCACCACCGACGACGTGGGCACCGAGCTGGCACTGATCGACTGGGGCGAGGGCGTCCTCACCCTCCGCGCTCCGGACGGCCGGTACCTCTCGGTCGCCGAGGACGGTTTCGTGCGCGCCTCGGCGGACCAGCCGGGCGGCTGGGTCGTGCAGGAGACGTTCCGGCTGGAACCCCGGGGCTCCCAGGAGGGCGGGCACGGGGACGGGCACCTCCTCAAGCACGTCGGCACGGGTCGCTACGTCTCTGTGACCGCCGACGGCGTAAAGGTTGCCGACGAGAATCCGACGGCCCTGGAACTGGAGATCACCGGGCGCGGCGAGGACGCGGTGGCGCACGCGGCGGCCTCCGCCGACGTCGTCCTCGTGGTCGCGGGCAACGACCCGCACATCAACGGGCGCGAGACGGAGGACCGCACCACCCTCGCCCTCCCCGCCCACCAGCGACGGCTGCTGGACGCGGCACGGGCCGCGAACCCGCGCACGGCTTTGGTCGTCACATCCTCGTACCCCTACGCGCTCGACCCCACGGGCCTCCCCGCCGTCCTCTGGACGGCCCACGGCGGCCAGGCGGCCGGCACCGCGCTGGCCCGCGTGCTGGCGGGGGACGTCTCCCCGGCGGGCCGGCTGCCCCAGACCTGGTACGCCTCGGACGCGGACCTGCCCGGCCTCCTCGACTACGACGTGATCGGCAGCCGCCAGACGTATCTGTACTTCGAGGGCACCCCGCTCTTCCCGTTCGGCCACGGCCTGTCGTACGCGTCCTTCGCGTACGCGGACCTGGCGGCGCGGGTCGGGGAGGAGTCCGTCCAGGTCACCTTCACGGTCACCAACACCGGGGACACGGCGGCCGACGAGGTGGCCCAGGTCTACGGCCGTCCCGTGTCACCCTCCGTGCCGCGCCCCCGCCGTGAACTGCTGGCCCACCGGCGCGTCCACCTTCCCGCGGGCGCCACCGCGGAACTGTCCTTCGACCTCCCGCTCTCCGCCTTCGCGTGCTGGGACGCCGCACAGGGCGGCCCGCGGCTTGAACCCGGCGGGTACGAACTCCTCGCGGGCGCGTCCGCCGAGGACATCCGCCTGAGCACGACGATCGAACCGGGCGGCACACCTCCGGCCCCGCGCCCGGTCCTCGAACGCGGCCTGCGCCCGGCCGACTTCGACGAGCAGCGGGGCACCGAGATCGTCGACCGTACGAAACTGTCGGGCGACGCGGTGACACCCGCGAACCCGGACCCGAGCGGCAGCCCCACGGCCGAACTGGTCTACCGGGCCTGCGACTTCGGGCCGGGCGCCCGGTCGGTCACGGTCGAGGTGTCGGGCGAGGGAACCCTCGAACTGGCCCTGGACGACGGCCAGGCAGTCGTCCACCTGGACATCGCGCCCACGACGGGCCCGTACGCCTACACCTCCGTCACCACCCCGTTCGGCGTCGCCGGGGTCCACGACCTGCGCGTCGAGCTGCGCGGCCCGCTGCGGCTCGCGCACGTCGGCTTCTCCGGCTGAGGGCCCGGAGAGGGCCGAGGGCACAAGGAAGGGGCCCGGCACCGTAAGGCAGCGGTGCCGGGCCCCTTCGCCCGGGGGTGAGGCGGGGTCACCCCTCGGGCTTGATGAGGCCGCGCTCGTAGGCGCGGATCAGCCGACGGGGCACGGCGTACGCGCGCCCGTCGACGTGGAAGAGGACGAGGACGGGCGTCGCCGCCTTCCACTGCGACCTGCGGTGCCGGGTGTTGGAACGGGACATCTTGCGCTTCGGGACTGCCATGCCCGGCACACTACATGAAAATGATTGTCACTAGCCATAGGGGTCCGCGTTCCCGGCCCCTCGACGCCCGGGCCGTCAGAGAGCGAGCCCCGTGAGGACCAGGACGCGCTCGTAGGTGTAGTCGTCCATGGCGAACCGCACGCCCTCGCGCCCGACACCGGACTCCTTGACCCCGCCGTACGGCATCTGGTCGGCGCGGTAGGAGGGGACGTCGCCGATCACCACCCCGCCCACCTCCAGCGCCCGGTGGGCCCGGAAGGCGGTCTGCAGGTCGTGGGTGAACACCCCTGCCTGGAGCCCGTACTTGGACTCGTTGACGGCGGCGAAGGCGGCGGCCTCTCCGTCCACCTTCTGCACGGTGAGGACGGGCCCGAAGACCTCCTCGCGGGAGATCGTCACCTCCGCCGGTACGCCGGCCAGCACGGTCGGCGCGTACGAGGCGCCGTCGCGCTTGCCGCCGGCGAGCAGTTCGGCACCGGCCGCGACGGCCTCGTCGACCCACGACTCGACACGCTCGGCGGCGTCCTCGCTGACCAGCGGACCGACGTCGGTCGTGTCGTCGGACGGGTCGCCGGTCACCTGGGCGCCGACCGCGGCGACGATCCGGGGCAGCAGCCGGTCGTACACCGACGCGTCCGCGATGACGCGCTGCACGGAGATGCAGGACTGGCCGCCCTGGTAGTTGCTGAAGGTCGCGATGCGGGTGGCGGCCCGGTCGAGGTCTTCGTCGCTCGCCCAGTCGGCCAGCACCACGGCCGCGCCGTTGCCGCCGAGCTCCAGGGTGAGGTGCTTGCGCGGTACGGAGTCCATGATCGCGTAGCCGACCTTGTCGGACCCGGTGAAGGAGATGACGGGCAGCCGTTCGTCCCGCACCAGCGCGGGCATCTTGTCGTTGGCCACGGGCAGCACCGACCAGGAGCCGGCCGGCAGGTCGGTCTCGGCCAGCAGCTCACCGATGACCAGGCCGCTCAGCGGGGTCGCGGGGGCGGGCTTCAGGATGATGGGCGCGCCCGCCGCGATGGCCGGGGCGATCTTGTGGGCGCACAGGTTGAGCGGGAAGTTGAAGGGGGCGATGCCGAGCACGACGCCCTTCGGGAAGCGCCGGGTGAGGGCGAGCCGGCCCTGGCCGCCCGCGTCGGTGTCCAGCCGCTGGGCCTCGCCGCCGTTGAACCGGCGGGCCTCCTCGGCCGCGAACCGGAACACGGACACCGCGCGGCCGACCTCGCCGCGGGCCCACTTGAGCGGCTTGCCGTTCTCGGCGGAGATGAGCCGGGCGATCTCCTCGGTCCGCTCCACGAGCCGCCTGCTCACGTGGTCGAGGGCGGCGGCCCGTACGTGGGCCGGGGTGGCGGCGAACTCGTCGCGCACGGCGTGGGCGGCGGCGACGGCCTCCTCGACCTGCGCGTCACTGGGCACACCGACCCTGCCGACGAGGCGCCCGTCCCAGGGGGAGGTGACATCGAAGGTGGCCTCACCGGTGGCCTGGCGCCCGGCAAGCCAGAAGGCATGGGTGGAAGTCATGAGATCCCCGGCCCTTCCAAGAAGTAGGTCAACTGCTCGACGCCTCCACGGTAGGCCCGCCACCCCCGGGACCCACTTGTCCACGGAGTAGCACTACCCCCTGACATGGCTCCACTTCGTCAGAAAGGTGCAGACCACCCACCTGGGGGCGCGGGGAACGGCGCAATCATTCGCGGTTCAGGGGGCGCGGGGAACGGCGCAACCTTTCGTCTTCAGGGGCGCGGGGAACGGCGCATGCTTTCAGGGGCGCGGGGAACGGCGCAAAATCCCCAGCCCCCACCCACCCGCACCATCCAACCGAGCCCGGCCGAAGCCGACCTACTCCCCCGCAGAAGCAGTCGCAGACGAAGCCGCAGACGAAGCCACAGACCCCGTCACGGCAGCCGTCGCCTTCAGTGCCAACCACAACTCCATCCGCACATCCGGATCATCCAGAGACCGCCCGAGGATCTCCTCGACCCGCCGCATCCGATACCGCAACGTATGCCGATGCACCCCCAGATCCGCCGCCGCCGCATCCCACTGCCCGTGCCGCGACAGCCACGCCCGCAGCGAGGCGACCAGATCCCCCCGCCCGGTCGCGTCGTGCTCGTGCAACGCCCGCAGCAGCCCGTCCGCGAACGCCCGCACCGCGTCGTCCGCCAACAACGGCACCACGGACCCCGTAGCCACCTCTTCGTGCTCGACCAGCACCCGCCCCCGCCGCCGGGCGACGGAAAGCGCCTGCTCGGCCTGCTTGTAGGCGGCCCCGGCGGCGACCGGACCGGCGGGCGCGGACACCCCCACGACCAGCTCGTCCTCGTCGGTCCCCTGCTCGGAACCGCTCCGCGCGATACCGACGGTGTGCGCGTACCGCGTGCAGGCGGTGACCACCGCACCCCCGTCCGCGGCGAGCACCACGAGCCGCCGCTCCCCGTCGGGCACGACCAGCACGGCCTCACCGGACCGGGCGGCAGCGGCTTCCGCGACCTCGACGAACCCGCCCACCAGATCGTCCCCGGCCTCGGCGAGCACGGCCGAGGCCGCCTCGACACCGGCCGCGTCGACCTCGTCGGCGTCGGCACCGCCCCTGGCCCGCGCCCGCCCGGCGGAGGCGGACGCGGCCTCGGCGAGCATCATCCGGTAGGGCGCGTCGAGCAGCCCGCCGTACAGGTCCCCGGCCACCCCGCGGGCGTGATCGGGCTGCCCGGCCAGCAGCATGCGCAGCACGGCGGCACCGATCCGCTGCTCGGCGGCGTACAGCGAACGGGACCGTTCCGTGACGAGGGTCAGCAGGGCGATCGCGGAGTGCACGGCATACCGCTCGGCCGTGCCCAGCGCGGACGCGGTCCCGACGGCGAGCGCGCCACGGGCACGGCGTCCGGTTCCCAGCGTGTGCAGCTCGACCCGGTCCTCGCCGTCCGTGCCGTCCGCGCCGTTGACGGGTTCCCCGCCGACGACGGAGCTGGCCGGCGCGGGCCGGTCGCGCAGCCGCTCCACGTCCTCGGTGATCCGGGCGGCCCTGCGGCCGGCCCAGTCCGGTGCGGTGGCGACAACGGCACCGGAGGCGTCGTACAGCGCGGCCCAGCCGTCGACCTGCGAGGCGAGCGCGGCCAGCAGCCCTTCGGGTCCGTCGCTCAGCGCCTGTCTGGTCAGCTCGCGCTGGGCGGCGAAGCCCGCGGTCACCGCCCGGTACCGGTCGGCGGCGATGGCCGCGGAGACGGCCTTGCTGATGGCGAGGAAGGGGGTGCGCCGAGGGACCTCCAGGAGCGGCAGACCCTCCTCCGCCGCCGCCTCGGCCAGCGCGTCGGGGATCTTCTCGTAGTGCACGCCGACGGCGAAGCCGAGCCCGGCCACCCCGGCGCCGACCAGCCGCTTCACATACCGGCGCATGGCGTCGGCGTCCTCGGCGTCCAGCTTGAGCGCCGTGATGAGGAGAAGCTCCCCGCCCTCCATGTAGGGCACGGGGTCGGTGAGCTCGCTGGCGTGCACCCAGCGCACGGGGGTGTCCAGCCGTTCCCTGCCCGCGCGCACGGTGAGCTTGAGCGCCGAGTGATGGACGAGCGAGGCGAGCGTGGGGGGCATGGGGCCTTCAGGTCTTCACGGGTTCTTCGACGGTCACGGACGAGGTGATGGCGAGGTGTTGATGACGAGGTGTTGATGACGAGGTGATCTTTTGGCCGCCATGTATGAACGGCCTATGCCGATTCTGCCTCACCGTACGGTCGAGCCGTGACCATATGTCCAGACGTCCTGCCGGATGCGCCCGCCCACACCCCCTCAGGAGCCCCACCGCCCCCTCACATCCCGCTGCTCAGGCTCCCGGGTTCCGCAGGTCCACCAGGAGCGGGGGCGCGTGCTCCCCGCGCACGCTGGTGAGCGAGAGCACCGCGTGCCCCGGTGGCACCGCGTGCGCCAGTTCGGACGCCGACCACCGTTCCCGTTCGACCTGGCGCACGGTGACGGCCCGGGCGGTGGGCGCGTTGCCGGTGATCACCCGGCGCAGCATGTGGACCGCCTTCCCGGCCGGCGTCTCCGCGATGATCTGCCGGTCGGTGACGTCCCGCGCCTCGATCCACTCCTTGCCCCAGACCTCGGCGAAGTCCTGCCCGTCCCACGGGGTGAGCCCGGACAGCGCCACCCGGCACCCGATCGAGCCGAGCAGTGGTGACCGCAGCGGGCGGGGCGCGTCGTCGAGCGTGCGCAGGGTCATCACGACGCCGGCGTTGGCGGACCGCAGCCGCTGGATCCCCCGGACGGCCTCGGGGGTGACGACCCCGGTGGCGTCGTCGAGCACGAGGCAGGCGAAGAGGGACCGGTCCTCGCGGACCGCGACACTGGCCGCGAACTGGGCGAGCACGAGCCGCGACAGGATCCGTGCGGCGTCCGCGTGCCCGCGCTGGGGCAGGTCGATCCGTACGCGTACGGGATGGTCGAGCGCGCGCAGCGAGAAGGGCCGTGTCTGTCCCGAGGTGTCGAAGAAGCCGGCGAAGGCGGGCCTGTCCAGCAGCGCCACCCGGTCCGCGAGCACTCCGCCCACATGGCCGGGCTGCCCCAACTGCCGCTCCCGCGCGTCGAGTTCCCGGAGCAGCGACTCCTGGCCGCCCTCGGTGAGCGCCTTGCGGAGCGCGCCGAGCGGGCCGGGCGCGCCGTCGAGGAGCTGCCGCAGTTCGGGCACGGAGGGGAAGCGTCCGTGGACGGCCCGGTACGGCCCGAGCAGCTGGGCGAGCACGGTGGTGGAGCGCCGGCTGTCCCCGCTGGGGTGCGGGTCGGCGAGGTCGCCCACGAGCGCCTCGGCGAGCACGGCCGCGGCCTCGTCCGGGTCGGTGGTGCCGCCGTACAGATCGAGGTCGTACACGGACTCGGGATCGCCCACCCGCACCACGACGTCGTACGCGTCCACCGGGCCGAGGCCCGCCCCCGCGGCCCCGACGACGACCACGGCCGCCCGCCCGGCGAGCGCGTGCAGGCACAGCGACTCGACGAGCGGCCGGACGACACCGCCGGTCTTGCCGGATCCGGCGGGCCCGACGGCGAGCAGCGAGGTCCCCAGCAGCTCGGGCCCGAGCGCCGTCCCGGTGCCTCGATAGGCGTACGGATTACGCGGATCGTCGGCGGTCGTGCCGAGGCGCACCTGCCCCGTGACGAGGTCGTGGCGCGCGAGCCGGCCCGGCAGATCCCGGTCGCCGGAGGGGTGCAGACAGGCGGCGGCGCCTTCCCGCAGCACGGCGCCGGTGAAGGTGGCGAGGCTGTGCCGTCCGCTGCGTACGCCCTGCCAGGCGCGGGTGATGCGGGCGTGGTCGACGTCGCGCATGAGGCCGGCCCGCGCGTCGGAGCCGAGCCGGTCGGCGGCGTCGGCGGCTCCGGCGGCGCGCAGGGCGTTCCACTGCGCGGGGTCCTCCTCGGGTGTGGGCGGCCGGTCGTCGACGGGCGCGGCCCGGCGCCAGGCGGGGGGTCCGTACCGGCGCCAGACCTCGCTCCACCGGCCGAGCCGGCCGACACCGATCATGATTCCGAGCGCCACGGCCACGTAGTAGGCGTAGACGACCACGACGGATCCGAAGCTGTGCGGCTGGGCCCAGGAGTCCGGGATCATCGCGTACAGCGGCAGCAGCCACCAGCCGCCGAGGTAGCCGTTCCACAGCAGCGACCAGATGAGGTATCCGACGAGGAACGCGATGAACGCGCCGCTGAGCAGCTGCCGGGCCGGAATCCGCTCCGGCTCCACCTCCGGCCGGGGCACGTGCCCGAACCGCCACACGCCCGGTGCGGCCTCGGGCCGGGGCGTGCGCAGCCAGGTGAGGAAGGCGGATCCGTCCGGCCGCGGTGGTCCGCCGGGTGCCTGCGTGGGACGCGGCGGCACCCGGGGCGGTCCGGCCGGCCGCGGCACACGATCGGCGTGTGTGCCCCGTGCGTCGTGCGTGCCGTCGCTGTCCATCGCCTCTGCCACCCCTGACCAGCCGCTCCGTACGTGGTTGCGAGTCAATCTAACGCCCTCCCAAAGGGAGTTCACCGCTTACCGGGCCGCTTACCCGGCCCGGTGCACGGCGATACGGACGCCGGGCCTCTTCCACGCTCCCCGGCCGCCTCCTGTCCAAGACGGACAAGCGGCCCCTCGGACACCGCCCGGATGGAGCATGCCCACCCCCCGTTCCGGGCCCTAGCCTGCGAAGAAGGAAGCCGGACATTCGAGAGAATCCGTTCGCAGACAGCCGTTCGCACGACCCCAGGGAGCCCCTCATGAGCGCAGTTCCGCAGGAGCGCCGCATCGTCACCGCCATTCCCGGCCCGAAGTCGCAGGAGCTGCAGGCCCGCCGCACCGCCGCGGTCGCGGCCGGTGTGGGCTCCGTGCTGCCCGTCTTCACCGCGCGCGCCGGTGGCGGCATCCTTGAGGACGTCGACGGGAACCGGCTCATCGACTTCGGTTCCGGTATCGCCGTGACGTCCGTCGGCGCCTCCGCCGAGGCCGTCGTACGCCGGGCCGCCGCCCAGCTCCAGGACTTCACCCACACCTGTTTCATGGTCACGCCGTACGAGGGGTACGTGGCCGTCGCCGAGGCGCTCGCCGAGCTGACGCCCGGGGACCACGCCAAGAAGAGCGCCCTGTTCAACAGCGGCGCCGAGGCCGTCGAGAACGCCGTCAAGATCGCGCGTGCCTACACGAAGCGGCAGGCGGTCGTCGTCTTCGACCACGGCTATCACGGCCGCACCAACCTCACGATGGCGCTGACCGCGAAGAACATGCCGTACAAGCACGGCTTCGGGCCGTTCGCGCCCGAGGTCTACCGCGTCCCGGTGGCGTACGGCTACCGCTGGCCGACGGGTCCGGAGAACGCGGGCGCGGAGGCCGCCGCGCAGGCCATCGACGAGATCACCAAGCAGGTCGGTCCGGACAACGTGGCCGCGATCATCATCGAGCCGGTGCTCGGTGAGGGCGGCTTCATCGAGCCCGCCAAGGGCTTCCTGCCGGCCCTCAGCAGGTTCGCGACCGACAACGGCATCGTCTTCGTCGCCGACGAGATCCAGTCCGGGTTCTGCCGTACCGGCCAGTGGTTCGCGTGCGAGGACGAGGGGATCGTCCCGGACCTGATCACCACCGCCAAGGGCATCGCGGGCGGTCTGCCGCTGGCCGCCGTGACGGGCCGCGCCGAGATCATGGACGCCGCGCACGCGGGCGGCCTGGGCGGCACCTACGGAGGCAACCCGGTGGCCTGTGCCGGCGCGCTCGGCTCGATCGAGACGATGAAGGAGCTGGACCTCAACGCCAGGGCGAAGGACATCGAGGCCGTCATGAAGGCCCGCCTGGGCGCGATGGCCGAGAAGTTCGACATCATCGGCGACGTCCGCGGCCGGGGCGCGATGATCGCGATCGAGCTGGTCAAGGACCGTACGACGAAGGAGCCGAACGCGGAGGCGACCGCCGCGCTCGCCAAGGCCTGCCACCAGGAGGGCCTGCTGGTCCTGACCTGTGGCACCTACGGGAACGTCCTGCGCTTCCTGCCGCCGCTGGTCATCGGCGAGGACCTGCTGACCGAGGGGCTGGACATCATCGAGCAGGCTTTTGCCCGCATCTGAGCGGCGTCCGTCTCATCGGTTCCGCTGCCGGGGTCCCGGACCTGCCGCAGGAGCGGGGCGTGTGAAGAAGGTGTGCGAGGTGCATGGCGGGAACGGAATCCTCCTGTCGGACGCCCGCCCGCTGTCGTAGGTTCTACGCAGATGAGAGATGCACCCCGCCCACAGGGGACTGTGGGCGACATCAGGACGGGGCCTCCCCAGCTTCGCCCTGGCCGTGCCTTCGCGCACACAACCGGAGCCTTGTGCTCCGGGTCTCCTCACCGATCGGACAGTCGCTCGCCCCAAACCCCCCGGGGCGCGCGGCAACCGATCAGAACCACCGAAGGGCTTGCACCTACCCCCCCTGGTGCAAGCCTTTCGGCGCGTCCGGGGCCTGTTCCGCGGACCCGGGCCCGGCCGCCTGGCCCGCGCCACGGGACGGCGTCCGCCGGGGGATGTGAATCGACCGCCGGTCCGTCGTGGTCGGCCGCGCAGTTCCCCGCGCCCCTTGCGGGGCCCCGCCGGGTGCTGCTGGCACGCTGTACCGCATGATCAGCGCCCCCGAAAGCGGCAGCCGAGGCGAAGGTCCACCGGATGCGGGGGCCCGCACCCGGACCCTCGCCCCGCGCGTCCCCCTCTCCCTCCTCTTCCCCCTCTTTCTCTTCATCCTCTTCGGTCTGCTCACCTGGCAGGTCTCCGTCGACGGGCCGGTGCGCCGCGCCGACGAACGGCTCGCGCGGACGGTCGAGGGGAGCCGCCTGCCGACGGGTGCCGCCGAGTTCCTCGCGGATCTCGGCAACATCGCGGTCGCCGTCCCGGTCCTGGCCGCGGTCGCCGCGTACGTCGCGTGGCGGGCGCTGCGGGCGGCCCTGCCCCGCTGGTGGCTGCCCCCGCTCGCGGCGCTGCTCACCATGGCGGCCGTACCGCTCCTGGTCGTGCCGCTGAAGGAGGCCGTCGGCCGCACCGGCCCGCCCGGGATGGCGGGCGACGGCTACTACCCCTCGGGCCACACCGCCACGGCCGCCGTCGCCTACGGAGCCGCCGTCCTCCTGCTGCTCCCCTGGCTCCACAACCGCTACCTCCGCCGCGAGCTCACCATCGCCTGTCTGGTCCTGGTGGCAGCCGTGGGCTTCGGCCTGGTCCGCCGCGGCTACCACTGGCCGCTGGACGTGGCGGGGAGCTGGTGTCTGAGCGCCCTGCTGCTGCTGGGACTCGCGACGTTCCTGACCAGCGGCAGCACGACCGCTCAGCCGCTCGGCCGCTCGGCTGATCAGCCGCTCAGCCGAAATAGTCGTCGAAGTTCTTCGAGAACTCCCAGCCGCCGAAGCGGTCCCAGTTGATCGACCACGTCATCAGGCCGCGCAGGGCGGGCCAGGTGCCGTGGGTCGCGTACGAGCCGCAGCCGGTCCTCTTCGTCAGGCAGTCCAGGGCCTTGTCGACCTCGCTCGGCGACACGTGGCCGTTGCCCGCGTTGGTCGTGGCCGGCATGCCGATGGCGATCTGGTCGGGGCGCAGCGGCGGGAAGACGTTGGCCGCGTCGCCCGCCACCGGGAAGCCGGTGAGGAGCATGTCGGTCATGGCGATGTGGAAGTCGGCCCCGCCCATGGAGTGGTACTGGTTGTCGAGGCCCATGATCGGGCCGGAGTTGTAGTCCTGGACGTGCAGGAGCGTCAGGTCGTCGCGCAGGGCGTGGATGACCGGGAGGTAGGCGCCGGCGCGCGGGTCCTGGCCGCCCCACTTGCCCGTTCCGTAGTACTGGTAGCCGAGTTGGACGAAGAACGTCTCGGGCGCCATCGTGAGGACGAAGTCGTCGCCGTACTTGGCCTTGAGGGTCTTCACCGCCGAGACGAGGTTCACGATCACCGGCGTCCTCGGGTTCTTGAAGTCGGTGTCGTCGGCGTTCAGGGAGAGCGAGTGGCCCTCGAAGTCGATGTCCAGTCCGTCGAGCCCGTACGTGTCGATGATCTTCGAGACGGAGGAGACGAACGTGTCGCGGGCCGCCGCGGTGGTCAGCTGCACCTGGCCGTTCTGGCCGCCGATCGAGATGAGGACCTTCTTGCCCGCGGCCTGCTTCGCCTTGATCGCCGCCTTGAACTCGGCGTCGGACTCGACCCCCGGGCACTCGGCCGCCGGGCAGCGGTCGAAGCGGATGTCGCCCGAGGTCACGGAGGTCGGTTCGCCGAAGGCCAGGTCGATGACGTCCCAGCTGTCCGGGACGTCGGCCATCCTCGTGTAGCCGGAGCCGTTGGCGAAGCTCGCGTGGAGGTAGCCGACCAGGGCGTGGGCGGGCAGGTCCACGGGGTCGCCGCCGCCCGGGCCCCCCGCGGTGGTCGTCGTGACGGCCGGGGACTTCGCGGACTCTCCGGCGGCGTTCACGGCGGTGACCTGGAAGGAGTACGCCGTCGAGGGGGCGAGGCCGTTGACGGTGGTCGACGTCCCGCTCGCCGTCTGGATCTTCGTCCCGTCGCGGTGGACCGCGTAGCCCGTCGCACCCTGCACCGCGGGCCAGGACAGGCCGACGGCGGTGGAGGTGACCGTGCCGACCGTGGGGGTGGCGGGTGCGGCCGGTGGCTGGGCCGCGTCGCCGCCGGGGCCGACCAGGGAGATGTCGTCGGCGTGGTAGGCGCCGGTGCCGTACCAGCCGTGCGTGTAGATCGTGACCCGGGTGGTGGAGGGGCCGGTGCGGAAGGTCGTGGCGAGCCGCTGCCAGTCCGGCGCGGACTGCGTCCAGGCGGAGACGTCGGTGGTGCCGGTGCCGCTCGCGCCGAGGTATACGTAGGAGCCGCGGACGTGTCCGGCGAGCGTGTACTGGGAGTCGGGCCGGACCGTCACGGTCTGCGCGCACCGCGCGTTGTCGCTGCCTGCCGGGGTCGCCTGCAGCGCCGAGGCGCCGCTGCGGACGGGTGAGCCGACGACCGAGCCCGCCGTGCAGGACCAGCCGTCGAGGCCGGCTTCGAACCCGCCGTTGCGGGCCAGGTCCGCGTCGGCCGCACGGGCGGCCGACGAGAGTGCGGTCATACCGGGTACGGCCAGGACGGCGGCCGCACAGACGGCGAGGACGGATCTGTGAACAGGTCTGTGGACAGGTCCGACGCGATCCACGAGTGCCTCCTGGCGTGGGGGATGGGAGGGTGGGGCGCGCCCAACTTGGTCCAGACCAATTCCGTTGTCAAGGCCTCCGGCAGCTATCCGTCATCGCGGTCACCCCGCGCCGGACCCGTCACGGCCCCCAGCCCCTCCGCGATCCCCGGTCGCCAGCCCCGCCGCCGCCTCGTGCATCGCCAGTTCCAGCAGCGCCGGGTCGGTGAGTGTGCCGGAGCCGTCCGGGGGGATCAGCCAGCGGACGCCGCCGGTCGAGCGCCCGGGATACGGGACGACGATCCACGTACCGCGTCCCGCCGTGCGCACCCCCGTGCCCAGCCAGCGCGCGGCCGTCCCCGGCGGGACGAAGAAACCCATGCGCGCGTCACCGAAGTCGACGAGTACGGGACCGGGTTGGTCGAGCACGCGGGACAGCACGTCGAGTGTCGGATAGCCGAGCTGCCCCGGCAGGATGAGCACGTCCCAGACCTTGCCCGCCGGCAGCAGCGCGACCCCCATCGGGTTGCGCTCCCACTCCCAGCGGCAGGCCTCGGGATCCGGTGCCACGGATGCCAGCCACTCGACCGCCGTCTTGGCCCCTGTCATGGCGGAACCTCCCTCTCGTGTGTCGGCGCTGGTCGCGCCACAGGGGAGAGGGAGGTCCGGGCCGGGCATTACGCGGCTTTCGGCGACTTGTTGGTGAAAGTCACCCGTCAGGGTCAGCTGTCGAAGCCGAGGCCCACCCGGTCCATCGTCCGCAGCCACAGATTGCGCCGGCCGCCGTGCGCGTCCGCGCGGGCGAGGGACCACTTGGTGAGGGCGATGCCCGTCCACGCGAACGGCTCCGGCGGGAAGGGCAGCGGCTTCCTGCGGACCATCTCCAGCGCCGTACGTTCCGTGCGCACCCCCGTCAGCAGGTCGAGCATCACGTCCGCCCCGAACCGGGTCGCGCCGACACCGAGGCCCGTATAGCCGGCCGCGTAGGCGACCCGGCCGCCGTGCGCGGTGCCGAAGAAGGCCGAGAACCGGGAGCACGTGTCGATCGCGCCGCCCCAGGCGTGGGTGAAACGGACGCCCTCCAGCTGCGGGAAGCAGGTGAAGAAGTGCCCGGCGAGCTTCGCGTACGTGTCCGGCCGGTCGTCGTACTCGGCGCGCACCCGGCCGCCGTACGGGTACACCGCGTCGTAGCCGCCCCACAGGATCCGGTTGTCGGCGGACAGCCGGAAGTAGTGGAACTGGTTGGCCGAGTCCCCGAGCCCCTGCCGGTTCTTCCAGCCGATGGAGTCGAGCTGCTCGGCGGTCAGCGGCTCGGTCATCAGCGCGTAGTCGTAGACCGGCACGGTGTACGGGCGCACGCGCTTGACCAGGTTCGGGAAGATGTTCGTACCGAGGGCGACCCGGCGGGCGCGCACACTCCCGTACGGCGTGCGTACGGCCATTCCCGCGCCGTACGCCTTCAGGGTGAGCGCGGGCGTGTTCTCGTAGACGCGCACCCCCAGCCCGACGCAGGCGCGCTTGAGTCCCCAGGCGAGCTTGGCGGGGTGCAGCATGGCGACGCCCCTGCGGTCGTGCAGGCCGCCGAGGAAGGTCGGTGAGTTCACCTGCTCGCGTACGGCGTCGGTGTCCAGGTACTCGACACCGTCGGCGAGGCCCCGCTCCTTCAGCTCCTCGTGCCAGTCCCGCAGTTCGGCGGCCTGGTACGGCTCGGTGGCGACGTCGATCTCGCCGGTGCGCTCGAAGTCGCAGTCGAGGGAGTAGCGGGCGACGGTCGCCTCGATGCCGTCGAGGTTGCGGGCGCCCAGCTCCTCCAGCCGGTGGATCTCGTCGGGCCAGCGGGTCAGGCCGTTGGACAGGCCGTGGGTGAGGGAGGCGGCGCAGAAACCGCCGTTGCGGCCCGAGGCGGCCCAGCCCACCTCGCGGCCCTCCAGCAGGACCACCTCGCACCCGGGGTCGCGTTCCTTGGCGAGGAGCGCGGTCCACAGTCCGCTGTAGCCACCGCCCACGACGAGCAGGTCGCAGGTCTCGGCGGTGGTGAGCGCGGGCTCGGGGCGGGGCTTGCCCGGGTCGTCCAGCCAGTACGAGAGCGGCTGGGCGTCGGAAAGGGATGCCGTCCAGTTCTTGTCGGCCCGATTTCTCTTATGGCTCATGATGCCTTTTGCCGGTTGCGGCGGTTTCCGATGACCATTCCGGCCAGCACGAACAGTACGGCGATGAGGAACATGGCCGTACCGATGACGTTGATCTGAACGGGTGTTCCGCGCTGTGCGGAACCCCAGACGAACATCGGGAACGTGACGGTGGAGCCGGCGTTGAAATTGGTGATGATGAAATCGTCGAAGGAGAGCGCGAAGGCGAGCAGCGCTCCCGCGGCGATACCGGGCGCGGCGATGGGCAGCGTGACGCGCAGGAAGGTCTGCAGGGGACCCGCGTACAGATCCTGCGCGGCCTGTTCCAGGCGCGGGTCCATCGACATCACGCGCGCCTTGACGGCGGTGACGACGAAGCTCAGGCAGAACATGATGTGGGCGATCAGGATCGTCCAGAAGCCCAGCTGGGCGCCCAGGTTGAGGAAGAGCGTGAGCAGCGAGGCGGCCATGACGACCTCGGGCATGGCCATCGGCAGGAAGATCAGCGAGTTCACGGCGCCGCGTGCGCGGAAGCGGTAGCGGACCAGCGCGAAGGCGATCATCGTGCCGAGGACGGTGGCGCCCAGCGTCGCCCAGGCGGCGATCTGCAGACTCAGCGAGAGCGAGCCGCACAGGCCGGCGACCCCGCAGGGATCGGTCCAGGCGTCCGTGGAGAACTGCTGCCATTCGTAGTTGAAGCGCCCCTTCGGATTGTTGAAGGAGAAGACGGTGACGACGATGTTGGGCAGCAGCAGATATCCGAGGGTGAGCAGACCCGCGATGACGACGAGACGGCGTTTGAACCAGCGCAAGAGGCCCATCTAAACCAGATCCTCCGTCCCGGACTTACGGATGTAGAGCGTGACGACGGCCAGGATTCCCGCCATGAGAAGGAACGAGAGAGCGGCGGCCGTCGGATAGTCGAGAATGCGCAGGAACTGCGTCTGGATGACGTTTCCGACCATGCGGGTGTCGGTGGAACCGAGCAGGTCGGCGTTCACGTAGTCGCCGCTCGCCGGGATGAACGTGAGCAGCGTCCCGGAGACGACCCCGGGCATCGACAGCGGGAAGGTCACCTTGCGGAAGGTCGTGAAGGGCCGCGCGTACAGGTCGCCGGCCGCCTCGTGCAGCCGCCCGTCGATGCGTTCGAGGGAGGTGTAGAGCGGCAGGATCATGAACGGCAGGAAGTTGTACGTGAGACCGCAGACCACCGCGAGCGGGGTGGCCAGCACCCGGTCCCCCGCGGTGACGCCGAGCCAGCTGGTGACGTCCAGGACGTGCAGCGTGTTGAGGGCGCCGACGACCGGCCCGCTGTCCGCGAGGATCGTCTTCCAGGCGAGCGTACGGATCAGGAAGCTGGTGAAGAAGGGCGCGATGACCAGGATCAGGATCAGGTTGCGCCAGCGGCCCGCACGGAACGCGATGAGGTACGCGAGCGGGTAGCCGAGCAGCAGACACAGGATCGTGGCGGTGCCGGCGTAGGCGATGGAGCGCAGGAACTGCGGCCAGTAGTCGGCCACCGCGTCCCAGTAGGTCGCGAAGTGCCAGGTGACCTTGTAGCCGTCCTCCAGGGAGCCCGTCTGCACGGACGTGGAGGCCTGGTAGACCATCGGCAGCGCGAAGAAGACGACCAGCCAGAGGAGGCCGGGGAGCAGCAGCCAGTACGGGGTGAGACGGCCCCTCCTCCGAGGGGGGCGCTCCTTCGGGGCGGGGGTGGGCGCCAGGGGCGGCGCGTCGGTGACGGTCGTCATCAGGCCGCCTCTTCCTCGACCGTTTCGATGCCCGCGTCGATGTCTTGGGCGGCGTCCAGGCCGAAGGTGTGCGCCGGGTTCCAGTGCAGGACCACCTCGGCGCCGGGTACGAGCCGGGGGTCGCGGTCGATGTTCTGGGCGTAGACCTCGAACTCCGGGCAGACCGGGCTGTCGATGACGTACTGCGTGGAGACGCCGATGAAACTGGAGTCGGCGATGGTGCCGGTGATGCGGTTGCGGCCCACCGGGATCTCGCCCGCCTCGTCGGCGTGCGTGAGGGAGATCTTCTCGGGGCGGACCCCGACCAGGACCTTGCCGCCGGCCGTTGTGGGCGCCGAACATCGGGCCTCGGGCAGGACGAGCTTGCCGCCGCCCGCCTTCAGGACGATCTCGTCGCCGCTCCTGGTGTCGACCTCGGCCTCGATGAGGTTGGAGGTGCCGAGGAAGTTGGCGACGAACGTGGTGTTCGGGTTCTCGTAGAGGTCGGCGGGCGAACCGAGCTGCTCGACGCGGCCCGCGTTCATCACGGCGACCGTGTCGGCCATCGTCATGGCCTCCTCCTGGTCGTGCGTGACGTGGACGAAGGTGATGCCGACCTCGGTCTGGATGCGCTTGAGCTCCAGTTGCATCTGGCGGCGCAGTTTGAGGTCGAGGGCGCCGAGGGGCTCGTCCAGGAGGAGCACCTTGGGGGTGTTGATCAACGCGCGGGCGACGGCGACGCGCTGCTGCTGGCCGCCGGAGAGCTGGTGCGGCTTCTTGCGCGCCTGCTCACCGAGCTGCACGAGGTCGAGCATCTCGCCGACCTGCTTCTTCACCGACTTGATGCCGCGCCGGCGCAGACCGAAGGCGACGTTCTCGAAGATGTCGAGGTGCGGGAAGAGGGCGTACGACTGGAAGACGGTGTTCACCGGGCGCCGGTACGGGGGCAGGTTCGTCACGTCCTGCTCGCCGAGGAAGACCGTTCCGGAGGAGGGTTCCTCCAGGCCGGCGATCATGCGCAGCGTGGTGGTCTTGCCGCAGCCCGACGCTCCCAGGAGGGCGAAGAACGACCCCTGGGGCACGGTCAGGTCGAGCGGCCGGACGGCGGTGAAGGAGCCGTAGGTCTTGCTGATGCCCGAGAGGCGGACGTCACCGCCGGTCTCCGTACCGCTCGTCGTGCTGTTCTTCGCACTGTTGTTGGTGGTCACGGTGATCACGCCCCCGTCAGCTTTGCGAACTTCTCTTCGTACGCCGTCTCTTCCTTCGCGCTCAGCGAGCGGAAGGCGTGCGACGAGGCCGCCATGGCGGCGTCGGGAATGATCAGCGGGTTGTCGGCCGCCGACTTGTCGATCTTCGCCAGTTCGGCCTTCACGCCGTCGACGGGACAGACGTAGTTGATGTACGCGGCCAGCTCGGCGGCCGGACCGGGCTCGTAGTAGTAGTCGATGAGCCGCTCGGCGTTGGACTTGTGCCGCGCCTTGTTGGGGACCAGCAGGTTGTCCGAGGAGATCATGTAGCCGCTGTCCGGGATGACGAAGTCGATGTCCGGGCTGTCCGCCTTGAGCTGGACGACGTCACCGGCCCAGGCGACACAGGCGGCGAGGTCGCCCTTGGTGAGGTCGGACGTGTAGTCGTTGCCGGTGAAGCGGCGGATCTGGCCCTTGTCGACGGCCTTCTGCAACCGGGCGATCGCCGCGTCGAAGTCGTCGTCGGTGAACTTCGCCGGGTCCTTGCCGAGATCGAGCAGCGTCATACCGATGCTGTCGCGCATCTCGGACAGGAAGGCGACGCGTCCCTTGAGCTTCGGGTTGTCGAGCATGTCGGAGATCGAGGTGACCTCCACCCCGTCCAGCGCCTTCTTGTTGTAGGCGATGACGGTGGGAATACCGGTCCAGGGATACGAGTAGGCGCGTCCCGGGTCCCAGTCGGGGGTGCGGAACTGCTGGGAGAGGTTGGCGTAGGCGTGCGGCAGGTTGGACGCGTCCAGTTTCTGCACCCAGCCGAAGCGGATCAGCCGCGCGGCCAGCCAGTCGGTGACGCAGATGAGGTCGCGCCCGGTGTCCTGGCCCGCCGCGAGCTGCGGCTTGAGCTTGCCGAAGAACTCGACGTTGTCGTTGATGTCCTCGGTGTACTTGACCTTGATGCCGGTGCGTTCGGCGAACGCGTCGAGCGTCGGGTGCCGCTTCTCGCTGTCGTCGACGTCCATGTACTCGGTCCAGTTGGAGAAGTTGATCTGCTTCTCCTTGGCCGAGTGGTCCTCGGACGAGACGCCCGCGGTGTTCTTCGCCGCCGGGATCCCGCAGGCGCTCAGGGTCCCCAGTCCGCCGAGGGCGAGTGCGCCGCCCGTCGAGGCGCGCAGCAGCGAACGGCGGCTGAGCGAGGCCCTGCCGTTGCGGAGGCTGCGCCGCACGGCGGCCAGTCGGGCCGGGGACAGTTGGTCGGGCTCGTACTGCTCCATGCTCGTGGTGCCCTTTCGGGAGGTTTCGGCCTGGTCCGGGCCACTGGCGACTAACGGTCCCCGAAGATCGTGCGGTGCCAGTCCTTCCTGGCCACCGCCGTGTTGTCGAACATGACGTGCTTGATCTGTGTGTACTCCTCGAACGAGTACGAGGACATGTCCTTGCCGAAGCCGGACGCCTTGTAACCGCCGTGGGGCATCTCGCTGACGATCGGGATGTGGTCGTTGACCCAGACACAGCCCGCCTTGATCTCGCGCGTGGCCCGGTTCGCCCGGTACACGTCACGGCTCCACGCGGAGGCGGCGAGACCGTACGGGGTGTCGTTGGCGAGGCGGATGCCTTCGTCGTCGCTGTCGAAGGGGACGGCCACCAGGACCGGGCCGAAGATCTCGGACTGCACGATCTCGCTGTCCTGCGCGGCGTCGGCGACCAGGGTCGGCCGGTAGTACGCGCCGCGCTCCAGCCCCTTCGGGATCTCGCCACCGGTGACCACGCGCGCGTAGGAGCGCGCCCGGTCGACGAACCCGGCGACCCGGTCCCGCTGGGCGACGGAGATCAGCGGCCCGAGGTCGGTGTCCGGCGCGAAAGGATCACCGAGCCGGACGCTCTCCATGAGCTCCGCGGTCCTCGAAACGAACTCTTCGTAGAGGGGCCTCTGCACGTACGCGCGCGTGGCGGCCGTGCAGTCCTGGCCCGTGTTGATGAGCGCGCCCGCGACCGCGCCGTGCACGGCGGCCTCCAGGTCCGCGTCGTCGAAGACCACGAAGGGGGCCTTGCCGCCGAGTTCCAGGTGCAGGCGCTTGACCGTGGCGGTGGCGATCTCGGCGACGCGCCTGCCGACGGCGGTGGACCCCGTGAAGGAGGTCATGACGACATCGGGATGCCCGACCAGGTGCTCACCGGCGTCCCTGCCCGCCCCCGTGACGATGTTGACGACACCGTCCGGGATGCCCGCCGCGGTCGCCGCCTCGGCGAACAGCAGGGAGGTGAACGGGGTCAGTTCGGCGGGCTTGAGGACGATCGTGTTGCCGGCGGCGATCGCCGGGAGGACCTTCCAGGCGGCCATCTGAAGGGGGTAGTTCCAGGGGGCGATGGACCCGACCACCCCGATCGGCTCGCGGCGTACGTACGAGGTGTGGTCGCCGGAGTACTCACCGGCGGACTGCCCCTGAAGATGCCGGGCAGCGCCCGCGAAGAAGGCGGTGTTGTCGATCGTGCCCGGGACGTCGAACTCCCGGGTCAGCTTGATCGGCTTGCCGCACTGCAGGGACTCCGCCTGCGCGAACTCCTCGGCGCGCTCGGCGAGCACGGCGGCGAAGCGGTGCATGGCGTCGGAGCGCTCGCCCGGAGTGGCACCGGACCAGCCGGGGAACGCCTCCCGCGCGGCCTCCACCGCCGCGTCCACGTCGTCCGTGCCGGCCAGCTCGTACGTGTGGAGGTCGTCGCCGGTGGCGGGGTCGACGACGGTGTGGCTCCGGCCGGACGTGCCCCTGGCCGGCCGGCCCGCGATGTACTGCGCGCCGTCCGCGAAGCGGTCCTGCGCCTGGAAGCGATGGCCCGGATTGTGCATTTCGCTCTCCTCCGCCGCACTCCCCGAACCCGGGGGCCGGCGTAGCTCCAGCTCGATTTGAGTGCCGATCCTGACAGAGCAATGGTGCTCCAACAAGTGATTCCGTTGTTGCCATTTGGTTACGCGACGGAATCTGTCGGCCAGGTGTCGAGTCGCTGAGGAAGAGGCGGGACGGATTGTCAGTGGTACGTGCCAGACTCGCGTGCATGGGGGAGATCGAATCGGGGATCGCATCCCGGGAGGCGCTGGTCAGCGCGGTCCGGGCGGGGGCGAAGGTCAAGTACCTGCATTTCTGGGGGCACCGGCCGCGGGCGGACGGGCGGATCGGGTCGAGCTGTCTGAGCCAGTGGTGGCCGTCGCCGTTCACGGTGGACGGGGTGGAGTACCGGACGGCCGAGCACTGGATGATGGCGCGCAAGGCGCGGCTCTTCGGTGACGCGGAGGCGGAGCGGCGGGCGCTCGACGCGCCGAATCCGGCGCTCGCGAAGAAGGCGGGGCGGCTGGTCCGCGGGTTCGACGAGGCCGTCTGGGAGCGGGAGCGGTTCGGGATCGTGGTGGAGGGGAGCGTGGCGAAGTTCGCGTCGGACGGCGAACTTCGCGGGTTCCTGCTGGGCACGGGTCAGCGAAGCGAGATGGGGGCTCCCCCGGGCGAGGGCTGGGGGAGGGTGCTGGTCGAGGCCAGTCCTGTGGACCGGGTCTGGGGCATCGGGCTGGCCGCGGACGACGAGCGGGCGTGCGACCCGGCGCGCTGGCAGGGCCTGAACCTGCTGGGCTTCGCCCTGATGGCCGCAAGGGACCGCTTGCGCTCCGCTTGAACGCCCCGCAGGGACCGGCCTGCAGCCACATCACGCCTGCGGCGGGGCCGGCGGGGCTGGGCGTGTGGTCTCCTGCGGGCCGGTGGGGGCTGGTCGCGCAGTTCCCCGCGCCCCTGAAGGGGCGCGGCCCGGGATGGTGGGCGGGCGTGATCTGGCGCCTGCCGGGGCAACGGGCTGCTTTGCTTTTAGGGGCGCGGGGAACTGCGCGACCGGCCCACGACGACCCGCACGTGCCCGCCCGCCGAACCCACCCCAAGGGGCGCGGGGAACTGCGCGGCCAGCCCCCACCGGCCCGCACGTGCCCGCCCGCCCGACAGCCCCCTCAGCCGACCGCGGTCAATGACGTGCTGAAGCCGTCGTCCCCGGTCCCCGAGTCGTCGATCTCCGTATCCGGCAGGACCAGGAACACCACCAGGAAGGCGATGCCCAGCGCGACACCGACCGCCCCACAGATGATCCCCGCCAACGCCTGCCCCGCATTGGTCGCCTGGCCCCGCCGAGCCCTCCCCCGCCCGATCCCCCCGAAGATCAGCGCGAGAATCCCGCACACGAGCGCCACCGGCCACAGACAGAACCCGACCGCCGCGACGATCCCGAGCACGAGCGACGCGGTCCCCAGCCCATTGCTCGGCGCCATGGGCATCCCGGGCCACCCGTAGCCGGGCCCACCCTGCACGGGGTAGGCCGGATAGCCGTGCCCATGGCCGTGCGCAGGGCCAGGTCCAGGCCCGTACCCGGGCCCAGGCCCGTACCCGTACCCGTACGGCACCGGCCCCGGCCCTCCCGGCGCGATCGGCGGCGGCGGAACCGCGGAACTCCCGGGACCCGCATACGGATCCGGCGCCGCAGGGAACGAGGTCACGGTCCGCCGGTCGTGCACCGAGGACGACCCGGACCCCCGCGAAGCTCCCGCGTCCACCGGCGGAGCCCAAGGATTCGACTCGGCGGGCAGTTCGGCGGGCAACTCGACAGGCGGCTCGACGTGCGGCTTGCCCAGCGACACCCTCGCCTCGGGAGCGATGTCCTCGGGGCGACGGTCCCGCGGCTCGTCGGCCGGCCCACCCGGTGCCTGCGCGTCCTCGGACATGCGCGGAGTCCCCTCTGTCGTACGTGGCGTCATGCTAAGGCCCAGGCCTCCCCCGCGCGGGCCTCGGCCTACGATGATCCTCGAAGAACCGCACCACCGATCAGCCGATCACCCGCGCCCGCCCGCCGCACACCGGCCCGGCGCCGTTCCTGGGGAGGAACCTTGACCGACCTGCACGCCTTCATCGCCGGACTGCCCAAAGCCGAACTGCACGTCCACCACGTAGGCTCCGCCTCCCCCCGGATCGTCTCCGAGCTGGCCGCCCGCCACCCCGACTCCAAGGTGCCGTCGGACCCCGAGGCGCTGGTCGACTACTTCACGTTCACGGACTTCGCCCACTTCATCGACGTGTACCTGTCCGTCGTCGACCTCATCCGCACGCCCGAGGACGTACGCCTGCTGACGTACGAGGTCGCCCGCGACATGGCCCGGCAGCAGATCCGCTACGCCGAGCTGACGATCACGCCGTTCTCGTCGACCCGCCGCGGTATCGACGAGGGCGCCTTCATGGACGCCATCGAGGACGCCCGCATCGCCGCCGAGACCGACTTCGGCACGATCCTGCGGTGGTGCTTCGACATCCCGGGCGAGGCGGGACTCGAATCCGCCGAGGAGACGGTCCGGCTCGCCACCACCGACAAGCTCCGCCCGGAGGGCCTGGTCTCCTTCGGACTCGGCGGCCCTGAGATCGGCGTACCCCGGCCGCAGTTCAAGCCGTACTTCGACCGTGCGATCGCGGCCGGCCTGCACTCCGTACCGCACGCGGGCGAGACGACGGGGCCGGAGACGGTCTGGGACGCGCTGACGGACCTGCGGGCCGAGCGCATCGGCCACGGCACCAGCTCCGCCCGGGACCCGAGGCTCCTCGCGCACCTCGCCGAGCACCGGATCCCGCTGGAGGTGTGCCCCACCTCCAACATCGCCACCCGCGCGGTCCGCACCCTCGACGAGCACCCGATGAAGGAGTTCGTACGGGCCGGCGTGGTCGTCACCGTCAACTCCGACGACCCGCCGATGTTCGGCACCGACCTCAACAACGAGTACGCGGTCGCCGCACGCCTCCTCGACCTCGACGAGCGGGGCCTGGCCGCGCTCGCCAGGAACGCCGTCGACGTCTCCTTCCTGGACGGCGCCGGCAAGGCGGCACTGGCGGCGGAGATCGACACGTACACCGCCGGGTGGCTCGCGCCCTGAGACGGCGCACCAGCACAATGGGCCGATGCGTACCGTGACTGCCGTGGCCCATCGCGGCGACCCCTACCGCGTCCGTGAGAACACGCTCGACTCCCTGCGTTCCGCGCTCCGACGGGGCGCGGACGCGGTCGAGATCGACGTCCGGCCGACCCGCGACGGCGTGCCCGTCCTGCTGCACGACGACACGCTGAAGCGGCTGTGGGAACAGGACCGGCCGCTGCGCTCGCTCTCCGCCGACGAGGTACGGGGCCTGACCTCGGGCGGGATCCCCACGCTGGAGGAGGCCCTCAAGGCGACGGACGAGGGCCGGCTCATGGTCGACCTGCCCGGTCCGGTGGACGCCCGCGCCGTCCGCCGGATCATCGGTGTCGTCCGGGACTTCGGCGCCGAGGAGCGCGTGTACTACTGCGCGGGGGCCGCCGCCATGCTCGCCGTCCGCGCGGCAGAACCCGCCGCTGAGATCGCCCTCACCTGGACGAGCCTCGCGCCTCCGCGGCCCGCGCTGCTCGACGCCGTACGGCCCCGGTGGCTCAACTACCGCTTCGGGCTGGTGGACCGCGACCTCGTCGACCGGGTCCACAAGGACGGATACCTGGTCTCCGTGTGGACGCCCGACACCCGGCGGTCCATGCGGCGGCTCCTCGACACGGGCGTCGACTCGATCACGACGAACCGCGTCGACACACTCCGCGCCCTGAGCCCGGCCTGAGCACAGACAAAAGGCGGGTGGCCGAGCCGGGCCCGGCGTCGGACTGACGGACGGGACGGACGGGACGGACTAGGTGTTCCGCGGGCCCGGTTCGCCCGTGGGCGCGGGGGCCGGTCCGTCGAGTACCGCGACGCGCTGGGCGAGGCGCTCCAGGACGGTCTCGCCCCACTGGAGGTTCCCCCGTTCCAGGGCGATGCCGCCCTGGAGGGTGAGGTAGGGGCCGATGCGGTCGGCGGACGCGAGGTGTTCGTCCTCGGTGCGGCCGGCCAGCATGCGTTCCCGCATACGGAGATAGCGGGCGAGTTTGGCGGCGGACCGTTCGACGCGCTCGGCGACCGCGGTCCGTACGGCCTCGATGTCGTCGGTGTCCCCGATGTCGACGCACTGGACCTTGACCATCAGCTCGTCCCTGATGGCCAGGGGCTTCGCGGGGCCTTCGGTGACGAACGCGCGCAGGACCCGGCGCCCGGCCTCGGTGAGCGAGAAGAGGCGTTTGTTGGGCCGGCGCTCCTGTTGGACGACGCGGGCGGAGACCAGCCCCTCGCCCTCCATGCGCTCCAGCTCGCGGTAGAGCTGCTGGGGGGTGGCCATCCAGAAGTTGGCGACCGAGGCCTCGAAGCCCTTAGCGAGGTCGTAGCCGGACGCCTCGCCCTCCAGAAGCGCGGCCATCACCGCGTTGCGCAACGCCATGAACTCAAGCTAGCACCGCGTTGATCAGTCAAGGAGGCGACCGTCGAGGAGGGCCGGTGGGAGCAGTTCCGGCCGCTTGGCCCGCCGGCCGTCGCCCGACGAATGGCCCCGGACCCGGCGCAGGAGCCAGGGCCCCAGGAAGCCGCCGACCCAGCGCAGTTCCGCCCCGACGCCCCGCAGCCGCCTGGGCACGGACGTACCGGGCGGCAAGGGCAGCGTCCAGGCTTCGTCACTGCCCGGGAGGCCGAACGCGTGCGCGACCGCGGCGGCGATCCGCGCATGACCGAGCGGGCTCGCGTGCAGCCGGTCCGGACTCCACAGCCGGGGGTCCGTCACCACCTCGTGGGCGGACATGTCCGCGATGACCACTCCATGGCGTTCGGCCGCCTCCCGGATACGGGAGTTGAGGGCGAGGACCCGGCGGCCGAGCGGCCGGGCCAGCGGGCTGATCCGGCCGACGTCGGGAAAGGTGACCGTCGCGACGCGGGCCCCCTGCCCGGTCAGCGCGGCGAACATCGCCTCCAGATGGCCGCCCGCCTCGTCCGCGTCGAAGCGGGGCCGCAGCAGGTCGTTCATCCCGGCGACCACGGTGGCCACGTCGGGCCGCAGTGCGAGGGCCGCCGGGAGCTGCTCGGCGCGCACCTGCCCGGCGAGGCGCCCGCGGACGGCGAGATTGGCGTAGAGGACGTCCGGGGACCCCTTCGCCAGCTCCTCCGCGAACCGGTCGGCGCAGCCGCGCAGCCCTGTCACGTCGTCACCGTCGCCGAGCCCTTCGGTCTGGCTGTCGCCCAAGGCGACGTACCGCAGATACCCGCTGTCGGACATGGACCGACCCCCTTTCGTCATAGCCCACTAATACCTTATTCACTTTGTTGGCTATAACAAGGGGCGGCAGGGAACCGGCCGGACCGGACTCGCTCGGATCCCCGCCCGGCCTCCTCGGACAGTCAGTCCCTCGGCAGCAGCGTGCCGAGGGGGCCGAGGTCGAGATTGAGGTCCTCCGGACGCACTCCGTGCTGTTCACACAGTTCCGTCATCCGCTGGTCGAGCAGCATGAGCGTGGTGCCGATCTCGTCGGCCTGCTCGTCGCTGAGGTCACCCTGCTCGATACGGCGGATCGCCTGGCGCTCCATCAGTTGCCTGAGGAGTTCGACCACGGTGAGGACCAGGGCGACGAGGTCGCGGCCCATCTTCTCGGAGTCCAGGTCCACCCGGGAGCCGGTCACAGCGGGCCGCCGTCCGCCCAGGGAGCCGGGACGCGTTCGTTGACGGACGACAGCAGGGCGTGCAGCGACAGACGTACCAGCGGAACGTCGGCGATGGCGATGACCAGATCGCCGCTGATCACCACTCCGGTCGCAAGGACGCGATCCAGCAGATCGACGAGCGGCACCCCGACGGGGCCGCCCAGTGGCCCGGCGTCGTCCCAGGCCGTCACATCGACATCGTGCGTCACGCTCTACACCTCGCCGACGAACGAGTAGGGCACCCACGGTCCGGACAGCTCGATCCGTGCTCCGGTGCGTTCCCGCAGTGTCCGGGTGAGCCGGGCGAGTTCCTCGGCGCGGTGTTCCGCCACGAGATAGGTCGCGTTGAGGACCTGGACCCGCCGCTCCCCGGCCGCCTGAGGCTGCGGCCGCAACCTGCGGGAGGCCTTGGCGAGACCCCCGACTTCGGCGTCCACCGCTTCGGCGATGCGCAGTGCCTCGTTCTGGCCGCGCTCGCGGCGTTCCTGCGCTCCCCGTTTGCGGTTCAGATAGGCGAGGCCGGCTCCGGGTGACGGTCGAGTCCGGTCGGCCGGCGCGACCTGCCGGGCCGGCGTCCGCTCCGTGTCGGGCAGGTCACGCGGGTCGTGCGGTTCGTCCCGGCGACCGCCGTCGGTTCGATCGCTTCGGCCGTCCCGCTCGTCTCGGTCGTCCCGCATGCTGGGCGGCGCGTACACCTTCACGCCCCATTCGGCGTGGTGCGCGATGCGTCTGAGCGCGGCACGGAAGCGGTCCGCCTCCTCGCCCAGTGCTTCTCGCACTCTCCGTTCACCGTGGTAGAGGGTCGCCATCGGCAGAGGAACCGTCGGGCAGCGGGCCGCGACCGCGGAGACCACGTCGTGGTGGGCGCGTGCGTAACGTTCCAGCTCCCGCTGATCGGACAGGCGTGCCTGCCAGGCCTCGTCGGTGAAGTCGCCCGCCCGGACGGTCTGGACGATCGCCGTCAGGCTCCCCAGGGACAGCGTGCTCACGGCTGAGTCGTCGCTGACGCCGGTCAGTCCGACGACGTCCGACGGGTCCGGATCCCGGCAGACGGCAAACACGTAGATCGTGTCGGCATCCGACGTCTCAGGGCCGCGCTCCGTCATGTGCCTCGGTTCTCCTTGCTGATCGCTGACTTCGGACGGTGCCGCGGAATCGCTATCGGGGCTGCTTTTCCGGTGCCTCGGACTCAAGCTCCTTCAGCCGCTCACGCAGATCTCGGTTCTCCTCCTGGAGCGCGTCGCGGGAAGCACGCGAACTGAGTGCCGGATCGTTCTCCCACCAGTCGATTCCGGCCTTCTTCGCGGTGTCCACCGATGCCACGAACAGCCGGAGCCGAATGGTGAGCAGTTCGATGTCGAGAAGCTCGATCTTGATGTCCCCGGCGATCACGATCCCTTTGTCCAGAACGCGTTCGAGGATGTCGGCGAGGTTGGTGGTCTGCGGGCCGGGCACGGGATAGGACCCCTGCCGGAAGTCGACATCAGTCACGACGCCGCCTCTGCCCTCTCCTCTTCGGCGGGGTTTCTTCTTCTTCCTCTTCCTCCTCCGGCCCCTCTTCGTCCTCGTACGCGTCCTCGTCCTCGTCCTCTTCGTCCTCGTCGTCCTCCGGCGCGTTCTCGTCCTCGTACTCGGATTCGGCGCCCTCCTCGTAATCCTCCTGCCCCTCCTGGTCCTCCTGGTCCTCCTGCTCCGCCTCTTCCTCTTCCACCGCGTCCTCGTGGGAGACGACGACTTCTCCGTCACGGATCTCGCCGCGCCATCCCTCGGGCTCTTCGGTGCTGAGGGTGACGTACCGCTGGAAATTCTTGAAGTCGAGACGCATCCGGCGGCCTTGTGCCCGCCAGAGATTTCCCGTCTTCTCGAAGAAGCCGGACGGGTAGTACTCCACGACCAGCACGATCCGCGTCAGCGTGGGGCCCAGCTCATGGAAACTGACCGCGCCGCGAGTGGTGCCCTTGGCGCCTTCGGAGGTCCAGACGATCCGGTCGTCGGGGATCTGTTCCTGGACCGTCGCCTTGAAACTGCGCGTCGACGGGCCGACCTTGACCTTCCAGTCGCTTTCGATCTCGTCGCTCTTCGAAACGTCGCGAACACCTTTCGCGAAGCCGCTGAACTGGTCGTACTGCGTCCAGTGGTCATAGGCGTCCCGCAGAGGAACCCCCACATCGAGAACCTCGATGATGTTCATGACCTTGCCACCGCTCGCCTTGCGTTTGCCTTTTCCTCCGCCGAAGGCTTCCTTGGCCTTTCCCACGACGTTGTCCTTGACGCCCTTGGCCTTCTCCGAGACGAAAGCCTTCAGGGGTGAGTCACCCTGAAGAACACGTGAGCCGATCGCGGGCAGCGAGCCGCCGTTCTGAGCCGCGTCCGTGAGCTGCCCGGTGACGTCGGTCAGTTTGTCGCCGGCCTTCTCCGCCAGATGCTCGACCTGCGCCGACACGAATCTGGACAGCTGTTCACGAAGCTCGTCCAGGCCCGACGTCTCCTCCGTCGACCGGTCACCCTGCTTCTTGGCCATGACTGCCTACCTCCGACGATCGGCGCGCTTGGATCCTGCTCGCTTCGACGGCGCCGTCTTCTTCGCTGCCGTCTTCTTCGCTGCCGTCTTCTTGGCCGCGGTTTTCTTGGCCGCGGTCTTCTTGGCGGGAGCGGTCTTCTTCACAGGCGCGCTCTTCTTCGCGGGTGCGGCCTTCTTCGCAGGCGCCCTCTTGCGTGTCGCGGTCTTCCGCCGGGGCCTCTCCTGCGGCTCCTCTTCCTCCGGCTCCTCTTCTTCCTCCTCCGGCTCCTCCTCGTACTCCTCCTCCGGCTCCTCCTCGTCCTCGTCTCCCTCGGTCGCCTTCTCTCCGATCCGGGCCGTACGGTCGCTGAGGGCACCGGCGAGCGTGCTCATGCCCCGGTCGGCGGCGGCGGCCATCGCCTCGCGGCCCGCGTCCAGCACTTCCCCGCGCAGCTGCTCCTGCAGCTCGGCGAACTGCGGAAGCTCCCCGAGCCTGCGCATCCCCTCGGCGGCGAGTTGGCGGGGTTCCAGGCCGAAGCGCCGACCCGCCAGATAGGTCGCGACGGACAGCGCCAGCCGGCCCTTCTTGGTGCGGCCCAGCACATAGCCGCCCACTACGGCAGCCGCGAGAGCCACCTTGTCCTTGTCATCCATGAGCCCGTCACCTTCGATCGTCCGGGGAGGAGCGGGCCCGTGCGGCGTGCAGCCGGTCGAGCAGCCGTTCCTCTTCTCTTTCGAACTCCTCCATGCCGATGTCCCCGTCCTCGAACTCCTGGTTCAGCACAGCCAGCTGGGTGCGGAGGACTCCGGGGTCGTGCAGCTCTCGCTCGGCGGCGTCGTTGAGCTTCTCCGCCACCCAGACGACGCCGCGGACCGGCGCGATGGGGAGGGTGAGCAGCCCGGTGATCAGTCCCATCTCAGGCTCCGGCGGCGCGGACGGGAATGCCTTCGGCGGCGACGAAGCTGTAGCAGGGCAGCGGACCGGAGAGACGCAGTTCCACACGGTCGCGGTGGGTGTGTGCGAAGCGCTCCGCCGCCTTGCGGAAGGCCTCGCTGTCGCCGCGGCCGACGAGGAACGACGTGTTCAGGACACACCCCTGGACCTCGGGGCCCGAGGTCACCGCGCGCGCCCTGGGCGTCAGCTCGCCCAGAGCCCGCCGACCCGCTTCGGCGGCCCGGCTCTCCAGTGCGGCGGCCACCGCCTGGCCCAGCCTGAGGCTCGCCTCGTAACCGGGCCGTCGACGTACCTCGTCCCTCAGCAGGCGGATCCGCTTGTCCTCCGCGACGAGGTTTGCCAGCGCGTGTTGCGCGGGGAGCGCTTTGACGTTGATCTCGACCCCGTCGGAGAGGTGCTCCAGCGCGGCCAGATGCTCGGCTTCCTGCACCGCCAGCCGGCCGAGCACCGTCTCCTCGTCGGTCGCGATCATCCCGAAGCGCATCGGCAGCACCGGGCCCTGTTCCGACAGGCGCAGCAGCAGCTCCTGGTGAGCGAGCAGATCCCGGCGTCTGGCGCGGAGCGCGGGCGGAGCCTCGCTGACGACAGCCGCGACCCGCCCGCGCCGGAGCAGCCGCAGTGGCGCGGCCGGGCTGCCCACACCCCGCGCGTCGGCGGGCAGCGGTCCCGCGGCACGGATGATCGCGTAGACGTACACACCTTCGTCCGGCACGGCTCACGCCTCCACGGGTCGTCGGCGGCTCGTACCGCTCCGGGCCGGGGCGCGCCGCTTCCGCGGCCGTTCCTGCCGCGTTTCCTCTGCCGCGTCCTCGTCCTCGTCGAAGTCGTCGTAGTCGTCGTCACGGCCGCCGACGGCCCTGCGGACGGTGTCGCCCACGCTCTCCGCGGCCTTGCGCACCTTGCGCTTGCCGATGGACTTGGCGGCACTGCCGCCGAGCAGCTCGGGGATGGTGGTGCTGCCGGAGTCGTGCTCCAGGTCGAGCCGGTTGCACGCCTCCGCGAAGCGCAGATACGTGTCCACGCTCGCCACGACGATGCGCGCGTCTATCTTGAGGATCTCGATGCCGACCAGGGACACCCGGACGAACACGTCGATGACCATGCCCCGGTCAAGGATCAGTTCGAGCACGTCGTACAACGTGCCGGCGCGCGGCGGGCACGCAACTACCTCGTCGGAGTAGGTGGTCGCAGGCATGAGGGGTCCTTCCGGTAGTCGGGCAACCTGGGGCACTGCTCACTCGTCGGCGGACCCCCGCCGATAGCGGCGGACCCTGCGGTACTCCATGAGCTCGCCGTCCTGGTCGAGCCTCACCTCGTACGACGCGAGAAGGCTCGTCGTGTCCGGAATCCGGGGCAGCTCAAGGACGTCCACGACGACACACCAGCCGTCGTCGTCCCGCCTCACCGCCGATACGCCCTCAGTGGGATGGCCGATCAGGCCCTCCAGGCTCCGGCAGGCCGCACGCGCCGCATGTTCCGCCCCGCCCGCACGCGGGGAGCGGGGAGCGGTTGTCGTCGAGGACTTCCGGGCGCGCGGCCGACGCTCTTCTGCCATACACGCAAGTCTGGTAGCTGTCCGGCGTGGCGCATCTTGAGCGGGGCAGTCGGGTGCCGGACCCGTCTACCGGACCACACGGACCTCGTTGCTCCCTGCTCCGGCCCGGGCCGGGCCGGCCCGGCTGACTCGCTCCGGCCCGGCTACGGAATCAGGACCTTGTCCCACACGGTGACGTGGCGTTCTACAGCCCCGCGATCGCGTTCCAGCGCTTCGCGAACTCCGTGCGTTCCTTCGCCGTGATGTCGCGGGCGATCGCGAGCCTCTTGCGCATGGCGGTGTCGGGGAAGATGAGCGGGTCCTCGGCGAGGGCGGCGGTCTCCTCGTCCTTGGCGGAGGCCAGGACGTCCTGGGCGGCCGGGACGGGGCAGACGTAGTTGACCCAGGCGGCGAGTTCGGCGGCCACGGCGGGCTCGTAGTAGTGGTCGACGAGTTCTTCGGCGTGCCGCCCCTACCCCGTGTACGCCGGTCAGGCCGTGGCCGTCGGATCGGCCTCGCCGTCCGACGGTGACTCCCCGTCGGTGCGGTGAGAAGGCAGGCGGTGATCAGCCCGAGGACAGCGGCACGGAGTCGAGCGTCGAGGGGCTCGTCCTCAGCGGCTGACCCGCGTCCGGCCGCGGCGGCCCCGGGCGGCGGACCGACTCCCGCCCGGGGGCCGCACCCCGCATGTCCCGCACCACGTGTCCCGTGACGCGTACCGCGTACCGCGTACCGAACGCTCAGCCGAGCGACGTCATGACGTGCTTGATCCGCGTGTAGTCGTCGAAGCCGTACCCCGACAGGTCCTTGCCGTAGCCGGAGTGCTTGAAGCCGCCGTGCGGCATCTCCGCGACCAGCGGGATGTGCGTGTTGATCCACACGCAGCCGAAGTCGAGGACCTTGGACATGCGCATCGCGCGCGCGTGGTCCTTCGTCCAGACGGAGGAGGCCAGCGCGTACTCGACGCCGTTCGCGTACGCGACGGCCTGGGCCTCGTCCGTGAAGGACTGGATGGTGATGACCGGACCGAAGACCTCGTTCTGGATGATCTCGTCGTCCTGCTTCAGGCCGGAGACGACGGTCGGGGCGTAGAAGTAGCCGTTCTCGCAGCCCTTGTCGGTGACGCGGTGGCCGCCCGCCTCGACCTTGGCGTGCGCGGGCAGCCGCTCGATGAAGCCGGTGACCTGCTTGAGCTGGTTCGGGTTGTTCAGCGGCCCGTACAGCACGTCCTCGTCGTCCGGCTGCCCGGTCTTCGTGTCCGCGGCGGCCTTGGCGAGCGCGGCCGTGAACTCGTCGTGGATGGACTCCTGTACGAGGACGCGCGTGGCGGCCGTACAGTCCTGGCCCGCGTTGAAGAAGCCCGCCACCGAGATGTCCTCGACGGCCTTGGCGATGTCGGTGTCCTCGAAGACCACGACGGGCGCCTTGCCGCCCAGCTCCAGGTGGACGCGCTTGACGTCCTTGGCGGCGGACTCGGCGACGGAGATGCCCGCCCGCACGGAACCGGTGATGGACGCCATGGCCGGAATCCGGTGCTCGACCATCGCGCGGCCGGTGTCACGGTCGCCGCAGATGACGTTGAAGACGCCCTCGGGGACGATCGAGCCGATGATCTCGGCGATCAGGACCGTGGAGGCCGGGGTGGTGTCGGACGGCTTGAGCACGACCGTGTTGCCCGCGGCGAGCGCCGGGGCGAACTTCCACACGGCCATCATCATCGGGTAGTTCCACGGCGCGACCTGCGCGCAGACACCGACCGGCTCGCGGCGGACGATCGAGGTCAGGCCCTCCATGTACTCGCCGGCCGACCGGCCCTCCAGCATGCGCGCGGCGCCCGCGAAGAAGCGGATCTGGTCGACCATGGGCGGGATCTCCTCGGACCGGGTGAGTCCGATGGGCTTGCCCGTGTTCTCGACCTCGGCGGCGATGAGTTCCTCGGCACGCTCCTCGAAGGCGTCCGCGATCTTGAGGAGGGCCTTCTGGCGCTCGGCGGGGGTCCGGTCGCGCCAGGCGGGGAAGGCCGCGGCGGCGGCCTCCATCGCGGCGTCGACGTCGGCCTGACCGGACAGCGGCGCGGTGGCGTACGCCTCACCCGTCGCGGGGTTGACCACGTCCGTGGTCCGTCCATCGGCGGCATCGCGGAACTCTCCGGCGATGTAATTGCGCAGACGACGCAGCTCGGTGCTCACTGCCCGGCCCTCCTGTCGGATGTCCTCACCGGACATCGGATAGCGGATGTTCTACGACTGTCCTTGTACGGTCCTTCGGCTCAGGTGTCCACTGGCTGAGACACCTGACCTCCCACCCTAATCCTCGCCCCGACGTTTTCAACACCCCCACTGGCCTCAGAGCTGCGAAATCCGCAGACTTGGAACACGTAAACAACGAATTTCATCGATCGCACCTTGCGGAACCGTCGAGCCCTCGTGCAGAGTGAGCCCGTGGCCAGTCGAAGCGCAGACCCCAGGGACCCCCGGGACTCCCGCGAGTCCAGGAACGGCACTCCCCAGCTGGATGCCGTCTCCCTCGGCATCATCGAGCAGCTCCAGGAGGACGGCCGCCGGCCGTACGCCGCGATAGGCAAGGCCGTGGGCCTTTCCGAGGCGGCCGTGCGCCAGCGCGTCCAGAAGCTGCTCGACCAGGGCGTGATGCAGATCGTCGCCGTCACGGACCCGCTCACCGTGGGTTTCCGCAGGCAGGCGATGGTGGGCATCAACGCCGACGGCGACCTGGAACCGGTCGCGGACGCGCTGACCGCCATGCCGGAGGTCGAGTACGTGGTGATGACCGCGGGCTCCTTCGACATCCTCGCCGAGATCGTCTGCGAGGACGACGACCATCTGCTGGACGTCATCAACAAACGCATCCGGATCCTGCCCGGCGTGCGCTCCACCGAGAGCTTCGTCTACCTCAAGCTCAAGAAGCAGACCTACATGTGGGGAACCCGATAGCCGTGACTGCCAAGGACCTCAGCCGCACCGCGTACGACCACCTGTGGATGCACTTCACCCGCATGTCCTCGTACGAGAACGCGCCCGTCCCCACGATCGTCCGTGGCGAGGGGACCTACATCTACGACGACAAGGGCAAGCGCTACCTCGATGGTCTGGCCGGTCTGTTCGTGGTCCAGGCGGGCCACGGCCGTGCCGAGCTGGCCGAGACGGCCGCCAAGCAGGCCAAGGAACTGGCCTTCTTCCCGATCTGGTCGTACGCCCACCCGAAGGCCGTCGAGCTGGCCGAGCGCCTCGCGCACCACGCTCCCGGCGACCTGAACAAGGTCTTCTTCACCACCGGTGGCGGCGAGGCCGTCGAGACCGCGTGGAAGCTCGCCAAGCAGTACTTCAAGCTGCAGGGCAAGCCGACCAAGTACAAGGTCATCTCGCGCGCGGTCGCCTACCACGGCACCCCGCAGGGCGCCCTGTCCATCACGGGCCTGCCCGCCCTGAAGGCCCCGTTCGAGCCGCTGGTCCCCGGCGCGCACAAGGTCGCGAACACCAACATCTACCGCGCGCCCGCCTTCCTCGACCAGGGGTCCGGCGTCTCCCCCGAGGCCTTCGGCCGCTGGGCCGCCGACCAGATCGAGGAGCAGATCCTCATGGAGGGCCCGGAGACGGTCGCCGCCGTCTTCCTGGAGCCCGTGCAGAACGCCGGCGGCTGCTTCCCGCCGCCGCCCGGCTACTTCCGGCGGGTGCGCGAGATCTGCGACCAGTACGACGTGCTGCTCGTCTCGGACGAGGTCATCTGCGCCTTCGGCCGCCTCGGCACGATGTTCGCGTGCGACAAGTTCGACTACGTACCGGACATGATCACCTGCGCCAAGGGCATGACCTCGGGCTACTCCCCGATCGGCGCCTGCATCATCTCGGACCGGCTGGCCGAGCCGTTCTACCAGGGCGACAACACCTTCCTGCACGGCTACACCTTCGGCGGTCACCCGGTGTCGGCGGCCGTGGGCCTCGCGAACCTCGACATCTTCGAGCGCGAGAACCTCAACCAGCACGTCCTGGACAACGAGGGCGCGTTCCTCTCCACCCTCCAGAAGCTGCACGACCTGCCGATCGTCGGCGACGTCCGCGGCAACGGCTTCTTCTACGGCATCGAGCTGGTGAAGGACAAGGCCACCAAGGAGACCTTCACGGACGAGGAGTCGGAGCGCGTGCTCTACGGCTTCGTCTCCAAGAAGCTCTTCGAGTACGGCCTCTACTGCCGCGCCGACGACCGCGGTGACCCGGTCATCCAGCTGTCGCCGCCGCTGATCTCCGACCAGTCGACGTTCGACGAGATCGAGGGCATCGTCCGCCAGGTGCTGACGGAGGCCTGGGCGAAGCTGTGAGCCGAAGGCGTCGGCCGATGCGGCCATCGCGGCTGAGCTGAACCTGTCAGCTCAGCCGCCCGTCCGCCCGTCCGCCCGTCCGCCCGTCCGCCCGCTCAGCCTTTGAGCTGAACAAGTGATCAACACCGGCCCCGGTGGCGCCCGTTCGAGTGAGAATGCGCGCCCCGGGGCCGCGTGCTGTCCGGCCTCCGGGCCCCGACTCCCTAGCGTGCCCAGTGACCGATCGGCCCTGCCTTCGTTCCCCCGACCGGGGGACCCCGCGACCTTCCGAGGCCGCCCGGGCAGCGCAAATCAGATCTGAAGAGGTGTACGCGATGGCGGCTCCGCCGGACAACGACGTGCTCTGGGCACGCGCCCTGCACGTCAGACACAACGGCTCACCCGCACTCACCGGCGTCTCACTCGGGGTTCGCGAGGGCGAGATCCTCGCCGTCGGCGGCCCGCGCGGCAGCGGCAAGACGACCCTCCTCCAGTGCCTGTCGGGACAGCTCCTCGCCCAGCAGGGCGAGGTCTGGTTCAACAGCACGCCCGTCCACACCATGAGCACGATGAAACGCGAACGGCTGCGCCGCGACCGTTTCGGCTGGATCGACCCGGCGCCGGTCCTCGTCCCCGAGCTGACCGCCTGGGAGAACGCCGCCCTGCTCCTGATGCTGCGCGGGGTGAGCCGCCGCCGGGCCAAGGCCGCCGCGCTGGAGTGGCTGGACCGCCTCGACGTCGGCGGCTGCGCCCGCAAACGCCCGTACGCCCTGCTCCAGTCGGAGCGCCAGCGGGTGGCCATCGCCCGCGCCCTGGCGCCCGCGCCGAGCGTGATCTTCGCCGACGAGCCCACCGCGCCGCTGCATCGCGCCGACCGCGCCCAGGTGCTGCGGACGCTCACCGCGGCGGCCCGTTCGCACCGGATCACCGTCGTCCTGGCCACGCACGACGCGGACACCGCGGCGCTCGCCGACCGCACGGTGTCGCTGCTCGACGGACGGCGCGTGCACACGGTCCATCTGCCTCCGCTCCCCGAGCAGGCCGAGCCCACCGGTCCGACGGGTCCAACCGGCCCCCCAACCGGTTCCACCGGTCCCGCCGGTCCCACCGGTCCCACCGAGACGGAAGGCCGGGCCGCGTGCTCGCTCTCCGCCTAGTCCGCGGGGCCAACCCCGCCGTCCAGTTCCGCAGGCTCCTCGTCGCCGCGGCGTCCGCCGGCACCGGCTTCCTGCTCCTGTGCACCCTGGGATACGCGCTGGGGCACCCCGACGCGTCCACGGCGGCCGTGCTCCGGCTCGCCTGGTGCCTCGCGCCGATCGCGGCCACCGTGCAGTTCGCGGTCGCCGTCGCCCGGACCGACCCGGCCACCCGCCCGCGGGCCGGGCTCGCGGCGATCGGTCTGGGACCCGGGCAGCTGATGATCCTGGCGGCCGTCTCCACCGCCGTGTCCTGCACGCTGGGCTCGATGGTCGCCCTGCTGTTCTTCCTGCACCTGCGCGGCGACCTGACCGGCCTCCCCTTGGACGGCGACGCGGCCGGCTTCCTCGCCGCGAACCAGCCGCTGCCCCTGCCCGCCACGCTCACGCTGCTGGCCCTGGTACCGGTCCTCGCGTCCGCGACCAGCGCGGTCGTACTGCGTCCGCGGGGCCCGCGCCCGACCGTCCCCGCGGTGGGCGGACGCCCGGGACGGCTGGGCGGTTTCGGCGGCTACGGCCGCTCCGCCGAACGCATCGGCTCCAGCACCTACGGCCGCTTCGGAGCCCGCACGGACAGGGGCACGCTCCGACAGGCGCCCGCCCCCGCCGAAGGCCGCGAGGCAGCCCTACAGACGGCCCCTGCTCCGTCCGCCGACGCCCGGACCGACGGCCCCGACGCAACGAACGCAACGGACGCACCCGAGCGCGACAGTCGCGCCGCCTCCGAAGAACCCGCCTCCGACAGCCACAGCCATGTACTCCCGCCCGACGCACCCGGCTCCGACAGCCACGACCGCGTACTCCCGCTGGACGTACCCCGCCGCGCGGCCACCCGCGCCGACACGGGACCCGACACCCCCACCCACCCCGCCCCGCAAGGGGCGCGGGGAACTGCGCGACCAGCCCCCACCGCCCCGCAGACACCCCACACCCCGCACCACCCCCATCCACTCACCGAACCCAACACCCCCGCCCACCCCACCCCCCAAGGGGCGCGAGGAACTGCGCGACCAGCCCCCACCGCCCCGCAGACACCACACACCCCGCAGAACCCCCACGCCCCCCTCCCCCCGCTCCCCACCCCCGCCGGCCTCCCCTGGGGCACCGCCGTCCTGGCCGCAGGCCTCGCGGTGGAGACGTACGCGAGCCGGGGCGCCCCCGCCCACGAAGGCCACGCGCTACCCGGCGGACTCACCGGCGCCCCCTTCGGCGTGCTCGTCGGCTGGGCGCTCACCGCACTCGGCCTCGCACTGGCCGGACCCGCCCTCACGCACCTGTGCGGCAGGCTCCTCCAGTCCGTACGACCGAGCGCCCTGCGCCTGCTCGCCGGACGCGTGCTCATGGAGGAGGCGGCCCGCCTCGGACGCCCGCTCGGCGTGGTGTGCGCGGTGGCGTCGGGCACGTACGCAGTCGCCGTGCTCTACACCGGAACGCGTCCCGGCATCGGCCCCCTCACCACACTCGGCCTGCTGCTCGTCGCCGGATGCGCGGTGGCGACGCTGCTGACCGCCGCCGTCGAGGCGAGGAACGCGCGCGCCGACACCACCGCGGCGCTGCTGCGGATCGGCGCGCCCGCCTCGACGCTACGCGCCGCGGCCACCCTCCGCGCGGGCACCCTCCTCGCCGTCCTCACCCCCCTGACCTGGGCGATCGCGGAGCTGGCGGCCATGCCACTGATCCGCTGACCGGGCGTACGAGAACGGACCGACCGCTCGGCCCACCGCTCGGCCCACCCCGCGATCCGCCACCCGATCCGCCACCCGGTCGAGTGCGGGTGCGAAAAAATCCGCGTGTACGAAAAAGTTGCGCGCGGACCGATGACTTCTCGGCGGGGCCCCGGTCTGACTCTCCGAACAGCAACTCACCCGACGGAGGACCTCCCATGTACCAGCAGATGATCTTCGTGAACCTGGCCGTGAACGACGTGGACGTGTCCAAGAAGTTCTTCTCGGAGCTCGGCTACACGATCAACGCCCAGTTCTCGGACGAGAACTGCGCGTCCGTCGTCATCAGCGACACGATCGTCGCGATGCTGCTGAACAAGCAGCGCTACGCGGACTTCACGAAGAAGGAGATCGCGGACTCGACCAGGACGAGCGAGGTGCTCCTGTGTCTCAGCGCCGAGAGCCGCGAGAAGGTCGACGAACTGGTCGACAGGGCGATCGCCGCGGGCGGCTCCGCGAGCGGGGAGACCCAGGACCACGGTGTCATGTACGGGCGCGCCTTCGACGACCCGGACGGCCACACCTGGGAGGTCATGTGGATGGACCCGGCCGTCGTCCAGGGCTGAATCCCCGCCCCCGCCCGACGGGACAGCGCTCGGACAGGCCGTGCCCGAACAGCCCGTGCTTACATGGTCGGGTGCAGACGAGCCCCGCCCACGTGGCCCATCACAACGACCGTGAGATCGAGACGCTGGAGGAGTTCGACGCGACCGTCTCGGCCCGCGGCACCCTCACCGGCTTCCGCGTACAGGCAGTCGATCTGACGGACCGTACGAAAGAGCTGCTCGCCAGCGACACCGCGGGCGCCGTCTTCCTGGGCTGCCCGATGCGGGAGAACGCGGCGGCGAAGATCCGGGCCGACGGCGCGCTGGTCTTCCCGCCGCTGCCCGACGTGCCGTTCGACCCGTACCGCGGGCATCTCTACACGCCCGAGGAGCTGTTCGGCTCCCTCGACAAGGGCTACGAGGCGACGCCGGACGCCGCCGCGTACGACTGGTTCCGGCGGACCCGTGCCGACGGGGACGTCTACGCGTCGATGCTGCGCTCGATCCACGACGACTCCGTCTCCGACGCCCTGGACGAACTCCTGCGCGGGGCGCGCGTGGTGGGTGTGATGGGCGGTCACGCGATCGCGCGCGGCACCGAAGCATACGGGGGCGCGGCCAGGCTCGGCCGCGCGCTCGCCCGCGCCGGGTTCACGGTGGCGACCGGCGGCGGCCCCGGCGCGATGGAGGCGGCCAACCTCGGCGCCTACGCGGCCCCGTACCGCGACGGCATGCTGGACGAGGCGTGCGAACTCCTCGGGAAGGCCCCCTCGTTCGTGCCGTCGGTGGCCGAGTGGGCGCGCGCCGCCTTCGGGGTGCGCGAGCGCTGGCCGAAAGGCAACGCCTCCGTCGGCATCCCCACCTGGTTCTACGGGCACGAGCCGCCGAACGCCTTCGCCTCCCACATAGCCAAGTACTTCGCCAACGCCACCCGCGAGGACGGCCTGCTGGCCCGCTCGAACGCGGGGGTGGTCTTCCTGCCCGGCGCCGCCGGGACGGTCCAGGAGATCTTCGACAACACGACCCCCAACTACTACGAGTCCCGCGGCGAACCCACCCCCATGGTCCTGGTGGACCGCGCCCACTGGACGCAGCGGCTGCCCGCCTGGCCGCTCCTGCAGGCCCTCGCCCGCGACCGCCCGATGGAGTCCCGCATCACGCTGGTGGACCGGATCGAGGAGGCACCGGAGGCGCTCGACCGCCTGTCGCGTGTAAATGAAACCTAAAAGCCAAGGGGCAAGACGGACACACGGATTGACAACCGGAGACGGTGCCCAATAAACCTGTGAGGCGTCTGGGATTGCTGTTTCTCAGTAGCTCCCATCAACCCCCCTCATTTTGTGCATCCCGTGAAGGGCAATCGTGTCCATATCTCGCCGTACCGCACGTTCTGTGCGCATTCTCGGAGTTGCCTCCGCCTCGGCCGCGCTCACGCTCGGCCTGGCCGGCAACGCGCTCGCCTGCAACATCAGCGAGTTCTCGGCCGCCGCCAAGTGCGACGGCACGAAGGGCGTCATCAGTGTCACCGACAAGGACCCGTCGGGCGTCAAGGCCAAGGTCAGTGTCTACCTCCAGTCGAACGGTGCCGACGCGAAGCTCGTCGGCGAGCAGGAGGTCGAGGGCACGCGTGAAGGCGTGACCGTCGACTTCTCCGAGGACTGGAAGCCGAACGCGACGTACCGCGTGCACGTCAAGGCCGGCAACCAGGTCGACGAGGACATCAAGCCGAACCTCGTCACCCCGTCCGAGGCCTGCGAGTCCCCGGAGACGACCACGCCTCCGGCGACCCCGAAGCCCTCGGAGAAGCCCTCCGAGCCCGCGGAGGAGCCCTCGAAGCCCGCCGAGTCCCCGGAGCCGTCGGAGTCGGAGAGCACCCCGGCCGCCTCTACCGGTGACAACGCCCCGTCGCCGGCGGGCGACTCGAACCTCGCCGAGACCGGTTCCAGCTCCAACACCGGTGCGATCGCCGGCATAGCGGCCGCGCTCGTGGCGGCCGGCGCCGGCGTGATGTTCGCGCTCCGCCGCCGAGGCGCAGCGAAGACCCGCTGACACCAGCTGGTCGCAGCACATCCAGTAGTGGCCCGCCCCCGAACAAGGGGGCGGGCCACCGCTGCGTCAGAACCCCTCGGCGGCGCGGCCTCCAGGGACGCGGCCCCCAGGGGCGCGGGGAACGGCGCAACCTTCTGGCTTTCAAGGGGCGCGGGGAACGGCGCAATCTTTTAGGGGCGCGGGGAACTGCGCGACCAGCCCCCACCAGCCCGCAGCCTGCACACACCCCCGCGCGGCCGGCGCAGCGCGGCCCGCGCCAACCTCACCCGAACGACGCCCGCGACAACCAGAGGTCCAGCAACCCCTTGTCGTCGAACTCGACGACCCACTCGGCGTCCGGACCCGCCACGGCATCGGTGGCGTGCAGGTGCAGACTCCGCCCCGGCGGCGCGGAACGTCCCTGCGGCCGTCTCCGCGCCCTCCGCGAGCCAGACGTCCAGGGAGACGGGATCGTCGGCCTCGGGCCCCACGACGCCCCCCAGGTGCTCGACGGGCACGCTCCTGGTCGCCCCCGTGCGGACGATGTGCTCGGTCCAGCGGTGCGCCTCGCCCACCTGCACGGCCGGCCGCCGCAGCGTCCACTCCGGACAGGTCGGCACGGTCGCGGCGAGATCGGCACCCGCGAGGTGGGCCCGCAGCAGCGCGGTCCGCCCGACGACTTCGTCGCAGTATCGCTCGCGCCCGAGTAGCGTTACAGGCCGCACACTAGGGCCCCGGAACTCCTGCGAGTACGACGATTTCGGCTGCGTCGAAGGCCACCCCGACCTCGTCCCCGGTCTCCGGCGCGTCCCGCAGCGCACACGCCGCCTCCAGCCGCGGCGCCCCCTCGGGCTGCAGCCGTACGGCGACATGGGTGCCCCGGAACGTCCGCGCGGCCACCGCGCACCGCAGCCCCTCCTCGGCCGGTACGAGCCGTACGCCCGCCGGCCTGACGAGCAGCGTGACCTCGCCCTGCGAAGTGTCCGGGGGCACCGGCAGCTTGCCCCAGGGGGTGTCCGCGGCCTGACCGGAGACGGTCGCCCCGGTCACGTTCTCGAAGCCGAGGAAGCGGGCCACGAACTCGTCGGCCGGACGCTGCCAGACCTCAAGAGGTGAACCCGACTGGGCGATCCGCCCGTCCCGCATGACGACGACCTGGTCGGCGAGCGCGAAGGCCTCGCCCTGGTCATGGGTGACCGCGAGAACGGTGGTGCCCAACTCGCCGAAGAGTTCCCGCAGTTCGACCACCAGTCGCTCACGCAGCGAACGGTCCAGCTGGCCGAGCGGCTCGTCGAGCATGAGCAGCCGGGGCCGGGGAGCCAGAGCGCGGGCGAGGGCGACCCGCTGCTGTTCGCCGCCGGAGAGGGAGGCGACGGCCCTGCCCTGCGCGCCCGGCAGACCCACAAGGTCCAGCAACTCCCCCACCCGCGAGGCCTGTCGGCGCTTCGACTCCCCGTGCATACGCAGCCCGAAGGCCACGTTTCCGGCCACATCGCGCTGCGGGAACAGCTGGTGGTCCTGGAACATCAGGCCGACGCCCCGCTTGTGCGCGGGTACGCCGTCGAGGTCGCGGCCGTCCAGGAACACCCGCCCGCCGTCCAGGTGCTGCAGCCCGGCGACGGCCCTGAGCAGGGTCGACTTGCCGCTGCCGCTGGGCCCCAGGACGCACACGATCTCGTGCTCGCCGACATCGAGCCCGACGCCGTCCAACACCGGGCGCCCCCCGAACCGTACGGTCGCCCCCTCCAGTTCGAGCATCGTCAGAACTCTCCCGTCCGGTCGGAGCGAAGGTCGGTGCGTAGGCGTTCGAGGACCAGCAGCGCCACCGCGCACACCAGCATCAAGATGGTCGAGAGGGCCATGGCCTGCCCGTAGCTGAGGTCCCCGGCCCGTCCGAGCAGTCGCGCCACGGCGACCGGCAGCGTCGGGTTGTCGGGCCGTGCGATGAAGACGGTCGCGCCGAACTCGCCCAGCGACACCGCGAAGGCGAACCCGGCCGCGACCAGCAGCGCCCTCCGCACCATCGGCAGATCGACCTCGCGCCACACCCGCCAGGGCGAGGCCCCGAGCACCGCCGCGGCCTCGCGCAGACGTCCGTCCACCGCGCGCAGCACCGGCAGCATGGTCCGTACGACGAAGGGGACGCCCACCAGCGCCTGCGCGAGCGGCACCAGGATCCATGAGCTCCGCAGATCCAGCGGCGGCTCGTCGAGCGCGATGAGGAAGCCGAAGCCGACGGTCACGGCGGAGACGCCGAGCGGCAGCATGAGCAGCGCGTCGAAGCCGCGGACCAGGCGTCCCAGGCGTCCGGCGTCCCGGCGGGTGAGGGCGGCGGCCGCGAGTCCACCGATCAGCAGGGCGATGGCGGTCGCGGCGAAGGCGTACCGCAGCGAGTTGCCGACGGCGTCGATCGGCGGGACCAGGAAGAGACTGCCCTCGTCGCTGGTGAGCGCCTTGTAGTAGCCGAAGCCGGGGGCGTCGAGCGAGCGCTGGACGAGGACGGCGAGCGGCAGGACGAGCAGCACGGCGATGGAGCCGAGAACGCCCGCGAGCAGCGCCCACTGCCCCGCCCCGCGCGGCCGACGCGCGCTCGCTGCGGCATCCACCAGCCGCAGGGCCGTCTCCCGCCGTCGTACGGTCCGGGCGTGGACGGCGAGGATCGCGCCCACCGCGACGAACTGGACGAGCGTCAGCACGGCGGCCGTCGAGAGGTCGAAGATCTCCGAGGTCTGCCGGTAGATCTCGACTTCGAGCGTCGAGAAGGTGGGGCCGCCGAGGATCTGCACGACGCCGAAGGAGGTGAAGGTGAAGAGGAACACCATGAGCGCGGCGGCGGCCACGGCCGGGCCGAGCGCAGGGAGCGTCACCCCGCGCCAGGCCGCGAACCGGGAGGCGCCGAGCATCCGCGCGGCCTCCTCCTGCCGCGGGTCGAGCTGCGACCAGAGACCGCCGACCGTGCGGACGACGACCGCGTAGTTGAAGAAGACGTGCGCGAGCAGGATGGCCCACACGGTGGTGTCCAGGCGTACGCCCCACAGCTCGTCGAGCAGCCCGCCCCGCCCGAGCAGCGCCAGGAAGGCCGTGCCCACGACGACCGTCGGCAGCACGAACGGCACGGTGACGACGGCCCGCAGAATCTGCTTGCCCCTGAACTCGAAGCGCGCGAAGACGTACGCGCCGGGGAGCGCGATCAGCAGGGTGAGCGCGGTCGAGGCCAGCGCCTGCCAGGTCGTGAACCACAGGACGTGCCGGATGTCGGACTGTCCGAGCACGTCCCAGATCCGCCCGAACCGCCAGACGCCGTCGACCTTCAGCCCACGAACGGTGATCGCGGCGACCGGATAGGCGAAGAAGACCCCGAAGAACGCGACGGGCACGATCATGAGCCCGAGCCGCGCCGCGCTCCCCCGGCGCGGAGACCGGGGGCGCGCGCTGGGCTCTACTTCAGTACGAGCGAGGTCCATGACTTGACCCACTCGTCACGGTTGTCGGCGATCCTGGCGGGGGCCAGGGTCTCGGGGTTCGCGGCGGCCGGCCCGTACCGGGTGAACGCGTCGGGCACCTCAGCGCCCTCGACCACCGGGTACACGAACATGTTGAGCGGCATGTCCTCCTGGAACTGCTTGCCGACCAGGAAGTCGATGAGCGCCTTGCCGCCCTCGGTGTTCCCGGCGTTGCTCAGCAGGCCCGCGTACTCGACCTGGCGGAAGCAGGTGCCGTCCGCGACACCGGTCGGCGCAGTCTTCGGCTTGGGGTCGGCGTAGATGACCTCGGCGGGCGGCGAGGAGGCGTACGAGACGACGAGCGGGCGGTCGCCCTTGGCCTTCCTGCCGCCGGCGGACCCGGAGAACTCCTCGTTGTAGGCCTGCTCCCAGCCGTCGACGACCTTCACGCCGTTGGCCTTGAGCTTCTTCCAGTAGCCCTCCCAGCCCTTGTCGCCGTACTTCGCGGCGGTGCCGAGCAGGAAGCCGAGGCCGGGCGAGGAGGTCGAGGCGTTCTCGGTGACGAGCAGATCCTTGTACGCGGGCTTGATCAGGTCGTCGAAGGACGTGGGCACGGCCAGCTTGTGCGCGCTGAAGTAGGCCTTGTCGTAGTTGACGCAGATGTCACCGGAGTCGATGGGCGTGACCCGGTGCTTGTCCTGGTCGACCCGGTACTCGGACCGGATGCCGTCGGCGCCCTTGGCCTCGTACGACTGGAAGAGCCCGTTGTCGAGGGCGCGGGAGAGCAGGGTGTTGTCGACGCCGAAGAGGACGTCTCCCTGCGGGTTGTCCTTGGTGAGGATCGCCTTGTTGACGGCCTGCCCGGCGTCGCCGTCCTTGAGGACCCTGACCTTGTACCCGGACTCCTTCTCGAACGCCTTCAGTACGTCCTTGGTGTAGGCGAAAGAGTCATGGCTGACGAGGGTGACGGTCTTGGACCCGGAGCCCCCACCGCTCCCGGAGTCGGACGAGCCGCACGCGCCGAGCGCGGCGAGGCCGAGCCCGGTGGCCGCGACCACGGCGGTGACCCTGAAGATGCTGCTCTTGTCGCTCACTGGATTCCTCCTGGGTTGACCAGGAAGAGACGCGGCCCTGCCCGGGACCTCGGTCGGATCCCGGGCAGGGCGCAACAGCTTGAGTAGTGACCGAACTTCCTACCCAGAATGACCTGGGCGAGGTTCAGAGGGTCTGCGGGCTGTCCCGCACTCTCAGCGCTGTGGCGCTCCCCTGTCGGAATATGAAGATGTACGTACGTATGCGCCAGACTACCGCTCGGTGGCCGCGAGCTGTCCGCACGCCCCGTCGATCTCCTGGCCACGGGTGTCCCGGACGGTGACGGGCACACCATGGGCGGCGATCGCCTCGACGAACGCCTTCTCGTCCTCGGGCCGCGAGGCGGTCCACTTGGAACCGGGCGTCGGGTTCAGCGGGATCAGGTTCACATGCACCGGCTTGCCCTTGAGCATCCGCCCGAGCCGGTCACCGCGCCACGCCTGGTCGTTGATGTCCCGGATGAGCGCGTACTCGATGGAGAGCCGGCGCCCCGACCTGGCCGCGTACTCCCAGCCCGCGTCCAGCACCTCCCGTACCTTCCACCGCGTGTTGACCGGTACGAGGGTGTCGCGCAGCTCGTCGTCCGGTGCGTGCAGGGAGATGGCGAGACGGCACTTGAAGCCCTCGTCGGCGAACCGGTTGATGGCGGGGACGAGACCGACGGTCGAGACGGTGATCCCACGCTGCGAGAGCCCGAGCCCGTCCGGCTCCGGGTCGGTGAGGGCCCGGATGGACTGGACGACCCGCTTGTAGTTGGCGAGCGGCTCGCCCATGCCCATGAAGACGATGTTGCTGAGCCGCGCCGGGCCGCCGGGGATCTCCCCGTCGCGCAGCGCCCGCATGCCGTCGACGATCTGGTGCACGATCTCGCCGGTCGACAGGTTCCGGTCGAGACCGGCCTGTCCCGTCGCGCAGAACGGGCAGTTCATCCCGCAGCCGGCCTGTGAGCTGATGCACATGGTGACCCGGTCCGGGTAGCGCATCAGCACGGACTCGACGAGCGTGCCGTCGAAGAGCCGCCAGAGGGTCTTGCGGGTGGTGTCGTCGTCGGTGGACAGATGCCGCACGACCGTCATCAGCTCGGGCAGCAGGGCTTCCTGCAGCTTGGCGCGCGAACCGGCAGGGATGTCGGTCCACTGCTCGGGGTCGTGCGCGAACCGCGCGAAGTAGTGCTGCGAGAGCTGTTTGGCACGAAACGGCTTCTCACCGACCGCGGCAACAGCTTCTTTACGCTCGGCGGGCGTGAGATCGGCAAGGTGCCGCGGCGGCTTCTTGGCTCCGCGGGGGGCGACGAATGTGAGTTCTCCGGGCTTAGGCATGGCTGTACCAGTGTCGCAGATCGTTTCGTGTGACCTGAGCCGCCGGATCCCGGCGGTGTGCGGTCGCACAAGGCGGTCGCGCGAGGCGGTCGCCTCACGGTTTTGTGGGCCTCTTCCGCCGGCGGCGTTGCCATCTAGGCCACACTTGGACCTAGAATCGAACGCGTGTCCGATAAAGTGTCTCGTCTGGATCGCCTGCGCAGCGTCCGCGAATGGCTGGCCTGGCAGTTGCGCCGCACGGACGACACCATCGCCGAGCTCGAACGTCAGGAGGCGACCACTGCCCGTGCCGCGCGCACACTGTCCCCACCCACACCCGGCTGGAAGCTCGCGTTGCGAAGAGCGGGTGGCAGACCCACCCCCGACGCCGTCCATACGAGCGACTGCGGCATGGCCGGCAAGAACACCAAACCGCTGCCCCGCGAGCAGGCGCTCCGGGCTCTCACGGAGGACGGCATCACCGCGTGCCCCTACTGCCGGCCCGACAACGATCTGGGTGTGCTGTGAACGGCGAACGGTCGCAGGACGAGAACATCAGCGGGACGAACGCGGCGCCCATCGTCGTGCACCGCATGACGGGCGCCCGCGGGCGCCGGGTCACCATCCACGGCCAGGTCTTCGGCCTCGCCCACAGCGACACCGACCTGGTCGAGTTCCTGCGCCGGGCGGGGCTGCCGGACGACGCCTGGGAGCTGCTGGACGACCCGCGGTGGGTGAAGTGGCAGGGTGGCCGGCCGCACGAGTACTCCGCGGCGGGCCAGGACGCCGAAGACCCCCAACCGTGATCGGCCGGGGGTCCGTGAGTGACGCGGCGCTCGGTCCGGTCGGCCCGGTCCGGTGACGCCGCGCTCGGTCCGGTCAGACCGATCCGACGAAGAGCACCAGCAGCAGCCACACCACGGGGGCGGTGGGCAGCAGCGAGTCCAGTCGGTCCATGATCCCGCCGTGGCCCGGGAGCAGGGTGCCCATGTCCTTGATGCCCAGGTCCCGCTTGATCATCGACTCGCCGAGGTCGCCGAGCGTGGCGCTGCCCGCGACCGCGAAACCGAGGATCAGACCCTGCCACCAGGTGCCGCCGTCGATCAGGAACTGCATGCACAGCGCGCCCGCCACCATGGCGAAGGCGATCGCGCCGAGCAGGCCCTCGCGGGTCTTGCCGGGGCTGATGCGCGGCGCGAGCTTGTGCCGGCCGAAGCGCCAGCCGACGGCGTACGCGCCCGTGTCGCTGACCACGGCGAGCAGCAGGAACGTGAGGACCCGCTTCGCGCCGTCGTCCGCGGTGAGCATCATCGCCACGAAGGTGGCGAGGAACGGGATGTAGAAGGCCGCGAAGACCCCCGCGGTGACGTCCTTGAGGTACCCCTCGGGCGGTTCCGTCATCCGCCAGACCAGGACCGCGAGCGCGGTGAGCGCCATGGCCACCCAGGCGCCCTCGGGCCCGCGGACGTAACCGGCGACGACCATCGCCGCACCGCCCAGCGCCAGCGGCACGAGCGGCGCCTTGATGTCCTTGCGCTCCGCGAGTCTCGACGTGAGTTCCCACAGACCGACCACGACAGCGACCGTTATGACGCCGACGAAGGCGGCCTTGACGACGAAGAGCGACGCGACGATCACCACGCCGAGCCCGACACCGACCCCTATGGCAGCACCCAGGTCGCGCCCCGCGTTCTTCTTCTGCGGCGCGGAGGCGGGTTGTGCGGCGCTGGTCATGGGCTCCTGCGGATTCAGCGGGTGCTGCGACGAAGCCTGGGACGGGGGCGGCGTCGACGGCGGTGGCGTCTCGTCGCGGAACAGGGGGCCGCCCGTCCGAGCGGCCCCCCGGTCGTCATCCTGGTCTCCGCCATGCGCGGGTACGTCGGGCACGATGGGCATGGGGCGAGTCTGCTGCGCGTGGTGCGCATCGTACGCGGGACCCGCCGGGGCAGCCCCCTGGACAGGCCCCTGGTCGGACGGCCCCCAGTACCCGGCTTGTGGCGGCGCCCCCCAGGAAGAGTCGTTCATCAGACTTCGAGCAGCTCTGCTTCCTTGTGCTTGAGCAGCTCGTCCACCTGCGCGACGTACTTCGCGGTGGTGTCGTCGAGCTCCTTCTCCGCACGGCGGCCCTCGTCCTCGCCGACCTCGCCGTCCTTGATCATCTTGTCGATGCCGTCCTTGGCCTTGCGGCGGACGGAACGGATCGAGATCTTGGAGTCCTCGGCCTTGGTGCGGGCCACCTTGATGTAGTCCTTGCGGCGCTCCTCGGTGAGCTCGGGGAACACCACCCGGATGATGTTGCCGTCGTTGCTCGGGTTGACGCCGAGGTCGGAGTCGCGGATCGCCTGCTCGATGTTGCGCATCGCGCTCTTGTCGAACGGGGTCACCACGGCCATGCGCGGCTCGGGCACCGAGAACGAGGCCAGCTGGTTGATCGGGGTCAACGCGCCGTAGTAGTCCGCCACGATCTTGTTGAACATCGCCGGGTGCGCACGGCCTGTGCGGATCGCGGCGAAGTCCTCCTTGGCGACCACGACGGCCTTCTCCATCTTCTCCTCGGCTTCGAGGAGGGTCTCTTCGATCACCACTTGCTCCTGCGTGTCTTGAGTAGGCCCGGCTGCGGTTCCCTGGCGGTTAGGCGGCCGGCTGCGTCGCGTCTTGTTCCTGAACGGTTCCCGACCGGCGGGACATTGTCCATCCCCCGGTCAGGCCCGACTGCCCTGGTCACCCACAAGCGTGCCGATCTTCTCACCCTTGACCGCCCGAGCGATATTGCCCTCGGCGAGAAGCTCGAAGACGAGAATGGGGAGCTTGTTGTCGCGGCACAGCGTGATCGCGGTCATGTCGGCGACCTTCAGGTCGCGGGTGATGACCTCGCCGTAGCTGAGCGCGTCGAACTTGACCGCTTCGGGGTTGGTCTTGGGGTCGGAGTCGTAGACCCCGTCCACACCGTTCTTGCCCATCAGCAGCGCTTCGGCGTCGATCTCCAGAGCGCGCTGGGCGGCGGTGGTGTCCGTGGAGAAGTACGGCATGCCCATCCCGGCGCCGAAGATGACCACACGGCCCTTCTCCAGGTGCCGCACGGCTCGCAGCGGGATGTACGGCTCGGCGACCTGCCCCATGGTGATGGCGGTCTGCACGCGCGAGTCGATGCCCTCCTTCTCCAGGAAGTCCTGGAGGGCCAGGCAGTTCATGACGGTGCCGAGCATGCCCATGTAGTCGGAGCGGGCCCGGTCCATGCCGCGCTGCTGGAGTTCGGCCCCGCGGAAGAAGTTGCCGCCCCCGATGACGACGGCGATCTGGGCACCACCGCGGACCACCGCGGCGATCTCCCGGGCCATCTTGTGCACCACGTCGGGGTCGACGCCGAGCGCTCCGCCACCGGCGAACGCCTCACCGGAAAGCTTCAGCAGAAAGCGGCCGGAGCCCTTGCCGGTGTCGTTCTTCTCGTCCTTGTCGGCGGCCTGGGTGGTGGTCATGGAGATCTCGCCTCTTCTACGTGTCGCACATACGGGTCGCACATACGAAGAAGGCCACTGCCGGTGGGGTGTTGTTCGCATCCCATGCGCGGCAATGGCCTCCTCGTCAGATCTGCTGTCGTCCGTTCACGCCCGCGCGTGACGGTCTGCGCGACCGACACGGACGACTGCTGTCGACCCTAGCGGGATCGCGCGTCGATCGCGGTGCGGACTCAGATGCCGACCTTGATGCGCGAGAAGCGCTTCAGGGTGACACCGGCCTCGTCCAGGACCTTCTGGACGGACTTCTTGTTGTCGAGCGCGTACGGCTGACCGAGGAGGGTGGCCTCCTTGAAGAAGCCGTTGACGCGACCCTCGACGATCTTCGGGAGCGCGGCCTCGGGCTTGCCCTCGGCGCGCGTGGTCTCCTCGGCGACACGGCGCTCGGACTCGACGACCTCGGCCGGAACGTCCTCACGGGAGAGGTACTTCGGCGCGAAGGCGGCGATGTGCTGCGCGATGCCCTTGGCAAGGCCGGCGTCGGCCTTGTCCAGCTCGACCAGGACACCGATCTGCGGGGGCAGATCGGGCATGGTGCGGTGCATGTACGCGGTCACGTAGGCGCCGGAGAACTGGGCGAAGCGGTCCAGGACGATCTTCTCGCCCAGGTTCGCGTTGGCCTCGTCGACGAACGCCTGGACCGTCTTGCCGGACTCGATCTCCGAGGCGAGGAGCGCCTGGATGTCGGCCGGGGAGGTCGCGGCGGCGTGCTCGGCGATCTGGTTGGCGACGGCCTGGAACTTCTCGCCCTTGGCGACGAAGTCCGTCTCGCACTTCAGCTCGACCAGGACACCGGAGGTGTTGTCGTCGGCGATGATGGAAACCACGGCGCCGTTCTCGGCGGAGCGGCCCTCGCGCTTGGCGACGCCCTTCTGGCCCTTGATGCGCAGCGCCTCGACGGCCTTGTCGACGTTGCCGTCGGCCTCGTCCAGCGCCTTCTTGCAGTCCATCATGCCGGCGCCCGTGAGCTCACGGAGCTTCTTGACGTCGGCGGCGGTGTAGTTCGCCATGATCTGTGAATCTCTTCTCGGAGTTCGAAGTCTCGGAGTCGGCGTCCGCCGCTGATCGGGCGGGCGTCCACCGAAGATCTACGGGCTGGGGGTGAACGGCGGGCGACGCACCAGGCGCCGCCCGCCCTCACTCAACCGTGACGCTGGATCGTCAGGCCTGCTCGGCCGCGGCCGGCTTCTCAGCCTCGGCCTCGGCGGGGGCCTCGGCGTCAGCGGCCGGAGCCTCCGTGGCGGGGGCCTCGGCTGCGGGCGCCTCGACAGCGGCCTCGGCCTCGGCCGGAGCCTCGGCGGCGGGGGCCTCGGCGTCAGCGGCCGGAGCGTCGGCGGCGGGCGCCTCGGCGGCGGTCTCGTCGGCCTTCTTCTCGCCGCCCTCAAGCAGGTCGCGCTCCCACGCGGCGAGCGGCTCGCCCGCGGCCTTGTCACCCTCGGCGGCCTTGCCGGCACCGGAACGGGAGATGAGGCCCTCGGCGACGGCGTCGGCGATCACGCGGGTGAGCAGGGTGACGGAGCGGATCGCGTCGTCGTTGCCCGGGATCTTGTAGTCGACCTCGTCGGGGTCGCAGTTGGTGTCGAGGATGGCGACGACCGGGATGTTGAGCTTCCGGGCCTCACCGACCGCGATGTGCTCCTTCTTGGTGTCCACGATCCAGACGGCGCTGGGCACCTTGGACATCTCGCGGATACCGCCGAGGGTCTTCTCCAGCTTGGCCTTCTCGCGGGAGAGGACGAGCAGCTCCTTCTTGGTGAGGCCGGACGCGGCCACATCCTCGAAGTCGATCTGCTCAAGCTCCTTGAGGCGCTGCAGACGCTTGTAGACGGTCGAGAAGTTGGTGAGCATGCCGCCCAGCCAGCGCTGGTTCACGTAGGGCATGCCGACGCGGGTCGCCTGCTCGGCGATGGCCTCCTGCGCCTGCTTCTTCGTGCCGACGAACATGACCGTGCCGCCGTGGGCGACGGTCTCCTTGACGAACTCGTAGGCGCGGTCGATGTACGACAGCGACTGGAGCAGGTCGATGATGTAGATACCGTTGCGCTCGGTGAAGATGAAGCGCTTCATCTTCGGGTTCCAGCGACGGGTCTGGTGACCGAAGTGGACGCCGCTTTCCAGCAGCTCCCGCATCGTGACGACGGCCATGGCCGTACTCCTTGGTGTTCTCGGTTGTGCCGCGTCCGCCGGACGGCGGTCGCGCCTGACGCCCGCATTGCGCCTTGCCACGAGGGACCGAGGGGCGCTGACATCGGCTGTTTGACGGCCTGATGTCGGGGCGTGCGAAGTCGACCCGGTGACCCGGATCGCCACAAGAAGTGTACGGGACCCGCGGGGTGCCGGGTGACGCCGCTGTCCACAACCGACGGGTACTCCACAGATCCCGGCCATGATCCCTTTTTTCCTGCCGTTCGCGGCACGGTTCTCGCATGCGAGCAGACCATTTCCTTCGTACGCGTCCGGCGTCGCGGCCTGCCCCGACAGTGACCGCCGTGCTGGTGCTCGGCCTCCTGCTGGGCCTGGTCCTCGGCGGCGGCCCCGCGGCCGTCGCCGGGGTCGGCGAGCCCGGCACGGGTGCCGGTGGGAGTTCCGGCGGGAGTCCCAGTGGTGCGGACCCGCCGGTCCCCGCCGTCGGCCGCGCCTGGCCGGTGGGGTCGCGCCCGCCGGTGACGCGTGGCTGGGAACCGCCGGCGACCGTCTACGGCCGGGGTCACCGGGGCGTCGATCTCACCGCGGCTCCCGGCACCCCGGTCCGGGCCGTCGCGCCCGGCCGCATCTCCTTCGCCGGCCGGGTCGCGGGCCGCGGGGTCGTCTCGGTCGAGCTGACCGGCACCGGCGCCCCACCCCTGCGCACGACGTACGAGCCGGTGGCCGCGACGCTGAAGAAGGGCACCGAGGTGGCCGCGGGCGAGGTGGTGGGCGTACTGGAGCTGCCGGCGTCCCACTGCCCGATGTCGTGCCTCCACTGGGGCCTGCGCCGCGGGGAGACCTACCTGGATCCGCTGTCCCTGCTGCCCCCATGGCTGCTGACCAGGGGTCCGTCACGACTGCTGCCGGTCACGGGGGTCCCGCAACCGGAGCCGGATGCCGTGCCGGGAGCAGGCAGAGGAGCGGCACCGACGTGACGCAGCCGCCGTCAGCCCCGCACGCCCCGCAGAGCCATCGCTACGGCGGCCTCGGTGATCACCCCGGGTTCCTCGGCCGCACCGATCTCGATCCTCCGCACCGCAGCGTCCGCGATCCCCTGAAGAAGCATCGCGGCCATCCGGGGCTGCTCGTGCCCCATGTCCCGCAGCGCCTCCACGATCATCGCGACGAGCCCCCCGTGCGCGGCGCGGATCTTCTCGCGCGCTCCGGCGTCGAGTTCACTCGCGGAGATCGCCACGACGGCCCGGTGCCGCCGGTCCCCCACCAGGGCGAGCTGCCGGCGGACGTACGCCTCGACCTTGCCCTCGGGTGTCCCGGCCAGCGACATCGCGGTTTCGACCTCGGCGGCCCAGAGCGGGAAGTCGACCTCGCAGAGCTCTTCGACCACCGCCGCGCGGGAACGGAAGTACTCGTACACGGAGGACCGCGCGAGACCCGTCCGCTCGGCGAGCGCCGGGAACGTCAGGGCCTCCGTCCCTCCCTCGGACAGCAGGGACCGCGCCGCGTCCAGCAGGGCGGCTCGCTGCATCGACCGGTGCTCGGCCACGGAGGCCGCTCGAATCCTTGGCACGCCCCCACTTTACGGACGCTCCGCCCGGGGCGGGAGACTCTCGCCCGTGAGCACCTCTATCGGTCTCCGATCAGCGACACCGCACCGAAGGGATTCCTCCCGCCCCGGCCGCCCGACCGGCACGGCTCCCGTCCGTCCGTGAGAAGCCCCGGCGAGGGACGATTCAGGGAGGTCAGCGCGAGCGTCGGGACGGCGGGACCAGCCGACGGCGGGGTCAGCGCCCGAAGCTCGCCAGCTTCGCCCGGAGCTGGAGCACGGACTTGGTGTGGATCTGACTGACGCGGCTCTCCGTCACCCCGAGCACATTGCCGATCTCGGCGAGCGTGAGGCCCTCGTAGTAGTAGAGGGTCACCACGGTCTTCTCCCGCCCGGGCAGCGTGTTGATGGCCCGCGCCAGGAAACGCCGCAGCTCACGGTCCTCCGCGACCTCCACCGGGTTGTCGGCCGCGGTGTCCTCAAGCGTGTCCATCAGGCTCAGCCGGTTGCCGCCCTCACCGCCGACATGCAGCAGCTCCTCCAGGGCCACGACGTTGGCCAGCGACAACTGGCCGAACACCGCGTGCAGTTCGTCGACCGCGATCCCCATCTCGGCGGCCACCTCGCACTCCGACGGCGTACGCCGCAACCGCGCCTCCAGCGTCGCGTAGGCCCGTTCGACATTGCGCGCCTTCTGCCGCACGGACCGGGGGATCCAGTCCAGAGCCCGCAGTTCGTCGATCATCGCGCCCCGGATCCGCGTGATCGCGTACGTCTCGAACTTGATCTCCCGCTCGATGTCGAACTTCTCGATCGCGTCGATCAGCCCGAACACGCCCGACGAGACGAAGTCCGCCTGCTCCACATTGGGGGGCAGCCCCACACTCACCCGGCCGGCGACGTACTTCACCAGCGGCGAGTAGTGCAGGATCAGCTGCTCGCGCAGCCGCCCGTCGCCCGTGGTCTTGTACGACCTCCACAGCTCGTCGAGCGTCGAGGGGGCGGGCGGCCGCACGCCGCCGTCACGGGCGGCGGGGGGAACCGCCGCCCGGTCGGACCCGGAGGTGTGCTGGGGCATGCGTCGCCTTGTGCCGTTCTGCAGTGAACTGTGGGTAACTGCGTGAGCTGTCGGTCTGATGTCGAGTTGCCTGTCTGAGTCGGAATCCATGTGAGCGTAGCGTGACTGGAGAGTCGCAGTGCGCGAACAGTGGTGGACTCACCGTGCGCAGATACGTTCCGCTGGACGTCCCACGGAGGTGTGGCCGTCGCCGTACGTGACAGCTGTAGGGCATCAACTACGGGAAACCCCAGGGGCTTCGGGGCGTCGCCCGGACGGCCGAACACTCTCGGTCAGCGTCACCCCCGATCCCTGCCGATGGACAGAGCGGCCTGGCGTGTCAACTTCCAGCCGTCGCCGTGTCGTTCGACGAAGCCAAGTGAGCGGAGTTCGTACAGTCTCGCGACCACGTCGTCCTCGGTCGTCCCGGCGTCCCTGGCGATCTCCTGCCGCGACGCCGCCTCCCGGGCCGGCAGCGCGGCCAGCACCCGGGCGGCATCCGGGTCCAGAAGGTCGCGCGGGAGCACCGGTCCACGCCGGTCCGGGGCCAGCTCGCCCATGTCACCGATGAGCTCGGCCACTTCCGCGGCGTCGGTGACCAGCACCGCGTCCCCGCGCAGGAGTTCGTGCACACCCGCCGAGAGGCCGCTGGTGACCGGCCCCGGCACTCCCATCGTGAATCTGCCCAGCCGCTGGGCGGCCCGGGCGGTCGCCAACGCACCGCTCCGGTACGCCGCCTCGACGACCACCGTGCCGCGCGTCAACGCCGCGATGACCCGGTTCCGCAGGATGAACCGGCTCGGGGTCGGATGGTCACCGGGCGGCAACTCCCCCACCACGAGACCCTGTTCGGCGATCCTGGTGATCAACTGTGTGTGCCCGGGCGGATAGGGCCGGTCGACCCCGCAGGCGAGCACTGCGACGGTGGCGCCGCCCGCCCCGAGAGCGCCCCGGTGCGTCGCGCCGTCCACGCCGTAGGCGCCTCCAGACACCACGACCCACCCCCGCTCCGCGAGCCCCGCGCCGAGCGCCGACGCCATGTGGGCGCCGTACTCGGTACAGGCCCGTGCCCCCACCACGGCGACGGAGCGCAGCGCCCACATCCGCAGACTGGGCAGCCCCCGCACCCACAGCCCGACAGGCCTCGCGTCCCCCAGGTCGTCCAGTTGCGCGGGCCACTCCGGATCGCCGGGGCAGACGAACCGTGTCCCGCTGTCCCGCGCCACCGCGAGGTCCCGCTCCGGATCCGCCCGCGCGGCCCGGGCCCGCAGGCCCGCCCATCTCGCATCCGTCACCCCCGGCAGTTGCTGCCCGTCCCCGGCGAGGCGGCGCACCACCTCCCCCGCTCCGCACTCACGGAGCCATCGCCCGCACACCTCGTCCCCCGGTTCGACGACCCGTGCGAGGAAAGCCCGGTGGAACCGCTCACCGTCCCCGCTCACCGGGAGGCCCCGATCGCCATCGGCACCCCCCGGGGAACCCCGGTGCGCAGTTGCAGTGCGAGGGTCACGTCCGCCACCCCGGGCCGGTCACGGCCGGCGAGATCCGCGACGGTCCAGGCGACCCGCAGTACACGGTCGAGTCCCCGGGCGGTGAGCACACCGCGCTCCAGGCTGCGCTCCGCGTCGTCCATGGCGCCCGGGGACGCGTACCACCGGCTGCGGAGCTCGCGGCCCGGTACCTCGCTGTTCGTGCGCCAGGGGGTGTCCGCCAGGCGTACGGCGGCCCTCGCCCTGGCCTCCCGGACCCGGTCGGCGACCGTCTCGGTGGTCTCGCCCCGGGCGCCCCGCTCCGTCAGCTGGGAACGGGTGACGCGGTCCACCTCGACCCTCAGGTCTACGCGGTCGAGCAGTGGTCCGGAGAGCCGGCCCTGGTAGCGGCGGATCGTGGAGGGCGAGCATTCGCACAGGGTGTCCCGCTGCGAGAAGCGGCCGCAGGGACAGGGATTGGCCGCGAGCACCATCAGGAACCGTGCCGGGAAGCGCACCACACCCGCACTGCGCGCGATCACCACATGCCCGGACTCCAGGGGCTGGCGCAGTGCGTCGAGGGCCCGGCTGCTGAACTCGGGTGTCTCGTCCAAGAACAGGACGCCCCGGTGGGCGAGCGACACCGCGCCCGGCCGTGCCACCCCCTGGCCGCCCCCGACCAGAGCCTGCATGGTGGCCGAGTGGTGCGGGGCGCAGTAGGGGGCGACGTCGACCAGGGGCTTGCCGGGTGGCAGCAGACCGGCGACCGAGTGGACGGCCGTGACCTCCAGGGACTCGCTGCGGGCGAGCCGCGGCAGGATGGCGGGCAGCCGCTCGGCGAGCATGGTCTTGCCCGCTCCCGGCGGCCCTTCCAGGAACAGATGGTGCCCGCCGGCCGCGGCGACCTCCACCGCGGTCCGTGCCGAGAGCTGGCCCACGACGTCGGCGAGGTCGTGTTCGTGGTCGTAGTGCGCGGCGCCCATGCCGTGCATTCCGGTGGCCGCACCGGTGCCCGGCATGCGCAGGCCCGCGAGCGGATCGGTCCGGCCCTGCTCGTCCGGATCCTCGTCGGGCACCGGTTCGTCCGTGAGGACCGCGATGAGCTGGCGAAGGCTGCGGACACCGAGCACGGAGACACCGGGCACCAGGGATGCCTCGGCTGCCGCGCTCTCCGGCACCACCACCTGTTCGTATCCCGCCTCGGCGGCGGCCAGCACGGCCGGCAGCACACCTCGTACGGGCCGGACCCGTCCGTCCAGGCCCAGCTCTCCGATCATCACGATGTCGGCGAGCACACGGGGATCGATGCGCTCGGAGGCGCCGAGGGCCGCACAGGCGATGGCGAGGTCGAAGCCGCTGCCGCCCTTCGGCACCGAGGCCGGGCTGAGGCCCACGGTGAGCTTCTTCTGCGGCCACTCGCCGCCGGAGTTGACCACGGCCGCCCTGACGCGGTCCTTGCTCTCCGTCAGGCTCTTGTCGGGCAGTCCCACCAGGGTGAACGCCGCCACTCCGGGCTCCAGATCCGCCTGGACCTCGACGACGACACCGTCCACGCCCACGAGGGCCACCGAGCACGTACGCGCGAAGCCCATCAGGCCGCCCCTCGCACGTGCTCCACCACGGGGGCGCCGCGGTCGGGCAGCAGGACACCCACGACGTCGATACGGACGCCGCCGGGTGGAGCCCCTCCGTGTTCCTGCAGCCAGCGCTCGGCGAGGCCTCGCAGGCGCTGGGCCTTGACGGGGGTCACGGCGGCCATCGGATGCTCGAAGGACCCCGCACGGCGGGTCTTGACCTCGCAGACGACCAGCGCGTCGCCGTCGCGGGCCACGATGTCGATCTCGCCGGCCCGGCCCGCCCGCCAGTTGCGCTGCAGGACCGTCATTCCGGCCTCGGTCAGCCGCCGCGCGGCCAGGTCCTCGCCGTACTTGCCGAGTGCGTTGCGTGCCTTGGACGCGTTGGGCGCCTCGGAAACCTTGACCGCCTTGGATGCCTTGGACGTCTGCATGTCGGCACCACCTCCGGCGCCAACACTGAGCCCATCGCGATCCGCTGTTGGATCTTGGTGGACGGCCGCTCGACTGTGGACAACTCAGTCACCCGTACGAGCGGCCGCCGTAGGACTCCCGGGACCGTCCAGCCGTCCCGACCGTCTCTTCCTAGCTGCTCGGCAGTTCGAGGTCGCTCTTGTTCAGCTCCTCGATGTTCACGTCCTTGAATGTCAGGACGCGCACCTGCTTCACGAACCGAGCAGGTCGGTACATGTCCCACACCCAGGCGTCCGCCATGGACACCTCGAAGAACACCTCGCCCTGAACCGAGTGCACCTGCATCTCGTAATCATTGGTGAGGTAGAAGCGCCGTTCGGTCTCGATCACATATTTGAACAGACCGACGACATCGCGGTACTCCCGGTAGAGCTTCAGCTCCATCTCGGTCTCGTACTTTTCGAGGTCCTCGGCGCTCATGGCATGTTCCCCTTCAGCCGTGCGTCCCCCTATTGTGCGCCAGCCCCGCGAGCCCCTAGACGATTTCCGTGTCGAGGGTCTCGGGCCTGGCCGGGGGCCCTTCGTCGAGCAGCCTGAGCAGCAGCTCGGCGAGTCTGGTCGGATACACCGTCTCATGTGCCCGGGCAAGTTCCCGGCACGTCCACCAGCGCGCTCCGGCGACACTGCGCCGTTCCAGCTCGGTCAGCCCCGTGGCCACGGTCGCCGTCTGCGTCGTACGGGCCAGGAAGTACCACTCGTCCTGGTCCCAGCGACGCCCCGCGAACGGGAACGAACAGGTGCGCCGCCACAGCACCGGACCCAGCTCGACCTCGGTGATGCCGGTCTCCTCCGCGACTTCCCGCAGCGCGGCCTCTTCGCGTGTCTCGTCGCCCTCCACCCCGCCGCCGGGCGTGAACCACCAGTCGTCCGACGGGTCATCGGGCTCATGCCCGTGCAGCAGCAGGATGCGGTCCCGCGGGTCCAGCAGCACCACCCGGGCGACCTTCCGCAGCTCGCCGAGCTCACCGCCCGCCGGCGAGGACGCGTCAGCCGGCAAGGGCCCGCTCCCCCGCCCCCGTACGACTCCGGCGACGGCCCGACCGGTTGGCGATCGGCCCGTACGCGGCCCCGCCGAGGACGAGTACCGCGCCCGCCACCACCGCCGCGAGGACCAGTCGCAGGGGCCCCGGCTCGGAGACGCCGCCGAGCGTCTCGAAGCCGCTGGGGCGGGCCAGCATGCCGTTCATGGGCCAGGCCACCGCGTCGACGCGCGCGCTGACCGCACTGCGCGGCACCGTGCCGTTGCCGGCCTCCGTCAGGTGGGCGGTGGAGTCCAGCGAGCCGCTGCGCTCGTCGCCGAGCAGGAAGAGCCGGTCCCTGGGTACCTCGATGGAGGGGATCGTGGACGCCTCCGCCGCACTCCCCTCGGGCAGATACGGTTCCTCGATCTTCTTGCCGTTGACGGTCAGCTTGTCCTGCGTACAGCAGGCGACCGTGTCCCCGCCGACGGCGACGACCCGCTTGACCATGGGCATGTTGCCCCAGGTGGACTGCTTGAAGACGACGACGTCTCCGCGCCGCACGTCGGAGCCGTCGATCCGCTCGGCGAGCACCCGGTCGCCACCCGCGATGGTCGGCGACATCGAGTCGGTCGGCACGGTGTAGGGCTGGTAGACGACCGCTCCCCAGGCGAACCCGCCGAGAAAGAGCACACAGCCGAGGGCCACGGCCAGCCCCGACAGCTTGCTGCCGAGCCGTCCGCGGCCCTCGTCCGTACGACTTGTCCCGCTCATCCCAGTGCTCCCCAGCTCGGAGAATCGACCTCGCGACCCAGGTCGGACCGCGGAAGATCGGCGTCTGGGACGGCACCCTACCCGGCGGTACGCGACCCAGAAACCCTGGTGTTCCCGACGGTAAGGCGACGCCTGCGCCACAGCACCAGCGGCAGCGCGCCCGCGAGCCCGAGCGCACCCGGAGCGGCGGCGGTCAGGTTCTGGTCGAAGGTGTCCGGAACCGGGAGCGTCGACCAGCGGGTGGGCGGCCAGGCGACGACGATCGCGCGGCCCACCGCGTTGTCCACGGGTACGAAGCCCTTGTGCTTGTCCTGCTGGTGGTAGCGGGAGTCCAGCGAGTTCTGCCGGTGGTCGCCCATGACCCAGATTTTGCCTTCGGGAACCTTCACCTTGAACTGGCCGCCGGCGTCGTCCATGGTGCACGGCGTGTTCCCCGGGTACACGTAGGGCTCGTTGAGCGCCTTGCCGTTGACCTTCAGCGGGCCGGTGCCCTTGCACTCGATGGTGTCGCCGGCGACTCCGATGACGCGCTTGATGAGGTCCTTCTCCTCGGAGGAGGGCATCAGGCCGATCCAGCTGAGGGCCGTCTGGATCGCGTTCGGGTTGGGCGTCGGCTCGCCCGCCAGCCACTTGTCGGGGTCGTGGAAGACGACGACCTCGCCGCGCTCGGGCTCCGAGCCGAACCACGGGGTCAGCTTGTCGACGAGGACGCGGTCACCCTGCTGAAGGGTGTTCTGCATCGAGTCCGAGGGGATCGAGAACGCCTGCACCAGGAAGGACTTGATCAGCAGCGCGAGAACCAGCGCGATGCCGATGAGCAGGGGAAGTTCTTTCCAGAAGGACCGCGGCTTCTTCGGCGCCGGGTCGGTCCCGTCGGGGTTCCGCCCGTCCCCGCCGTTGTCGTCACCGGAGGCGTCTCCGGGGGCCACGGCGTCCTCGCCGGCCGGCGGGACCGACTCCTCGGATCGTCCCGGCCGATCCTCGGGCCCCTCGTGTCCGGATCGTGCGCCGACCGCCAAATCCCCCACATCCACTCCTCACTCCGTGCCGCCGCCCGCGCCGGATACGGCGCAGGCCCACCACTCCCATAACGAGCGGGAGTTCCGCAGGGGTCGGGAGCGGGATCAATCCATATCGATCCGCGGTGGCCACCCTATGCGACGTGTCGAGTGCGGTGGTCGCTCCGCCGGCCACGTCGGGCACGGACGCGTAGGTGTCGGGTTCCTTGAGCTGAGTCCAGTGGCCGATGGGCCATGCGATGACCATGGCACGGCCCACGACATCCTCGGAGATGGTGCCGCTGTACTTCTCGGTGCGGTGGAACCGGGAGTCGGCGGAGTTGGACCGGTGGTCGCCCATCACCCACAGGCGCCCCGCCGGCACCTTGACCTCGAAGACCAGCGAGGAGGGTTTGTCCCCGGGGTTGATGTAGGGCTCGTCGAGCGGCATGCCGTTGACGGTGACGCGGCCCTGGGTGTCACAGCACTTGACGGTGTCGCCGCCGACCGCGACGACCCGCTTGATCAGGTCCCGGTCGTTGTCGGAGGGCAGCAGGCCGATGAAGGTCAGTGCCTCCTTGACCTGCTTGACGACGATGGGGTCTTCCTTCTTGACCGTCGGCTGTTCGTCCTCCAGCCATCCGCCGGGGTCCTTGAAGACGACGACGTCGCCGCGCTCGGGCTTCGAGCCGAACCACGGAGTCAGTTTGTCGACCAGGACACGGTCGCCGATCCGGATCGTCTGCTCCATGGAGCCCGAGGGGATCACGAAGGCCTGGACGAGGAACGTCTTCAGGACGAGCGCGATGAGCAGCGCGACACCGATCAGAAGAGGTATCTCCTTGATCGCGGAGCGCTGCCTGCGCCGCTTGACCCGCCGGGCCAGCTTGCGTCGGTCGGCCCGGCCGGGCATCACCGGGCCGCCCGTGCGCCGGGAGCCGGTGGGAAGGAGGTCCTCCGCGGCGCTGTGGGTGCTGCGGGGCTTGCCGCGGTTACCCATGGACACCGTCCACGGCTTTCCGTCCGCTCGCCCCTGACAGGGACGCCGGAGGGAGCGCCGGGAGGAGCGGGCCCGCGGCGGCGGGCACGCGCGCGTAGCCGTCGGCCCGTTCGAGACCGGTCCAGTGGCTCGGCGGCCAGGCGATCCAGTCGGCTCTGCCGATCACGTCGTCGACGGGGATCATGCCGCCGCCCGGAGAGCCGAGGTGGTCGCGGGAGTCGCTGGAGTCGCCGCGGTGGTCGCCCAGGACGAAGAGGGTGCCGTCGGGGACGGCCACGTCGAAGGACACTTCGGACGGCTCGTTCCCCGGGTACAGAAACGTCGACTCGTCGACCGAGCGGCCGTTCACCTCGATCCTCCCCTGCCTGTCGCAGCAGACCACATGGTCTCCCCCCACGCCGACCACACGTTTGATGTAGTCGGCGTCGCCGAAGTAACCGGTGCCGTCGAACACGACGACGTCACCGCGCCTCGGCTCAGCACCGAAACGGTACGCCAACTTATTTACGAGAACGCGGTCCCCGATCCTCAATCCGGGCTCCATCGAGCCACTGGGAATTTGGAACGGCTGGATCACGAACCGGGTGAGCAGCAGCAGGGAGAACAGACAGAACAGCACGGTCAGGGTGATCCGTCCGCCCGGCAGCCGGTCGGCGGCCCGGGCCACCAACGCGAAACGCGACCGTCCCTCCGCCCCCTGTGTGTCCGAGATCTCCTCGGATACGGCGGGGTGGGAGGAGCGGTCGCGCTCCGTGTGCTGTGCTTCGGCGTCCATGTGGGCCAGATGCTATCCGGCCCTGACGAGGGACCCGGCGCTAGCTCAGTTGTCGCGCTTCTCCTTGATCTTCGCGGCCTTGCCGCGCAGCTCACGGAGGTAGTAGAGCTTCGCGCGGCGCACGGCGCCGCGGCTGACGAGCTCGATCTTCTCGACGATCGGGGTGTGCACGGGGAAGGTGCGCTCGACGCCGACGGAGAAGGAGACCTTGCGGACCGTGAAGGTCTCACGGACACCGGCGCCCTGGCGGCGGATGACTACACCCTTGAACTGCTGCACACGGGAGCGGTTGCCCTCGATGACGCGGACGTGGACGTTGACGGTGTCACCCGGGCGGAAGGCCGGGACGTCGCTGCGCAGCGACGCGGCATCGACGGACGCGAGCAGGTTGGACATGATCGTCTGCTTTCTTCGCCGATGCCACAGGTCATCGACGGAAGTCGGTGTTTCCAGAAGGTGGGCTGTTCTCGTCGGGGCGGGCGTCGTGTCCCCCTGTGGCAGGGGCGCGCGCCGGACGACGTACAGCAGCGGCCTATTCTTCCACGGTGTCGGGCCTGCGCCCAAATCGGCCGTCGGGCCCGGGCTGCCAGCCCAGGATCGAGAGCATCTCGCGGTCCTTCTTGTCGAAGGCGGCGGGGTCGCAGCGCTCGACGAGGTCCGGTCTGTTGGCGGTGGTACGCCGCAGGGCCTCGTCCCGGCGCCAGCGGGCGATCTTGCCGTGGTGGCCGCTGACCAGCACGTCCGGGATCTCCCGGCCGCGCCACTGGGGCGGCTTCGTGTAGACCGGCCCTTCCAGGAGGTTCGCCATGGCTCCCGGCGCGAACGAGTCGTCCCGGTGCGACTCGGCGTTGCCGAGGACGCCGGGCAGCAGCCGGGCCACGGCCTCCGTGACGACCAGGACGGCCGCCTCGCCGCCGGCCAGCACGTAGTCGCCGATGGACACCTCGTACACGGGCATGCGGGTCGCGTACTCGTCGATGACGCGGCGGTCGATGCCCTCGTAGCGGGCGGGTGCGAAGACCAGCCAGGGGCGCTCGGAGAGCTCGACTGCGAGTTCCTGGGTGAAAGGGCGGCCGCTGGGCGTGGGGACGACCAGGACGGGCCCCTGGGAGCCCGTTTCGTAGCCGTCGGCGAGGACGGAGTCCAGTGCGTCGCCCCAGGGCCCGGTCTTCATGACCATGCCGGGGCCGCCGCCGTACGGGGTGTCGTCGACCGTGTTGTGCCGGTCGTAGGTCCACTCCCGAAGATCATGCACGTGCACATTCAGCTGTCCACGCGCGCGTGCCTTCCCCACGAGGGAGACGTTCAGGGGGTCCAGGTACTCGGGGAAGATCGTGAGGACGTCGAGCCGCATCAGGCGCCGGCCTCACCGGAGGGGCCGGAGGAGCCGTCGGAGTCCGCGGAGTCCGCGGAGTCCGCGGAGCCGGTGTCCGCCTCCCTGGAGGAGGCGATCTCCGCGCGGTCGTCGATCAGTCCGGGCGGCGGGTCGATGACGGCCCGCTGCTTCTCCAGGTCGATCTCGACGACGATCTCCTCGACGAACGGGATCAGCACCTCGGTCCCGTCGGGCCGCTCGACCACGAAGAGGTCCTGGGAGGGCAGGTGCGAGATCTCGGTGAGCCGCCCGACCTCGGTGCCGTCCTTCAGGACGACGTCCAGGTCCATGAGCTGGTGGTCGTAGTACTCGTCCGGGTCCTCGGGCACCTCGTCCGGGTCGACGTCGGCGATCAGCAGGGTGTTGCGCAGCGCCTCGGCGCCGTTGCGGTCGCGTACTCCCGCGAATCGCAGCAGGAGGCGACCGCTGTGCACCCGTCCCGTCTCGATGGTCAGCGGACCGGCCGAGGCGGGGTCCGTGGCCAGGACGGCACCGGGCGCGAGCCGCAGCTCCGGCTCGTCGGTACGTACCTCGACGGTGACCTCGCCCTTGATGCCATGGGCGCGGCCCACCCGCGCGACTACCAGCTGCACTTGCTTGATCTCCTGTCGTGTGTCCACGGTTCTACCGCGTGGACGACTACGGGCCGGGGACGGCCCTGAGGCCCTCCCCGGCCCGAGCCGGTGCTGCGTGTACGTCAGTCAGCGGACGTGATCCACGTCGACGAGGTCGACGCGGACACCACGACCGCCGATGGCGCCTACGACGGTACGCAGGGCGCGCGCGGTGCGGCCGTTGCGGCCGATCACCTTCCCGAGGTCGTCGGGGTGAACCCTGACCTCAAGAACGCGCCCGCGGCGCAGGTCGCGCGAGGCGACCTGCACGTCGTCCGGGTTGTCGACGATGCCCTTCACGAGGTGCTCAAGAGCCTCCTCAAGCATGCTCAGGCCTCGGTCGACGTGGACTCGGCGGCAGCCTCGTCCTTCTTCTCAGCCTTCTTCTTCTGCGTGATGGCCTCGCCCTTGCTGTCGTCGTCGCCGCCCAGGGCGTCGAACAACGGGCGCGCGGCCTTCGGCTCGGCGACGAGCAGCGGCGCCGGGGCCGGCAGGCCCTTGTGCTTCTGCCAGTCGCCGGTCAGCTTGAGGATGGCGAGCACGGGCTCGGTCGGCTGCGCGCCGACACCCAGCCAGTACTGCGCACGCTCGGAGTCGACCTCGATGCGCGACGGGTTCTGCACCGGGTGGTACAGGCCGATCTCCTCGATGGCCCTGCCGTCACGGCGGGTACGGGAGTCGGCGACGACGATGCGGTAGTGAGGCGCGCGGATCTTGCCCAGACGCTTCAGCTTGATCTTGACTGCCACGGAAGTGGTGTCTCCTGGTCTTGACGGGGTTGGGCACGGCGAGATTGCCGCGTGGGGTTGCGGTACCCGAGTGCCCGATGGACGCGTCAGCCGGAGGAGAGAGGGGTCCTGTGCGGCTGCGAGTACAGCTGACCATTCTGCCACACCCCGAAGGGCGCCTCGACCCCGGTCCCGACCGCTCCCGGGCAGCCCGGGGCGATAGCGATACCACCGGGCGCGGTACGGGTGTCGCCGTCGAGGTGGGCCGTCGCACGAGCCGGCACCCACGAAGTGCCGCCGCGCTCTCCCGCACCACCCCGGCGGGACGACGGCCCGCCGTTGCGTCAGCCGTCCGCTCAGCCCGCTGCGGCGCCGACCACCTCCGGGATGCGGAACGGCTTCCCGCACCCTCCGCACACGATCGGGGCCTGCGCGAGGACCGACGGGACGACGCGCACGTTACGCCCGCAGTCGCAGACCGCCTTCACGCGCACGCCCCCTCCGGAGGAGCCGTGCCGGGCGGCCGGGCCCCGGAAGCTGCGGGCCGTGTCGGCGGCGGTCGCGACCGTGTGCGCCTTGAGGGCGCGCTGCAGCCGCTCGATCGTCGGGCGGTAGCGCCGCTTCGCCTCGGGGTTGAGCGTGACCAGCGAGAAGCCGCTGCTGGGATGCGGTTCCTCGGGGTGGTCCAGTCCCAACTCCTCGGCGATCGCGAGGAATCTGCGGTTGTGGTACCGGCCGGCGCGGGAGGTGTCGCGGACACCTCGGGCGGCGGCGATGCCGTGGACTGCTTCGTGAAGCAGTCGTTCGAAGGAGAGTTCGTGTCCGCAGGCGGACGACGACTCCCCGATCAGGGACTCTGGCGCGGCAAGATCGGGCAGCTCGGGGTGGTGCCGCTGAATGTCGGCCCACGCCCCTGCCAGCTCTGCGGCGAGAACAGGTGGTGTCGTGCTCACGTAATGACAACGAGCCGGGGTGCCTCTGTGTTCCTATTCCGGGGCATCCCAAATATTTTGCACGTACCCGTCAGTTGCCGCTGATGCGTCCTGACGAGGGCGGGTGCGCTGATCTGCGGAGAAGCCTCACAGTTCACACCCAGCCGGTACGTAGTGACGTGTACGTCCGGGCCTGTAGGCGCTGTCTGCGTACCGGGACACCTGAGGTCGCCGGATGCGCAAGAGGCGTTTCGGTCCTTCTCACGGCGGAATGCCGGGGCCCGGTCGACGCGGGCCACGACGGCGACGTTACCGGGTGCGTCATCGAACCGGGACACCGGCCCGTCCCCGGCCACCGGACACCGTACGGTCCTCCGCGACAGCCGGTCGGCGAGTTCGTGGACCTTGGCCGGAACCGCGTCGTCACCTTCGACGCCGGAAACCACGGCCTGCGGGGCGGGGGCACGGCGACGCCCGCCACCCACTGTCATCGCCGTACGGCATGAACAGGCCATCCACCGCGCGCGTCCGCGACGGCGGACGCGTCCGCGACGGATGACGTCCGCCCGCCGATCGGCAAGGAACGGCGGACGCACATGTTGCCGGTATGTGAATTCTCGCGGCGCGCGCCGATGGTACGCAAACCGGGCGCCGTAACCCCTGGACGCCAGGACGAGCGCGCAGTTTCCTGGCATACGGGGGGAGTGCGAGCGCACTGCACGGGGGTGAAGGAACGGGGCACGAACGCAACTCTCTGCGGATTGGGGCACATTCGATGACACCTACGCTCGTGCGGCAGCACCTACCTCACTCGGGGGCTGCGCCCCAGGTGGATCAGTGGGCACGCGCGCGTGACTGGGCCGAGATTCAGGAGCGGATGCTCGTACCGCTCCACGAGGCCGTCTACGAGCGACTCGAAGTGGGCTCCTCGACCAGGCTGTTGGGGCTCGGCTGCGGGTCCGGCCTGGCGCTGCTGACGGCCGCGGCGCGGGGCGCGTCGGTCACCGGTGTGCAGGCCCACGCGCCGGAGCGGCTGGCCCTCGCGCGGGAGCGTCTGCTCCCCGCGGTACGGGGCAGGCGTGCGCGTGCCGGTGCGCGGCTGACGGACGGGGAGCCGACGGACGTCGACGACATGGCGTCGGCCGCGTACAACCTGGTGACGGCTTTCGAGCCGGTCGGGTGTGCGGCCGACGACTCCGAAGGTCTCACCGAAGCTCTGGCGGTTGCGGGTCCGCTCGTCGGCCGGGGGGTCCCCGTGGTTCTCACGGGCTGGGGACCTCCGGAGCGGTGTGCCACGTCCTCGGTACTGCGGGTCGCCGCGAAGCTGGCGGATCCCCTGCGCGGTACGGGCAGTTGGCGCCCGGCCCGCCGTGACGACCTGGAGGAGGTCGCCCAGCGGGCCGGCCTTCGGCCCGACGGGTCGGGGCGGGTCGCGTGCCCCTTCGGGTACGCGGACGTGGACAACGCGGTGCGGGGGCTGCTGTCCACGGGGCTCTTCGACGCGGCTGTCGCCGCCACGGATCCGGATCAGGTCGACAAGGAGGTGCGGGAGGCTCTGCATCCGTACAAACGGCGGGACGGGACGGTGTGGATGCCGAACGTCTTCCGGTATCTGATCGCTCGGACGGCTTGAGGCCTTTCGCCCCCGCCGCCCCTACCTGTTCCCGTCCCTGTCCTGGGGGCTTCGCCCCCAGACCCCCCATATCGCGCTTGCGCGCTCGTCCTCAAACGCCGGACAGGCTGGAAGTAGGGGCTCAGCCCCACTTCCAGGGGCGCGGGGAACTGCGCGACCAGCCCCCGCCGAACCCGCAGCCGAAACGATCAGCCCGTCCGGCGCCTGAGGACAACGGGGGTTCGGGGGCAGCACCCCCGAGGCAGCGACCAGCCCCTAGCCCATGAACTTCTTGAACTCGTCGGGAAGTTCGAAGTTCTGCGGCTGCTGACCGCCCGGCAGACCGAACGCGCCGCCCGCCTGCCCCCCGGCCTCCCGCCTAGCCGCGGCCTCTTCCTCCTGCTGCTTGCGCTTCATCGGGTTGCCGGAGCGCTGCTTGCCCTTGCTCTTCTTGGGCTGCTTCTTCGTCCGGCCGGCGCCGCCGCCCATGCCCGGCATCCCGGGCATTCCCGGCATGCCGCCGCCCTGGGCCATGCGGGACATCATCTTGCGGGCCTCGAAGAACCGCTCGACCAAGCCCTTGACCGCACTGACCTCGACGCCGGAGCCCTTGGCGATACGGGCCCGCCGTGAGCCGTTGATGATCGTCGCGTCCTGGCGCTCGGCCGGGGTCATCGACTTGATGATCGCGGCCGTACGGTCGACGTCGCGCTCGTCGAGGTTGCTGATCTGATCCTTGATCTGGCCCATGCCGGGCAGCATGCCGAGCAGTTTGGAAATGGAGCCCATCTTCCTGACCTGCTCCATCTGGGCCAGGAAGTCGTCGAGCGTGAAGTCCTCGCCCTTCTTGGAGGCCAGCTTCGAGGCCATGGCCTCGGCCTCCTGCTGCGAGAAGGTCTGCTCGGCCTTCTCGATCAGCGTGAGCATGTCGCCCATGCCGAGGATGCGGGACGCCATGCGGTCCGGGTGGAACGCGTCGAAGTCGTCCAGCTTCTCGCCGTTGGAGGCGAACATGATCTGACGGCCGGTGACATGCGCGATGGAGAGCGCCGCGCCACCGCGGGCGTCGCCGTCGAGCTTGGAGAGGACCACGCCGTCGAAGCCGACTCCGTCGCGGAAGGCCTCCGCGGTGTTGACCGCGTCCTGGCCGACCATCGCGTCGACGACGAAGAGGATCTCGTCCGGCGAGACCGCGTCGCGGATGTCGGAGGCCTGCTGCATCAGTTCGGCGTCGATGCCGAGGCGGCCCGCGGTGTCGACGATGACGACGTCGTGCTGCTTCTGCTTCGCGTACTCGATGGAGTCCTTGGCGACCTGGACCGGGTCGCCGACGCCGTTGCCCGGCTGCGGCGCGTAGACGCCGACGCCCGCGCGCTCGCCGACGACGCTCAGCTGGTTCACCGCGTTCGGACGCTGCAGGTCGCACGCGACGAGCAGCGGGGCGTGTCCCTGGCCCTGCAGCCACTTGCCGAGCTTTCCGGCGAGCGTGGTCTTACCGGCACCCTGCAGACCCGCGAGCATGATCACGGTCGGCGGCTGCTTCGCGAAGCGCAGCCGACGGGTCTCGCCGCCGAGGATGCCGACGAGCTCCTCGTTGACGATCTTGATGACCTGCTGGGCGGGATTGAGCGCCTGCGATACCTCGGCCCCTAGGGCCCTCTCCTTGACCTGCTTGATGAAGGCCCGGACGACCGGCAGCGCGACATCCGCTTCCAGCAGGGCGATACGGATCTCGCGCGCGGTGGCGTCGATGTCCGCCTCGGACAGGCGCCCCTTGCCGCGAAGGTTCTTGAATGTCGCTGCGAGGCGATCGGAGAGAGTGTCGAACACGGCGGTCGCGAATCCTCAAGTAGGGGGCAGGGGGGCAGGTCCGCCCTCCAGAGTATCTGCCCGCACCAGAAAGGGTCTCCACCCCGTCGTCACAGGCTTGGGTCACGACGGGGCGCACCCTCACTCCCGCAACGTATCCTCCAGCGCCCGCGCCAGCGAGGCCGCCTGCTCCCCCGGCAACGGCACCCCCTCGCGCCCGGTCACGTAGAACGCGTCCACCGCGTTGGCGCCCAGCGTGGACACGTGCGCGCTGCGCACCCGCACCTGCGCGTCCTCCAGCGCGCGCCCGATCCGGTGCAGCAGCCCCGGTGCGTCATGGGCGCGGACCTCGATGACCGTGGCGAGCCTGGACGCGGCGGGGGCCACGCTCACCCGGGCCGCCGGCGCCACGATGCCCCGCCGGCGCGGATAGGCGGCGTCCCGCTCGGCCAGACGTCCGGCGATGTCGAGGGACCCGTCGAGGGCGCGTACGAGATCGGCGCGCAGCCGGGCGGCCTGCGGCAGGGACCCGTACTCGGCGGCGACCCGCCAGTCGAGCAGCAGGACGGAGCCGGAGACGCCGTCGGGCAGCTCCAGGGCCCGCAGTTCCGCCGTCCGCACGGTGAGCCGGTGCATGGCGAGGACGCCCGCCACAGCCGGCAGGACGCCCTTCTGGTCCGGTACCGCGATGAGCAGTTCCACGCCGAGGGGTTCCGGCTCGCCCGGGGCCTCCTCGGGGGAGGGTTCGGCCGGCGGTTCGGTCTGGGCCCGCAGCGCGAGCACGGGACCGCCGGTGCGGAACGCCTCGATGGCGAGCCGTTCCTGTTCGGCGGTGGGCGCCGCGGCCTCGGGCTCCTCGGGGTCGTCCCCGGCGAGCACGGCGGAGACCCGCTTGACCAGGTCCGCGACGAGGGACGCGCGCCACGAGGACCAGGCTGCCGGACCGGTGGCGAGCGCGTCGGCCTCGGTGAGCGCGTGCAGGAGCTCCAGCGTGCCCTGCGAGCCGACCGCCTCGGCGACCGAGCGCACGGTCGCCGGGTCCTCCAGATCGCGCCTGGTCGCCGTCTCGATGAGGAGGAGGTGATGGCGTACGAGGGTGGCGAGGGTGGCCACGTCCGTGCGGTCGAAGCCGATGCGGGCCGCCACGTCCCGCGCGATGATCTCGCCGGCCACCGAGTGGTCGCCGGGCCAGCCCTTGCCGATGTCGTGCAGCAGGGCGGAGACCAGGAGCAGGTCGGGGCGGTGGACGCGGCGGGTGAACTCGGCGGCGCGCACCGCCGTCTCGATCAGATGGCGGTCGACGGTCCAGATGTGGACGGCGTTGCGCTGCGGCCGGCAGCGGACGCGCTCCCAGTCGGGCAGCAGCCGGGTGATCAGCCCCTCCGCCTCCAGAGCCTCCCAGACCTCGATGGTCGAGGGGCCGGAGCCGAGCAGGGTGATGAGTTGCTGGCGGGCCTCGGCGGGCCACGGCGTGGGCAGCGGACGGGTCGTGGCGGCCATCCGGCGGACCGCGTGCAGCGAGAGCGGCAGGCCCGCCTGGGCGGCGGCTGCCGCCGCGCGCAGCGGCAGTACGGGGTCGCGGTCGGGGCGGGCGGCGCGGGCGAGGACGACCTCGCCGTCCTGCTCGACGACACCCTCGGCCAGCGGGGAGCGTTCGGGGGCGGGTTTGCCGCCGCCCAGCATGGCGCGCAGCCGCGGTCTCACGGCGCGCGACCGCAGCACGCGCCCCACCTCACGCCAGGTGACATCACTGGCGTACGAGACGACGCGGGCGGCCTCGTACACCTGGCGGAGCAGGGTGTCGGCGTCCAGCAGGCCGAGTTCCGCGGCGACCTGGTCCTGTTCCTGGAGTGCGAGGCGGTCGGTGGCGCGGCCGGTGGCGAGGTGCAGGGCGTCACGAACGTCGAGGAGGCTCTTGCGGGCGTCGGCCAGGCCCTCGCGCGGGGCGTCGGCGAGCCAGGAGGCGGCGACGGCACGCAGTGCGGTGGCGTCGCGCAGGCCGCCGCGGGCCTCCTTGAGGTCGGGTTCGAGGAGGTACTGGAGTTCGCCCTGGCGTTCGGCGCGCTCGGCGCACAGTTCCTGGAGTTCGGGGAGGCGTTTGGGTGCCTGGTTGCGCCAGTCGGCGAGGACGGCCGTACGCAGTGAGGCGGTCAGGCCGAGGTCGCCCGCGATGTGGCGTGCGTCGAGCAGTCCGAGCTGGACCTTGAGGTCCTCGCCCGCCGTTCTGCGTGCCTCGGCGGGGGTGCGGACGGAGTGGTCGAGGTCGAGGCCGAGGTCCCAGATCGGGTACCAGATGCGGTCGGCCAGGGAGGCGATCGCGCCCGAGTCCGCGCCGCCGTCGTGCAGGAGCAGCAGGTCGAGGTCGCTGCGCGGGGAGAGTTCGCCGCGGCCGTAGCCGCCGACGGCGACGAGCGAGACGCCGCGCAGTTTCTCGGCGCCCGCGTCGAAGAGACCGGTGAGCCAGTCGTCGGTCAGTTCGGCGAGGGCCGAACGGCGCGGCGGCCCGGACCGCGCCCCCTCCTGGAGGAGGCGCAGCCGGGCCGCCGCGTAGCCGCTGGGTCCCGAGTCCTCTGCTTCTGTACGCACGTCCGTACTCGTCACCCAGTGGCTCCTGTTCGTCTGCTGACTACAGCGCGTCGGGTCCGCGCTCGCCGGTCCGGACCCGGACCGCCGTCTCGACCGGGACGGACCAGACCTTGCCGTCCCCGATCTTGCCGGTACGGGCCGCCTTCACGATGACGTCGAGCAGCTGCTCGGCGTCGGCGTCGTCGACCAGTACCTCGATACGGATCTTGGGAACGAGGTCGACGGTGTACTCGGCACCGCGGTAGACCTCGGTGTGGCCCCGCTGACGACCGTAACCGCTCGCCTCGGTGACCGTGAGGCCGTGGACGCCGAAGGCCTGCAGGGCCTCCTTGATCTCGTCGAGCCGGTGGGGCTTGACGACGGCGGTGATGAGCTTCATGCGTCCACCTTCTTGCTCGCGGCGCCGGCTGCCGGAGCCGGTGTCGCGGTACGGGCGGCGCCGCCACCGGCACCGCTGAAGTCGTATGCGGTCTCGGCGTGCTCCTCCTGGTCGATGCCCGCGACCTCGACGTCCTCGGGAACGCGCATCCCGATCGTCTTGTCGATCAGGAAGGCGAGCACCGCGGAGGCCACCAGGGAGTAGGCGAGGACACCGAAGACACCGGCGCACTGCTTCCAGAACTGGTCGAGGCCGCCGCCGTAGAAGAGGCCCGCGACGTCGGACTGGCCGCCGCCGGTGGCGAAGAAGCCGATCAGCAGGGACCCGGCGACACCGCCGACGAGGTGGACGCCGACGACGTCGAGCGAGTCGTCGTAGCCGAACTTGTACTTGAGGCCGACGGCCATGGCGCACAGCACACCGGCGATGGCGCCCACCGCGATCGCGCCGAGCGGGGAGACGGCGCCGCCGGACGGGGTGATCGCGACCAGACCCGCGACGGCGCCGGAGGCTGCGCCGAGGGTGGTGAACGCGCCGTGGCGGATCTTCTCGTAGGCGAGCCAGGCGAGCATGGCGGCGGCGGTGGCGACCTGCGTGTTGACGAACATCAGCGCGCCTACGCCGTCGTCGTTGCCGAGCCAGGAGCCGGCGTTGAACCCGAACCAGCCGAACCACAGCAGACCGGCGCCGAGCATCACCAGGGGGAGGCTGTGCGGGCGCATCGGGTCCTTCTTGAACCCGACGCGCTTGCCGATGACGAGGATGACGCCGAGCGCCGCGGCACCCGCGTTGATGTGGACCGCCGTACCGCCGGCGAAGTCGATGACGCCGAGCTCGAAGGCCCAGCCGCCGGTGCCCCAGACCCAGTGGGCGACGGGGAAGTACACGACCGTGGCCCACAGGGCGATGAACAGCGACCAGGCGGTGAACTTCACGCGGTCCGCGAGAGCGCCGCTTATCAGGGCGGGCGTGATGATCGCGAACATCAGCTGGAAGACGGCGAAGACGTAGATCGGGATGGTGTAGCCGTCCCAGAGCTCCATCTTGCCGATGCCGCTGAGGCCGACGAAGTCCGAGGACCATCCGACGATGCTGCCCGAGTCGGTACCGAAGGCCATCGAGAAGCCGTAGAGCACCCACAGGATCGTGATGATCCCCATGCTGATGAAGCTCATCATCAGCATGTTCAAGGTGCTCTTGACCCTGACCATGCCCCCGTAGAAGAAGGCGAGTCCGGGAGTCATGATCAGCACCAGGGCGGAACAGATGAGCATGAACCCGGTGTTGGCGGCAGACAGCGTGGGAGCGTCTGCGGCAAGCGTGATGGCTGGTGCCATCGGCGTCTCCTCGTCGTTGGTACGGCCCCGTGCGGGCGAAGCCATGAGCGGTTGTGAGGGGTGGGCCGGTTATGTGCCAGAGATTGGCGCAGCGCCGTTTCGACCGGAGCCCCTGTATGTTTCGCCCGGGTGACGAAGAGAACGTGCGTGTTACGCGTCGATGAACCGCCGGATTGCGGCGGCGCCGATCGTTATCGTGGCGCAACCTTCCACCGGCCGCACCCCCAGGCGGTACCAACCGCGACCCAAGCCATCGATTGAGCAACCCAGACGGCGCCCAGCCACCTACGCGAGAGCGGCGCCGGTTCAGGCGCGAAAGCCGGACCGGCCGCGGCCTCCGTCCGATGACCTGGCATGGGGGAGCCGAGTCGGGCTGTTATGGACGGTGGTCGCGGCCGGCGTACTGGGGGTCAGCCCGCCTCGGCGGTCTCGGGCAGGTCGATGGCCAGCTGATCGGTCAGGTCGATGACGGCGGCGAGGTCCCCGAAGTCGCGGACGGCCGTGTCGACTGTTTTTCGGATACGAGTGTTGACCCGCTCCGAGCGCACTTTCTTGGCGATCGTGAGGGCTTTGCGCACCAGGACCGTGCTCTGCTCGGGTTCTCGCCGCAGGAGGTGCACCGTGCCCATTCCGACGAGGTTGAGCGCGTATGAACGCTGGTGTTCGGTGTCCTTCTCGAACAGGTCGACCGCTTGCTGCATGACGGGCTCGGCCAGTGACGCGTACGCGGGACTGCGGCCGGCGACATAGGCGAGGTCGCGGTAGGAGTGGCTGTTCTCGCCGTGCAGCTCGGCCTCGGAGAAGAAGCGGATCCAGTCGGCCTCGGGCTCGTCGAACTCCTCGGCGTCCCCGAAGGTGTCCTCGGCCATCCGGACGGCCCGCTTGCACTTCCCGGGCTGCCCCATGTTGGCGTAGGCGCGGGCCTCCATCGCATACAGCATGGACTGCGTACGAGGACTCGCGCAGTCCCGGCTTCCGTACTGCGCCAGGTGGATCAGCTCCAGCGCGTCCTCGGGCCGCCCCAGGTGGATCATCTGGCGGCTCATGCTGGAGAGGATGTACGAACCCAGCGGCCGGTCGGCGGCTTCCTTGGCGGCGTGCAGGGCGAGGACGAAGTACTTCTGGGCGGTGGCTTGGAGCCCCACGTCGTAGCTCATCCAGCCGGCCAGCTCGGCCAGCTCGGCGGCGACCTTGAACAGCCGCCGGGTGGTGGCCTCGGGCTGCGGCTCCTGGAGCAGGTCGGTCACCTCGTGCAGCTGGCCGACGACCGCCTTGCGGCGCAGACCGCCGCCGCACTGGGCGTCCCACTGGCGGAACATGACGGTGGTGGATTCCAGGAGGTCCAGCTCGGGCTGGGAGAGCCGGCCTGGGCGGCGCGAGGCGGCGGCGGAGAGGGCGGGCTCCGGGCGCGGGGTGGTGGGGCTGGGCACCAGCCAGCGCTGCATGGGCTCGATGAGCGTGGGTCCCGCGGAGAGGGCGAGGGACGTGCCGAGGAAGCCGCGGCGCGCCAGCATCAGGTCGCTGCGGGAGAACTCGCTGATCAGGGCGACCGTCTGCGGGCCGGTCCAGGGCAGATCGACGCCCGACACGGACGGTGACCGGTGAGCGGCGCGCAGGCCCAGGTCCTCGACGGCGACGACACAGCCGAAGCGCTCGGAGAACAGCTCGGAGAGGATGCGCGGGATCGGCTCGCGCGGGTTCTCCCCGTCGAGCCAGCGGCGGACACGCGAGGTGTCCGTCGAGATGTGGCTGGCGCCCAACTGGCGTGCTCTGCGGTTCACCTGGCGCGCCAGCTCGCCCTTGGACCAGCCGCTGCGCACGAACCACGAGCCCAACAACTCATTGGGGCGTTTCTCCGTGCCAGTCGCGGTCGTCCCGCTTCCGCCGTTGCCGCCCACTGGAACGCCCCCATCCCTGAACCCACTTGCGCGCTGTATGCGCCAAGCCCTAACAGAATGCCGGTAAACGGGGTCCCCGTCCGACCGTTCTCACCCATCGAACGGGAAGACGAGTTGCCTCCGGCATACCCACAAGTGCATGCGTCCCCAGGACCTGTGCACTCACAGTAATCCGGCGATCACCGCCCCAGCCATGGCGATCCCGGAAACGCCACCATTCGCCACCCCTTCGAATGAACTCGCGGTGGCCGCCACGCGATTCACTTGACACCTGACGGCCGGAAGTGGGCGGAACGATGCACACCGGGGCGCGCGAAACCGGGCGCACCACCCGCGTTGCAACCGGGCGCCGCATTCGAACCGCGCGCGGAGGGGAACGGAGAGTACGGGCGGCAACTGAGAGTCACGACTCGATTCCGGGACGTAACCACGGACAGGCTGGACCCGTTGGAGGGGGCATGGGTTTCACGATCGGCGGCATCCGCGAAATTCGGTCCGGCTCGCGTCGCCGCGGCCGCTCCACGGAGTGCACGGCCGTGGCCGAGTTCACCGGACTGTGGGGCTGGGACGTGGTGCCCGGCGCCCGGGCGGCCGCGGGCGCCTGCTCCTGCGGCCGGGCGGACTGCTCCCGACGCGGCGCGCATCCCCTGGACTTCGCGCCCGTCGTCCCGGCGCGGGCCACCCTGGACGAGGTGACGGAGGCCTGGGGCGAATTCCCCGGCGCCGCGGTGATGCTCCCCGTGGGCCGCGCCTTCGACGTCATCGAGGTCGCCGAGTCCGCGGGCCGCCGGGCCCTGGTCCGGCTCGAACGCATGGGCCTTCCGCTGGGCCCCGTGACCGTCACCCCCGAGGGCCGCGCCCACTTCCTCGTCGCACCCGGCGCAGCGGCCGAACTGCCCCAGCTGCTCTACCGCATGGGCTGGGACGACGCGACGCTAGACCTGCACGGCCTGGGTCCCGGTACGCACATCACGGCCCCGCCCTCCGACCGCGGCGGCCTCGGCCCGGTCCGCTGGCTCCGCTCCCCCGCGCTCGACTCCGCGACGAAGCCGCCGGCCGCCCGACTGCTGCTGGGGACACTGGCGTACGTGGCCCACCGCTCACGCCCGTAGATCTGTCGGCACAGACCCTGGCGGCACAGACCTGTCGGCACAGGCCTCCTCCACAGAGGCCTGCCGATACGGAAGGGCCCCACTCCATCTGCACCATGGAGCGGGGCCCTTCATCACGCACGCACGTGCCGTGCGCGTTCTCACTCTCCGATAAGGGCATCCACGAACGCTTCCGGCTCGAACGGGGCCAGGTCGTCCGCGCCCTCGCCCAGACCGATGAGCTTGACCGGGACGCCCAGCTCGCGCTGGACGGCGATGACGATGCCGCCCTTGGCCGTGCCGTCGAGCTTGGTCAGGACGATGCCGGTGATGTTGACGACCTCGGCGAAGACGCGAGCCTGCACCAGACCGTTCTGACCGGTGGTGGCGTCCAGGACGAGCAGCACCTCGTCGAGCGGGGCGTGCTTCTCGACGACGCGCTTGACCTTGCCCAGTTCGTCCATGAGGCCGGTCTTGGTGTGCAGCCGGCCGGCCGTGTCGATCAGTACGACGTCGGCACCCTCCTGGATGCCCTCCTTGACCGCGTCGAAGGCGATCGAGGCGGGGTCGCCGCCCTCGGGACCGCGTACCGTGCGGGCGCCGACGCGCTCGCCCCAGGTCTGCAGCTGGTCGGCGGCGGCGGCCCGGAAGGTGTCGGCCGCGCCGAGCAGCACGTGCTTGCCGTCGGCGACGAGCACACGGGCGAGCTTGCCGGTCGTGGTGGTCTTGCCGGTGCCGTTGACCCCGACGACCATCACGATGCCGGGCGTGTCCAGCGGCGACTCGGTGTGCACCGTGCGGTCGAAGTCGGGCACCAGCAGCGTGAGCAGTTCCTCGCGCAGCAGGGCGCGCAGCTCCTCGGGCGTGCGGGTGCCGAGCACCTTCACGCGCTCGCGCAGCCGCTCGACCAGTTCCTGGGTGGGCTGCACGCCGACGTCGGCGGTGAGCAGCGTGTCCTCGATCTCCTCCCAGGTGTCGTCGTCGAGGTGCTCGCGCGCGAGGAGCGTGAGGAGCCCCTTGCCGAGCGCGTTCTGCGAGCGGGAGAGCCGGGCACGCAGCCGCACCAGGCGACCGGCGGTCGGTTCCGGGACCTCGACCTCGACCGGGGGTGCTTCGACGACCGGGGCGGTCGCCGAGGCGTCCGGAAGATCCACCTCCTCTATCGTGCGGCGCGGTTCGTCGCGCGGCGTCTCGGCCTCGTCGCCGATGTGCGGCTCGGCCGGCGGAGCCGTGATGTCGGGGGCGGCGGGGGGCGGCGGGGGCAGCTGCCTGCGCCGGCGGCTGCCGACGACGAGGCCGCCGAGCGCGCCGATCACGACCACGGCGATGACTACAGCAAGGATGACGATTTCCATAACGGGTCCAGTATGCGCGACCACCCCTTCCGGTTGCCGTTCCTGCCCTGGGGGCTGCGCCCCCAGACCCCCCTGTCGCGCTTGCGCGCTCGTCCTCAAACGCCGGACGGGCTGAAGATTCGCGGACGGTCCGGCATCTTCAGCCCGTCCGGCGTTTGAGGACCGGGGGTCCGGGGGCAGCGCCCCCGAGTACGTGACGGGAAGGGTAGGGGCGGCGGGGGCGAGAAAAGCCCCCGAGGGGCCGCCCCCCTGGTCGTCTGACAACCCGTCAGCTACCGTCACCCCCACCGAAGCCACCGGCACCCACCCGCCCGGCGAAGGGGACCCTCCCATGCCCGTAACGGTCGTACGTTTCAATCTCGTCGACCCCGCCGCCACACCCCCCTCCCTCAGCGCCCGCTACAAGGCCGCACTGGAGATGTCCGCCTACGCCGACGACCGCGGCATGACCACCGTGCAGACCGAGGAACACCACGGCGCGGCCAACAACTGGCTGCCCTCCCCGTTCACCTTCGCGGGCGCGGTCTTCGGCGCCACCCGCAAGATCGCGGTCACGGTCTCGGCCATCATCGGACCGCTGCACGACCCGCTGCGCCTGGCCGAGGACATCGCCGTGCTCGACCTCCTCAGCGGCGGCCGGCTCATCACGGTCGCGGGCATCGGCTACCGCCCCGAGGAGTACGCGCTCTTCGGCGTGGACTACAAACGCCGCGGCGCCCTCCAGGACGAGCTCCTGGAAACCCTGCTGAAGGCCTGGACCGGCGAGGACTTCGAGTACCGCGGCCGTACCGTACGGGTCACCCCGCGTCCCTTCTCGGATCCGCACCCCCTGCTGCTGGTGGGCGGCTCCTCGAAGGCCGCGGCCCGGCGCGCGGCGCGGCTCGGGCTGCCGTTCTTCCCCAGCGCGCATCTGCCGGACATCGAGGCGTACTACAAGGAGCGGCTCGTCGAGTACGGCACCCAGGGCTGGACCATGATGCCCGCCGCGGTGACCCCGCTGCTGCACCTCGCCGAGGACCCGGACCGCGCCTGGGACGAGCACGGCGAGCACTTCCTCCACGAGGCCCGGACGTACGCCTCCTGGCAGTCCTCCGACATCCGCTCGGCGGTGAAGTCGGGGGCCACGACGGTGGAGGAGCTGCGCGCCGAGGGCGTCTACCGGATCGTGACGCCGGAGGAGTGTCTGGCGCTGGGCCTCGACAGCTACGTACTGCATCCGCTGTCCGGCGGCATGTCCGTCGACGAGGGGTGGCGCAGCATGCACCTGTTCTGCGAAAACGTGCTGCCCCGGCTCAAGGCCCTGTAGGCCTCGGAACCGGGGCGGCACGCCCTCCTACGAGTACGGGGAGAAGGACAGCGGGGACTTGGCCCCTCCCCCCGGGTCGGTGGGGCCGGCGGGCTAGCCCATCTCCTCCAGCGTCTTGCCCTTCGTCTCCTTGACGAACTTGAGGACGAAGGGGATGGAGAGCGCGGCGAAGACCGTGTAGATCACGTAGGTCATGGAGAGGTTCCAGTCCGCCAGGGACGGGAAGCTCGCGGTGATGGCCCAGTTGGCGATCCACTGCGCGGCGGCGGCGACGCCGAGTGCCGCGGCGCGGAGCTTGTTGGGGAACATCTCGCCGAGGAAGACCCACACGACGACACCCCAGGAGAGGGCGAAGAAGAGGACGAACACATGGGCGGCGATCAGCGCGACCCAGCCCTGGGTGGCGGGCAGTTTGCCGTCGACGAGGTCGTAGGAGAAGGCCCAGGCCTCCAGGCCCAGCCCGATGACCATGCCCACGGAACCGATGAGGGCGAGGGGCCGGCGGCCGATCCGGTCGACGAAGATCATGGCGATCACGGTGCCGATGATGTTGATGATCGACGTGGTGAACGAGTAGAGGAACGAGTCCGTCGGGTCGACGCCCACCGACTGCCACAGCGTGGAGGAGTAGTAGAACGCCACGTTGATGCCGACGAACTGCTGGAACACCGACAGCCCGATACCGATCCACACGATCGGCTTGAAGAAGAAGGTGCCGCCCAGCAGGTCCTTGAAGGACGACTTGTGCTCGCTCTTCATCGCGTGCTCGATCTCGGCGACGCGGGCGTCCAGGTCGATGTCGCCCTCGACCTCCCGCAGCACCTCACGGGCCCGCTTGTCACGGCCCGCGGAGATCAGAAAGCGCGGCGACTCGGGGATCGCGAAGGACAGCAGGCCGTAGATGACGGCCGGGATGACCATCACGCCGAGCATGACCTGCCAGGCCTCCAGGCCCATGACCGTGCCGCGCTGGTCGCCGTCGGCGGCGTTGAGGATGCCCCAGTTGACGAGCTGCGAGATGGCGATGCCGATGACGATCGCGGCCTGCTGGAAGGAGCCGAGCCGCCCGCGGTAGGCGGCCGGGGAGACCTCGGCGATGTAGGCCGGGCCGATGACCGAGGCCATACCGATGGCGAAGCCGCCGATGACCCGCCAGAACGCCAGGTCGTACAGGGCGAAGGGCAGTGCGGAACCCACCGCGCTGACGGTGAACAGCACCGCCGAGATCTGCATGCAGCGGATCCGGCCGATGCGGTCGGCGATCCGGCCCGCGGTGGCGGCGCCGATCGCACAGCCGATCAGTGCGATGGCGATGACCTGGGCCAGGGCAGCGGAGCCGACCTCGTACCGGTCACGGATGGCCTCGACGGCGCCGTTGATCACGGCACTGTCGTAGCCGAAGAGGAAGCCGCCCATCGCGGCCGCCGCCGCGATGAAGATGACGTGCCCGAGATGCTCGGGATGAGCCGGTTGGGCTCCGGACTGGGGTGGCTGCGCTGTGCTGGTCACGTGTAACTCCTCGGGCCACCGGCCTCACTGCCGGGGGTGGGGGCGAGCCCTTCCGGACGGTGTCTCCAGTGGCGCACACGTTTACGCCACCCACCACCTGAAGGTAAAAGCAACGAAGCAGAGACTATGCCTTCAAGTTTCGAAGTCAACAGGGGGTCCCGTGAAGAACTGGCACCGAGAAACCACCCTTTGTGACGGACTAGCAAGGGGCTGGCATTCAAGACTTGAAGAGATAGAGGCTGCGTAGCTACGGATACCCCGTAAGCGGCGCGGGGAACGCCACAACCGTCGCCGAACGCGTACGCGTGTTCCCGGGCGGCCGGGACGACCGGTACCGCCGTTCGGGCGAGGGCCGACGCGACTGCCGGCCGGGGGCAGGGCAGCCGTTGGCCGGGGGCGCGGATCAGCGCAGCCGCTGGCTGATGACCTTCGACACTCCGTCGCCCTGCATGGAGACGCCGTACAGCGCGTCGGCGACCTCCATCGTCCGTTTCTGGTGCGTGATCACGATCAGCTGCGAGGCCTCCTGCAGCTCTCGCATGATCCCGATCAGCCGCTGCAGATTGGTGTCGTCGAGCGCCGCCTCGACCTCGTCCATCACATAGAACGGACTGGGCCGTGCCTTGAAGATCGCCACGAGCATCGCGACGGCGGTCAGCGACCGCTCGCCACCCGAGAGCAGCGAGAGCCGCTTGACCTTCTTGCCGGGCGGCCGGGCCTCGACATCGACACCCGTGGTGAGCATGTTGTCGGGATCGGTCAGGATCAGCCGGCCGTCACCGCCCGGGAACAGCCGCCCGAAGACCCCTTCGAACTCCCGTGCCGTGTCCCGGAACGCCTCGGTGAAGACCTGCTCGACCCGCTCGTCGACCTCCTTCACCACCTGGAGAAGATCGATACGCGTCTTCTTCAGGTCCTCCAGCTGCTCGCTGAGGAACTTGTGGCGCTCCTCCAACGCGGCGAACTCCTCCAGCGCGAGCGGATTGACCTTCCCGAGCTGCTGGTAGGCGCGCTCGGCCGCCTTGAGCCGCTTCTCCTGCTCGGACCGGTGGAAGGGGCGGGGCTGGTTGCGCGGATGCTCCGGGTCGTCCGGCAGCTCCTCGCCCTCGGCGGGCAGGGAGGGCGGGACGAGCTGGGTGGGCCCGAAGTCCGCGACCAGGCCCGCCGGTTCGACGCCCAGCTCCTCCAGCGCCTTCGCCTCCAGCTGCTCGATCCGCAGCCGTTTCTCGGCCCCGAGCACCTCACCGCGGTGCACCGAGTCCGTGAGCTTGTCCAGCTCGGCCTTGAGATCGCGGCCCTGGTTACGGGCGACGACGAGCTCCTGCTCACGCCGTGCCTTGGCGCTCTCCGCGGCCGTACGCTCCTCGTCCGCGCGGCCGAGGGAGACCTCCACGTGGGCGAGCAGTTGCCGTGCGCCGGAGGCGACCGCCCCGGCGACCGCGGCCTCGTGCCGCAGCCGCGCCCGGCGCTGCTCGGCGCGGGCCCGTGCCTCGCGTTCGGCGCGCGCGGCCCGGTCGAGCGAGTCGGCCCGTCCGGCCAGCCCCTTGACCCGCTCCTCGTGCGTACGCACCTGGAGGCGGGCCTCCATCTCGGTCTGCCGCGCGTTGGCCCCGTCGGCCGCGAGCCGGTCCCGTACGGAGGTGTCGGGCTCCTCGTCGACCGGCATCTCCTCGGCGACGACGAGCCGTTCGGCCAGTTCCTCCGCCTCCTCCACGGCCCGGTCGAGGGCTTCCTGAGCCCGCGCCGCCGCGGCGGTGCTCCGCTCGGCCTCCCCCACGGCGCCCCGCGCCTGCCCGGCCAGTCGGCCGAGCTGCTGTGCGACCTGGGACTTCTCCCGCTCCCCGGCGCGCCGGCGCTCGCCCAACTCCTCTACGAGAACCGTCCGTTCCTTGCGCAGCTCGGTGGCGCGCTGCTGGGCCGCGCTCAACTCCTCGCACAGCACGCCGAGTTCCGCCAGCTCCGCCGTGGCCTCGTCCACCGACGCCTGCACTTCGAGCAGACTGGGCGCCCCGGCGGAACCGCCCTGCGCGAAATGCGCGCCGAGCAGATCCCCCTCGGCGGTCACGGCGGTCAGCTCGGGCCGCGCGTAGACAAGATCCTCGGCGTCCTCCAGCGTCCCCACCACGACGATCCCCCGCAGCAGCCGCCGTACGGCAGGCATGAGTTCGGAGGGCGCACGAACGAGATCGGCTGCGTACGGGGGGTTGCCGGGGGGCGGCTGGGGGTGTCCGTGACCGGTGCCCAAGGGGTCGGCATGGTCGGCGTGGTCGGCGCCGAGGGATGCGGCGTGATCGGTCGGGCCGCCGAACTGGGCCGCCCCTCCCGACTCGGCACCGCCGCCGAAGTCCCCCGTACTCCCAGTGCCCCCAGTACTCCCAGTACTCCCAGTGCCCCTAGTGCCCCCGGTGCCGGCAGGATCCGGGACCGCCCCGGCGAACCGTTCACCGGCCGGCCCGCCCGGTCGGCTCCCGTCCCTGCTCCCATGCCGGCTGTCCCGGCTCCCGTCCCGGTCCCCGCCATCGGTGGCATCGCCCGTCGTGGACGTGCCGCCCGGGGCCGTGACGGCCCGCGGGTCTCCGGCCGCGAAGGCCGCCGCCCCCGGGGTGTGTGTTGGTCCCGCGGCGAACGTCGGATCCGGCAGGTCCGCCGGGTCCGGGGATCCCGCCAGCAGCAGCGCCGCCCGGCCCGCGTCCTGTTTGCGGAGCAGGCGGATGGCCTCCGCGGCCGAGGCGGGCGTGGTCACCGCGATCGCGTCCGCCGCCGCGCCGAAGGCCGCCGCCAGCGCGACCTCGTGGCCCGGGACGACCGTGAGCAGTTCGGCGGCGGGGCCGAGCAGACCCGAGAGCCGGTCCCTCGCCGCGAGCAGCGCCCCGGTGCCGTCCTTGCGGCGCAGGCCGAGGGCAAGGGCGTCGCGCCGGGCCTGGGTGGCCGCGCGCCTGCGTTCGGCGGAGGTGGCCGCCTCGCGGGCCGCGGTCAGTGCGGACTCGGCGTCGGTGAGGGCCCTCCTGGCCGCCTCGTGCCGTCCGGCGAGTTCCTCGTCACCCGCCTCCAGCCCGTCGACCTCCGCCTTGAGCTGCTCGTACTCCTCCTGGGCGGCGACCGCGCGGTCCTGTGCCTCGTCGCGGGCGGCGGCGAGCCGGTCGATCTCGGACTGGGCGGAGGCGGCACGCGAACGGGCCGCGTTGACCTGGCCGCTCAGCCGGGCCAGCCCCTCGCGGCGGTCGGCGATGGCCCGGGCCGCGTCCTTCAGCCGCCGCTCCTCGACCGCCAGTTCACGCTCCAGGTCGGCCCGGTGGGCGACGGTGTCCTCCAGGGCGTGCTCGGCCGCCCCCAAGGCCGCTTCGAGCTCGGCCTCCTGCTCACGCACCCGCGCGGCCTCGCGCTCCATGTCCTCGGGGTCGCGTCCGCGCCGCTCCTCCGGCGGCTGGGCCGTGGCGCTCTTCACCCGCGCGTCCGCCAGCGAGACCGTGCCGCGCACCCGCTCGGCCAGCTGCGACAGCTCGTACCAGGTCTGCTGGGCCCGCTGCAGACGCGGGGCGAGCCGCCGCACCTCGTCCTCCAGCGTCGCCTCGCGCTGGAGGGCCTTCCGCAGCTCGGCCTCGGCGGCCTCCTTGCGCTCCTTGAGCGCGGCCTCGTCGGCCACCTCGGCCTGGAGAGCCCCTCGCAGCCGTACGAGATCGTCGGCCAGCAGTCTCAGCCGGGCGTCCCGGAGATCCGCCTGGATGACGGCGGCCCGGCGCGCGACGGCGGCCTGCCGGCCGAGCGGCTTCAACTGCCGCCGCAGCTCGTCCGTAAGGTCCTGCACGCGCGCGAGGTTGGCCTTCATCGCGTCCAGCTTCCGCAGCGCCTTCTCCTTGCGCTTGCGGTGCTTGAGGACGCCCGCGGCCTCCTCGATGAAGGCGCGGCGGCCCATCGGATCGGCGTGCAGGACGGAGTCGAGCTGACCCTGTCCGACGATGACGTGCATCTCACGGCCGATGCCGGAGTCGGACAACAGCTCCTGGATGTCCAGCAACCGGCAGGTATCGCCGTTGATCTGGTACTCGCTGCCGCCGTTGCGGAACATGATCCGCGTGATGGTCACCTCGGCGTACTCGATGGGCAGCGCGCCGTCGGAGTTGTCGATCGTCAGCGAGACCTCCGCGCGGCCCAGCGGGGGCCGCCCGGTGGTGCCGGCGAAGATGACGTCCTCCATCTTGCCGCCGCGCAGCGACTTGGCCCCCTGCTCCCCCATGACCCAGCTCAGGGCGTCCACGACATTGGACTTGCCGGAGCCGTTGGGCCCCACGACGCAGGTGATGCCCGGCTCGAACCGCAGCGTGGTGGCCGAGGCGAACGATTTGAACCCGCGCAGGGTCAGAGCCTTGAGGTGCACGCAGCCGGACTTTACCTTCCGGGTCCGTCTCACTCCACGAACGCACGGTTTCGCCCATGAACGTGCAGGGCACACCAGACGTTAAAGAGGGTGAACAGTCGGCAGAGGGTGAACAGTCGGCAGGGGTTGAACGGCCGGCAGAGGTTGAACAGCCGGCGATGAGCGATGGAGTACCGGGGGGAAAGAAAGAAGGGACGCCGAAGCGTCCCTTGCAACTCTGTTAGCGGCTGACACATGCAGCCTGTTCACTGGTGGTGGTGAGGGTGCTCTTCAGCGATCAGGTGAGCGCAGGCTCCGCCTGGGGTACGTCGATGCTTTCGAGAAGCGAGTCGTGAGAAGCGGCAGCCGCGAGCGCGTCGTTCTCGGCCTGGATTCGTCCGAGCTCGGATTCCAGGTCCTGGACGCGCTGCTGGAGCCGTCGCATCTCGGCAATGAGTCGCGGGTCGGAGCCGCCGACGTAACCGAGAAGCGCCTTTGCCATGATGGATGGTCCTCCACACTGAGTGACCGACCGAAGCGGTGTGGGTCGTGAGGGAATCGCACCCGCGATGCTTGGCGATCTTGTGTTCTTACTGCCGCTCTTACATGCCAAACAGCTAAGGTGCGCGGGGACTTTCAGCGTCTCACCAAAAAGTTTGACGGTCAACACGATCACGCCCCGTATTGGGGGGCACCCCTCAGCGCGCGGCCTGGGAACGGGCGGCGCAACCTCTGTGTCGGGGCCTCTGGGGCGTGGAGATCATCCTTGTCGGCGGAGCCTGCCACGAGTGGTGGTTTCTTGGCAACCACCTGGTGCTTTCTCTCCGGGACGGGTACCCGGCGCACGTCCCGCGCTCACCTCGAAGAGGGCCGCGACCGCCGCCGCCGAGTGGATCTCACCGGATGGCGAAGCCGTCGTAGCCGCCACGGGGCGTGTCCCAGATCTCAGTGACTCCGTCGACCCTGCCCGGCGTGTCGTCTCCCGCGAGCCACTCCAGCAACCCCTGACACCCCTCGCGGGGACCCTCCGCGACCACCTGGACCCGTCCGTCCTCCAAATTGAGAGCAAAACCACTCAGCCCGCCGATCTCCAGGGCCCGGGCTCGCGTGTACCAGCGGAAACCCACCCCTTGCACGCGCCCGCGTACCCAGGCGACCAGCCTCGTATGCTCACTCATGGCTGCACGCTAACCGGCCAATTGCTCTCTGAGCACTTCCACCCCTTGCGCCATGGGGTACCGTCCCGACCCAATGAGCCTCACTCGTTCGGGTGAGGAACGTTGACCGCAAGGATGAGGAAGGCCAGGAGATGGGACGCCACCGACGCTCCGCCGCCGGCCGCGCCGCCACAGGCCGCGCCACCGGGGTCACAGATACGTACGAGACGTACACGGGCGGCCACGCGACGGATGACGCGAGCCAGTACGTGGGCCCGGGCGACTATCCGAGCCTGGGCGACTACGCCACCGCGGGTGACCACCGCACCGCCGGGGACTACCTGACCGGCGGCCCCTACTCGACCGCCGGGATGTACGACTCGCCGGGCGGCATCCACGAGACGGGTGACCTCTACTCGAAGAGCGACGCCTACCTCTTCACCGGGGACGAGCCCGCCGGTCACGCGTCGGGCGACTACACACCCGACCGGGGTGCCCGGCGAGGGGGCCAGCGCCGCCGCAGGAAGGGCGCGACGCCCGTACGCACCGGTCTGCTCGGTGTCTCGGCCGCCGTCGCGATGGGTGCCGTCGCCGTCGCCTCCGGGGTGATACCGGGCAGCGACTCCCTCTCGATCGGGGGCGGCGGCGCGGACAAGGTGCGCGCCCAGGACACCCCGAGCGACGTGGAGACCCAGGGCGGCACGAACGGTTCCGCGGACGACCGCGTGGACTCGGGCACGAGCCGCGACCTGGAGCGCTCTCCCTCTCCGTCGGTCTCACCGACGAAGGCTCCGGAGAAGGCCGCGAAGAAGCCCTCCGCGAAGCCGTCGACGAAGGCTCCGGCCACCGAGGAGTCGAAGACGGAGGAGCCTGTCGCCAAGGCTCCCGCGCCGAAGGCTCCCGAGACGACTCCGTCGAAGGCGGCGTCCACGCCGTCCACGGCCGAGGCCGCGGTCCTCTCGCTGGTCAACGACGAGCGGGCCAAGGCGGGCTGCAGCCCGGTGACCGCGTCCAGCTCGCTGGCCGCGCTGGCCGAGTCCTTCAGCGAGGACATGGCCGCACGGGACTTCTTCGACCACACGGACCCGGACGGGGCCTCCCCCTGGGACCGGGCGGAGAAGCTCGGCATAGCGAACCTCGGCGGCGAGAACATCGCCCGCGGCCAGGCCGACGCCGCCGCGGTGATGGAGGCCTGGATGAACAGCCCCGGCCACCGCGCGAACATCCTGAACTGCGACTTCAAGACCCTGGGTGTCGGCGCGCACTTCGCGTCGGGCGGCCCCTGGTGGACGCAGGACTTCGGCTACTAGCCAGGACGTACGTACAGAGGCGTGCACTAACTTCTGGTTAGTGCACGCTTTTGGTCAGCGCTGCCTGGGAGTACGCTCACCGCGTGGACCTCACCGATACGCCGGACCTCGCGTACGACGTGTTCTCCAAGGCCTGCCCTTCCAGAGGCACCCTTGAGCACATCACCGGGCGCTGGGGCGCGCTCACGCTGGGGGCGCTGGCCGCTCTGCCCGAGGGATCGCTCCGCTTCAACGAACTGCGCCGGCGCGTCGACGGCGTGAGCGAGAAGATGCTCTCCCAGACCCTGCACGCGCTGGAACGCGACGGGCTGGTGCACCGGGACGCACAGCCGACGAACCCGCCGCGGGTGGACTACGAGCTGACGCCGCTGGGCCGCGAGGTCGCCGGACGGCTGCTGGCCCTCATCCACTACATGGAGGGGCGCATGGACGAGGTGCTGGAGGCGCGTGAGCGCTACGACACCGCGCGCGGCGGACGCTGACAGCTCGGGCAGAAGTAGCTGGACCGGTTCATCCAGGGCCTGCGCCGCATCACGGTGCCGCAGCGCCGGCACGGCTCGCCCTCCCGCCCGTACGCGTCGAGTGAGCGGTCGAAGTAGCCCGACTCACCGTTCACGTTGACGTAGAGGCTGTCGAAGCTGGTGCCGCCGACGGCGAGCGCCGCGTTCATCACATCTCGTACGTGGCCCAGCAGTTCGGCCGTGCGCGGGCGCGTGAACCCGGTGGTGGGGCGCTCATAGTGCAGTCGCGCGCGCCACAGCGCCTCGTCCGCGTAGATGTTGCCGACACCGCTGATCAACGACTGGTCGAGCAGGGCGCGTTTGACGGTCGTGCGCCGGCGCCGCAGCGCCTCGTGGAACGCGTCGTCGTCGAACAGCGGGTCCAGGGGGTCGCGCGCGATGTGCGCGATGACGTCGGGGAGTCCGTCGGGCGAGGTCTCGTGCAGGGAGAGTCCGCCGAAGGTGCGCTGGTCGACGAAGCGGAGTTCCGTGCCGAGGTCGTCCTCGAAGCGGACGCGGATGCGCAGGTGCTTCTCGTCGGCCGCGTCCTGCGGCTGGACGAGGAGCTGTCCGCTCATGCCGAGGTGCGCGAGCACGGCGGTCGCGGAGTCCGCGAGCGGCAGCCAGAGGTACTTGCCTCGGCGCTGGACCAGTCCGACGCGGTGCCCTTTGAGGCGGGCGCCGAAGTCCTCGCCGCCGGCGATGTGGCGGCGGACGGCGCGGGGGTGCAGGACCTGGGTGTCCGCGACGATTCGGCCGCTCACCCAGCGTTCGAGGCCTCGTCGTACGACCTCGACCTCGGGCAGTTCTGGCACGGGCTCCTCCGGAGGGGGCGGTTCCATATTCGGGTGCGGGTGGGTGGGGGCTGGTCGCGCCGTTCCCCGCGCCCCTTGAAGGCCAAAGACTGCACCGTTCCCCGCGCCCCCGGGAGAGAAAAGACTTTGCCCGCCCCCGTTGGTCGGGGGCAGGCAAAGGGGTGGGGTCAGGCTGAAGCCGGGTCGGTCGTGGTCGGGGAGGAGGCGTCGGGCGTCTCCTCATCGACTGGGGCCGTCGGGGCTTCCAGCTCGGCGGCTGCAGCCGCCGCGGCACGCTCGTCCGCGGCGGAACGGATGGCCCGCCAGGCGGACTCCGCGGCCTGCTGCTCCGCTTCCTTCTTGCTGCGGCCGGTGCCGGTGCCGTACGAGACGCCTCCGACGCGGGCAGCAGCTGTGAAGGTCTTCTCGTGGTCGGGGCCGGTCTCGGTGACCAGGTACTCGGGAACCCCGAGCCCCTCGGTCGCCGTGAGTTCCTGGAGACTGGTCTTCCAGTCCAGGCCCGCACCCAGATTCGAGGATTTCTCGATCAGGGGATCGAAGAGACGGTGGACGAGTTCGCCCGCCGCGTCCAGACCCTGGTCGAGATAGACAGCGCCGATCACCGCTTCAAGGGTGTCGGCGAGGATGGACGCCTTGTCCCGGCCACCTGTGCCCTCTTCGCCCCGGCCGAGCCGGATGAAGGAGCCGAGGTCGAGCTCACGGCCCACCTCCGCAAGCGCACGCGAATTGACCACCGCGGCCCGCAACTTGGCCAGCTGGCCTTCGGGCAGGTCGGGGTGGGTGGTGTACAGCGTGTCCGTGACCACGAGGCCGAGTACGGAGTCCCCGAGGAACTCCAGACGCTCGTTGGTCGGCAGACCGCCGTTCTCGTACGCGTACGAACGGTGGGTCAGTGCACGCACCAGAAGGGCGGACTCAAGTTTGTACCCGAGCCGCCCTTCCAGAAGGGTGTGGGACGAGGCTGTGTTCTCCGCCTTTTTCTTGGCGCTTACTTCCGCCTTGGCGTCGTCCGCCTTCTTGGGGCTAGACACAGTGCCTCTCACCAGCCGCTCAGACCTCGAGGACCTGGCGCTTGTTGTAGGTGCCACAAGCAGGGCACGCGATGTGCTGCAGCTTGGGCTCGTGGCAGCGCTCGCACGCAACCAGGTTGGGGACCGCAGCCTTCCACTGCGACCGGCGGTGGCGCGTGTTGCTGCGCGACATCTTCCGCTTCGGAACAGCCACGGCTACTTCTCCTGCTTCTTGTCGGCGTGCGCTGATGGAAGCGCGCCGCCGCCCAACTCGTCCTTCTCGCCATCTTCGAGTGAACCGGCGAGTCCTTGCAGTGCCGCCCAACGGATGTCGACGGCGTCATGATGGTGGTCCGGGTCGTCCGCGAGCCGGGCTCCACACTCGGAGCACAGGCCGGGGCAGTCGTCCTGGCACACCGGCTGCATCGGCAGTGCGAGCACCACCGCATCACGCAGCACGGGTTCGAGGTCGAACAGACCGTCCTCGATGAAGAGCGTGTCCTCGTCGTCCTCGGCGTCGTCGGCCGGCTCCGCTTTCACACGGCCCCGGTCGTCGGCGTCAGGGTACGAGAACATCTCCTGGAAATCCGTTTCGAGCTGCTGCTCGACCGGCTCCAGACACCTTACGCACTCCCCCTTGGCCAGTGCATGGGCGGTGCCTGTGACAAGCACCCCTTCCATGACCGACTCAAGTCGGAGGTCGAGCTTCACCGGGGCGCCTTCCGGCACTCCGATGACTCCCTGCAGACCGAGGTCCTTGGGAGCGTCGATCTCACGGGTCAGGCGCTGCAGCGCACCGGGACGCCGCCCCAGCTCGTGTGTGTCGAACACGAGAGGGTTGCGGTGGTCGAGGCGGGCGTTCAGAGCCATTCCTGCTTTCGATCTCGAAACTCGGGGTACTGCCCTCGGTGGTTCCCGGGCAGCGGTGATCGCGGACGTGCACACGACCGAAGAGCCAGGATACTGGACCTTTCGCTCTCGGCCCAATCCGGTGCCCGCACCCCTGCGAGGGCCCCCGCCTGGCCTCCGCCGGGCCTCCGGTCAGCGCCCCTGTTCGTACGCCCGCAGCTGCTCCGCGCTGATCATGGTGGTGTCGAAGAGACTGGTCTCGTCGAGCGCGTTCTCCTGCGGCTGGGGCGTCTGGGGCGGCTGGGCGTACGCCTGCTGCTGCCCGCTCTGGTCGTACGCGGCCTGCTGGTCGTAACCCTGCTGCGGGTAGGCGGCGTACGGGTCGGCGTTCTGCTGGTAGCCGTACCCGTCGTGCTGCGCGTACTGCTGCTGTTGCTGGTAGCCGTACGGGTCGGCGGGCTGCTGCTGGTAGGCGTAGGCGTCCTGCTGCCCGTACTGCTGCTGGTGGGGCAGCTCCGCCGGGGGCCGGGGCTGGTCGGCGGTCCGGGGCCTGGCGGCCTGCTCGGGGATCTCCGCGAGGCCGTCCAGGTACTCGGCGTCGGTGGTGTGCTGTCCGGTCGTCCCGTCCTCGCCGAAGGCGCCCAGGTCGCTCAGGTCGTCGCTGGCGATGCGGCCGTGCAGCTTCTGCCGGCCGCGGCCGACGGCGTCCAGGGTCTTGGCTAGGACGGCCTCGAAGGCGCCGAGCTTGACGTCGACGTACTGGTCGGCGTTGTGGCGCAGGGTCTCCGGGTCGAGGCTGCGCTCGGGGGCGTCCTCGTCCTCGTAGCCCTGCTCGTCGGTGCCGGGCCCGGTGCCGAGGAGCTTCTCGCGACCGCGGCCGACCGAACCGAGGGTCTTGGTGAGCACGACCTCGAAGTTGGCGAGCTTGGAGTCGACGTACTCGTCGGCCTCGGCGCGGACGTCCTCGGCCTCCTTGCGGGCCTCGGCCAGGATCCGGTCGGCCTCGTTCTGCGAGCGGCGGGCGACCTCGGTGTCGGAGATCAGCGAGCCGCGCTCGGCGTGCGCGGACTCGACAATCCGCTCGGCCTCCAGCCGGGCCTGCTCGACCATCTGTTCGCGGCCACCGATCAGTTCCTCGGCCTGGGCGAGAGAGCCGGGCAGCGCCTGGCGTACCTCTTCGAGCAGGGAGAGCAGCTCGGTGCGGTTGACCACGCACGAGGCCGACATGGGCATCGAGCGGGCGTTGCCGACCGCCGAGACGATCTCATCGAGCTTCTTCTGCACGTCCACCGTGTGCTCGCCACTCTCTACAACCGTGATGGAGACGGACGGTTCGACTGTACGACCACTCCCGCCCCGCACGACACCGGACGGCGGACTTGCTCAGTCCTTCCTGAGGCGTTCCGTGAGTGCCCCGAGGACCAGCGGCGGGACCAGGTGGGAGACGTCTCCGCCCCAGGTCGCGACCTCCTTGACCAGCGAGGAGGAGAGGAAGCTGTAGGTGGGGTTGGTCGGCACGAAGAGGGTCTCGACGCCGGAGAGGCCGTTGTTCATCTGGGCCATCTGCAGCTCGTAGTCGAAGTCGCTGACCGCGCGCAGGCCCTTCACGATGGCCGGGATGTCGCGCTCCTTGCAGAAGTCGACGAGGAGGCCGTGGAAGGACTCCACCTCGACGTTCCCGAATTCCGCCGTGACCTGGCGGATCAGGTCGATGCGCTCCTCGATCTCGAAGAGGCCCTTCTTGGACTGGTTGATCATCACCGCGACGTGCACGACGTCGTACAGCCTGGACGCTCTGGCGATGATGTCGAGATGTCCGTTGGTAATCGGGTCGAACGACCCGGGACAGACGGCGCGGCGCACTTCAGATCCCTCGCTCTCCGGTCCGGTCATCGTGCGTCTTCGCACGTAGAGGCGGCGCGACCGTACCAAAACGTTCCCTCGCCGTAGCGACGGGAGCGCAGTGCGTCAAAGCCGTCCGGCCATCGGAATTCGCCGCCTCTTGTACTGCGTTCAACGGTGACGAGCGCTTCGCCCGCGAGCCAGCCCCCCGCACGGAGTGTGAGCAGGATCTCGCGAAGATCGTCGTCCGTGACGGCGTACGGCGGATCGAGGAACACCAGGTCGTACGGGGCTTCCGGGACGCCGGTACGGATGATCTGTTCCGCTTTGCCGGACCTCACCTCGGCGCCGGGCAGGCCGAGCGATTTCACGTTCTCGCGGATCGTGCGGGCGGCGCGGGCGTCGGCCTCGACGAGCAGGGTGTGTCCGGCGCCGCGGCTCAGTGCCTCCAGGCCGATGGCGCCCGAGCCGGCGTACAGGTCGAGGACGCGGTCGCCTTCGAGGGGGCCGCCGAGCAGGGACCGCCAGGTGGAGAAGAGACCCTCACGGGCGCGGTCGGAGGTGGGCCTTGTGCCGGTGCCGGGCGGGACCGCGAGGCGTCTTCCGCCTGCGACGCCTGCGATCACACGGGTCATGTGGGGTCCTTGTCGGCGTTGTCGGCCTTGCCGGAGGGGGTGGTCACGGGTCCAGTCTGGCAGGTGGGGGGTGGTTCGCCCGGTGGGCGGCTGCGGGTGGGTGGGGGCCGGCCGCGCCCTGCGGCGGAGCCGCCTGTGTCACAGCCCCGCGCCCCTTGGGAGCGGGGCTGCGCCCCTGCTTTCGGGGTTGTCCGTCGGGTGCGGGCCGGTCGTGGCTTGTCGCGCCGTTCCCCGCGCCCGCGAAAGGCCGGCTTCGCCGTGCCTTTCGTCATACCCGGCTGGGGGGCGGGGTCGGTCTCTGCCTTTTCAGCCTGTCCGGCGTTTGAGGACGAGGCCGTTCAGGCCGATGCGGGGGGCCGGGGGCGCAGCCCCCGGGGACGGCGGCTGTCAGCCCTTGTCCAGGTACTGCTCCCGTTCCTCGTCCAGCAGCGCCTGGAGCGCCGTACGCAGGCCGGGGAGGTTGTCGAGGTCAGGGTCGGCGGCCACCACGGCGGTCGCCTCCTCGCGGGCCTCGGCGATGATTTCCTCGTCCTCGATGACCGTGAGCATCCGCAGGGACGTGCGGGCCCCGGACTGGGCCTGGCCCAGGACATCGCCCTCGCGTCGCTGTTCGAGGTCGATGCGGGAGAGCTCGAAGCCGTCGAGGGTGGACGCCACCGAGGTAAGCCGCTGCCGGGCCGGACTCGCCTCCGGCATCTCGGTGACGAGCAGGCACAGGCCCGCGGCGGAGCCACGGCCGACCCGGCCGCGCAGCTGGTGAAGCTGGGAGACGCCGAACCGGTCGGCGTCCATGATCACCATCGCGGTCGCGTTCGGCACGTTCACCCCGACCTCGATGACCGTCGTGGCGACCAGGACGTGCGTCTCCCCGGCGGTGAAGCGGCGCATCACCGCGTCCTTGTCGTCCGGGGGCATCCGGCCGTGCAGCACTTCGACCTTGAGGCCCTGGAGCGGGCCCCTGGCGAGCTGGTCGGCGACCTCCAGGACGGCGAGGGGCGGGCGCTTCTCGGCCTCGTCCTCGGGCGACGGCTTCTTCTTCGACTTCTTCGGGTCTTCGTCCTCGTCGCCGATGCGGGGGCAGACCACGTACGCCTGATGGCCGTTCGACACTTCCTCCCGCACGCGCTCCCACGCGCGCGAAAGGAAGTGGGGCTTGTCCGCGGCCGGGACGACATGGCTGGCGATGGGCGAGCGCCCGGCGGGGAGCTGGTCCAGGACCGAGGTGTCCAGGTCACCGAAGACGGTCATGGCGACCGTGCGCGGGATGGGCGTGGCGGTCATCACCAGCAGGTGCGGGGGCTGTTTGCCCTTGCCGCGCAGGGCGTCGCGCTGCTCGACGCCGAACCGGTGCTGTTCGTCCACCACGACCAGGCCCAGGTCGTGGAACTGCACCTTGTCCTCGATCAGCGCGTGTGTGCCGATGACGAGCCCGGCCTCGCCGGTGACCAGGTCGAGGAGCGCCTGCCGGCGGCCGGCCGCGCCCATGGAGCCGGTGAGCAGCACCACCTTCGTGGAGTCGTCGGCCCCGCCGAGCATCCCGCCCTCGGCCAGCTCCCCCATCATCTCGGTGATCGACCGGTGGTGCTGCTGGGCGAGCACCTCGGTGGGGGCGAGCATCGCGGCCTGCCCGCCCGCGTCGACCACGGCGAGCATCGCGCGCAGCGCCACCATCGTCTTTCCGGAACCCACCTCCCCCTGCAGCAGCCGGTGCATCGGGTGCTCGGTGGCCAGGTCGTCGAAGATCTCCTTGGAGACCTTCCGCTGGCCGTCGGTGAGGGTGAAGGGGAGCTTCGCGTCGAAGGCTGTCAGGAGGCCGTCCTGCTTGGGTTTCCTTGCCACCGCGGGTAGTTGGGAGTCCGCGTGGCGGCGGCGGGCCAGGGCCACCTGGAGGACGAAGGCCTCGTCCCACTTGAGGCGGGCGCGCGCGTCCTCGATGTCCGCCTTGGTGTGCGGGCGGTGGATCTTGAGGAGGGCTTCCGGCAGGGCGACCAGGCTCCGGCCCGCCCTCAGCTGCTCGGGCAGCGGGTCGACGGCCTCCTGGACGCTCGGCAGCACCGTCTGCACCGCCTTGGCGATCTTCCAGGACTCCAGCTTGGCGGTGGCGGGGTAGAGCGGGATCAGCGCTCCGGCCCAGGTGTCCACGGTCTCGTCCGCGTCCTCCCCGCGCAGTGGCTCGTACGCCGGATGGGCCAGCTGGAGGCGGTGGTTGAAGACGGAGACCTTGCCGGAGAACAGCGCGCGGGTGCCGGGGAGGAGGTCCTTGTGGGGCTTGTGCACGCCGTTGCCGAAGAAGACCAGCTTGAGCTGGCCGCTGCCGTCCGTGATGGTCACTTCGAGGCGCTGCCCCTTGCCGCGGGGCGCCTTGGCCGAGGCGAACGTGAGCAGGCGGGCGTCGGCGACCTGGGCGACCACCGTCACGTGCTCGTCCATGGGCAGGTCGGCGAGGTGGGTGAGCTGCCCGCGCTCCTCGTATCTGCGCGGATAGTGGTGCAGCAGGTCGCCGACGGTGTGCAGGCCGAGATGCTCGGCCATCACCTTCGCGGTGGCGGGTCCGAGCACCTTCTTCAGTGGTTCTTCGAGCGCGGGCACGAGATCCATTGCACACCACACCACTGACATTGCCGTATACGTACTGGAAATCCCCTGGTCAGACGGCTCGTTCCGGCCCTAGGATGTCCGGCTCCGGCACTGTTCGCGGTCGCCTCGTCACGGACCGCCCGACCCCGCGCCGTCGCACGTCCCCCCACCGGCGCAGCGACGATGGACTCCCAGATCTCACAGCCGTCCCAGGCATCCCAGTCACCTCACACGTTCCAGGTCGACCTGCGCGGCCTCGTGGACCTTCTCTCCCACCACCTCTACTCCAGTCCCAAGGTCTATCTGCGCGAACTGCTGCAGAACGCCGTGGACGCGATCACCGCCCGGCGCGCCGAGCAGCCGGACGCGCCCGCCCTGGTGCGGCTGTTCGCCGAGGACGGCACCCTGCGCGTGGAGGACTCCGGGATCGGGCTCACCGAGGAGGACGTGCACAGCCTCCTGGCGACCATCGGCCGCAGCTCCAAGCGGGCCGAGGGCCTGGAGTCGGCCCGTTCCGACTTCCTGGGCCAGTTCGGCATCGGCCTGCTCGCCTGCTTCGTGGTCGCCGAGCGCATCCGGGTGGTCAGCCGCAGCGCGCGTACGCCCGACGCGCCGCCCGTGGAGTGGACGGCGGCCGACGACGGCTCGTACCGGGTCCGTACGCTGCCGCCCGAGGCCCGTGCCGAACCGGGCACCACCGTGTACCTGGAGGCCCGTCCGGGCGCCGCCGACTGGCTGGCCGAGGAGCGGGTGCTGTCGCTGGCCCGGGACTTCGGTTCGCTGCTGCCGTACGACGTCCGCGTGGGCGACGAGACGGTGACGGATCTGCCGGCGCCCTGGGACCGCTCCTACCCCGGTCCGGCCGCCCGGCGGGCCGCGCTGGCCCGGCACTGCCACGACCTGTTCGGGTTCACACCCCTGGACTCGATCGAGCTGAACGTGCCGCTGGCCGGGATCCGCGGCGTGGCGTACGTGCTGCCGTCCGCGGTCAGCCCCGCCCGGCGCGCCGGCCACCGCGTACACCTGAAGGGCATGCTGCTCACCGAGCGGGCCGAACAGCTGCTGCCCGACTGGGCGTTCTTCGTGCGCTGTGTCCTGGACACGGACAGCCTGCGGCCCACCGCGTCCCGGGAGTCGCTGTACGAGGACGAGACCCTGGCGGGCGTACGGGAGGCACTGGGTGAGCGGATACGGGCCTGGCTGACGGGGCTCGCGGCCGGTGACCCGGAGCGCCTTGCCGCCTTCCTGTCGGTGCACCACCTGGGGGTGAAGTCCCTGGCGCGGCACGACGGCGAGATGCTGCGCACGATGCTGCCGTGGCTGCCGTTCGAGACCACCGACGGACGGGTGTCCCTGGAGGAGTTCGCCCAGCGGCATCCGGTGGTGCACTTCACGCGGACCGTGGAGGAGTACCGGCAGGTCGCGCAGATCGCGTCCGCGCAGGGCGTGGGGGTCGTCAACGGCGGCTACACGTACGACACCGAACTCGTCGAGGCGCTGCCCTCCGTGCGCCCGGGGACGGTCGTCGCGGAGCTGGACGCCGACACGGTGACCGCCCATCTGGACGCGGTCGACCCGGCGGTGGAGCTGGCCCTGTCGGCCTTCCTGGGGGCCGCGCGGGCGAAACTCGACCCCCTGGGGTGCGATGTCGTCCTACGGGCCTTCCATCCGCTCTCCGTGCCCGCGCTGCACCTGGACGACCGGGCGACCCGCCACGAGCGGGCACGCGCGGACGCCGAGGAACAGGCCGACGACCTGTGGGCGGGCATCCTCGGCTCGCTGCGCGGCAGCGCCCCGCGCGCGCGGCTGGTGCTCAACCACCTGAACCCGCTGATCCGGCGGATCGGTTCGCTCGACGACCGGGAGCTGATCGGCACGGCTACGGAGTCGCTGTACGGACAGGCCCTGCTGATGGCCCAGCGACCGCTGCGGCCCGCGGACTCGGCGCTGCTGAACCGCGCGTTCATGGGCCTCCTGGAGTGGGCCACCCACGACAACCCCCCGGAGGAGGGCCACCGATGAGCCGCCCTGTGGACAAGCACATGGACTTCGACGCGCTGCGCCGGGCGATGCAGGAGAACTACGAGCAGCCGGAGGGCCCCGCCCGCAACGCGCGCGCCGAGCAGCTGCTCGGCGAGGCAGAGAAGCTGGACATCCCGCTCGCCGTGATCGAGGCGCTGGGCCACCAGCTGAAGGTCTACAACTACAGCTCCGAGAAGGACCGGATGTTCGTCCCCTTCGCGCGCCTGCTGCGCATGTGGGACGAACGGCCCGAGGACTTCGACGAGTACGAGGTCCACTCCCTGCACTGGGTCTTCAAATGGGTGTCCTCCGGGATGCTCGGCCAGCCGCACATACCGCTCACCTCCATCGAGAAGTGGCTCGGCGAGATGGAGCACCGCTACCGCCTCGCCGGTCACTCCGAACGGGCCGTGCGCGCCGCCGAGTTCACCGTGGCCCGGGAGGTCGGGGACCTGGGGCGGGCCGAGCGCGCGTACACGGCGTGGCTCGCCGCGGACCGGGACCGGATGGCCGACTGCCACGCCTGCGAACTGCACGACCAGGGCGGCTGGCGGGCGGAGCGGGGCGCGGACGCCGAGGCCCTCGATCTGTGGCGGCCTGTCCTGGAGGGCGAGTACACCTGCGCCCACGAACCGCACGCCGTCCTCGCGTCCTCGCTGCTGCCCCTGCTGCGCCTCGGCCGTACGGATGAGGCACGCGCCCACCACTTGCGCGGTCTCCGGCTGGTGCGGTCCATGGAGAGCATGCGCGGCGCGTACGCGGACCACGTGGAGTTCTGCGTGCTGAGCGGCAACGAGGCACGTGCCCTGGAGCTGCTCGCGGAGCGGCCCTCGTACTTCACGGACAGCGGGGAGCCGCGCAGCCGCATGGACTTCCTGGCCGTGGTCGCCCTGCTGGCGGACCGGCTGACCTCTCTGGGGCTCGGCACCCGGACCGTGCCGGGTCCGGCGGGGCGCACCTGGACGGCGGACGAACTCGCCGCCCACGCGCGCGTGGAGGCCCTTTCCCTGGCCGGGCGCTTCGACGCACGCAACGGCACGACGCGGGTGAGCGAGCGTGTCCGCCGGCGCATGGACCGGCAGCCGCTGGTGGACCGCCTGCCGCTGGGGGTACGGGCGGCGGTGCGGACGGGTGTCGCCACCGCTCCCGTGCGGTCGGTTCCGGTGCCGGCTCCCGTCGCCGGCGTGGGGCCGGAGCTGCCCGCGCTGTCCGCGCTGCTCGCCGAGGCCCGGCGGCTCTCCGCGTCGCTGCGTCCGGAGTCCGTCGCGGCCTGGGCGGCGGTCGCCGAGGCCGTCGAAGTTGTCGGGGCCGTCGGGGAGCAGGAGCTGACTCCTCGCGACCGTGCGGAGATGACCGACCACGAGGCGATGGGTCTCGGCCCGGAGGGCGTGGAACTGTTCGCCCGGGCGGCCCAGTTGTACGAGGACGCGGGCGACCCGGGTGAGGCGCTGGCGGCACGCGCGCGTGGAGCGTACGTGCTGGCCCTGTCCGGCCGGAGCGAGGAGGCACTGGCCGCGGTCTCGGAACCGTACGAGCTGGTGCTCGCGCTGTTCGCGGAGGGCGCGACCGGGCTTCGGCAGGCCGCTTCCGTGCTGGTCGGGCGGGCCCGGATTCTGTTGCACCGGGTGCACGAGGCGGCGGGGACGAACGGGCTGACCGGTGGCTCGGGGAGCGGGTCGAAGGCCTCGGCCGCCGCCGGGGCCGCCGCCCGGGAGTTGCTGGCCCTCGCCGGGCCGGGCGCCGGGGACGATCCTCTGGTCGCCTCGCGGGCCGCGGAGGCACAGGCGATGCTCGGCGAGCTCGCGGCGCTCTCCGGAGACGCGGAGAAGGCCGCTGAGCTGCTCACGGGGGCCTCGGAGGCGTTCGTCGCGGCCGGGGTGCCGTGGTTCGCGGCGGAGTACGAGGCCCGGCTGACCGGGCTCGCCCGCCATCTGGGCGACGCCGAGGCGGCCGAGCGGGCGGCCAGGGCGGCGCTGGAGCACGGGGCGCCCTTCATGGAGGCGACCGGGCAGGCCCAGCTGCATCTCCAGCTGGCCGAGATACTCGGCGCCACGGGGCGGTTCGGGCCCGCGGTGGACCACGCCCTGGAGGCGTCACACTGGGCCGACGAGGGCGGCGAGAGTGCCACGCTGGGCGCCTGGGCGCGGCATCAGCTGGGCGGCTTCCTGCTGCGCCGGGAGCGGTGGGCGGAGGCCGCGGAGGTCTTGGAGTCGGCGCTGTCGGAACTGAGCGCGGACACGCACGGCGACGCGGCGGTCGTGCAGACCCGGTGGTGGCTCGGCGACTGTCTCACCGAGCTCGGCGAGCACCGCGAGGCCGCCGAGCACTGGCTCCGGGCGGCCGACGTCGCCCGGCGGTGGCCCGAACAGCAGGACCACGCGACGCTCGCGCACCTCGCCGCGGAGGCGCTCGGGCAGGCGGGGCTGCTTCCTGATGCGGAGCTGGCCTATGAGCGCGCCGGGGATCTGTGGGCGACCCTCGGGAACGTCCACGGGCTGGTCCGGTCGTTGCGGGCCCGTGCGTGGCTCGCTGTGCGCGGGCGGGCCGGCGGGGGCCTTGAGGACGCCAGGGACGCCATGGACGCCGGGGCACCGGAGGGTGTGGGGGTCGATGTGGCGCGGGAGTTGATGGGGCGGGCTGTCGTTGCGTGCCAGGCGGGTGTGTCCGGGGACGGGGAGGCGGCTCGCGAGTCGCTCGTCGCCGAACTCGCGCATACGCATCGGCAGTTCGGTGACCTGGTCGCCCGTTCCGTGCCCGACGACGCCGAGGACGAGGCGATCCGCGCGCTGTTCGAGGAGGCGCTGACCCATCTCGCACTGGCCGTCTCCGGGTTCCTCTCGCTCGGTGAGGACGCCCTCCATGACCGGACGGGTGCGCAGCTTGCCGCCGGGTGGCTGGAGGCGGATCTTGAGCGGCCGGAGGGGGCGGCTGGGCGGGCCCGCGCCGTCGTTGACGCGTACGCCGGCGCTGGCGCTGGCTCTGACGAGGTCGTGGTGGTTCGGCTTGCCGAGGCGGAGCGGTTGTTGCGGGCGACGGGAGGGGGCTGAGCGTCGAGTGCCGGGTGCGGGTGCGTTGTGGCTGTTCGCGCCGTTCCCCGCGCCCCTTACAGGGGCCGCCGATACGTTGCCCGTGCTCGCGGCGGTCCCCATGGCCCTCGGGGAACGGTGCGGGTGCGTTGTGGCTGTTCGCGCCGTTCCCCGCGCCCCTTACGGGGCCGTGCGCTGTGGCTGTTGCGTAGAGCTTTGGTGGGGGCGGTCCCTCTGGGGGGCGGGTGTTTACTCCACGCCGATCAACAGGAGTGCTCCCTGGCGGCCGCCCCGGTATACCACTGTGTCCACGGCCAGGTAGGACTCGCGGACCCGGGATTCCAGGTGGTCGGCGATCGTGTCGGGGGCCTCGTCGCCCAGGACCAGGGTGACCATCTCGCCGCCCGCCGAGAGCATGCGGTTCAGGACCGACTCGGCGATGGCCGTGACGTCGGAGCCGATCACGGCCACGTCGCCGTCGATGAGGCCGAGGACGTCGCCGGCCTGGCAGATGCCGGCCATGGTCCAGGACTGGCGTTCCGCGACCTCCACCTCGGCGTACCGGGTCGCGCCCGCCGCCGAGGTCATCGCGACCACGTCCTCGTCGAAGCGCCGCTCGGGCTCGTGCACGGCGAGCGCGGCGATCCCCTGCACCGCCGAGCGCGTGGGGATCAGCGCGACCCGTACGCCCTCGGTGCGGGCCTGCTCGGCCGCCGCGGCGGCCGTGTGACGCAGCTCGGCGTCGTTCGGCAGCAGGACGACCTCCAGGGCGTGGGCCCGCCGTACCGCGTCCACGAGTTCTCCGCTGGCCGGCGGCTCCCCGGGGCGCGCGAGGACCGTGGTGGCCCCCGCCTCGGCGTAGAGCCGCGCGAGGCCCTCCCCGGGGACGACGGCCACGACCGCCCGCTGTGCCCTCTCCCGGACCGGCCGGACCGTCGAGCCGGTGGTGTGCGCGTCGGCCGGCCCGAAGTGCGTGATCCGGATCCGGTGCGGCCGGCCGGCCTCGACCCCCGCCTCCACGGCCGCGCCCGCGTCGTCGACGTGCACATGCACGTTCCACAGCCCGTCCCCGCCGACCACGACGAGCGAGTCCCCGAGCGCGTCGAGCCGGTCGCGCAGCCGCGCCACGGCCGCGTCGTCCGCCTCCAGGAGGTAGATCACCTCGAACTCGGGGCCGGCCTCCTCCTGCTCCGGAGCGGGACCGCCGTCCGCACACTCCCCGAGTTCCACCCCCTCCACGCGCGCGTGGGACGCGAGTACCGGGACCGCCCCCACCGCGGGGACCTCGCCGGTGAGCGTCTCCACCAGCGCCCCCAGCACGGCCACCAGTCCCCGTCCGCCCGCGTCGACCACTCCGGCCCGTTCCAGGACAGGCAGCTGTCCGGGGGTCGCCGCGAGCGCCGCCCGCGCGCCCTCGTACGCGGCCCACGCGACCACCGCGCAGTTCCCCTCTGCGCCCGAGGCCGCGTCGGCGGCGGCCGAGGCGACCGTGAGGACCGTGCCCTCCACCGGGTGCGCGACGGCCTGCCTGGCCGCGTCGGCCGCGTGCCGCAGGGCGAGCCGCAGGCCCGGGCCGTCGGTCCGTCCGGTACCCGTGTCCGCGGCGAGTACCTGGGCCATGCCCCGCAGGAGCTGCGCGAGGATCGTCCCCGAGTTGCCCCGCGCCCCGATGAGCGCGCCGTGCGCCATGGCCCGTACCGCGTCGGCGAGTGTGGGCGGCTCGATCCCCGGTCCGTCGGGTGTGGTGCCGACGACGGACATCGCCGCGTGCGCCGCGAAGACCGCCTCGACCGCCGCGGCCGCCGACTCGACGGTCAGATAGAGGTTGGTGCCGGTGTCCCCGTCGGCGACGGGATAGACATTGATCGCGTCGATCTCCTCGCGCGCACGGCCGAGGGCCTCCAGCGCGAGTCCGCACCAGGCGCGTACCGCGGATGCGTCCAGTGTCTGCGGCACCTGCGGCACCTGCGCCTCCTTGAGCAGCCGGTCTGAGCGGCCGGACCGAGCGGCCGAACGTCCGACGCAGCGTAGACCCCGCTGGGGTGCCGGCCGGAAGAGGGCCGGGACGGAGCCCGCGCGGGACATGGTAGTTTCGTTGTACGGACGCAGTCGTTGTATGCTGCTCCGGTTGCCCGATCTCATCGGGCCTTCCCCCTGGCAGCGCCACTCAGATCCTACGATCCTGATCTCGGCATGCCGGGATCCACCGTAAGAGCATCTGAAGTCTTTGGAGTGACCCGTGGCTGCCAACTGCGACGTCTGTGGCAAGGGGCCGAGCTTCGGCAACAGCATCTCGCACTCGCACCGCCGTACGTCCCGTCGCTGGAACCCGAACATCCAGCGCGTCCGTACCGTGGTCAGCGGGACGCCGAAGCGCGTCAACGCTTGCACCTCGTGCATCAAGGCCGGCAAGGTCTCGCGCTGACATCTGCACAGCGCGCAGCCACTGCTGGTCCACCGCTCGAAGCCGGTCCCCCTCACGGAGGACCGGCTTTCTGCTGTTCCCAAGCTTCCCGGGTTACTCGGGTCTCCCGGACTACTCGGCCACTCGGTCACTCGGTCACTCGGTCACTGAGGTGAACCGCCAGCCGTGATGGACCGGGCCGATCCCGGCCCCGAGCGCGAATCCGGCCGCGATCGCCCCGGTGACGTACTCCTTCGCCGCCACGACCGCGTCCGGTACCGATCCCCCCTTCGCCAGCTCGGAGGCGATCGCACTGGCGAGCGTGCACCCCGTGCCGTGGGTGTGCCGGTTGTCGAACCGGGGCGCCCGCAGCCAGAGCTCGTCGGAGCCGTCGGTGAGGAAGTCCACCGCGTCCCCGCTCAGGTGGCCGCCCTTGATCAGCGCCCAGGCGGGCCCGTACGACAGCACGGCCTCCGCCGCCCGCCGCATCCCGTCCTCCGACCCGACCGTCACGCCCGTGAGCTGGGCCACCTCGTCGAGGTTCGGTGTCGCCACCGTGGCCACGGGGAGCAGCTTCGTCCGTACGGAGTCCAGGGCGGACGAGGCCAGCAGGGAGTCGCCGTGCTTGGAGACACCGACCGGATCGACCACGGCCGGCGCGTCGGTGCCGCCGATCAACTCGGCGACGGCCTCCACGAGTTCGGCGGAGGAGAGCATGCCGGTCTTGACCGCCTGGACGCCGATGTCGTCGACCACACTGCGGTACTGGGCGCGCACCGCCTCCACCGGCAGCTCCCAGGCGCCCTGTACGCCGAGGGAGTTCTGCGCGGTGACGGCGGTGAGCACGCTCATGCCGTGCACCCCCAGCGCGAGCATGGTCTTCAGGTCGGCCTGGATCCCGGCCCCGCCACCGGAGTCGGAACCCGCGACCGTCAGTACGCGAGGAGGGACACGGGACGGGACACGGGACGAGTCACGCGGCGGGGCGCTCATGACTCGATGTCCCCGAAGTGGTCCCAGCCGCCCTTGCTGGTCCAAGGGGCCCCGTCGACCGTGACCTGGGGCAGCGCCGACGGGTTGAGGACCTCGCCGATCACCTTCCAGCGGGCGGGCAGCTTCACGTCCGCCGGGAAGGTGGCGACGATCGCGTGGTCCTCACCGCCGGTGAGCACCCACTGGATCGGGTCGACGCCGACGGCCTGCCCGATGTCGTTCATCTGCGTGGGGATGTCGACGGCACCGGAGCGGATGTCGATGCGTACCTTGCTGGCCTCGGCGATGTGCCCGAGGTCGGCGATCAGCCCGTCGCTGACGTCCGTCATGGAGGTCGCGCCGAGCCCGGCCGCCGCGGGGCCCGCGTGGTACGGCGGCTCCGGGCGCCGGTGGGCCTCGACGAAGGCGCGCGGCGAGCGGAACCCGCGGGAGAGCACAGCGTGCCCGGCCGCGGACCAGCCCAGCCAGCCCGTCACGGCCACCACGTCGCCGGGCCGGGCGCCGGCCCGGGTCACCGGCTCGTGGTTGCGCAGATCACCGAGCGCGGTGATCGCCACGGTGATCGTGTCGCCGCGTACGACATCTCCGCCGACCACGGCCGCGCCCGCGACCTGGCACTCGTCGCGCAGGCCGTCCATCAGCTCGGAGGGCCAGGTGGCGGGCAGTTCGGCCGGGACGACCAGGCCGAGCAGCAGTGCGGTCGGCACGGCACCCATGGCGGCGATGTCCGCGAGGTTCTGCGCGGCGGCCTTGCGCCCGACGTCGTACGCCGTGGACCAGTCGCGCCGGAAGTGGCGCCCCTCCAGGAGGATGTCGGTGCTCGCCACGACCCTGCGGTCGGGAGCGGCCACCACGGCCGCGTCGTCACCCGGCCCGACGCGTACCGCCGGGGTGGTGGTGAGCCGGGAGGTGAGCTCCTTGATGAGCCCGAACTCCCCCAACTCGCCCACGGTTCCCTTCACCGAGTCTCACCTGTTCCCTTCGTGCCCATGAGGCGAGTCGCCCTGTCTGCTTCTGTTCCTGCGTGACTGCGTCGTGACCGCATCTGTGACCGCATTTGTGACTGCATCTGTGACTGCATTTGTGACTGCGTCTGTGTTCCCGTATGCGTCCGGTCGCGTCCCGCGTGCGTGCGGTCGCGGGCCGTCCCGTACCTCGGTACCGTCGAGTCAACCGTCAACCTGTGCGGTCCGTGCACCCTGGCGCGCAAGCCCCCGCCCCCGCGGGTCTCCCCGTGGCGTGCGGCGACGCGATACCGTGGCGTTCCTTTTCCCCACATGATCCTCGTGGCCGCCCTGGAGGTTCCGTGGTACAGGCGTACATCCTGATCCAGACGGAGGTCGGCAAAGCGTCGACCGTCGCCGAGACGATCAGCAAGATTTCGGGGGTGATTCAGGCCGAGGACGTGACCGGGCCGTACGACGTGATCGTGCGGGCCCAAGCCGACACAGTGGACGCGCTCGGCCGCATGGTGGTCGCGAAAGTCCAGCAAGTGGACGGCATCACCCGTACCCTGACCTGCCCGGTCGTGCACCTGTAGCCCCCGTCTACGCTGGGCCGGTGGACCTCTTCCGTCACCGGCGTGCTTCTTTGGTCGGGCTGCCCGCCCTCGTCCTGCTGATCGCTGCCACAGGCTGCTCCTCAGCAGACGACGACATCCCGGCCTCGGTTCCCAGTCCGGGGGCCAAGGCCGCCAAGCTGTGCCGGAACCTGGACAAGTCGTTGCCACGGAGGGTGGACGGCCTCGATCGGGAGGATCCCGAGCCCCGGTCAGCGCTGACCGCGGGCTGGGGAAGCCCGGCGATCATACTGCGCTGCGGGGTGTCGCGGCCCGCGAAGATGGTCGACCCCAAGGTGGCCGACGGGAGTGATCCCGATGCGATCGGGGGTGGCGTGAACGGGGTGGGGTGGCTGATGGAGGAACGGGACGGCGGGGTGACCCGCTTCACCTCCGCTCAGCGAAGCGTGTATGTCGAGGTGACCGTGCCCTCCGGACGGGATACGTCAGCTGTTCTCGTCGATCTGGCCGGGGCCATCAAGAAGACGATCCCTTCGGGAATCGCGGATTGATGGCCGCGGGCTGATGGTCGCGGGCTGAGCGTGGTCGGGCGCGTGCGTGCGTGGTCGGGTGCGGGTGCGGGTGCGTCGTGGCCGGTGTTGCGCAGTTCCCCGCGCCCCTGAAGAGCAAGCCCCGGCCCCGCCCGAAGAAGCGGAGCCGGTGACCGCGCGCCCGACAGCCGGCTCCCCCTGCGGGGCACTCCCTAGCGCAGACCCGTAGACCTGCGCAGGGCCGCCTGGATCAGGCGGTCCACCAGTTCCGGGTACGGGACTCCCGTCGCCTCCCACATCTTGGGGTACATGGAGATCGGCGTGAAGCCGGGCATCGTGTTGATCTCGTTGATCACGAACTCGCCGTCCTCGGTGAGGAAGAAGTCCGCGCGGACCAGCCCCTCGCAGGAGGCGGCCTCGAAGGCCTCGACGGCCAGGCGCCGGATCTCGGTGGTCTGCTCGGGGGTCAGCGGGGCCGGCACGATGCCGGGGGTCGAGTCGATGTACTTCGCCTCGAAGTCGTAGTACGCGTGCGACTGCACCGGCGGGATCTCGGCCGGTACGGAGGCCCGGGGCCCGTCCTCGAACTCCAGGACACCGCACTCGATCTCGCGACCGCGCAGCAGCGCCTCCACGAGGATCTTCGGGTCGTGGTGCTGGGCCGCCGCGATCGCCTCGTCGAGGCCGGACAGGTCCTCGACCTTGGTGATGCCGATCGACGACCCCGCGCGCGCGGGCTTCACGAAGAGCGGCCAGCCGTGCTCCCCCGCGAAGTCGATGATCTTCTTGCGGGCCGCCGACTCGTCCTGCTCCCACTCACGGGGCCGGATCACCACGTACGGGCCGACCGGCAGCCCGAAGGAGGTGAACACCCGCTTCATGTACTCCTTGTCCTGGCCGACGGCCGAGGCGAGCACGCCCGAGCCGACGTACGGGACACCGGAGAGCTCCAGCAGACCCTGCAGGGTGCCGTCCTCGCCGTACGGGCCGTGCAGCATCGGGAAGACGACGTCGACCTCGCCGAGCGCCTTGGGCACCGAACCCGGCTCGCTGTAGACCACTTCGCGGTTGGCGGGGTCGACGGGCAGGATCACGCCGCCCTCGCTCGACTCGGCGAGCGACTCGACGTCGGGCGTACGACGCTCACTGATCGTCATGCGCTCCGGGTCGTCGGCCGTGAGCACCCAGCGGCCTTCCCGGGTGATCCCGATCGGCAGGACGTCGTACCTGGTCCGGTCGATGGCCCGCAGGACGGCTCCGGCGGTGACCATGGAGATCCCGTGTTCGGAACTGCGCCCGCCGAAGACGACGGCCACGCGCGGCTTGCGAGGCGGCTGCTCAGGGCTCTGGGGAAGGTTCTCGGTGCTCATATCGCGTTGAGAGTACCCGGTGGCAGGACCCTGAGTCAGCGGCCGGTGGCGGGGTCGCTCAGTGCCGTTCCGGCTTGGCGCTGCGTGACATCAGTTCCTTGACGGCGACGACCGGCGGCTTGCCCTCGTGGACGATCTCGACGACGGTCTCCGTGATGGGCATGTCGACTCCGTGCCGGCGCGCCAAGTCCAGTACGGACTCACAGGACTTGACGCCCTCGGCGGTCTGCCTGGTCACCGCGATGGTCTCCTGGAGGGTCATGCCCCTGCCGAGGTTCGTACCGAAGGTGTGGTTGCGCGAGAGCGGCGAGGAGCAGGTCGCCACGAGGTCGCCCAGGCCCGCGAGTCCGGCGAACGTCAGCGGGTCGGCACCCATCCTGAGCCCGAGCCGGGTCGTCTCCGCCAACCCCCGTGTGATGAGGGAGCCCTTGGTGTTGTCGCCCAGGCCCATGCCGTCCGCGATGCCGACGGCGAGGCCGATGACGTTCTTGACCGCGCCGCCCAGTTCGCAGCCCACCACGTCGGTGTTGGTGTAGGGCCGGAAGTACTGCGTGTGGCAGGCGGTCTGGAGCCGCTGGGCCACGCCTTCGTCCGTGCACGCGACCACGGCGGCGGCCGGCATCCGGGCGGCGATCTCACGGGCCAGGTTGGGCCCGGTGACCACGGCGATCCGGTCGGCGCCGACCTTCGCGACGTCCTCGATCACCTCGCTCATCCGCATCGCGGAGCCGAGTTCGACCCCCTTCATGAGGGAGACGAGGACCGTGCCGGGCGCGAGCAGCGGCGCCCATTCCGCCAGGTTTCCGCGCAGGGTCTGCGAGGGCACGGCGAGGACCGTGAAGTCGGCGTCGCGGGCGGCCTCGGCGGCGTCCGTGGTGGCCCGCAGGTTCTCCGGGAGGTCGATGCCCGGCAGGTAGTCGGGGTTCGTACGGGTGGAGTTGACCGCTTCGGCGATCTCGGCCCGCCGTCCCCACAGCGTCACGTCGCACCCGGCGTCGGCGAGCACCATGCCGAAGGCGGTGCCCCACGATCCGGTCCCGAAGACGGTCGCCTTGACGGGCCTGCCGGATGTCGTCACTTGCCGTGCCCCTTTTTTTCGTGCTCTGTCTCGGTCGTGTCCCGCACGCCGGCTTCCCGCACGCCGGCTTCCCGCACGGTCTTCTCCTGCGCGGCCGACTCCCGGCGCGCGTTCAGCTCGTCGTGCTCGTCGTGCGCTTCCTGCTCGTCCTGTTCCCCTGTCCTGCGCCGCTGCTCGATACGCACCAGGCGCGGGTCGTAGCGCGTGGCCGGCGCCTTCTCGCCGCGGATCAGCTCCAGCTGCGCGGTGATCGCGGCCATGATGACCTCGGTCGCCTCCTTCAGGAGGTCGGGGGTCATCTCCTTGTCGTAGAACCGCGAGAGGTCCACGGGCGGGCCCGCGAGCACATGGTGCGTCTTGCGCGGAAGGAGATCGGGCTTCTTCGCGTACGGGGCCAGCAGGTGGTTGGCGCCCCACTGGGCCACCGGGATCACCGGGCACCTGGTCTGCAGCGCGACCCGCGCGGCACCCGTCTTGCCGGTCATCGGCCACAGGTCGGGGTCACGGGTGAGGGTGGCCTCGGGATAGAAGGCGACGCATTCCCCGCGCTCCACGGCGTCGATCGCGGCCCGGTAGGCGCTGAGCGCGTCGGAACTCTCGCGGTACACCGGGATCTGCCCGGTCCCCCGCATGGCCGCCCCCACGAATCCGCTCTTGAAAAGCCCGCTCTTGGCGAGGAAACGCGGAACCCGGCCGGTGTTGTACTGAAAGTGCCCGTACGCGAACGGATCGGCGTGAGAATTGTGGTTCACCGCGGTGATAAAACCGCCATCGGCAGGAATGTTGTCCATTCCCCGCCAGTCCCGCTTGATCAGAACCACCAGCGGCGGTTTGACGAGGACCGCTGAGAAGCGGTACCAGAAGCCGATTCTGCGGCGGGACACGCGAACACCTTCCTCTTGGGCCTCGGGGGCCGCACAAGTGTCACCCCGGGCCGCCGGTCTGTCGAGAACACCGTACGCCCCGCCTTCGGACCCTCTCCGGTGCCCGGGGGACAATGGGCCGGACAAGGGAGGGCCGAAGCGCTCGTGCAATGGATCATGGTCGTACCCCTCAAAGCCCTTGCGCGGGCGAAGAGCAGGCTCTCGGACACCGCGGCCGACGGCCTGCGCCCCGGGCTCGCCCTCGCCTTCGCACAGGACACGGTGGCCGCGGCGCTGGCCTGCCCGGAAGTCGCGGATGTGGCCGTAGTCACGGGCGACGCCCTGGCCGGGCGCGAGCTGGCCGCCTTGGGCGCCCGGATCGTCCCGGACGAACCCGGGGGCGGCCTGAACGCCGCCCTGCGGCACGCGGAGAGGGCCGTGCGCACCGCGCACCCGCACACTGCGCTGGCCGCCCTGAACGCGGATCTGCCTGCTCTGCGCCCTCTCGAATTGGCCCGGGTCCTCACGGCCGCCGCCGAATTCCCCCGCGCTTTCCTCACGGATGCCGCCGGAATCGGCACCACTCTCCTGGCCGCGTCCCCGGGCCACGAATTGCTTCCCGCTTTCGGAACGGATTCCCGCGCGCGCCATCGCGCCTCGGGCGCCGCGGAACTCCTCCTGACCGCGGTGGATTCCGTCCGCCAGGACGTGGATACGGGCGCGGACCTGCGAGCGGCATTGGCGCTGGGCGTGGGCCCGCGCACGGCAGTGGCCGCGCAACGCCTCAAAGCGGCCTGAGCCCCGATAGGGGCGCGGGGGACTCCGCGACAAGCCCCCACCGGACCCGCACGTACCCACCGACCCCAGCCCCGGGCGCACCCCGAAGGGGCGCGGGGAACTGCGCGACAAGCCCCCACCGGCCCGCACGTATCCGCCAACCCCGGACGCCGCACCCCTCCCCCGGCAAGGGGAACCGCATACCCTTCCCCCATGCAGGCGACCGCGTACACATACGACCCCGAAACCCGCTGCGGCCAAGTGCTGCTGGACGACGGCACCCCCGTCCCCTTCGACGCCCCGGCCTTCGACAAGGGCGGCCTCAGACTGCTCCGTCCGGGCCAGCGCGTAAGGATCGAGGTCGAGGGCGGGGCCGGGAACGCGGGCGAGGGCGGGAGCGAGGGCGGGAAGGACGACCGCCGCATCACCCTGGTGACGCTGCAGACCTTCTGAGGCGAACCTTTCCGAAGTCTCCGCAAACGCCGCGGGCCGGGCTCCCCCGTGGGAGCCCGGCCCGGCGCGTTTATGCCCTGCGCCCCTGTCTACCTGCGGGCGGTGGCCTTCTTGGCGGTGGTGGTCGTACGGGCCGCCGACTTCTTGGCCGGGGCCTTCTTGGCCGCGGCCTTCTTCGCGGGGGCCTTCTTCGCCGCCGCCTTCTTCGCGGTGGTCTTCTTGGCCGCCGCCGAGGTCTTCTTCGCGGTCGCCGAGGTCTTCTTGGCCGGCGCCTTCTTGGCCGTGGCGGTGGTCTTCTTCGCGGCCGCGGACGAGGTCTTCTTCGCCGCGGTGGCCTTCCGGGTCGTCGCGGCGGCCGTGGTCTTCTTCGCGGCCCCCGTCGCCTTCCTGGCGGTGGTGGCCTTCTTGGCCGCGGCCTTCTTGACCGTGGCGGAAGCGCCACCGCTCAGGCTGCCCTTGGGAGCCTTCTTGACCGCGACGTCGTTCTTCGGGAGCTTCTTCGAGCCGCTCACCAGGTCCTTGAAACCCTGGCCCGCACGGAAACGGGGCACGGAGGTCTTCTTGACCCGAACCCGCTCTCCGGTCTGCGGGTTGCGGGCGTAGCGGGCCGGACGGTCCACCTTCTCGAAGGAACCGAAGCCGGTGACCGAGACCCGGTCCCCGCCGACAACTGCACGCACCACGGCGTCCAGTACGGCGTCGACCGCGTCAGCGGCCTGCTGACGCCCGCCGACCTTGTCGGCAATCGCTTCTACGAGCTGCGCCTTGTTCACGTCTTCCCCTTCGGAGACATTGCCAGAACGAAAGTGTTCAAGCTTTTTCGCACGTTAGGCAGATATATACCGCAAATCAAACACGAAACGGGCTAATCACCCTTGTGCCGCAACGAACTGGGGCGCTGCCCAAGTTCCTCAGCGTTCCTCTTCGGGGATTCGGCCCGCGTCGAGGTCCGTCGTGAACCGCTCCAGACGCCTTGTCGCATCGGCGAGATCGTGTTTGGCCACGGCCGTAATGACCAGCAGCTTCCGGGTCAGCGCCATCCGTACGCCCTCCGGGACTTGCAGTGCGCGCACCGATGTGTGCGCTTCCTTGAGTTGGGACGCGACTGCCGCATAGAGGTCGAGTTGGCCGTCGTGTTCCATGCACAGATTGTGCCATCTGGGGCGAGTTGTCGCCTGCGCAGGGGGTAACTACCGCCTCCCGAGGGCTTCCCGCACACCTCCCCACAAGGCTCTGCCGGGGTTCGGCTACCCCACCAAGGGGCCTTGAAACAAGGGTAGTTGAAGCCAATCATAAAGGCCGGAACACCCCTTCCGGAGGCAGACACGGATGTACCCCCAACCGTCCACGATTGGGGGTACAGAGGCCTGTTGCCTGGCTGGAATCAGCCTTGTGGGTCCGGCTCCGGTCAGACCTGAACGGTCCGCGGCTTGTAGGAGGGCCGCTTGGCCTCGTACGTGGAGATGTCCGCCTCGTTCTGGAGGGTGATGGAGATGTCGTCCAGCCCGTTCAGCAGCCGCCAGCGGGCGTTCTCGTCGAGTTCGAAGGCGGCCGTGATGCCCTCGGCTCGCACTTCACGGGCCTCCAGGTCGACCGTGACCTCGGCCTCGGGGTCCTTCTCGGTGAGCTCCCAGAGCGCGTCCACGATCTTCTGCTCCAGAACCACTGTGAGCAGGCCGTTCTTGAGTGAGTTGCCGCGGAAGATGTCCGCGAAGCGCGACGAGATGACCGTCTTGAAACCGTAGTTCTGCAGGGCCCAGACGGCGTGCTCGCGCGAGGAGCCGGTGCCGAAGTCGGAGCCCGCGACCAGGACCGTGGCGCCCGCGCGCTCGGGCTGGTTGAGGATGAAGGACGAGTCCTTGCGCCAGGCCTCGAAGAGCCCGTCCTCGAAACCGTCCCTGGTCACCTTCTTGAGCCAGTGCGCGGGGATGATCTGGTCGGTGTCCACGTTGCTGCGGCGCAGCGGGACCGCGCGGCCGGTGTGCTTGGTGAATGCTTCCATGGCTATCGGACTCCAGCGGGCGTACGGACGTCGGCGTCGGACAGGTCGGCGGGGGACGCCAGATGGCCCAGTACGGCCGTCGCGGCGGCGACCTGCGGCGACACCAGGTGCGTACGGCCGCCCTTGCCCTGCCTGCCCTCGAAGTTGCGGTTGGAGGTGGACGCGGAGCGCTCACCGGGGGCCAGCTGGTCGGGGTTCATGCCCAGACACATCGAGCAGCCCGCGTGCCGCCATTCGGCGCCGGCCTCCTTGAAGACCAGGTCGAGGCCCTCGGAGACGGCCTGCAGACCGACGCGCGCGGAGCCGGGGACGACCAGCATGCGTACTCCGTCGGCGACTTTGCGGCCCCCCACGATGTCCGCGGCGGCGCGCAGGTCCTCGATACGGCCGTTGGTGCACGAACCTACGAAGACGGTGTCGACCCGGATGTCCCGCAGCGGCTGTCCGGCGGTCAACCCCATGTACTCCAGGGCCTTTTCGGCGGCGTGCCGCTCCGAAGCGTCTTCGTACGAAGCGGGGTCGGGGACGGCCGCCGAAAGCGGTGCTCCCTGGCCGGGGTTGGTGCCCCAGGTGACGAACGGCGCGAGGGAGGTGGCGTCGATGACGACCTCCGCGTCGAATTCCGCGTCGTCGTCCGACTTCAGGGTCTTCCAGTACGCGACGGCCGCGTCCCAGTCCTCGCCCTCGGGGGCGTGGGCACGGCCCTCGATGTACGCGAAGGTGGTCTCGTCGGGGGCGATCATGCCCGCGCGGGCGCCGGCCTCGATCGACATGTTGCAGATGGTCATGCGGGCCTCCATCGAGAGTTTCTCGATGGCGGAGCCGCGGTATTCCAGGATGTAGCCCTGGCCGCCGCCCGTGCCGATCTTGGTGATGATCGCCAGGATCAGGTCCTTGGCCGTGACGTCCTCGGGCAGTTCGCCGTCGACCGTGATGGCCATGGTCTTGGGGCGGGCCAGCGGCAGCGTCTGGGTGGCCAGCACGTGCTCGACCTGGGAGGTGCCGATGCCGAAGGCCAGCGCGCCGAACGCGCCGTGCGTGGAGGTGTGGGAGTCACCGCACACGACCGTGGTGCCGGGCTGGGTCAGACCCAGCTGCGGGCCGACGACGTGGACGACACCCTGCTCGACGTCGCCCAGCGAGTGCAGGCGCACGCCGAAGTCGGCGCAGTTCTTGCGCAGTGTCTCCAGCTGGGCCCGGGAGACCGGGTCCGCGATGGGCTTGTCGATGTCGAGGGTGGGGGTGTTGTGGTCCTCGGTCGCGATGGTGAGGTCGAGACGACGCACGGGGCGCCCCGCCTGACGGAGGCCGTCGAAGGCCTGGGGGCTGGTCACCTCGTGCAGCAGGTGCAGATCGATGAAGAGAAGGTCGGGCTCGCCCTCCGCGCGCCGGACGACGTGGTCGTCCCAGACCTTCTCCGCGAGTGTCCTACCCATCGCTTTCCCTCCGGCCGGCCTGTGTGGCGCCGGCCCAACTAGAGATTTCCGGGGCGGCGTGCGCCCGTACCCCCCGTACCGGACGTCTTCCGCCAGGCCCGTCGGTCCACGGGCCGTGTACCTATCAGGGTGGCGCGTTCCACGGAAAATTGAACTTGCGTTTCACAGAGTGAGACGCGAGTATCGTTTCATGGACAACAGTAGCGGCGTCGGCGTTCTGGACAAGGCAGCCCTTGTCCTGAGCGCACTGGAGTCCGGTCCGGCCACCCTCGCGGGACTGGTCGCGGCGACCGGACTGGCACGGCCCACGGCACATCGCCTCGCCGTGGCACTTGAGCACCACCGGATGGTGGCGCGTGACATGCAGGGCCGTTTCATTCTCGGCCCCCGGCTGGCCGAGCTGGCCGCGGCCGCGGGCGAGGACCGCCTCCTCGCGACGGCGGGCCCGGTGCTCACGCATCTGCGCGACATCACGGGCGAGAGCGCGCAGCTCTACCGCCGCCAGGGCGACATGCGCATCTGCGTCGCCGCGGCGGAGCGCCTGTCGGGCCTGCGGGACACGGTCCCGGTCGGTTCGACGCTCACCATGAAAGCCGGTTCCTCGGCCCAGATCCTGATGGCCTGGGAGGAGCCGGAGCGCCTGCACCGCGGCCTCCAGGGCGCCCGCTTCACGGCGACGGCCCTGTCGGGCGTACGGCGCCGGGGCTGGGCCCAGTCGATCGGCGAGCGGGAGCCGGGCGTCGCGTCCGTCTCCGCGCCGGTGCGCGGGCCCTCGAACCGCGTGGTCGCCGCCGTCTCGGTGTCGGGCCCGATCGAGCGGCTGACGCGCCACCCGGGCCGGATGCACGCCCAGGCGATCATCGACGCGGCAGCCCGCCTGTCGGAGGCACTGCGCCGCACCAGCTGACACCCACCCAGTCGACTCCCCGGCCGATCGCTTCAACGCCGCAGCGAACGGCCGGACTTGATGACCTCGTGGTGCGCGGAACGAAAGAAGCCCTCCCCTGATGGGGAGGGCTTCTTCTCTCTGTACCCCCGACCGGATTCGAACCGGCGCTACTGCCGTGAGAGGGCAGCGTGCTAGGCCGCTACACAACGGGGGCGAGGACCACAAGTGATCCAGCTGGGCTACCAGGACTCGAACCTAGAACAACGGAACCAGAAACCGTCGTGTTGCCAATTACACCATAGCCCAATAGTGGTCTAGACCACTCTGTACCCCCGACCGGATTCGAACCGGCGCTACTGCCGTGAGAGGGCAGCGTGCTAGGCCGCTACACAACGGGGGCCCTAGCGATCCTGCATGAGAGACAGCGGGTGCGACCCGGACTGTCCCCCTGAGAAGGATCTGTACCCCCGACCGGATTCGAACCGGCGCTACCGCCTTGAGAGGGCGGCGTGCTAGGCCGCTACACAACGGGGGCCTTGCAGAGCTGGTCTCTGCTTGTGCAGATAAGCTCTGCGAGCTGGCCTACCAGGACTCGAACCTAGACTAACGGAACCAGAAACCGTCGTGCTGCCAATTACACCATAGGCCACTGAAACTCAACCCCATGGGGATTTTGTTTTAGCTTGCGCCTCCGGCCTGTGGCCTTTCGGCCCGCACTCCGGCGGCGCAGGAAGAACATTACCCGAAGGTGGACGGCGCTCCAAAACGGGTATCGGGCCGGAGGATCGCGGGGAGTTCGGCCAGCGAGACGATGCGGCGCGGGTGGGAGAGCCGATCCGCGGGCGGACCCGGTGCGGCGTCCGGGCCGGGGGCTGTGACCGCGCTCACGCCCGTGCGGTCGATCCAGACGGAGAACAGGCCGGCGTCGGCCGCGCCCCGCCCGTCGATCTCCGGGTGGTCCCCGACGTACGCGACCTGGCGCGGTGGCAGGTCCAGGGCCTCGCAGGCCGTGTGGAAGGCCTCGGCGGCGGGTTTGGAGACGCCCAGTTCGGCGGCGCACAGCACCGATTCGAAGCGGTCCCGTACGCCGAGGACGCGCAGCTTGTGGTCCTGGACTCGCAGGCTGGAGTTGGAGAGCACCGCGTGGCGGTGGCTGCCGGCCAGGAGGTCGAGGACGGGCAGGACGTCCGGGAAGAGCGCCCAGGCCCCTTCGTAGTGACCGAGGTAACGGACGAACCAGTCCTCCGCCTCCGTGTCGGTCAGGGGCCGGTCCAGGAACGCCCGCACCCGGTCCCGGCGCCCGCCCTCCCAGTCCACCTTGCCCGCCGCGAACCGCGCCCACTGCTCGTCGGTGAGCTCGCGCCAGCGGTCCAGGGCCTGTTCCACGGACGCGAATCCGTCGAGCAGGCCCTCGGCGGCCAGATGCCCGCGCATACCGGCCCGGTCGGCCGTGGTGTAGTCGAAGATCGTGTCGTCCACGTCCCACAGCACGGCTCGGATCGTCATGGTCCGACGGTACCTCCGCCGCCGCTCCCGGCGGACGCGCGGAAGGGGCGGCATCCGGTCCGGATGCCGCCCCTTCCGCGCGTCGCGCGTACCGCCTACGCGGTCAGCTTCGCCAGGGCCGCGTCGATGCGCGTCAGCGACTTCTCCTTGCCCAGGATCTCCAGGGACTCGAAGAGGGGCAGGCCGATCGTGCGGCCGGTGACGGCGACGCGGACCGGGGCCTGTGCCTTGCCCAGCTTCAGGCCGTGCGCCTCGCCGGCGGCCAGCACGGCCTCCTTGAGGGACTCTGCGGAGGTCCAGTCGGCGGACTCCAGCTTCTCGCGGGCCGTCGCGAGGAGAGCGTCCGAGCCCTCCTTCATGGCCTTCGTCCAGGACGCCTCGTCGACGGCCGGCTCCGGCAGGAACAGGAAGTCGACGTTGTCGGTGATCTCGGAGAGCACCTTCAGGCGGGTCTGGGCGTGCGGGGCGATCGCGTCCCACTTGGCCGGGTCGAAGTCCTCCGGCGCCCAGGGGGCGAAGGGGGCCTTCAGCCAAGGGGCGCACCGTTCGGCGAACTCCTTCACGTCCAGCAGCCGGATGTGGTCCGCGTTGATGGCCTCGGCCTTCTTGAGGTCGAAGCGCGCCGGGTTGGGGTTCACGTCCGAGACGTCGAAGGCGGCGACCATCTCCTCGACGGAGAAGATGTCGCGGTCCGCCGAGAGCGACCAGCCCAGCAGGGACAGGTAGTTCAGCAGGCCCTCCGGGAGGAAGCCGCGCTCCCGGTAGAGGTTCAGCGAGGACTCGGGGTCGCGCTTGGAGAGCTTCTTGTTGCCCTCGCCCATCACATAGGGGAGGTGGCCGAAGGCCGGGGTCTCCTTGGCGATGCCCAGCTCGGTCAGCGCCTTGTAGAGGGCGATCTGGCGCGGGGTGGAGGAGAGCAGGTCCTCGCCGCGCAGGACGTGGGTGATCTCCATCAGGGCGTCGTCGACCGGGTTGACCAGCGTGTAGAGCGGAGCGCCGTTGGCACGGACGATGCCGTAGTCCGGCACGTTCTCCGGGAGGTACGTGATCTCGCCGCGGACCAGGTCCGTGAAGGTGATCGCCTCGTCGGGCATACGGAAGCGGACGATGGGCGTGCGGCCCTCGGCCTCGTACGCGCTCTTCTGCTCGGCGCTCAGGTCGCGGCAGTGGCCGTCGTAGCCGGACGGCTTGCCGGCGGCGCGGGCGGCGTCGCGGCGGGCGTCCAGCTCCGGCGTCGAGCAGTAGCAGTGGTAGGCGCGTCCGGCGTCCAGCAGCTTCCGCGCGACGTCCTTGTAGAGGTCCATGCGCTGCGACTGGCGGTACGGCGCGTGGGGGCCGCCGATCTCGGGGCCCTCGTCCCAGTCGAAGCCCAGCCAGCGCAGCGAGTCCAGGAGCTGCTCGTACGACTCCTCGGAGTCGCGGGCCGCGTCGGTGTCCTCGATGCGGAAGACGAACGTGCCGCCGGTGTGGCGGGCGTACGCCCAGTTGAAGAGGGCCGTGCGGACCAGGCCCACGTGGGGGTTGCCGGTCGGGGAGGGACAGAAACGTACTCGGACGGCGGGGTCGGATGCGCTAGCCACGCTTGACAACCTTGTTGGTGAGAGTGCCGATGCCTTCGATGGTGACGGCGACCTCGTCGCCGGCACTGAGGGGGCCGACCCCGGCGGGGGTGCCCGTGAGGATGACGTCGCCGGGGAGCAGCGTCATGGCCTCGGTGATGTTGACGATCAGGTCCTCGATGGAGTGGATCATCTCGCTGGTGCGGCCCAGCTGACGCTGTCGGCCGTTGACCGTGCACTGGATGGTGAGGTCGGACGGGTCGAGGTCCGTCTCCACCCAGGGGCCGAGCGGGCAGGAGGTGTCGAAGCCCTTGGCCCTGGCCCACTGCTTCTCGCGCCGCTGGACGTCGCGCGCGGTGACGTCGTTGGCGCAGGTGTAGCCGAGGATCACGTCCTTGACGCGTTCGCGCGGGACCTCACGGCACATCCGGCCGATGACCACGGCCAGCTCGGCCTCGTGGTGCAGCTCCTCGGTGAAGGAGGGGTACGCGATGTCGTCGCCGGAGCCGATCACCGAGGTGGACGGCTTGAAGAAGGCGAACGGGGCGTCGGGCGCCTCGCCGCCCATCTCCTTCGCGTGCTCCGCGTAGTTGCGGCCGAAGGCCACGACCTTGTTAGGGAGCACGGGCGGCAGGAGGCGGACCTTGCTCAGCGGGACCTTGGTCCCGGAGAGCTCGAAGTCGGCGAACGGGATGCCCTTGATGATGTCGAGCACGAGGCCGTCGGTCGATCCAGGAGGGCTCTCGCCCTCGACCGCACCGAACGCGACGTTGCCGTCGATGGAGAACCTGGCGATGCGCACGGTGTCCTTGCGCCCCTCACTGAGCTGGCCGGAGTCTGATGCTCCAGGCTAACGCGGCGAGGGGCGGCCGCTTCGCGCATGACGGGCCGGGGCCCGGCGGGGCGCTTACTCGGTGACGCCGGCCGCGACCGGGACGTCCATGAGGATCGTGCGGCGGGGGTTGGCGGTCTGTGCGGGGAGCTCGACGGCGTGCCCCTCCTGCTCCGGCGTACGCAGTTCCTCGGCGTCTTCGAGGTGCGCGAGGGTGGTGCGTCGCGGGTTGGCTATGTTGAGGAAGGTCATCGTCGTCTTCATCTGTGGTTACAGGCCCTGTTCCATGGAGGCGCCGGCGGGTTCGGAAACCGTCGCGTAGGCGCGGGTTGTCGGATTTGCCATCCCTGTAAAGCGTCAGGCTAAACATGGGCTTCCCTGTCGAAGCCGTGAAGACCCCGTGATCGTCGTGTGAGTTTCCTCACTTACTGCCGGGCATACAGGTCAATTCGGACTCTCACCTTCAGGCCACTTAACGGACATTGCGTCACGGACGCCAACATTCCGCTCCTGATCATGGCGACTGGGACACCACTCCCCCACGAAGGTCTCGTCCCTATGTGTCCGATATGGATGAGGTCACTTTCTACGTCTCGTGACACTGCCCTCACAACGTGTCACGGAGGTCACAGCATGACCCATGGGCCTTGTTGGAGATCCGGCACTGTGCTGGAATTCCTCGGACCGCCGCAGGAACGACCCGGCGCGCAGGGGCGCAACGCAGCGCCGAGTGGCGGCGGGAAAGGGGAACCTGCGCCGGTCACTCACGACCACCATGGGAACGCGTTCAGGGCGCTCCCAAGACGCCGACACCGTCCCACCGTTCACGCGGAGGGGCGCCTGGTCCAGAGGTTGCGACGCTAGTGCAGGGACGTTTCAAGAGGGATGGCAGCGCTTCGGCGGAGCCGGAGCCGCAAGGCGGGACTGGCCCCAGGGCAGTCGGCTCCTCGCCCCAGCACGCCCAGAACCCGGGACCGGCGCAGGCCGGCAACAGCGGTGACCGCTCCTCGCGGCCCGGTGCGCCCAAGGGCGCCCAGGCCAAGGGCGGTCCGAACGCGGCGAACGGTGCTCCCGGCACCCCGGCACCCGCGCCACCGAAGGCGAAGGCCCCCAGCGGCCCCGGCTCGCGCATAGCGCTGCGCAACTGGCGCATCTCCACGCGTCTGGTCTCGCTGCTCGCGCTGCCCGTGGTCGCGGCCACCTCGCTGGGCGCGCTGCGCATCAGCGACACGATGGACGAGATCCAGCAGCTTGAGAACATGAAGCTGCTGACCGACATGACGAAGCAGGCGACCGAGCTCGCCGCGGCGCTCCAGACGGAGCGCGACAAGTCGGCCGGTCCGCTCGCCAACGGCACCAAGGCCAGCGACGTCACGATCAAGGGCCTGCGCGACAAGACGGACCGTGCGCGTGCCGCCTTCCTGGAAGGCACCCACGAACTCGACGACGCGGACAACAACGAGAACCTCGACGGTGTACGCGACAACGTGGTGGCCATCGCCACCCAGCTGAACACCCTCAACAAGGTCCGCAACAACGCCTTCCAGGACGAGGACAACTCGTCCCAGTCGGTCGAGGCGTACCACCGCCTCATCGAGCAGCTGCTCGGTCTCTCCCAGGACATGGCCGAGGCGACCAGCAACCCGGAGATGATCCAGCGCACGCGCGCCCTGGCGGCGTTCTCCACCGCCAAGGAGTACGCGTCCGTCCAGCGCGCGATCATCGCCGCGGCCCTGCCCGCCACGAACAAGACGTTCGGTGAGCTCTCCCCGAACGACCGGCAGTACGGCCTCTCCGCCTTCGAGAACCAGAAGTTCGAACTCACGAGCTTCGCCAACATCTACGAGGGCAACGCCGACCAGCTCACCAAGCCGCTCGACGAGCCGAGCCCGACCATCAAGGACGCCGACGGTTATCTGTCGCGCGTCCTGCAGCGCAACAACGGTCTGCAGCTGCAGGCCAAGCGCTCGTACCTGGACTGGGTGGACGCCGACTCCTCCAAGATCCTGGAGATGTCGAAGATCGAGCTGACGCTCCTCAACCAGATGGAGCAGAAGGCCCGCGAGCTGCGCAACGAGGCCGAGCAGGAAGCGATCATCTCCGGTGCGCTGATCCTGCTGGTGCTCGGTGTCTCGCTGGTCGGCGCCTTCGTGGTGGCCCGCTCGATGATCCGCTCGCTGCGCCGGCTCCAGGACACCGCGACGAAGGTCGCCCAGGACCGCCTGCCCGAGCTGGTCAAGCAGCTCTCCGAGTCCGACCCGCAGGACGTCGACACGTCCGTCGAGTCGGTCGGTGTGCACTCCAAGGACGAGATCGGCCAGGTGGCCGCGGCCTTCGACGACGTGCACCGCGAGGCTGTGCGACTCGCCGCCGAGCAGGCCCTCCTGCGAGGCAACGTCAACGCGATGTTCACCAACCTCTCGCGTCGTTCGCAGGGCCTCATCCAGCGTCAGCTCTCGCTCATCTCCGAACTGGAGTCCCGCGAGGCCGACCCGGACCAGCTGTCCTCCCTCTTCAAGCTCGACCACCTCGCGACCCGCATGCGCCGTAACGGTGAGAACCTCCTGGTCCTCGCCGGTGAGGAGCCCGGCCGACGCTGGACCCGCCCGGTCCCGCTGGTCGACGTGCTCCGCGCCGCCGCGTCCGAGGTGGAGCAGTACGAGCGCATCGAACTCTCCTCGGTGCCCACCACCGAGGTCGCCGGCCGCGTGGTCAACGACCTCGTGCACCTGCTCGCCGAGCTGCTGGAGAACGCCACGTCGTTCTCCTCCCCGCAGACCAAGGTCAAGGTGACCGGTCACGCGCTGCCCGACGGCCGCGTACTGATCGAGATCCACGACACCGGCATCGGCCTGTCGCCCGAGGACCTCGCGGCGATCAACGAGCGGCTCGCCTCGCCGCCCACCGTGGACGTCTCGGTCTCGCGCCGCATGGGCCTGTTCGTGGTCGGCCGGCTGTCGCAGAGGCACGGCATCCGCATCCAGCTCCGCCCGTCCGACTCCGGTGGTACGACCGCGCTGGTCATGCTCCCGGTCGATGTCGCCCAGGGCGGCAAGAAGGTTCCGGGCAACAAGCAGGGCCAGGGTGCTCCGGCCGTCGGCGGTCCGGCGGCGGCGCAGGCCGCGGCCGGTGTCGCGGCGGCCCGCCGGGGCGGTGCCGGCAGCGGTCCCGCCCTCGGCGCGGGTGCGCAGGGCGGCGGCAACGGCGGCCGGCTGAACCCCCCGCCGCAGCGTGGCCAGGTCGGAGCGGGTTCCGCGCCGCGGGCCGCACTGCCCAGGCCCGAGGCGGGCGGCCGTCCGGGCGGACCCGGTGCGCCGGGCGGCAACCGCAATCAGCAGTCGCCGCAGCAGCCCCCGTACCCCCCGCAGGGCAGGCCGGCACCCGCGGGCGCCGGTGCCCAGCAGAGCTTCAACGGCTTCGGGAACAACTCCGGCGGCCAGCAGGACCTGTTCGGCGGCGGCCGCCAGGACCCCATGGGCGGCAATCGCGGCCCCGGTTCCTCGCAGCAGCCCCAGCAGCGGCCGGCCGGCAACGGTGAGCAGGGCCGTCGCCCCCAGCAGCAGTCTCCGCAGCTGCCGCCCCGCGGCGGTCCGCGCGCCGAGCTGCCGGGCGGCAACCCGCAGCCGCGGGTGCCCAGCTGGAGCGACGACAACGCGCAGCCGCCGGTACCGCGTTCCTCGCCGGACGCCCCGCGCGGTCACGAGGAGCCGGACGTCACCTCGCAGATGCCGCGGATCGACGACCGGCAGGCCGGACCCGCGTCCACCGCCGAGTTCCAGCGGCCCGACTACGACGCCCCGCGTCCCGGCACGAACGCGCCGCAGGACAACGGACAGTTCGTCCGCACGGATGTGTTCGGTTCGCCGAACCACTCCGGTGCGGGGCAGAACCCGCAGGCGGGCGGCCAGTACAACCGCCAGGACCCGGCGCAGTACGCCCCCAACGGCTACGACACCGGAACCAACGCCAACGGTCAGTACGCGGCGCCCGCCCAGCAGGACACCGGGCAGTTCCCGGCGCAGGGCTACGGCGAGCGGCAGGACGGTGGCACCGGGCAGTTCGAACGGCCCGCCAACGGCAACCGCCCGCCGCAGCAGCGCCCGCAGCCGCGCCGCCGCCCCGCGCTCCCCCCGGAGCCGGACAACAGGACCGCCCCCCAGCGGCCCGACGAGGTGCGGGGCCCGAACGACGGCTGGGAACTGCCGCCGGCGACGAGTCCCGGCGACGGACGTACACCGCTGTACGACACCCTGGAAACCAACTGGTTCAACCAGGCTCAGGGCGGCGACGGCGCCCAGAACGAGCAGACACCGCAGCAGCCCGCACAGGCTCCCGCGGCCCCGCAGCGTCCGGCACCCGCCGGCGCTTCCGCCTCCTCCTGGCGGACCACCCCCAATGACGAACTCGGCCGTCAGGCCGAGCGGGTACGCCAGCCCTCCGCGGGTGGCGTGACCGTCTCGGGTCTGCCGCGCCGGGTCCCCCGCGCGAACCTTGTCGCGGGAACGGCTCAGCAGCAGCAACAGCACCAAACCGGTCCGCAGGTCTCGCGTGCGCCCGATGACGTACGCGGACGGCTGACCAATCTTCGTAGGGGCATTCAGCAGGGGCGCCAGGCCGGTACCGGCCAGACCGGCAGCTTCCCCAGCCCCACTCACCAGCAGGAGCGTTAGTTGAGCCAGATGAGCCAGGCGGCACAGAACCTCAACTGGTTGATCACCAACTTCGTTGACAACACCCCCGGGGTGTCCCACACCGTCGTCGTTTCCGCCGACGGACTCCTTCTGGCAATGTCCGAGGGCTTCCCGCGCGACCGCGCCGACCAGCTCGCGGCCGTTGCCTCCGGACTCACGTCCCTGACCGCCGGCGCCTCACGCATCTTCGAGGGCGGCACGGTGGCCCAGACGGTCGTCGAGATGGAACGGGGTTTCCTCTTCCTGATGTCCATCTCGGACGGGTCCTCGCTCGCGGTCCTCTCCCACCCGGACTGCGACATCGGCCTCGTCGGATACGAGATGGCTCTGCTTGTGGACCGTGCGGGCGCAGTGCTCACACCGGATCTGCGGGCAGAGCTCCAGGGCAGCCTGCTCCACTAGCAAGGTTCTACCGAATGTAGGAAAAAAACCGTCCGGCCGCCCTCCCCCCACCGGCCCCGTCAGACGGCACGACTGACCGACTTGCTGTCCCGCCCGGAGGATCCATGACCCCGCCCACCGCTTCTCATGATCCGTACGCGCATTCGTACGAGGATGAGGGCGACCAGCCGCTGGTACGTCCGTACGCGATGACCGGCGGCCGGACCCGGCCGCGCTACCAGCTCGCCATAGAGGCACTGATCAGCACCACGGCCGATCCGGCAGCGCTCATGGGGCTGCTCCCCGAGCACCAGCGGATCTGCCACCTCTGCCGTGAAGTGAAGTCGGTGGCCGAGGTGTCGGCTCTGCTCTCCATGCCCCTGGGCGTGGCACGGATTCTTGTCGCGGACCTCGCGGAGGCCGGACTCGTCGCGATCCACCAGCCGGGTGGCGACGAGAGCAACGGTGGCGCCCCGGCCGTGACACTGCTCGAAAGGGTGCTCAGTGGACTTCGCAAGCTCTGACGGAGGGCGGGCGACCACCTCCGCGAAGATCGTAGTGGCGGGTGGTTTCGGCGTCGGCAAGACCACGTTCGTGGGTGCCGTCTCCGAGATCAACCCGCTGCGCACCGAGGCCGTGATGACGTCCGCGAGCGCCGGCATCGACGACCTCACCCACACCGGGGACAAGACCACCACCACGGTGGCCATGGACTTCGGCCGTATCACCCTGGACCAGGACCTGATCCTGTACCTCTTCGGTACACCGGGTCAGGACCGCTTCTGGTTCATGTGGGACGACCTGGTACGCGGCGCGATCGGCGCCGTCGTCCTGGTCGACACCCGCCGCCTCGCCGACTGCTTCCCGGCGGTCGACTACTTCGAGAACAGCGGACTGCCGTTCGTCATCGCCCTCAACGGCTTCGACGGGCACCAGCCCTACACTCCCGAAGAGGTCCGCGAGGCTCTGCAGATCGGGCCCGACGCCCCGATCATCACGACGGACGCCCGCCATCGTTCGGACGCCAAGAGTGCTCTGATCACGCTCGTCGAGCACGCCCTGATGGCGCGCCTGCGGTAGGGCCCGCGCGGCGAATGGCGTCCTGGGAGGCTCGGCACTCAAGTAGGCAACGCCATACGCAAGTTGTCGTAGACGCATTGGAGCCGGCTGTGTCGTTTGACACGGCCGGCCACAGTGTTCATAACGTTTCGACAGAGATATCGAGTGGTGCCGCCACGCGACGCGGTCGTCTGATGCCGCTGTGCTCACAAAAGCCCCGCCTTTTGGCGGGGCTCGTTCTTTATGTTCCGTTTTATCTGCGGCTTACGTCACCCGGAATCTTCGGTTCCGAGTGTTTGGACGAGCACACCCTGACGTGCTGGAATGCCAGAACTGCCCAGTAGTAAGGGCCGGAAGACACACGCGGCACGACGAAGGTGCCGAGCCGAGAGGTTGTTGGTCGAGTGAGGCGAAGCAAGAACGGTCCCGAGCCGTCGGCACGGGGCAACTTCACCCCGCCGCCGCGCGGAGCGGCACCCGCACATGTGCCCGGCTCGGAGCCGACGGCCCCACCCCCACCCAGCGGGGGCCGTTTCTCTCCGCGCAACTGGCGCGTACCGACCAGACTGAACGCGATTCTGCTCATACCCGTGATGGTCGGCCTCGTCATGGGCGGCTTCCAGGTGAAGAACTCCATCGACACCTGGCAGGAGGCCGAGGACGCGCAGAACACCGCGCGCCTGGTCCGCGCCGCCCTCACCTACGGCGACAAGCTGTACTCCGAACGCGACATCACCGCCGCCCCCCTCCTGGAGGGCAAGGGCGCGAAGGACGCGACCGTCGTCAAGGCCCGTCGTGAGACGGACGCGGCGGCCGTCGCCTTCAACGAGGCCGCCGAGAACATGCCGGCCAAGGCCGGACTCGAACGCCGCCTGGGGATCTTCCGCGAGCAGGAGCCCAAGCTCGCCGCCCTGCGCGCGGCCGCGTACACCTCGAAGCTCAAGGGCGTGGAGACCGAAGAGGGCTACGTCGAGATCCAGCACCCGCTGATGGAGTTCGCCAACGAGCTCGGTCTGGGCACCGGAAACATCACCAGCTACGGCCGTACGGTCTACGCGATCTCCCTCTCCAAGGCCGCTCTCTCGCTCCAGCGCTCCATCGGCACGCATCTGCTGATCAAGCCGGGGCCGTCGGAGGAGAGCCTGGCCAAGCAGCGCGTCGCCCTCACCTCGTACGCCTACCTCGAAGGCATCGCCATCGAGGAGTACATCGGTGGTGGTACGGACAGCGACGCCGCCAAGCTGGAGCAGGCCAAGAAGCGGATCCAGACCGACGGTGCGGCGCAGGCCAAGGAGGCCGCGGAGGCCGCCCAGGCCCGGGGGCAGACCTATGTCCCGCCGCCGTCCGGGGAGACCGCCATGGTCAGCGGTATCGGCACCCTCGCGACGACCGACGCCAGTGCCCGCGTCGCGCTCGCCGACAAGGGCATCACCGCCCAGAACTGGTGGGCGGTCAACACCGCCAAGTACAACGCCTACCGCACCATCGAGGCGGACCTCGGCGACAAGGCCGTGTCCGAGGCCTCGACCATCGCCTCCGACGCCAAGCGCGACGCCTTCATCACCGGTGCCGCCGTCGTCATCGCCCTGCTCGCCGCGTTCATCCTGGCCGGCATGGTGGCCCGCCAGATGAGCCGCTCGATGCGCCAGCTGCGCAACGCCGCCTTCGGTGTGGCCGAGCAGCGCCTGCCGATGCTGGTCGACCAGCTCTCGCGCACCGACCCGGGCCGGGTGGACACCCGTGTCCAGCCCATCCCGATCAACACCACGGACGAGATCGGCGAGGTCGCCCGCGCCTTCGACCAGGTCCACCGCGAGGCCGTGCGGCTCGCCGCCGAGCAGGCCCTCCTGCGGGGCAACATCAACGCGATCTTCACCAACCTGTCGCGCCGCAACCAGTCCCTGATCGAGGGCCAGCTGACCCTCATCACCGACCTGGAGAACAACGAGGCCGACCCGGACCAGCTGGAGAACCTCTTCCGCCTGGACCACCTGGCCACCCGTATGCGCCGCAACGGCGAGAACCTCCTGGTCCTCGCCGGCGAGGAGCCGGGCCGCCGCTGGGACCAGCCGGTCCCGCTGGTCGACGTGCTGCGCGCCGCCTCCTCCGAGGTGGAGCAGTACGAGCGCATCGAGCTGTCCGGTGTCCCGGAGGCCGAGATCCACGGCCGTGCCGTGACCGACCTCGTGCACCTGCTCGCCGAGCTGCTGGAGAACGCCACCACGTTCTCCTCCCCGCAGACCAAGGTCCGTGTCACCGCGACCCGGCTGCCCGACGGCCGCATCATGGTCGAGATCCACGACAAGGGCATCGGCCTCACCGCCGAGGACTTCGCGGACATCAACCACAAGCTGGCCAACCCGCCGACCGTGGACGCCGCGGTCTCGCAGCGCATGGGCCTCTTCGTGGTCGGCCGGCTGTCCGACCGGCACGGCATCCGCGTCCAGCTGCGCCCCTCGGGCGAGCAGGCCGGCACGACCTCGCTCGTCATGCTCCCCGACGCCATCACCCACGGTGGCGGCGGCGACTACCAGGTGCAGCGCGACGACTTCACGGTCTCGCAGATCATCCCTGAGCACGAGCTACAGCAGCAGCCGCAGCCGCCCTTCGGGGGCGAGGAGTTCCAGAGCACCCAGCCGCCCCTGCGCACGGCCGCCGAACTGGGCTTCGACGACAGCCGCTACAACCCCGAGGTCCCGGACGACATACGCGAACTGGACCCGGTGGGCCGCTCCCTCATGCGTGAGGAGCGCCGCGCGGCCCTGGAGGCCCAGACGCAAGGCCCCGAGGGCGAGGCCCCGTCCTTCCAGGGCGAGTTCGACCCGCAGCAGGGCTACGAGAACGGTGGCCAGGGGTACGAGAACGGTCAGCCCGCCTTCGACGACACTGCGGCGGCCTTCTCCGAGGCACCCGCGTACACCGAGGCCCCCGGCTACGACCAGCAGACGTCGTACGAGGGGCAGCAGCAGACGTCGTACGACGAGACGTACTTCCCGCCGGCCGAGGGATACCAGGAACCCGTCTACGCGGAGCCCGGCCAGGACGAGCACCGGCCGGACCCGGCCGTCGGACAGGACGCGTTCCCGCCCTTCCAGGAGCAGCCCTACCAGGACGACTGGCCGCAGCAGGACGCGTACCAGAACGGCTTCCCCGCCGAGTACGCTCCGCAGGCCGAGCCTGCCCGGACCGCTGAGGCGGCCGAGCAGGACAGCGTAGGCTTCGATGCTCCGGGACCGGTCCCCTCCAGCGCCCCCGAGCTCACCGACGCCGGGCTTCCGCGCCGCGGAACCACCGACGCCGGACTTCCCCGCCGCGGAGCCACCGCGGTCGGCAAGCAGTCCGTGGGCCAGGAGTCACCGGCACCCTTCGCGAACAACGACAGCAACACCAGCAACGGCACCGGCGCCGGCGTCGTCAGCACCAACAACGGCACCGGCGGCAAGGGCGACTGGCGGTCGAACAACGACCAGATGTGGCACCGGGCCGAAGCGCTGAAGCAGCCCAAGGCAGGCGGGGTCACCCCTTCCGGCCTGCCGCGGCGGGTGCCCAAGGCCAATCTGGTCGAGGGCACCGCCGAATCGACCCCACAGGGCGGCCCCCAGGTCTCCCGCGCTCCCGAGGACGTCCGGGGCAGGCTGAGCAACCTGCGACGCGGCGTGCAGCGGGGCCGAGATGCAACCAGTGAAACGAACGGTCAGGCCACCAGGAACCAGCACGGTGGCCCTGACAGCACCTACAACCAGGAGCGTTAGTGTGAGCCCGATGAGCCAGGCGGCACAGAACCTGAACTGGTTGATCACCAACTTCGTGGACAACACCCCCGGGGTGTCCCACACCGTGGTGGTCTCCGCCGACGGACTCCTTCTGGCGATGTCCGAAGGGTTCCCGCGTGACCGTGCCGACCAGCTGGCGGCCGTCGCGTCGGGCCTGACCTCACTCACCGCGGGCGCGTCCCGCATTTTCGAAGGCGGGCAGGTGAATCAGACGGTTGTGGAGATGGAGCGGGGATTCCTCTTCCTCATGTCCATCTCCGACGGTTCCTCGCTCGCGGTTCTCGCACATCCGGAAGCGGACATCGGTCTCGTTGGGTACGAGATGGCCCTTCTGGTCGACCGTGCCGGTACGGTCCTCACTCCGGATCTGCGTGCCGAGCTTCAGGGGAGCCTTCTCAACTAGCAGACAAGCGATGCGTTTTGGCGTCCCGTGGCCGTAAGGTTTCGGGACGCGGCTCCACATTGATGGGCCCGGCACATTCGGAGGAGGAGAAAGTGGCAACACCCCCAGACGGTTCGTCTTCGGGCAACTGGTCCTACGGCCCCGGCCAGGGCCAGGGCGGCGACGGCTCGCCGAACCGGTACAACTTCCCCTCCGCGCCGAGCCACCGACGCCAGCAGCCGTACTCCCCCCAGGGTCCGGGCTCCTCTCCTTACGACCAGCCGCCGGCACCGCGCATCCAGCCCGTGCAGCCGCAGCGGCGCTCGCCCGAACCGTCTCCCGCGGGGAGCGCCAGCAATCCGCTGGTACGCCCCTACGCGATGACGGGCGGCCGTACCAGGCCGCGATACCAGCTCGCCATCGAGGCACTGGTGCACACCACAGCGCAGCCGCACCAGATGCAGGGCCAGTTGCCCGAGCATCAGCGCATCTGCAACCTCTGCCGGGAGATCAAGTCGGTGGCCGAGATCTCGGCCCTGCTGACGATCCCTCTCGGTGTGGCCAGGATCCTCGTCGCCGACTTGGCGGAGGCAGGCCTGGTCGCCATTCATCAGCCCGGCGGCGACGAGAACGCCGGCGGTCAGCCAGACGTGACTTTGCTCGAAAGGGTGCTCAGTGGACTTCGCAAGCTCTAGCGGAGGGCCTTCCCGCTCCACCACGTCCGCGAAGATCGTGGTGGCGGGCGGCTTCGGCGTGGGCAAGACCACGTTCGTCGGGGCCGTCTCGGAGATCAACCCGCTGCGTACCGAGGCCGTGATGACGTCCGCTTCGGCGGGCATCGACGACCTCACCCACACCGGGGACAAGACCACCACGACGGTGGCCATGGACTTCGGCCGTATCACCCTGGACCAGGACCTGATCCTGTACCTCTTCGGTACGCCCGGCCAGGACCGCTTCTGGTTCATGTGGGACGACCTGGTACGCGGCGCGATCGGCGCGATCGTGCTCGTCGACACGCGCCGTCTCGCCGACTGCTTCCCGGCGGTCGACTACTTCGAGAACAGCGGACTGCCGTTCGTCATCGCCCTCAACGGCTTCGACGGCAGCCAGCCGTACAACCCGGACGAGGTCCGGGAAGCTCTCCAGATCGGCCCCGACACCCCGATCATCACGACGGACGCCCGCCACCGCGCGGACGCGAAGTCGGCACTGATCACACTGGTGGAGCACGCGCTGATGGCGCGGCTGCGGTAGGCGGGCTCCTCCGAGCCTCGGATGGGGGCGGCAGCCGGTTGAACGGCTGCCGCCCCCATCCGCGTCTGCGCCCCGTCCGAGCCCGAGTCACGGCTGAAGTGGCGCACTATCCCCGACAGGACCCGGTTGCTCCGGAATAAGCGGCAGGGCTGTCGGCTTGCCAGGACCGAACATGAGGCTGGACGACTGCCGTGTCCGGCGGTCGGACACCACGATCCCGCCACGCCACTTGCGTTCCACGTCCTGGTACCGGAATTGCAGTTTCTTCAGCCGGGCCCCGAACTGCTCCCGCAGCGGCCGGTAGGCGTCATCGCAGTGCACGTTCCAGGTCACGTCGCTCATGTACGTATGGCAGGCGATCGGGAAGAGAAGCGATGAGACGACCAGATCTGCGAGCTGGAGAAGCGTGTGCGTATCGCTGTGCCCGAAGACGGGTGACTCGATGACTCCCCGCAGGCCGTCACCGCCCGTGCGGTACTTGCGCGTGGTCACGCAGTGCACGTTGGGGGCGTTCTTCACCTTCGTGCGGCTGTCGAGCACCATCATGCCGTGCGAGTGCTCATGGGCGGGCTGCGCCTGAAAGGTCTCGGTCAGCGATCCAACGGAGGCCGGATAGACCCCGGACTCGTCGAAGGCGAGCCTCTCCTCCTTCACCCACACCCGGGCGAGCACCCTGGCGTCGTGCCGTTCCAGTATGTCGAGCACGGAGGCCAGCAACTTCATCGCGGCGCCCCGCCATTGATGGTTGCCGGTCCGGAGGTTCTTCCGCACGTCCGAGCCTTTGATCTCGTGCTGGGTCACCTCGGACAGCTGCTCGGCCTTGCACAGCTGCGGCCGGTAATGCTTCTTCACCGCGAGGAAGTCCCAGGTGAGGTCCTTCACCTGGGATCGAGGAACGGTGACCCCTCCGACGACGAGCACGGGTGGCGCGTCGGGCCGGACAGGATCTAGCGTCTGTCCGTTGCCCGCCTCGTCGATGTAGCAGAGATGCACCGAACCGAACCTCCCCGAAAACACGTCTGTGGCCGCCCCCGAAGGGACGGCCACAGGGTCTGCGCAGTCATATGCGCGATATTTTGTGTGCTGTTCCGTATTGTCCCAGCTTCGAGAGTGCCCGGGCAAGCGAGTCGTCACCATGAGTAACTAGTTCGTCACTTTTTGCGCTTGAGTCGCTCGCATGGACGGGCGCGGCCCCGAGCGGCGAGCGCGGGATCAGCTCACCGGCAGTGCGGCGACGGGCAGGCCCAGTTCGAACCAAATCGTCTTGCCGCCGGGGCCGAACTTGCCTTCTCCTATGGCGCACCCGCCCCACCGGTCGGCCACCGTGTCGAGGATCAGCAGGCCGCGGCCGTCCTCCGCGTGCGCCGCGACGTCCGTCCGTCGGGAGCCCGGTGCCGAGGGCAGGTCGGGACTCATGTCCCAGACACTCACCCGCAGTACGGGGCACAGCCACTGGAGCCGTACGGATGCGGGGCCCTTCGTGTGCCGTACGGAGTTGGTGGCCAGCTCCGAGGCGAGTAGTTCCGCGCGGTCCATGAGCTGGGCGAGGCCGTGGGCGTCGAGGACGGCTCGGAGCGTGACGCGGGCGATGCCCGGCCCCCTGGGGTCGCAAGGGAAGTGCAGCTCGTAGCACCAGGGAGCGGTGAAGGAGAGGGGCGGCGGGTGCGGGGTCCCTGACAGGGGGTCGAGGGCGGGGAGGAGGTAGGCGGTCGGGCCGGGGTGGTGGTTCTGCTCGGTGTTCATGTGGCAGCTCCGAGGTGCGGGGCCAACTGGACGTGTGCCACAGCGTTTTCGCACCGGCGAACACCGGGTGGCACAGGTCACACCGTAGTCCACTGTTTACAACCCGTGATACCTCTTTCAATCCAACGAGTTGCATTCCTGATTCGGATGGACGAGCCCAATACGGGCGGGCACACTGTGCGCGAGCGAGGAGAGGATCACATGGCGCCACGTCAAACGCCCACCATCAGCCAACGCCGCTTCGGGGCCGAACTGCGGCGCCTGCGCGAGGCTGTCGGCCTGTCCGCGCCGCGGGCGGCCGAGTTGCTCGGCACCGACCGCACGACCATCTCGAACGTCGAAGCGGGCCGCTTCGGCATCAGCGAGCAACGCCTGCGGCGACTGGCAAGCATCTATGAGTGCGACGATCCAGCACTGATCGAGGTTCTGGCCTCGATGACAGGGGGCCGCAGAACAGGGTGGTGGGACGAGTACCGGGGCAAGGTACCGCCGGATTTTCTCGACGTCGCGGAACTGGAATACGGCGCTCGCTCCCTGCGAACCCTGCAAACCGCCCACGTACCGGGCATGTTCCAGACCGAGGACCATGCCCGCGCCCTTTTCGATCTCTTCATCCCGGCCCTGCCACGCCTCGAAGTGGAACTCCGCATCGCGCAACGGCTCGCCCGCCACAAGGTGATCACGAAGGAGCCTGCCGTTCCGTACACGGGCTTGGTCCATGAAGCCGCCCTGCACATGCAGGTGGGCGGACGCCCCGTGGCTCAGGCCCAACTGCAGCACCTGCTCAAGGAGAGCGAACGCGACAACGTGACGCTCCAGGTGATCCCGTTCAGCGTCGGCGGATTCCCCATGGCGGGCGACTCGGTGCTGTACGCCTCAGCCGAAAGCGCCCATCTCGACACCGTCCAGGTGGACTCACCGATCGGTGCCGTCTTCTTCGAGTCGCCCACCCAGCTGGCCAACTTCCGCCGTCGTCTGGACGCGGTCGAACAGGTAGCGTTGAATGCCCAGGAATCGAGGGACTGCATCCTCGAAATCGCTCAGAATCTGTAAGAGGTCCGTACTTTGCCCGAGTTGACGTGGCTCAAGTCGTCCTTCTCCGAAGCCTCCGGCAACAACTGCGTCGAAGTTGCCGCCGCCGACGACGGCATAGCCCTGCGCGAGAGCGCCAACCCGACCGAGGTTCTGTCCACCGGAGCAGGAGCGCTGAGCGCCCTCCTGCGCAGCGTGAGGTCGGGGCCACCTGGGCGTGGCGCTTAGCCGCGGCGCCTTCGCGGCGGGAAACGTTCGCCGCGAAGTTCGTGTGCGGGAGAGCCATCACGCTCGACGGGATGTGGCTGGGATGACGGCCGAGCCGGTGGGGGACGAGTTCTGCCCCGACTGGGCGACGGGGAACTTCACCCCGGTGAGGTCTTCCGAGGTGGTCCACAGGCGCTGTTGGACGGCTGCCTCGTACGATTCCGGGCTGGAGGTGACCAGTCGGGGGTGGCCCTTGATCTCGTTGCGGCCGCCGGGGCCGTAGTACTGGCCGCCGAGCACGGCGGGGTCGGTGGCGGCGCGCAGGGTCGGCAGCGCGCCCATCGCCGGTGTCTGGGTGATCAGCGGCGCGAGCCAGGTGAGCGGGAGCCGGACGGCCGCGGGGGTGTTGCGGGCGAGCTCGGTGCTGGACATGCCGGGGTGCGCGGCCACCGCGACGGTGGTGCCGTGCGTGGCGAGCCGGCGCTGCAGCTCGTACGTGAACATCAGGTTGGCCAGCTTGGACTGGCCATAGGCGGCGGCCCGGCCGTACGACCGCTCCCACTGCAGGTCGTCGAAGTGGATCGCGGCCCGGATGCGGTGGCCGGTACTGCTGACCGTCACCACGCGCGACCCGGGCACCGGCAGCATCAGGTCGAGCAGCAGCCCGGTGAGCGCGAAGTGGCCGAGGTGGTTGGTGCCGAACTGCATCTCGAAGCCGTCCCGGGTGGTCTGCTTCGGGGTGTACATCACGCCGGCGTTGTTGATCAGCAGGTCGAGCCGGCCGAGCCGGGACCGCAGCGCCGCCGCCGCGGTCCGTACGGAGTCGAGCGAGGTCAGGTCCAGCGCCTGCACGGTCACGTCACCGGTCATGCGGGCCGCGGCCCGCTCGCCCTTCTCGACGTCGCGCACGGCGAGCACCACGGACGCCCCGCGCTCGGCGAGCGCCTTGGCGGTCTCGTACCCCAGTCCGGTGTTTGCCCCGGTCACCACGGCCACCCGCCCGCGCTGGTCCGGAATATTCGCCGTCGTCCACTTTGCACCCATGCCGGGCTCCCAACAAATTAACGTACCGGAAGTACCTTGTGTCGACGACGTTAAAGTACTCTCGGTACGTTGTCAACGTACCGCTGGTACCTAAGTTAGGCTGGTGCTCGTGACTTTCCAGCGGGCGCGAACCGAGGAGCAGCGGGAGATCCGCCGACGGGCGATCCTCGACATGGCGTCGGCGATGCTCGACGAGATGCCGGTGGCCGCGGTCACCCTGAACGAGCTCAGCCGCCGGGTGGGCCTGGCGAAGCCGAACGTGCTGCGCTACTTCGAGTCCCGCGAGGCCGTACTGCTGGAACTGCTGGACCACTTCCTGCGGGAGTGGCTGACGGAACTGGCGGACGAGTTGGCCGCCGGCGTCGACGAGGATCTGCCCATGGCCGAGCGAGCGACAGCGGTGGCCGAGACCCTCGGCCGCTCGCTCTCCGGCCGCGTGGTGCTGTGCGACCTCTTCGGCGCACAGGGCAGCGTCCTGGAGCACAACGTCTCCGTCGAGGTCGTGGCACGCTACAAGCGCGCCTCCCTGGAACGCCTGACCACCATGACGGCCCTGATCCAGCGGTACCTGCCGGAGCTGGGCGAGAACGCGACGCTGTTCAGCCTGCAGACCATGGTCATGGCCGGGGCGCTGTCGGCGTACAGCACTCCCCCGCCCAGCCTGCTGGCGGCCTACCGGGCCGAGCCCGAGCTGGCCCGCTTCCACCTGGAACTGAAGGACTCCCTGGAGCTGGCCCTCACCGCGACCCTGCTGGGCGTGCTGCCCCGCCCCTGACGCGGGTCGCCCCGGCCGGGCCGCAACCCGATGGCGGCCCGGCCCCAAAAACAGCGATCGCCGGCCGGACTCCCTGGGGAGTCCGGCCGGCGATCGGGCAAGCGAGGGGCTCAGCCCTGCCAGGAGTGCGGGGCGCGGAAGCCCGGCGTGCGCTCCAGGCGGCGCCAGCCGGCCTTCGCGCGGCCGTGGCGGGCCGGGGCCTCGGCGGGCGCGGAGGCCGCGCGGGCCAGGAGGATCGCCGTGACCGCGGCTACTTCCTCGGGCTCGGCGTGGCCCTTCTCGACGCGGATATCAGGAATGTCCATGGGTGTCAGTCTCCGTGAGAGAGAGGTACGCGGGATTGCCGCGATGAATCCGCCGGGTTACTACTGCGGCGGGTTTCCGTGCTTGCGGGAGGGCAGGTCCGCGTGCTTGTTGCGGAGCATCGCGAGGGAGCGGATGAGGATCTCGCGGGTCTCGACCGGGTCGATGACGTCGTCGACCAGGCCGCGCTCGGCCGCGTAGTAGGGATGCATCAGCTCGGCCTTGTACTCCTTGACCATGCGCACCCGCATCGCCTCGGGGTCCTCCGCGTCCGCGATCTGGCGGCGGAAGATGACGTTCGCGGCGCCCTCCGCGCCCATCACGGCGATCTCGTTGGTCGGCCAGGCATAGGTGAGGTCGGCGCCGATGGACTGGCTGTCCATGACGATGTACGCGCCGCCGTAGGCCTTGCGCAGGATCAGGGAGATCCGCGGCACGGTCGCGTTGCAGTAGGCGTACAGCAGCTTCGCGCCGTGGCGGATGATTCCGCCGTGCTCCTGGTCGACACCGGGCAGGAAGCCCGGCACATCCAGCAGCGTGACGATCGGGATGTTGAAAGCGTCGCACATCTGGACGAAACGCGCCGCTTTTTCCGACGCCTCGATGTCCAGCACACCCGCCAGGGCCTGCGGCTGGTTGGCGACGATGCCCACCACCTGGCCGTCGAGCCGCGCCAGGGCGCAGATGATGTTGCGGGCCCAGCGCTCGTGGATCTCCAGGTAGTCGCCGTCGTCGACGAGCTCCTCGATGACCTTGGTCATGTCGTACGGCCGGCTGCCGTCCGCCGGCACCAGGTCCAGGAGCACGTCGGAGCGCCGGTCCGCCGGGTCCTCGGACTCGGTCGCCGGCGGGTTCTCGCGGTTGTTCTGCGGCAGCATCGACAGGAGGTAGCGGACCTCCGCGATGCAGGTCTCCTCGTCGTCGTACGCGAAGTGCGCGACGCCGCTCGTCTCGGCGTGGACGTCCGCGCCGCCGAGGCCGTTCTGGGTGATCTCCTCGCCGGTGACCGCCTTGACGACGTCCGGTCCGGTGATGAACATCTGCGAGGTCTCGCGGACCATGAAGACGAAGTCGGTGAGGGCGGGGCTGTAGGCCGCGCCGCCCGCGCACGGGCCGAGCATCACGGAGATCTGCGGGATGACGCCGGAGGCGCGGGTGTTGCGCTGGAAGATGCCGCCGTAGCCGGCGAGGGCCGAGACACCCTCCTGGATACGGGCGCCCGCGCCGTCGTTGAGGGAGACCAGGGGCGCTCCGGCCGCGATGGCCATGTCCATGATCTTGTGGATCTTCGTGGCGTGGGCCTCGCCCAGCGCGCCGCCGAAGATACGGAAGTCGTGGGCGTAGACGAAGACCGTGCGGCCCTCGACCGTGCCCCAGCCGGTGATCACGCCGTCCGTGTAGGGCCTCTTGGCCTCCAGGCCGAAGCCGGTCGCCCGGTGCCGCCGCAACTGCTCGACCTCGTTGAACGAGCCTTCGTCCAGCAGCAGCTCGATCCGCTCCCGGGAGGTCAGCTTGCCCTTGGCGTGCTGCGCCGCGGTCGCCTTGTCGCTGGGTCCGCGAAGAGCCTCCGCACGGATCGCCTGCAGCTCGGCCACGCGCCCACGGGCATCCGCGGGTTCCCCGGCCAAGGATTCGGTCTCGTCCAAAACGGTCATGTAGTGACCTTACGAAGTCCACCAAGGAAAGCGGGCCGTCGACTCTGTACAGTCTCCGGCCCGTTTTACTGGTAGCCCTGAACAGAACCCTTACGACGTGCAGGCGATCCGACTGCTCAGAGGCCCTTTCGCTTGTAGGGGTCGCACAAAGCGCTCAGCTGAGAGTCACCTCACACTCCAGCGATGCGCATACCTTCCCTGGAGTGACGCGCAGCCTCAGCCGGCGTCCGGTGGCGAGTACCTCGACGTCCGGATCCGCGCGCACGACCCCGCGTACGGGCCGGTCCCAGACGATCTCCAGAGCCTCGCCGGTACGCGTCGGCTCGCTCACGCGGAGGGTCGCGGTCCCGCCCCGGTGGCGTACGAGCACGCTCGCGGGGGCGGTGGCCGTGAGCGGGCCGGCCGTTCCCGGGCGCCAGAAGTTCGCCGCGAGCAGCCCCAGCGCCGGTACGGACACCGCCTGGCGGCCGGAGTCGTTGGCGAGGACCGACAGCCGGTGCCGGTCGGCGGCGCGGGCGGCGACCGTACGGCGCGAGGCCCCGGGCAGCACGACGTAGGCGTACGTGGCGTCCACCGGGTCCGTGCCGTGGTCGAGCCAGAGCGTCTGCCAGCGGCGGGTCCGGCGTTCGGTGGCGCTGGTGGTGTTGATGTCGGACCAGGCGCCCGTGCGGTCCTCGCGGAGCGTGCGCAAGGCGGGTCCCTCCAGGACGACCCAGCCCCCGTGGCCCTCCAGATGGGCCCAGCCAGGACCTCGTACGAGAGCCTGCCCGCCGCCCTCCCCCAGGTTCCTGTTGTCGACGACCGTCTCGACCGGGACGCCGTCCGTGGCGGTGATGCCCGCGCCGAGGCAGACGATCGCGTCGTCGAGGCAGAACCACGACTTGCGGGCCTCCAGGGTCGAGCCGAGCCCCAGCAGGTGCTGCCCGACCGCCGCGAACTGCCCGTCCGTGGTGCCGCCGACCCAGCGCGCCGCGGGTCTGGGCTCGCCCCACTCGCCGCCCGCCCGGTCGGCGAGCCGCTTGGTGGACACGGTCGTCCCCGGCAGCCGGTACCAGTCGACGGTCGGCCAGTACCAGTCCGTGTACTGACCGGACCCGCCCGACGGACCGGACCGGCTCCCGTCGGCCCACCAGTAGAGCATTCCGGCACCCGTGTGCCAGCCGCGCGGGTTCTCGCCGTTGCCGCACTCGTAGTACGCGATCCGTTCGCTCGCCATGGAGATGTTGGCGGTGAAGCCGGGGCCCGCACCGGAACCCCTCCTGGCGCCGGAGCCGCGGTGGACCGCCCTGTCCATGGCGGCGAAGAGGTGGTGACCGGCCGGTTCGGGGGCGGCCGGGAGCGCGGATTCGGCGACGGCGTGCAGACGCGCCAGGTCGGCCACTCCGAACTGACGTGCCGTCAGGATCGGTGTGACGGTGTCCCGTTCGATCCAGCCCTTGATCCTGCCCTGCCAGCGGTCGCGTTCCGCCGCGCTGGCGCCCTGGGCGAGGAGCGTGATCGCGGCGATCAGCGCCTGCCCGTGGAAGTGGTCGCTGCGCATGACCTGCCGGTCGTCGCTCCTGAGGTAACCCCGGCTGATGGCCCGCCCGTTGACGCTGTCCATCATCAGGCCGTCGTGGATCAGCGGCGCGTAGGCCTTCTCCACGCTGTCCAGGATGATCTGCCGGCCGGGATCGGTCACCTCCCACCGCGACCCGGCGAGCAGCGCGAAGAGCCGCCCGAGCCCGTCGAGCATGACCTGCCCGTACGTTCCCGAGTACGCGACCCAGGTGTGCTGGACGAACGACCCGTCGGCGTAGAGCCCGTCCCCCTCGGTGACGTACGGGAAGACGGGCGAGAGCGCGTCCCGGGCGAGTGCGATCTTCTCGGGGGCCCGGCCGAGGATGCCGCGCAGGGCGACGGAACGGCACAGGTCGACGCGGTTGGCGCCGGTCGAGGTGCCCGTGTAGTCCCCGAGCATGCTGTCGGGGACGAAGTGGTCGACGGCGGCGCAGGCCGCGGCGATCCGCGCGTCCGTGAGCTCGCCGTACAGGGCGGCCACGATGTCCATGAGGAGGCGGGGGCTGCCGATCTGCCACTCCCACCAGTTGCCGTACCGGGTGGTGGTGGGGTTGTAGACGGTGGCGGAGAGGTGGTCGAGGCCGCGCAGGACGTCCGCGAGCAGGCCCGCGTCGCCGGTGGAGCCGGTGCCCTCCTGGACGTACGCCTGGGTCATCGTCCACAGCCTGCTGTAGCTCTGGGTGATGCCGGCGGGCGGGTCGTACGGGTAGCCGGGCCACAGCGAGTCGGCCGTCGGCGCCATGGAGTTCCGGAAGCCGCGGGCCAGTTCGCCGGTCTCGGCGAGGCGGGACGCGTACGGCTCGGCGGCCGGGTCGTAGCCCGCGCCGAGGGCGATCTCCAGCCAGCGGCGGCGGAGCGTGTCGTACGGGTCGTCGGCGTCGTCGGCCGCGTGTGCGACGGGGGCGGACGCCAGGAGCGGGACGGCCGGTGCGAGCGCCGCCGCCAGCAGGAACGTACGTCGGGTGGAGATCATCTTCTAGCAGCCGCCGCAGTTGTGGTAGAGGACGTCCCAGTGGTTGCCCTCGTCCGCGTAGATGTTGCCCGAGCCGGACTGGTACTGGAGGGCTCCGTCGCCGCGCGGGCCGATGTAGGTGAACGTGTTCTTGATGTAGTTCGTGACGCAGGTGCTCTTGGCGTAGTCGAGCTTGTAGCCGTTCCAGTGCGAGTACGTGCCGCTCGCGTGGCCGGTCTCGGTGCCCCCGGTGATGTTCAGGGCGCAGCCCGTGGCGCTCTTCAGCGTCTGCGCTCCCTGGGCGGTCGCGAGGTTCAGCTGGGTGAAGGACGTACACGTGGGGTTGTCGCGGTCCGAGCAGCCGCCGGAGGACGACCAGGTGATGCCGGAGCCGCTGAACATCGAGGTCGCCGTGGCGTGGCTGATCTTCGTGACGGCGACGGCGTCGGGTGCGGCGGTCGCCCCCGTGGCGCCGCCGAGCACGACGGCGGCCGGGGCGGCGAAGAGGGTGAGGGCGGTCAGGGCGGAGCGGAGCTTCATGCGGAGCCTTCCTGCGGACGACCGTGCTGACTGTGGGGCGGCGGTGCAGGTGGAGCGGCGGAGCAGGTGGGGCAAGGCGATGGTGCCCGAGGTCTACACGTGTCCACCAGGGGGCTGGCGGATCCCTTGAGGTGTAGACCAATGGCAACCGGGTGTAACCGGGGCAACACGCCTTGATCACAGTTGAAACCCGTAGGGAATAGGTCTATGGTCGCCCTAGTTGAACGTTAAACAGCTTCGGCGCAGAGCCGGAGCCCGTCCCCCAAGGAGCCAGTCATGGGAATCTTCGGCCGCAAGGACACCGACACCGCAACCGCGACGCCCGCCGCCGTGAGCCCCGACCTCGCCGCTCTGACCGGCGACTACACGATCGACCCGTCGCACTCGACGATCGGTTTCGTGGCGCGCCACGCCATGGTCACGAACGTCAAGGGCGGCTTCCAGGACTTCACCGGCAGCCTGCACCTCGACGGCGCCGACCCGTCGCTGTCGACCGCGTCCATCGACGTCAAGATGGACAGCATCAGCACCGGCTCCGACGACCGTGACGGTCACCTGAAGAGCGCGGACTTCTTCAAGACGGAGGAGTTCCCCACGATGACCTTCCGCTCCACCGCGACCCAGGCCCTCGGCGGCGACGACTACCGCATCACCGGTGACCTGACGATCCTCGGCACCACCAAGCCGCTCTCCATCGACCTGGAGTTCAACGGCGCGGCGAAGGACCCGTTCGGCAACGAGCGCGTCGGCTTCGAGGGCAAGGCCGAGATCCTGCGCTCCCAGTGGGGCCTCACCTGGAACGCGGCGCTTGAGACCGGTGGCGTGCTCGTCTCCGACAAGATCAAGCTGACCTTCGACATCTCGGCGATCAGGAACGCCGCCTGATTCAGGCAACCGGGCGACCGTGCACCCGGGTCCCGCCCGGCGACCTGCGTCCGTCACTGCCTGGGGGCTCCGCCCCCTAGCCCCCCGTTGCGCAGTTCCCCGCGCCCCTGAGGGGTGCCGAGCGCGCCCGCCCTCCGGCTCCTTGCGAGCGGAAGGGCGGGCGCTCGGCTGTGCGGGCCCCATAGGGGCGCGGGGAACTGCGCACCGGGGGTTCGGGGGCGGAGCCCCTGAGCGGTGACGGAGAGCCGGGGACGTAGCCGCGGATATACCGGTGCGGCGCCGCCAACCCGCACGTTAACCTCCGGCCATGACATGGCTGCCCACCGACTTCGTCCACCCCCTCCGCGCCGCCCTGCCCGGAGGGCTGCTTCATCTGCGGCCGATCTCCGGCGACGACGCCGCGATCGACTACCCGGCGGTGATGGGCTCCCGGGACCGGCTGTGGTCGATCTTCGGGGAGGCCTGGGGCTGGCCCGCCGCCACGATCACGTACGAGGCCAACAAGGCGGACCTGGAACGGCACGCGGCCGAGATCGAGGCGCACGAGTCGTTCAACTACGTGCTGTTCGACGAGGCCGAGAACACCGAGTACGGCTGCGTGTACATCGACCCGCCGGAGAAGGCCGGTGCCGACGCCGAGATCTCGTGGTGGGTCGTCGACGACCGGGCGGGGACCCCGCTGGAGCACGACCTGGACGCGTTCGTACCGCGCTGGATCGCCGAAGCATGGCCCTTCGAGCAGCCGCGGTTCATCGGCCGGGATCTGTCGTGGAAGGAATGGCTGGCTCTGCCGGACCGCACCTGACACCCGGCCGGGCACGACACCCGCCCGCACCCGACGCAGACGCCGGCCCCGCCCCGCCCGCCCCGACAGCTGCCTGGACACGAACGGCTGGATTCGACCCCTTGTGGCGGTGCTCACAGCGTTCCCATAATCCTTCAACAGAAATTGACCGGCTCATGACGAGAGCAACGGGATTTCCTCCCTCGCACTTGGCATGGGCCTGCCACTTCCACCCCCCACGGAAGGCATCACGTTGAAGAACCTCCTCAGGACGCTCAAGAGATGCGCGGTCGCCGGCGCCGCCACCCTCGCGGTCATCAGCCTTCAGCCCCTGTCCTCCGCGCAGGCGGCCCCGGCGCCCGTCGTCGGCGGAACCCGCGCCGCGCAGGGCGAGTTCCCCTTCATGGTCCGCCTCTCCATGGGCTGCGGCGGCGCGCTCTACACCCAGCAGATCGTGCTCACCGCCGCGCACTGCGTGGGCGCCACCGGCAACAACACGAGCATCACCGCCACCGCCGGTGTCGTGGACCTCCAGTCCACCTCCGGCCGGGTCCAGGTCAAGTCCACCAAGATCTACCGGGCCCCCGGCTACAACGGCAACGGCAAGGACTGGGCGCTCATCAAACTCGCCCAGCCCATCAACCTGCCCACGCTGCCTATCGCCACCACCACGGCGTACAACTCCGGCACCTTCACCGTCGCCGGCTGGGGTTCGGCCAGTGAGGGCGGCGCCCAGCAGCGCTACATGCTCAAGGCGAGCGTGCCGTTCATCAGCGACGCCACCTGCCGCACGTACAGCGGTTACAGCGGCCTCGTCGCGAGTGACGAGATCTGCGCCGGTTACGCCGCCGGCGGTGTGGACACCTGTCAGGGCGACTCCGGCGGCCCGATGTTCCGCAAGGACAACGCCGGCGCCCTGATCCAGGTCGGCATCGTCAGCTGGGGCATAGGCTGCGCCCGCGCGAACGCCCCCGGCGTCTACAGCGAGGTCTCGACCTTCTCCTCCGCGATCGCCTCGGCGGCGTCGACTCTCTGACCCCCACACGCGTTACGCCGCGTACGGTCCCGGCGCGGAAGCACGCCGGGCCCGTACGCATAGCCGTACGCACACCCGTACGCACACCCGTATGCGTATGCCTACCCGTACCGGTGACCGCGGGCGGCGCGGGCGGCGTGGGTCAGAATCCCCCGCCGAAGTCGCTGCCGCCCCCGCCCCCGAAGTCCCCACCGCCACCACCGCCGCCGTCGAAGCCGCCGCCGAAGTCGTTGGAGTCGAAGTCGGCGCCGGACACGTCCCCGCCCTCGTAGCCGTTCGAGCCCCCGAAGTCCCCGTAACCGGAGCCGTAGTCGGCCGCGTACGCCGGGCCGGCCATCATCGAGCCGAGCACGGTGCCGACGAGGAGGCCGGGCAGGATGCCGCCGCCGAAGTAGCCGCCCGCCCAGGGGCCGTACGCCGGACCCGCGTCCCAGTAGGGCCGCCGCCCGTACTCCGTGTCGACCTCACGCACGGCGGGGTCGGCGCCCTCGGCCAGCCTGACCTGGTCGGCGGCGCAGACGGGCACCTCGCGGGGCGCTCCGCCCGCGGGCGTCCAGGCGGCGTCGGCGACCGAGGGCCCGTGGCGCGGGTCGAAGAAGCAGGGCGCCCGGCGCTCGGGAACGGGCCTGCCCTCGCGGCGCGCGGCGAGCGCGGCCAGCGAGAAGCGCCCGTCCTCCAGGGCCTCGGTGACTCCCCGCACGTCTTCGGGGCGGGTGGCCGCGGCCATGAAGGACTTCGCCTTGTCGTACGCGTCGAGGGAGCGCTCGTAGTCGGCGCGCATCGCGTCGTCCGCGCCGGCCTCCGCGGGGTGGAAGTCGAGCCGGTCGAGTTCTTCGCCGAAGGCGGTGATGTCCTCGTCCACGACGACGCGCAGCCGGTCGAGCGCGGCCCGCCGCTCCGCCTCCTTGCGGCGGCGGTTGCGCCTGGCCAGGGCGTACGCGCCCGCGCCGCCCGCCACGACGACCGCGCCGACGCCGATCAGGGCGCCGGTGCCGACACCGTCGCCGTCGCCCTCGCTCCAGCCGCTGGGCGCGGAGCCGCCGACGTCGGCGAGGGCCCGGTCCGTGAAGTGGTTCAGCTGGGTCAGCGCGTCCTCGCCGCGGACGCTGGTCACCAGGTTGCGCACGGCGGCGTTCGGCATGACGGAGGAGTCGGCCTTCGCGTCGAACCGGGAGCCGAGCCGGATCGCGTACAGGCCCGTGACACCGGTGTCGGTGCGCAGGTTCTGAAAGAGGTTCTCCGTGGGGAAGTCCCCGGGGAGAACGGCGACGAACACCGGCTTGTCCGCCTTCTCGATCTTCGTGGCCAGGGCGTCGGCCTCGGAGTCCGACAGGACCCGCGCCATGGACGGATCCACGTACACGGGGCTCTCGCGCAGGGCGTCCGCGACGGCCGAGACGCCGGTGTCGGCGTGGGCGCCGGTGACCCCGACGCCCACCACCCCCAGCCCGAGCGCCGCGAAAGCAGTCAGCAGAACGGCCAGCCCTCGCACAAGTACGCCTTTCATACTTCGAAGCTACTCCAGCCCCCGCGTGCTTGCTTCAGGGGCGCGGGGCGGTGTCCGTATGCGGCTCCGCCGCGTGTGCGCGGCCGGCCCCCACCGGGCCCGCAGACGAAGAACATCGCGGGCCCGATGGCGTCAGGCCGAGTCAGGCCGGGTCAGGCCGCCGCATACGCAGCCGCCAGCTTCTCCACCGCCCGCGCATAGCGCCCCGTGAGCAGCAAATGATCCGCGTCGGCGAACGGCTTGGCCACCGCCGAAGTGATCTGCTGCCCGACCTTCTGCTGGACGAGCAGCCGCGCCTTGCCGACGATCGCGCGCCCGGCCTCCTCGGACCCGGCCCGCTCGGCCAGCGAGGCCGCGACGGCAAGGGCCTTCAGCGTGGCCGTGCCACCCGACGGCACCTTCGTGAGCGTCGTCAGCCCCCACCCGTACGGGAACTGCGGGTCGTACACCGGGTCGCCGACGTTGATCGGCAACTGCGCCTCGGACTTCGGCCAGGTCACGGGCAGCTGACCGGTGAAGGCCCGCTTCCCGTAGAGCACGTCCGCGACACCGTCGCCCTCCGTGCCCGGCAGCCAGGACGCGACGAGCGCGTCGATGTCACCGAGCTGGTCGCCGATGAGCTGCGGTCGCCCGGAGACGACCAGGACCGCGCACTTCATGGCGGCGCACACCTTGTCGACGGCAGCCCTGTCCGCGGCCGTCAGCGCCAGGTCGTTGCCGTTGCCGACGTCACCGACGCCCTCCGCGTAAGGGGTCTCGCCGACGACCACGACACCCACGTCGTTGCCGGCGGTCGGCGCCGAGGCGTCCTTGGAGTACGTGACGGAGCCACCCGCCTTGCGGATGCCCTCCAGGATCGTCGTCCCGTCGGTGATCTTCCCGGACGAGCCCTGCCAGGTGATGGTCCAGCCACCGGTCTGGTTGCCGATGTCGTCGGCATCGGACCCGGCGACGTACACCTTCTGGGACTTCTTCAGCGGCAGCACACCGCCCGCGTTCTTCAGCAGGACCTGCGACTCGGCGGCGGCCTCGCGGGCCACGGCCCGGTGCTTCGCCGAGCCGATCGCCGAGGCGCCGCTCGTGTCGGCGTACGGCTTCTCGAAGAGGCCCAGCTTGAACTTCTGCGTGAGGATGCGCGACACGGCGTCGTCGATCCGCTTCTCGCTCACCCGCCCGGCCCGCACCTCGTCGAGGAGCGTGGCGTGGAAGTCCTTGTACGCGTACGGGACCATGATCATGTCGAGGCCCGCGTTGACGGACGTACGGACGTCGCTCGCGTAGTCGCCGGGGATCTGGTCGATGGCCTGCCAGTCGCTGATCACGAAGCCGTCGAAGCCCATGCGGCCCTTGAGGACTCCGTTGAGCATCGCGGCGTTGGCATGCATCTTCACCGGGCCCTCGGCGTCGCCGAGGATGTCCAGCGAGGAGTACGAGGGCATGAACGTGCCCACGCCCCGGTCCACCGCGTCCTGGTACGGAGCCAGGTGGACGGCCTCCAGCTCCTGCCGGGTGACCTTGGTGACGCCCTGGTCGATCGTGTACGAGCCGGTCGTGGACGAGCCGAACTCCGTACCGCCGTCGCCGACGAAGTGCTTGGCGGTGGCGAGGACCTTGTCGTCGCGCTTCAGGTCCTTGCCACTGGCGGCGCCCTGGAGGCCCTGGATGACGGTCTCCATGGACTCGACGAGCGCCGGGTCCTCACCGAAGGACTCGTACGTACGGCCCCAGCGCTCGTCGCGCGCCACGCACAGGCAGGGCGCGAAGTCCCACGGGATGCCGGTGGCGCGGACCTCGGCCGCGGTCACCTTGCCCGCGTCGTGGGCGACTTGCGGGTCGCGTGTGGCGCCGATACCGATGTTGTGCGGCAGGATCGTGGCGCCGACGAGGTTGTTGTGGCCGTGCACCGCGTCCACGCCGTAGATGAGCGGGATCTGGAACCGGGTGGCCTGCGCCCGGAGTTGGAAGCCGTCGATCATCTTCGCCCAGGCCTCGGGCGTGTTCGGCGTCGGCGTCGAGCCGCCGCCGGAGAGCAGCGAGCCGAGGTCGTACGCGGCGATGTCGCCCGGCGCGGTGAGCGCGCCCCGCTCGGCCTGGGTCATCTGACCGGCCTTCTCGGCGAGGGACAGCCGGGACACCAGGTCGGCGACCCGCTTCTTCACCGGCAGCTTCGCGTCCAGGTACGGGAGTCCATGGGCGTCGATGACGACCTGCGGGTTCTCGGCGGGTGCCTTGGCGCCGGTGACCGTCAGCTTCAGCGGGACGGTCTCGGCGTTCTCGCCCGTCCTGTCGCGCAGGGTCGCCACGGTGACGGTCCGCGAGGTGCCGGAGGCCGTACCGGCCGGGAAGGTCAGCTCTCCCTCGACCGGGGTGTAGTCCTTGCCGGGCTCGCCGGTGCCGCCGGCCGTCTCGTACGCGACGGTGACCGGCTCCTCGATCGGCGCGGAGCCGGTGGTGGCAACCGTGATCTTCACGGCGGCCGAGCGGCCCTCCTTCACCGGGTACACGGCGGCGTCGGTGACGACGTTGGCCCGCAGCGCCTGGTCGGCCTTGCCGTACAACTCCACGCCGTCCATGGCGAACCGGTCCTGGACACCGACCGGGAGCGTGAGCGCGTACCCCCACATCTCGGTGAGGCCGAGGACCTGGTCGATGCCGCCGACGGGCTGGTAGTCCGTACGGTAGGTGAAGTCGGTGAACGGGATCTCCAGCTGTTTCCAGCCGGTGAAGTCGTCGGTGAAGGACGTCGTCCACAGCTCGGAGGCCTCGCCGTTGGCGCCGCCGTCCTTCAGCTCGAAGTTGACCTTCTTGCCGTTGTCGCGGCCGTCCCACCAGAAGCGGATGCCCTTGCTCGCCGACCAGTCGTGGGCCGGCTCGGCGAAGGCGAAGTCGTGGGTGAATCCTCCGTAGCCGCTGATGTCGTACGTGCCGGAGAGGACCTTGTCGCCCTGCGGTGCGTCGTCGCGGGCGGCGAGCTCCAGCGTGGGCGGGTCGTCCGAGTCGCTGCCCCAGGTGAAGATGCCCTCTGCGGGCGGGTTCGCGAACGGGATCTCGCCCTCGAAGTTGTCGACGGGGACGGGGGCGGGGTCGTCCGCTCCGGAAGCGGGGCCGGCTGCGGCGAACGGCAGCAGTCCGGTCAGCAGGGCGGCGGAGACGAGCAGGGCGGTTCTTCGCATGGACCTTCCTCGGCTCAGGCTGTGACGGCGGGACCTCGCGGGGCTTAAATCACGCCGTGAGTTAACTGACGCCCCGCGAGGGCGTCAAGCCTTCGCACCGAATCCGGGGGCGGGGTTTTCCGCCCCCGCCGCCCCTACCCGTTCCCGTCACTGACTCGGGGGCGCTGCCCCCGAACCCCCGGTCCTCAAACGCCGGACGGGCTGGAACTCCAGCCCGTCCGGCGTTTGAGGACGAGCGCGAAGCGCGATCAGGGGGCGAGGGGGCGCAGCCCCCATGCGTGGACGGGAACGGGTAGGGGCGGCGGGGGCGGGAAAAAGGGGTGGGCTACGCCGGCGGCTCGACGCCCGCTCGCAGCAAGCCGTACGTGTACGCGTCCTCCAGTGCCTGCCACGATGCCGCGATCACGTTCTTCGCGACGCCGACCGTCGACCACTCCCCCGCCCCGTCCGAGGTGGAGATGAGGACGCGCGTCGTGGACTGCGTGCCGTGCTTGCCCTCAAGGATGCGGACCTTGTAGTCGACCAGTTCCAGCCTGGCGAGCTGGGGGTAGAGCTTTTCGAGGGCGACCCGCAGCGCCCGGTCGAGTGCGTTGACCGGCCCGTTCCCCTCCGCCGTGGCGACGATCCGCTCGCCCTTGGCGAAGAGTTTCACCGTCGCCTCGTTGGCGTGGCTGCCGTCGGGGCGGTCCTCGACGATGGCACGCCAGGACTCGACGTCGAAGTACGTGCGGGCCCTGCCCTCGGCCTCCTCGCGCAGGAGGAGTTCGAAGGACGCGTCCGCGGCCTCGTACGTGTAGCCCTGCAGCTCACGCTCCTTGACCCGGCTCACGACCCGGCCGATCAGCTCGCGGTCGCCGCCGAGGTCGACACCGAGTTCCTTGCCCTTGAGCTCGATGGAGGCGCGGCCCGCCATGTCGGAGACGAGCATCCGCATGGTGTTGCCGACCAGCTCGGGGTCGATGTGCTGGTACAGGTCCGGGTCGACCTTGATGGCCGAGGCGTGCAGGCCCGCCTTGTGGGCGAAGGCCGAGACACCGACGTACGGCTGATGCGTGGACGGGGTGAGGTTCACGACCTCGGCGATCGCGTGCGAGATACGGGTCATCTCGGACAGCGCGCCCTCGGGGAGGACCTTCTTGCCGTACTTCAGCTCCAGGGCCGCGACGACCGGGAACAGGTTGGAGTTGCCGACGCGCTCGCCGTAGCCGTTCGCCGTGCACTGGACGTGGGTCGCGCCCGCGTCCACCGCGGCGAGGGTGTTGGCGACGGCGCAGCCCGTGTCGTCCTGGGCGTGGATGCCCAGGCGTGCCCCGGTGTCGGCGAGGACGGTGGCGACGACGGCCTGGACCTGGGCGGGCAGCATGCCGCCGTTGGTGTCGCACAGGACGACGACGTCGGCGCCGGCCTCCGCGGCGGCCCGGACGACGGCCTTCGCGTACTGCGGGTTCGCCCGGTAGCCGTCGAAGAAGTGCTCGCAGTCGACGAAGACGCGGCGGCCCTCGGCGCGGAGGTGGGAGACGGTGTCGCGGACCATCTCCAGGTTCTCTTCGAGGGTGGTGCGCAGCGCCAGTTCGACATGCCGGTCATGGGACTTGGCGACGAGCGTGACGACGGGTGCGCCGGACTCGACGAGTGCCTTGACCTGCGGGTCCTCGCTCGCCTTGCCGCCCGCCCGACGGGTGGCCCCGAAGGCGACGAGCTGGGCGTGCTTGAAGTCGATCTCCTGCTGGGCCCGGGCGAAGAACTCGGTGTCGCGCGGGTTCGCGCCCGGCCACCCGCCCTCGATGAAGCCCACGCCGAAGTCGTCCAGGTGCCGTGCGATGGCCAGTTTGTCCGCGACGGTGAGGTTGATGCCCTCACGCTGCGCGCCGTCGCGCAGGGTGGTGTCGAAGACGTGGAACGAATCGTCGAGCTCGCTGGTGTCGGTCATGGGGATCAAGGCTCCTGAGGATTGGATCTCGGTCGGTACCGGAATGACCGGTTCCACCGTCCTCGTATGGTCCCTCGCGCTCTCGCCTCCGGCTGAGGGTGGGCCAGAAAAGCGAAAAACCCCTCGCGGGTGCGAGAGGTTAGCGCGCGGGTCGAAGACGACGGTGTCCACCCGTACCTGGTCGTACATGGTGGTCACTGCGGACCGGCGCGCCTGCTGCCAATAATCATGACGAACGAGAGCACGGACGCAGTCTGGCACAGACCGCCTCCGTGCTCACCGTCCGTCTCAGGATGCGAGCACTCGGTTGCTCACCGGTGGTTCACCGCAGGTGGCGGACGAACACGTCGGTGCCGTCGTTCGTGTCGCCGGCCGGGATCAGCGACGGCTCCCCGGACTGGAACGCGATACGGCGGGCGCCGTCGGAGATCCGGCCCGGCAGGACGTCGGCGGTGGCCGTGCCGCCGGTGGTGTCGGGCGTGACCAGGACGGTGGTGCCCTTCTTCAGGTCCCGCAGGAAGACGGGCCACTCCTTGCCGTACTGCGCGTCCGCCTCCGTCACCTCCGACATGAAGGTGACGTACCGCCCGTCGGGGCTCACCGCGGGGTTACGGGTGTAGGCCTCGCCCGGGCCGCCCTGGGTGCCGTGGACGCGCCGGTTGGTGCCGGTGGCCAGGTCGTGCACGAACACGTTCCAGGCGCCGTCTTTGTCGTCGGCCACCAGGTGGGTGTCCCGGGACTCGAAGACGACGGTACGGCCGTCGCCACTGATGGAAGGACGCAGCGACTCCTTCTCGGTGGCCGCGCCGTCGTGGGAGCGGTCGGCCTGGACACGCTCGCCGGTGCGGCGGTCGTACACCCAGATGTCACCCCAGTCGTCGCCGCGCGGCCCGTTCGCGTAGGTGTACTGGTAGACGACGTGTCGGCCGTCGTCGCCGACCGTCGGCTCGAAGGCGTTGCGCGGCTCCCAGGTCGGCCGGGGGTGGCTGATCCGCTCGGTGGTGCCGGCGGTCCGGTCGCGCAGGAAGACCACGGAGCCCTCGCCGGTCTCGTCCAGCGTGTAGACGGCGTACCGGCCGTTCGGGCTGACGGAGACCGCGCCGGGCGGCCCGGTGAATCCCTCGGGGATCTCGATGCCGAACGTCTCCTGCCGGCCCGTGCCCAGATCGACGAGCGACACGTCACCGGACGATGTGTAGGCGAGTCGGCCGTCGTCGAGGGCCGCCACCACGCCGCCGAAGCCCGCGAAGCGGGTCCTGTCGTTGCGCAGGTCGCGCAGGTACATGCCTCCGTGCGGGACGTTCGGGTCCAGGTCCTCGGCGTCCGAGGTGAAGGCGACGTAGCGGCCGTTGCGGCTGATGACGGCGTCGCCGGAGGGCCCGTTGCCCGCTTTCCCGCCGGGTGTGACGCTGACCGGCTCGGTGTGCGGTGCGGCGAGAGGGACCGCGGGCGCGGCGTTCGCGGCGGTTCCCGTCAGAGCCGTCGTGGTCAACGCGGCGGCGACGAGAGTTGCGGCGAGCGCGGTGCGGTTGGTGCGCCTGGTGCGCGTGCTGGCGTACAAGAGCTTTCCCCCTGTGGTGATTCGGTCGGTCCGTGCGATGCAAACGCACCGCCAGGCAGGGGTCAATCCGCCATATCGCGTACAACCCGGACGTACGTTCAAGCGTCGGGAGCGGATCGCGGACGCAGCGCCTCGTCCAGGAACTCGCGTACGTGGCCGAGGACTTGCCCCCGGTCCGTCCCCCGCAGGCCGATCGCCACGTGGATGGAGAAGCCGTCGAGGAGGGCGCGCAGGCGGGTGGCGAAGCGGTCGGGGTCGACCGGCCGGAACTCTCCGCGCGAGACGCCCTCCGCGACCAGTGCCACCAGGTCGCGGTGCCAGGCGCCCTCGATCGCGGCCTGGCGGTCGCGCGCGTCGTCGTCGGCGTTCTGCGAGCGGTTCCAGACCTCAAGCCAGAGGGTCCAGTGCGGATCGCGGTGGCCCTCGGGCACGTACAGGTCGACGTACGCGTCGAGGCGTTCGCGCGCCGGAGCCGCCCGGGTGAGCAGCCGGCCCCGCTCGGTGCCGAGCAGGCCCTCGCTCCACTCCAGGGCGCGCAGCAGCAACTCGTCCTTGGAGCGGAAGTAGTAGAGGAGATGGCCGCTGCTCATACCGACCTCGGCGCCGAGCGCCGCCATGGTGACCTTCTCCAGACCGCGCTCGGCGATCATGCCCATGGCCGCGGCGAGGACGTCCTCGCGGGGCGGCGCGGTGTTGCGCCGGCGGGCGGTCACAGGGCGGCCTCGGGCCGGCCGCAGGAGCGGACGCGGTTGACTCCGTTGTAGGGAGTCGCGCCGCAACAATTGCCCCAACGGGCCGTGTCGGGGCGGAACGCGAGCTCCACGACGTCGAGCGGATGCGGGACGTACGTGCCGCGCGGGACGGTCGCCGGGCCGGGCCGGCGTCCCTCCTCGTCGGGCAGGCCGTCCCAGCCCGGGTACTCGGGCGGCTCGTCGAGCCGTTGGACGGGCTCCGTCAGCCGGCGTCCGCAGGCGGCGCAAGACAGTACGTTCACCTGTACGTTCTACCCGATCCCGCTGCTGTCCCCGATCTCGCAGTTGTCCCTGGTCCCCATCGTTCTGCCTGATCCGGGTGGCTCGCCCGCATTCCGCCGCCCTCAGACCCTCGGCTGCTGCTGCGTGACGCAGTGGATGCCGCCGCCGCCCGCGAAGATCGCCCGTGCGTCCACCAGGGTCACCGTCCGCTCGGGGAACAGGCGCCGGAAGATACCGACCGCGGCCTCGTCGCGCGGGTCGTCGAAGCCGCAGAGGACGACTCCGCCGTTGCAGAGGTAGTGGTTGATGTACGAGTAGTCGGCCCAGTGGCCGTCGGCCTCCAGGACCGTCGGGGCGGGCACCTCGACGACCTCGATGCGCCGGCCGCGCGCGTCGGTCGCCGACCGCAGCAGCCCGGTGATCTCCTTCGACACCTCGTGGTCGGGGTGGGCCGGATCCGGCTGGGAGTGCGCGACGACGACTCCGGGGCGGGCGAAGGCGGCGACGATGTCGACGTGGCCGAGGGTGCCGAAGCTTTCGGCGGCCCCGCGGTCTCCTTCGCCGGGCGAGGGCGGATAGTCGCCGGTCAGGCCGCGCGGCAGCCAGATCGCCTTGCGGGTGCCGAGCATGCCGTGGATCTCGGCCTCGACCTCTTCGCGGGTCCAGCCGGGGTTGCGCTCGGGCCCGAGCTGCACGGTCTCGGTCAGCAGCACCGTGCCCTCGCCGTCGACGTGGATCGCGCCGCCCTCGTTGACGAGTGCCGAGGCGTACGTACGGGCGCCGGCGAGGTCCGACACGTACGCCCCTATCTCGGCGTCGTGCTCCCAGCGGGCCCAGGCCTGCGCGCCCCAGCCGTTGAACGTCCAGTCCACGGCGGCGAGTTCGGGCCTGCCACCCCGGCCGCCGTCACCGTCAGCGTCGCCGTCGCCGTCGCCGTCGCCGTCGCCGTCCCGGACGAGGAAGGTGGGTCCGATGTCCCGCATCCAGGCGTCGTCGAGGTCGTGCTCGACGGTGTCGATGCCGGGGCCCAGCAGGGCTCGGGCCTCGGCGGACCGGCCGGGCCCGCACACGACCGTGACCGGTTCGAAGCGGTGGACCGCTCGGGCCACCGCCGCCCAGGCCGCGCACGCCTCGGCGAGGTCGCCGGGGTCGTCGAAGGTGGGGTTCGGCCCCGGCCACGCCATCCAGGTGCGTTCGTGCGGGGCCCACTCGGCGGGCATGCGGAAGCCGTCGGCGGCTGCGGTCGTCATCGGGTGGTCCTCGGTTCCTCAGAGGAAGTACAGGCGGTTGAGTGACACGGACTCGGCCGGCTCCGAGCGCAGGGGGTCGCCGTCGAGCGTGACCAGGCCGGTGTCCCGGTCCACCTCGACGTCTCCGGTACGGGAGTTGAGGCGCAGGTCGGCCGGGCCGATGCCGCGGGTGCCGCGGACCGCCACCCGGCGTCGGCGGGTCGGCATGATGTCGTTGCCCTGGTCCAGCGCCGCCCGCGCGACGAACGCCACCGAGATGTCGGCGGGGGTGCTGCCGTGCGCCCCGAACTGCGGCCCGAGCACCAAGGGCTCGCAGGTGTCGGTGGCCGCGTTCGGGTCACCCACGACCCCGTACGCCGGGAAGCCGGATTTCAGGACGAGTTGCGGCTTCGCGCCGAAGAACTCGGGGCGCCACAGGACGATGTCGGCCAGCTTGCCCGTCTCGATGGAGCCGACCTCGTGGGCGAGGCCGTGCGCGATGGCCGGGTTGACGGTCAGTTTGGCGAGGTAGCGCAGCACGCGCGCGTTGTCGTCGTCCGGGCCGTCGCCGTCCAGGGGACCGAACTGGGCCTTCATCTTCCCGGCCATCGCGAAGGTCCGGCGTACGGTCTCGCCCGCGCGGCCCATGCCCTGCGCGTCCGAGGAGGTGATGCCGATGGCACCGAGATCGTGCAGCACGTCCTCGGCGCCCATGGTCCCGGCGCGTATCCGGTCGCGGGCCATCGCCGCGTCGCCGGGCAGGTCGGTCTTGAGCCCGTGGACGGAGACGATCATCCCGTAGTGCTCGGCGACCGCGTCCCGGCCGAAGGGCAGCGTGGGGTTGGTGGAGGAGCCGATGACGTTCGGGACGCCCGCCATCTTCAGGACGTTCGGTACGTGGCCGCCGCCGCAGCCCTCGATGTGGAAGGCGTGGATGGTCCGTCCGTCGAGGACCTTGAGGGTGTCCTCGACGGACAGGCACTCGTTCAGGCCGTCGCTGTGCAGCGCGACCTGCACGTCGTGCTCCTCGGCGACGCGCAGCGCGGTGTCGAGGGCGCGCGTGTGGGCGCCCATGTCCTCGTGGACCTTGAAGCCGGACGCGCCGCCCTCGGCGAGCGCCTCGACGAGCGGGGCCGGGTCCGAGGACGAACCCCGGGCCAGGAAGCCGATGTTGACCGGCCAGGCGTCGAACGCGTTGAAGGCGTGCCGCAGGGCCCAGGGCGAGTTGACGCCGACGCCCCACACGGGGCCGAACTCCTGGCCGACGATCGTCGTCACCCCGGAGGCGAGCGAGGCCTCCATGACACGGGGCGACAGCAGGTGCACATGGGTGTCGACGGCTCCGGCGGTGGCGATCAGGCCTTCGCCGGAGACGATCGTCGTGCCGGTGCCGACGACCACGTCGACGCCGTCGAGGGTGTCGGGGTTCCCGGCCCGGCCGATCGCCGCGATCCGGCCCTCCCGGATGCCGATCGACACCTTCCTGATCCCCTGGGCCACATCCATCACCAGGACGTTGCTGATCACGACGTCACAGGTGTCGCGGACGGCGGCGGCCTTGAGGTGCAGTCCGTCGCGGGCCGTCTTGCCGAACCCCGCGAGGAATTCGTCCCCGTACTTCTGGGCATCGGACTCGACCCGCACGGTCAGCCCGGAGTCGCCGAGGCGGACGCGGTCGCCGGCGCGGGGGCCGTGGGTGGCGGCGTACTCGTACGGGTTCATGTCCTGCCTCCCGCGGAATCGGCCTCGGGGTCGACCGCTCCCAGATATCCGCAGGCCGCCGCTCTGCGCAGGGCCTCCGCCTGTGCGCCCGGGGCGTCGAGCGGGCCGTCCACGAGGCCCGCGAAGCCGATCGCCACGCGGTCGCCGCCGATCGGCAGCAGGCCGACCTCGACGGTCTCGCCCGGGGCGAAGCGGGTGGAGGCGCCGGCGGGGACGGCCAGGTGGGTGCCGTAGGCCGCCGCCCGGTCGAAGTCGAGGCGGGGGTTGGCCTCGAAGAAGTGGAAGTGGGAGGTCACCGAGACGGGGACGGTGGCGGTGTTGGTGACGGAGAGGGTGCGGGTGGGGCGGGGGTCGGTGTGCTCGGGGGCGGGCAGCAGGGCGCCCGGTCCGTCGTGCCCCTCCCGGCCACCGATCGGGTCGCTGACGACCGCGAGGCGGGAGCCGTCGTCGAAGACGGCCTCCACGTGGACCTCTCTGACGATGTCGGCGACGCCCGGCAGCACGTCGTCCGGGCCGAGGGCCGCGCCGGCCGCCGCGATGGCCTCTGCGAGCCTTCGGCCGTCGCGGGCCGCTTCGCAGACGGTGTCCGCGATGACGGCTGTCGCCTCGGGGACGTTCAGCTTCAGGCCGCGGGCTCGGCGGGCGCGGGCCAGTTCGGCTGCGCCGAAGAGCAGGAGGCGGTCGCGTTCGGTGGGGGTGAGTCGCATATTGAGCGCCACTCTAACGCTGAGGCCGCTTCAAAAACAGCCCTGACCCAGTAAAGGCGCCCACTTTTTGAACAGCACTCTAAATGATGGGGCTGCTTGGGGACGGTAGGTGGGCGGGTGCGGGCCCGGTGGGGGCTGATCGCGCGGTTCCTCGCGCCCCCAGGTACCTGGGGGCGCGGGGAACTGCGCAAACGGGGGCGAGGGGGCGGAGCCCCCATGCGGTGACGGGACGGGTAGGGGCGGCGGGGGCGAAGGAATCCCCCGGACCGTCAGCCCAGGTTGTGCATCCAGGCGTGGGTGTCTTCCGCCACACCCCGCTGGATGTCCAGCAGCGCCTCACGGAGCCTCAGCGTGACCTCGCCGGGCCCGCCCCCACTCTGCTGCCACTCACCGGAGTGACTCTTCACCGTGCCGACGGGCGTGATGACGGCCGCGGTACCGCAGGCGAAGACCTCGGTGAGGGTCCCGTTCTCGGCGTCACGCCTCCACTGGTCACTGGAGACCCGGGCCTGCTCGGACCCGTAACCGAGGTCACGGGCGACCGACAGGAGCGAGTCACGGGTGACACCCTCCAGGATGGAGCCGCTGAGCGTGGGCGTGACGATCCTGTCCCCGTACACGAAGTACAGGTTCATGCCGCCCAGCTCCTCGACCCACTTGTGCTCGACGGCGTCGAGGTAGCAGACCTGGTCGCAGCCCTTGGCCGCGGCCTCCGCCTGCGCGAGCAGCGACGCGGCGTAGTTGCCACCGGTCTTGGCGTCGCCCACCCCGCCGGGGACGGCGCGCACGCGGTCCTCCGAGAGCCAGATGGAGACGGGCTGCACGCCACCCGGGAAGTACGCCCCGGCGGGCGACGCGATGACGATGAAGAGGTACTCGTTCGCGGGCCGCACCCCCAGGCCGACCTCGGTGGCGATCATGAACGGCCGCAGATAGAGCGACTCCTCGCCGCCGTGCGCCGGCACCCACGCCTTGTCCTGCTGGATCAGCACGTCACAGGCCTCGATGAAGGTCTCGACGGGCAGCTCGGGCATGGCCAGACGGCGGGCGGACGACTGGAAGCGCAGGGCGTTGCGGTCGGGGCGGAACGTGGCGACCGACCCGTCGGGCTGCCGGTAGGCCTTCAGCCCCTCGAAGATCTCCTGCGCGTAGTGCAGGACGCTCGTCGCGGGGTCGACGGACAGCGGGCCGTACGGGACGAGCTGGCCGTCGTGCCAGCCGCGGCCCTCCGTCCACTTGATCGTCACCATGTGGTCGGTGAAGTGGCGGCCGAATCCCGGGCTGACCAGGATCGCCTCGCGCTCCGCGTCGGACTGCGGGGACGAGGAGGGCTTTAGCTCGATCGTGGGCGTCGTCATGAGTGGTTGTCCTTCACCGGTTGTGTGTGACGGGCCGCGCTCACGCCTGTACTGCCAGTGGCCAGTGTTAGGACGTCCGAGCATGTCGTCATTTCGCGGCTCCGCGTTCGATTATCGCGCGAGCTGAGCCGAATGGGGCACCGCCCCTGCCACGGAGGTCGTGGAAGCCGTGGAGGGGGGCGAAACGGTGTGAATGCGGCCCAGGGATTGATGGTGACACCCGGCGGGGCATACGAAAAGCCGCCGGGTGCGGAAGCGACCCGGCGGCTTGGGGTGGTACCGGCGGGTCAGCCGGATACTCGGGCGGCGAGCGCGTCGCCGATCTCCTCGGTCGTACGGGTCGTGGTGCCGCGCTCCGCGAGGTCGGCGGAGACGGCGTCCTCGATGCGGGCGGCCTCGGTCTCGTAGCCGAGGTGACGCAGCAGGAGGGCGACGGACAGGACGGTGGCGCTGGGGTCGGCCTTGCCCTGGCCCGCGATGTCCGGGGCCGAGCCGTGCACCGGCTCGAACATGGACGGGAACTCGCCGCTCGGGTTGATGTTGCCGGACGCGGCGACGCCGATGCCGCCGGAGACGGCCGCGGCGAGGTCGGTGATGATGTCGCCGAAGAGGTTGTCGGTGACGATCACGTCGAAGCGCGCGGGGTCCGTGACGAGGTAGATCGTCGCGGCGTCCACGTGGATGTAGTCCGTGGTGACCTCGGGGAACTCCTCGGCCACCTTGTGGAAGACGTTCGTCCACAGGTGACCCGCGAAGGTGAGCACGTTGTTCTTGTGGACCAGCGTGAGCTTCTTGCGGGGGCGGGCCTGGGCGCGGGCGAAGGCGTCACGCACGACGCGCTCGACACCGAAGGCCGTGTTCACGGAGACCTCGGTGGCGACCTCGTGCGGGGTGCCCTTGCGGATCGTGCCGCCGTTGCCGGTGTACGGCCCCTCGGTGCCCTCGCGGACGACCACGAAGTCGATCTCCGGCTGGCCCGCGAGCGGAGTGGCGACACCCGGCAGGAGCTTCGACGGACGCAGGTTGACGTGGTGGTCGAAGGCGAAGCGGAGCTTCAGCAGGAAGCCGCGCTCCAGGACGCCTGAGGGGACCGACGGGTCGCCGATCGCGCCGAGCAGGATGGCGTCGTGCCGCTTCAGGGCTTCGAGGTCGGCGTCGGTGAGGGTCTCACCGGTCGCGCGGTAGCGCCGGGCGCCGAAGTCGAACTCCTGGGTCTCCAGCTTCACATCCTGCGGGAGGACGGCGGAGAGGACCTTCAGGCCTTCGGCCACGACTTCCTGGCCGATGCCGTCACCGGGGATCACTGCGAGATCGATGCTGCGAGACATGTCGGCACCCTACTCCCCGTCCCACGGGATGACATGCGGCGTCCGCCATGCGGACACACGCCGGACGCGCGAGAGGGGTGCGCGTCATCCTGTCGTCCGCCGTTCACCTGTACGTATGGCGAACGTTGGCCCTCGATGGGAAGTTCACCAGTCATGGACACTCCCGACGTCGGCATCCCGCCGCGGCTCGCGCGCCGGATGAGCATGGCGGAACAGTACGAGTACCTGCGGACGAGGTTCACCCGCCGTCGCGCCCTGGTGAGCGCGGGCGCGGTGGCCGGCGGACTGCTGACCGGCTGCTCGGGCTCGGGCTCCGGCTCGGGCGCGGCGAGCCGGTCCGGCTCGCCCCTGGCCGCCGGCTCCACGCCCACCGAACGGGTGGACGGCGCGGTCGTCACCCCCTTCGGCCGCCATCTCGCCTTCGGCGCGGACCCGAAGACCCAGATGCGTATCTCCTGGCAGGTGCCGCTCACGGTCGGAAAGCCGTACGTGCGGGTGGGGTTGAAGCCCTGGGAGCTGAGCCGCAAGATCGAGGCCGAGGTGCGCGACCTGCACACCCCCGGGCTCGAAGGCGTACGGCTCGCCCTCGACCAGTTCTATCTGCACGCGGCCCTCGACGGTCTGCGGCCCGGGACGACGTACTACTACGGCGTCGGGCACGAGGGGTTCGACCCGGCGTCCAGGGAACGGCACTCCACGGTCGGCTCGTTCACCACGGCGCCCGCCCGTGCGGAGACGTTCGTGTTCACCGCGTTCGGCGACCAGGGCGTCACCCCGGACGCGCTCGCCAACGACAAGCTGATCCTCGGCCGTGAGCCCGCCTTCCATCTGCACGCGGGCGACATCTGCTACGCGGACGTGACCGGCCACGGCAAGGAGTCGGACATCTACGACCCCACCGCCTGGGACCTGTTCCTCAAGCAGACGGAGACGGTCGCGAGGACGGTCCCGTGGATGGTGACGACCGGCAACCACGACATGGAGGCCTGGTACTCGCCGAACGGGTACGGCGGCCAGTCGGCGCGCTTCTCGCTCCCCGACAACGGCTTCGACGCGAAGAACGCCCCGGGCGTCTACTCGTTCACGTACGGCAACGTCGGGATCGTGGCGCTGGACGCGAACGACGTGTCGTACGAGATCCCCGCCAACAAGGGCTACTCGGAGGGTCGGCAGACGGCCTGGCTCGACAGGCGGCTCGGGGAACTGCGCGAGGACAAGGGGGTCGACTTCGTCGTGGTCTTCTTCCACCACTGCGCCTACTCGACGTCGACCCACGCCTCGGACGGAGGCGTACGGGACGCCTGGCTGCCGCTGTTCACCAAGCACCAGGTGGATCTGGTGATCAACGGCCACAACCACGTGTACGAGCGCACCGACGCCGTCAGGAACGGACGGGTGGGCAAGCCGGTGCCGGTGGGCGCGTCGACGGATCCGACGCGGGACGGGATCGTGTACGTCACGGCGGGCGGCGCGGGCAAGAGCCTGTACAGCTTCCCGTCAGGGGTGCAGGACAGCTACGAGGGCAAGGTCGCCGACCGCGAGTCCGTGGACACGTACCACTGGACGAGGTCGAAGGACCAGAACCCCGACACCGTGGAGTGGTCGCGGGTGCGGTACACCGGCTACTCCTTCCTCTCCGTGGAGGCGGAGGCAGGACCGGCTCCCCGGCTCAAGGTGTCCGCACTCGCCCAGAGCGGGAAGCGCATCGACCATTTCGAGGTGCGGCGCGGAGCGTGAGGCCCCGCGCCACACCCCGATCGGGCGCGGCTCCCGGCTTCTTCGGGTAATGCCTGGAGAGTCGGGTGATACGTGGAGAGTCGGATGATGCCTTGAGAGCGGCGACCGCGCCTCAGTGGCCGGTCGAGCCGCCGTTGTCCCGGCGGTCGAGGGCGCGCTGGAGCGCGGCAGCGGCGTTCTTGCGGTCGGACTCGCTGGTACGGGAGACGTGACGGACTCGGCGGGCGGTCGTCTCGGCCATGGTGAATCGACTCCTTGCCTCCGGCAGTGGACGCCGGAAATGCGGTGAGGGGTTACGAGACGCCGGAAGGGGCGGGGAGCGGTGCCGCAGGGGTTGCCTGCCAGGGGCTCCGGCTCACGACCGCCATTCGCTGGGTCGAGCGAGACGTTCGGCTCCTACCAAGCTAGGCGAGGACCGCGCATCTGTCTCCATGGTTAGTCGGACTTCCTACTATCTGAGACGGCGAGTTGCGTCACACGGCTCTGACCTGCGCCTTCACTTTTGACACGCACGCCGCCCCCGGCCCGGAGGGGTGCTTCCGGGGCGGGGGCGGTTCGATGGGGACGTCAGCCCATGTGCGGGTACGGGTAGTCGGTCGGGGCGACCAGCGTCTCCTTGATGGCGCGGGTCAGCGTCCAGCGCATCAGGTTCTGCGGGGCGCCCGCCTTGTCGTTCGTGCCGGACGCGCGGCCTCCGCCGAAGGGCTGCTGGCCGACGACGGCACCGGTCGACTTGTCGTTGATGTAGAAGTTGCCCGCGGCGTAGCGCAGCTTCTCCATCGTGTACGCGGCGGCGGCGCGGTCGCCCGCGATGACCGAGCCGGTGAGCGCGTAGTCCGACACCGACTCCATCTGGGCCAGCATCTCGTCGTAGCCCTCGGGAGAGCTGTCGTCGTAGACGTGCACGGCGAGGAACGGGCCGAAGTACTCCGTGGTGAAGACCTCGTTGGCCGGGTCGGAGCACTCGACGACGGTCGGGCGCACGAACCAGCCCACCGAGTCGTCGTACGTGCCGCCCGCGACGATCGTGCAGCTCGGGTCCGCGGCGGCCCGGTCGATCGCCGCCTTGTTCTTGGCGAAGGACCGCTCGTCGATGACGGCGCCGATGAAGTTCGACAGGTCGGTGACGTCACCCATGGTGATGCCGTCGACCTCGGCCGCGAACTCCTCCTTGAAGCCGGAGTTCCAGATGGAGGCCGGGACGTAGGCGCGCGAGGAGGCGCTGCACTTCTGGCCCTGGTACTCGAAGGAGCCGCGGGTCAGGGCGGTCTTCAGGACGGCGCGGTCGGCGCTCGGGTGCGCGACGACGAAGTCCTTGCCGCCGGTCTCGCCGACCATGCGCGGGTAGGTGCGGTACTTCTCGATGTTGTTGCCGACCGTCTTCCACAGGTACTGGAAGGTCTTGGTCGAGCCCGTGAAGTGCACGCCCGCGAGATCGCGGTGCTCCAGGGCGACCCCGGAGACCTCGATGCCGTCGCCGGTGACGAGGTTGATGACGCCCTTGGGCAGGCCCGCCTCCTCCAGGAGCTCCATGAGCAGCACGGCGGCGTGGGTCTGCGTCGGGGACGGCTTCCACACGACGACGTTGCCCATGAGGGCGGGGGCGGTGGGCAGGTTGCCCGCGATCGCCGTGAAGTTGAACGGCGTGATCGCGTAGACGAAGCCTTCGAGCGGGCGGTGGTCGAGCCGGTTCCACACGCCGGGCGAGTTCGCCGGGGGCTGCTCGGCGAGCAGGTCGCGGGCGTACTTGACGTTGAAGCGCCAGAAGTCGACCAGCTCGCAGGGACAGTCGATCTCCGCCTGCTGGGCCGTCTTGGACTGGCCGAGCATCGTGGAGGCGGCGAGGGTCTCGCGCCACGGGCCCGACAGCAGTTCGGCGGCGCGCAGGATGATCGCGGCGCGGTCGTCGAAGGACATCGCGCGCCAGGCGGGCGCGGCGGCGAGGGCCGCGTCGACGGCGTCCTGGGCGTCCTGCTTCGTGGCGTTCGCGTAGGTGCCGAGGCGCGCCTTGTGGTGGTGCGGCTGTACGACGTCGAAGCGCTCGCCGCCGCCCATCCGCTTCTCACCGCCGATGGTCATCGGCAGGTCGACGGGGTTCTCGGCCAGCTCCTTGAGCTTCGCCTCCAGGCGGGCGCGCTCGGGCGTGCCGGGGGCGTAGCCGTGCACCGGCTCGTTGACGGGCGTGGGGACCTGGGTCACTGCGTCCATGGGTTCCGTACTCCTTGATGAGCGGGTGTTTCGGGGCTCGGGCCCGGGTCGGCGGCCCCCTTGCTGATGTCCTGGAGTGCTGTTGTCCTGGGGCTCGGCGCCCGTGTCAGTCCCTGGTGAGGACCGAGCGGGCGAAGAAGAGCAGATTGGCGGGCTTCTCCGCCAGGCGGCGCATGAAATAGCCGTACCAGTCCGTGCCGTAGGCGGTGTAGACCCGCATGCGGTGACCCTCGGCGGCGAGCCTGAGGTGCTCGTCGCTCCTGATCCCGTACAGCATCTGGAACTCGTACTCGTCGATCTTGCGTCCGGCGCGCCGTCCCAGTTCCTGCGCGATGGAGATCAGGCGCGGGTCGTGGGACCCGATCATCGGGTACCCGTCGCCCTCCATCAGGATGCGCAGGACCCGGACGTACGCCTTGTCGATCTCCGGCTTCTGCTGGTACGCGACCTCGGCGGGCTCCTTGTACGCGCCCTTCACGAGCCGTACGCGGCTGCCGTTCGCGGCGAGGCGGCGGGCGTCGGCCTCGGTGCGGAAGAGGTAGGCCTGGATGACGCAGCCGGTCTCCGGGAAGTCCTTCCGGAGCTCCTCGTGGATGGCGAACATCGAGTCGAGGGTGGTGTGGTCCTCGGCGTCGAGCGTCACGGTCGTGCCGATGGCGGCGGCGGCCTCGACGACCGGCCGGACGTTGGCCAGCGCCAGCTCGTGCCCGCCGTCCAGCGCCTGTCCGAACATGGACAGCTTGACCGACATCTCGGCGCGCGTCCCGAGGTCGAGTTCCGCCAGCCGGCCGATGAGCTCCAGGTAGGCGTCGCGGGCGGCCCCGGCCTGCTCGGGAGTGGTGATGTCCTCGCCGACCACATCCATGGTCAGCTCCAGGCCCTTGGCCGTGAGGTCCTGGACGATCGGCACGATCTGGTCGACGCTCTCGCCCGGGATGAAGCGGTCGACGACCGGCCTGGTCACCGGGGCCGCCGAGACAAGACGACGCATCCGGTCGCTGCGCGAGGCGGCGAGAATCACGGGACCCAGCACGGGGCACCTCCACAGAAAGCCGGTAGACGGAGAACCACCGTGAAACCTAGGGATTCCTCCGATCGTCAGCCATCGACAGCTGTCACGCATCCGTGTCGCCGATGTCAGACAGATGTATGAAGGCGGTCGGAAACGAGGCACAATGCCCAGGTGACGGCCGAATTCAAGGGTGACTATCAGGACCTGGTCGACGAGATCTCGGAGCTTCTCGGCGCCCCCGCGACGCTGGAGAACCGCGACTTCGAGCTGATCGCCTTCGGCGCGTACGACAGCGAGGGCGAGCTGGACGCCTCCGCGCTCGACCCGGTGCGCGCCCGCTCGATCCTCACGCGCCGCTCCACGGCGGCGGTCCGCACCTGGTTCGAGAACTTCGGCATCGCGCGGGCGACCGGCCCGGTCCGTATCCCGCCGACTCCGGAGGCGGGCGTCCACCGGGGCCGCGTCTGCCTCCCGGTACGCCATCGGGGGGTCGCCCTCGGCTATGTGTGGCTGCTGGCCGACGAGCCGGGTCCCACCGACCGGCAGCTCGCGGCGGCCATGGAGGTGACGCCGCGCATCGGCGCCCTGCTCGCGGACGAGGCCCAGGCGGGCGCCGACCTGAGCCGCGAACTGCGCGCCGTGCTCACCGCCGGGAGCGGCTGGCAGCACGAGCTGGCGGTGACGGAACTGCGTACGGCTCTCGGGCCGCGCGGCGAGGGCCTGCACACCGTGCTCTGTGTGGCCGCCTGGCCCTCGGCCGACCCCGACGACGCCCCTTCGGTCCGGACGATCCCGGGCGCCACCGCGCTGTGCGCCCTCCCCTGGAACGACACCGACGAACAGGGGCTGGCCCTGCTGGTCCGGCTGCGCTCCCCGGAGGTCCTCACCCCGGCGACGATGGCGGCGGCCCGCCTCCTGGAGCGGGCCGAGGAGGTACGGGGGTCCGCCCCGGCCGGTCAGCACCTGGACGAGGTGGCCGGGGGCGCCCCGGGCGGCGGCCGGGCGGCGGCCGGGATCGCCGTCCCCCGCACCGGTCTCGCCGGCCTCTCCGCCGCCTGGCAGGAGGCCTCCGCCGCCGCCCGCGCGGCCCTGGCCGAGCCCCGGCTGGGCCCGGTCGCGCACTGGTCGTCGATCGGCCCGTACCGCCTGCTGTCGACGATGTCCCCGACCGCGGACGCCGACCCGGCTGTCCGTCCCCTGCTCGCCCCCGCCCATCGCGAACTGGCCCGCACCGCCGAGGTGTTCCTCGACTGTGCGGGCCAGGCCGGCCGCGCCGCGGCGGAGCTGGGCATCCACCGCCAGACCCTCTACTACCGCCTGTCCCGCGTCGAACAGCTCACGGGCCTGGACCTGGACGACGGCGAGGACCGACTGCTGCTGCACATGGTGATCAAGGCGCGGCGCCTCTAGGACGGGTCCCGTCCCGGACGGCGGCCCCAGTGCGGTGTCAGGGGGCGAACGCCATCGCCCCGGCCGCTCCGATGGCGAGGAGCACCGTGCCGAAGAACGCCAGCCTGTTGCTCTGCTCCGAGGGCGCGGGCAGGGGGACAGGGGTGGGGACGGGCACGGGCGCCTCCTGCGGGGCCTGCTTGGTCGTGGTGTACGTGATCACCCCCTTGCCGGGATAGGTCTGCGACGACTCCATCTCCAGCAGGGTGTTCTCCTCGTACCAGGACGGCTCCTCCTCCCGCTGCAGATCGAATCCGGCGGCGACGAGCCGGGTGTCGCCCTTGGCCAGCAGCTGGGCCTGGAGGTTGTCCACGTACCACTTGACGTCCGTCACGCCCTGTTTCTCGGCCCCGCCGCCCTTGTGCTTGGCGTCCCACACGTAGACGAAGGTGTCCGTCCAGAGGATGAGATCCGCCCAGCCACCGTTGACGGAATTCTCCGGAGGGCGCTGTCCCAGGCTCTGCAGGTCCATGGTCACCCTGCCGAGCGGATGGGTCTCCTGGAGCTGGCGTCCGGCCATGGTGATCGCCTGGTCGTGGTGGCGGGTGTACTTCTCCATGAGGTGCCGCCCGAGATTGAAATCCTCACCTTCGGGAGTGAGACCGGAGGGATCGGAGTATCCGACGGGGTTGTCGTAGGCGTACCCGTACAGGTTGAGGTTGGCCGGGCGGCGCACCCCGCCGTTCGGTGAGCCGTCCAGATAGGCGCCGAGCGCCGGGTCCGGGGACTGCCACAGCCCCGCGCGCGCGTCGTAGTACCGCGCCCCGTGGTACGTGTAGCCGGTCTCCTCGTCCAGCTCCTTCCCGGTGAAGCGGTACGGGTTCTCCGCCAGTCCCTTGTTCTCGTCGACCCAGACCTCCCCCGACGGGAAGTAGTCGAGGTGTTCCGCGACCCGGCCCTTGTCGTCCGTGCCGAACGACGTCGAGCCCAGGTGGTCGGCGTGGTAATAGAACTGGTCCTTCTCGTAGAGCCCGAGCGGCTTGGAGGTCTTCGTCGCGATGCGGGTCGTGCCGACGAAGACGTGCTTGAACTCCTGAAGGCCCCGCGTCGAATAGTTCTGGTTCGGGTAGAGGGCCGTCCGCGCGCCCTCCTTGACGACCCGTTTGCCGTCGGCGTCGTAGGTGAAGCGGACGGTCGGCGACTTGCCGGGCCTGTCGCAGGAGGACGGTTCCTGTTCCACCGTCTCGAACTTCCACAGGTCGTGGACGCACGCCAGTCGGTTGCCCTCGTCCCAGACCTGCTGGCGGCGCGGGTGGCCGAGGGCACCGGACTCGCTGTCGACCAGGTTGCCGTCGGCGTCGTACGACAGGGACTCCTCACCGACCCGGGAGGGGGCGTGCGGGCCGGCGTCCTTGTACGCGTAGGCGTTGGCGTAGGTGGTGTGCTTCTGCACGCTCTCGTGACCGCTGTCCGACACGATCGCGTGGCGCTGGTCCTTGCTCGTGATGTTGTTGATCGTGTCGTACGTGGTCGACACCGCGTACGTGTCGGTCTTCTTCTTGGCGAAGTCGTACGAGCCGGCCGCCTTCGTCAGCCGGTGGAGGTTGTCGTACGTGTACGTCTGGACGGTGGGCCCGCCCGACTCGGTGGAGATCTCGCTGTCCGCGGCGTCGGCGGTGGGTCCGGCCGCGTTCGCCTGACGGGTGACGTTGCCCACCGCGTCGTAGGTGTAGCTGAGCTTCTGGAACGAGTCGCCCTTCGGCAGCGTCGAGTCGAGCGTCGCGAGCCGGCGGTCCTCGGCGTCGTACGCGTACGACGTCGCCGTGCCGTTGCCCAGCTCGACCCGGGTCCGCTGACCGAACTTGTCGTAGTCCAGGGACTTCAGGTAGTCGTAGCTGTGGTGCTTCTTGGTGCCCGTCGCCGCGGTGACCTGGCCACCGCTGTCGTAGGTGTACCTCAGTTCCTCGCCGTCGGGGTACGTCAGCGACAGGACCCTGCCGAAGCTGTCGTAGCGGTAGCCCGTGGTGAAGACGCTGGTGCTGTGGAGGGGGCCCGGCAGTGTGCGGGTCTCCTCGACGACCTCACCGAGGGGGCCGTACCGCCGCTTCACCGTTCCCGCGGCGTCCTCGATCTTCGCCACCCGGCCGGCGGTGTTGTCCTTGGCGCCCGGATCGCCGTACGTGTAACGGACGTCGTTGTCCTTGAAGACCGGATAGCCGACCTTCACGAGGCGGTTGAAGTCGTACTCGTACTCGATCGCCTTGTGCTTCTTCGCCAGGTTCGCGGTGACCGTGCGGGTCACATTGCCCGCCGGGTCGTAACCCGTCGTGGTGCGGCCCGCGTCCGGGGAGTCGACGACCGTACGGCGGCCGAAGTCGTCGTACTCGCTCGCGGTCGTGTTGTTCTCGTCGTCCACGGCCTTCGTCAGCTGTCCGAGCGCGTCGAAGGCGTACGAGGTCCAGATCGGCGGGTCGCCCTTCTTCGCGCCCGGTTCACGGACCGCGGTCTGCTGTTGGCGCACATCCACGTAGGTGCGCGTCTGATTGTCCTTCGCGTCGGTCGCCACCGTCTCGAACTGCGGTCTGCCGGCGCGGTCCGTGCCGAAGCCGTAGTCGAGGGAGGTCACCGTCCCGTCCGGCAGTTCGGTGCGCAGCGCGCGATCCAGTACGTCGTAGGTGATCCGGGCCGGCCTGACCGTGTCGACGGCCGGGTTGTAGGCCGTGTTCGCGGCGCCCTTCGGTTCGGTGACCGGGTAGTACTGCTTCACGATGCGGCCCAGCTCGTCGAAGACACCGCGGCCGGAGACCGTCATCACGTCCTTGCCCGCGACCTCGGCGTCCTTCTTCGTCTGGACGACCCGGCCGAGACCGTCGACGAAGGTGACGGTGTCGATCGTGTCGTCCTTCGCCTTCCCGTCCGCGGCACGGTCCAGATGCCGGGTGACCGCGTACGGGACACCGGCCTCGGGGTGGTAAGCGAAGGCGATGGTCGGGCGGTCGGCCTTGTGGTCGTGCGGTCCCGTCACCGAGGAGACCCGGCCGGCCCGGTCGTAAGTGGTGCGCAGTTTCTGGTCGTTGACGTCGGTGGACTCGGTCCGCAGGCCGAACCCCAGGTCGTACTCGGCGGTCGAGCTGTAGCCGAAGCTGTCCTTCGTCCGCGTCACGTACGTGCCCGTCGGACCGTCGTACTCGTAGGTCAGCCGGAAGCGCTGACCCCGGTGGTTCTCCGGCGACCTCACCGACTTCAGGGTGCCGGTGTCGTTGTACTCCAGGTCGGTGACGGCCTTCGCGCCGTGGGTCTGCTCGGCGGTGTGGCGGGTGACGTCGCCCGTGGCGCAGTCCACCTCCGAGGCGCGCGAGCGCATCTTCCTGCCGCCGCCGTACACCTCCACGGCACGCGCGACACCGACGATGTGGGTGTCGGCGCACTCGGTGTACCGGGTCCTCGTCTCCACGTCGTCCGCGGCGCCGGGTTCGCCGCGGTCGGTCGTGCGGACGACATTGCCCAGGTCGTCGTACGACAGCTCCTTCGACGTGCTCTTGCCCTGCTGCGCCTCGCCCTCGTACCAGCGCGACTGCGTCTTCGTCAGGTGCGGGAAGAGGGTGGCGCGGGTCGAGCGGCCGTCGGCGGGCTCGCCGGTGGTGACGTCCCGCAGGTCGTAGCTGTTCACCGTCTCGGTGAACAGGGCGCCCGAACTGTCCGCCACGGTGCGGCGCTCGATCAGGCCGCGCGTGTAGTGGCCGCGGGTGTCGTACTCGGTGGTGGCGGTGCGCTGCCCGTCCTGGCTGGTGGCGACGGTGCCGTAGCCGCGGAACTCGCGCTCAAGGCGGTCGTACGCGCCGTCCCGGTAGGTGAAGGCGAGCGACTGGGTGTCGGGGCCGTCGCCGGGCAGGTTGTCGTGGATCTTCGCACCGCTCAGCAGCCAGCGGGTGGCGGGCTGGTCGTAGGTGTTGCCGTCGCGCGTGTAGTCGAGGTCGATACGCGAACCCAGCGGCCGGGACACGGACTTGAGGAGGTTGGTGCGGCCCGTGCGGTTGGCGGCGACGGTCAGTTCGCTGTCCTTCGTGGAGGCGAGGTGGTCGGCGAGCCCGTCGCCGTCGATGTCGCGCAGCATCTGCTCGGCGCGCGAGGCACCGGTGGAGACGCTCGCGCCCGGGTTGGTGATGACGCAGCCGGTCACGAACAGCGTGCAGAAGGGGATGGTGAAGTAGGCGCCGCCGCCGAGCTTGGCGTTGGAGTCCTTGTTGATGCCGTCCAGGCTGCCCTTGAAGGGCACCGGGTCGGCGAAGCCGGAGCCGGTGTTGAGGGCGACCCTGATGGGCTCGCCCGCGAGGACGCGGTCGGCGCGGCCGTCGCCGTTGACGTCGACCAGGGAGTTCTTGGTGGACGACGAGGTCCGGTCGAAGGAGGCGCCGCCGCCGAAGCCGTAGAAGTCGGTCTCGAAGCCGATGTTCAGGCCCGCGCTGGAGCTGGTTCCCTCGTTGATCCTCCCGCCGGGCCAGGGTTCGGCGGCGGCGAAGCTGTAGCCGAGGTTGAGGGCGGCGCGGCCGTCCTCGTGGACGCGGTCGGGCAGGTTGTCGCCGTTGATGTCCAGCAGGTCGAAGCGGCCGTCGGACTTTCCGCTGCCGAGGTTGCCGCCGACGCCCAGCGGGGGCATGTCGTTGCCGGACGTGGCGGTGTTGGCGGTGCCCGTGGCGGGCGGGGCGGCGTGGCCCCGGCCGGTGGTGAGGGTGCGGGCGGCGCTGCCCGCGTTGGCGTTGCCGGTGACGTTGTCCGACTCGCGCACCGCTCCGCCGGGGACGTTGCCCTTGGTGGCGCCGAGCACGCCGGTCGGTTCGGTGTACTGCACACCGGCGGAGCCGACGACGTCCGGATAGCTGTCGCCGTTCATGTCGAGGTAGTCGAGGACGCCCCGCGAGGTGCCGAAGGCCACGCTGCCGCCGACGCTGCCCACCCCGCCGCCGATCGAGCCGGTCAGCGAGATCTGCTCGGACTCCGAGATCCGGGGTACGGCCTGCACGGAGGCGAGGGACTCGGCGGTGGGCAGGCCGATGGTCTGCCCGCCGTAGCGCGAGCCGGTCGCCCGGTCCGCGGCCACCCAGACGTCGCCGGAGGTCCAGCGGCCGTGCTCCCGGTCGGGGGTGAACGGCACCACGTCCGGCGGGGTGATCCGCGGGTCCCTCTCGAACTCCTCGCGCTCGGCCGCCGGGTCCACGTCGTCGGGCAGCCGGTCGGGGAGGGACTCGCCGGTCAGGTCGGCCTGCCGAACGGGCTGCTCGGCCCGGTCGCCGTTGCCGTTGTAGCCGACGGCGGACCAGCCGCGGTACGGGCGGGCGAAGACGCCCTCGGTGGCGCGGCTGTGCACGGTGGCCGCGACGGTGTCCTCGCCCACGGTCACCTCGGCCGCGGTGACGCCGGAGCCGGTGACGTCGAAGTACAGCGCCTCGCCCGCCTCTGCCTCGACCTGCAACGACGGTGCCTCACCGCCGAGTTGCACGGTCTCCTTCGCGAGGAGCGCGCCGCGCTTCTTCACCGTGAACACCGCGGTTCCGGAGCCGCCCTCGACGCGCGGGGTGACGGTGAGCGTGCCGCCGGGGGCGGTGTACGGGCGCTGCGGCTCGCCACGGGTCGCGTAGGTGTCGATGTCGTACGGCGGGCTGAACTCCGACTCGCCCTCCACACTCTCGGCCTCGGTGTACTCGGCCCGCGGCGCCCAGTCCAGTGCGGCGATGTCTATCGGGGAGTCGGCCTTGATCCGCCAGGTGAGCCGCTGTCCCTTGGTGACGGTGACCGAGGTGCCGACGTCGAAGGTCCCGGTGTCGGCCGCGTCGACGGTCCTCTCCACCACGGGATCGCCGTCCCGGGTGATCAGGACGGTGAGGTCGTCGGTGGTGGCGGCCGTCTTCTTCAGGTCACCGGTCAGCCGCAGGGTGCCCGCCGCCGGTGCCTCGACGCTTCCGGCGCGTCCGGTGAGGGTGAAGTCCTCGGACGCCTGGTAGGAGTGCAGGGGCAGGCCGTTGGCGTCGGCCGCCTCGAAGCCGGTGTACGCGACCGCCGGGTCCCAGGCGACCTGGTCGGCGGCGCCGTCGAGGACCGAGCCGACCCGGAAGTACAGCTGGTCGCCCTGCTCCACCTCGATCGCGTCGACGCCCTCGGGGGCGCGCGGGGTGCGGTCGTCCTCCTGGATGCGGGCCGACCACAGTTCCCGGTTCTCGTGCTGGACGGCCACCCGGACGCCGTCGGGGTCGGCGAACTCGGGGAGTTCTCCGGCGACTTCCTCCAAGGCCACGGTGCCGGTGACGGCCACCGTGCCGTCGTACGGGGCCGTCCACCTGCGGACCGAGTCCACCAGCGGGAAGGAGGCGATCCGGCGTTCGCGCTCGGCGGTCAGGTCGGGCAGCGTGCCCGCCGCGTCGACGGTGCCGGTGCCGATCGGCGCGGGGGTGTCGGCGGCCGATCCGTAGGTCACCCCGCCGTCGGAGCCGACCCGGCCGAACACCACGGCGGAGCCGTTGACGAGGTCCACCACGCCGTCGGCGTTGACGTCGGCGAAATAGCGCTGGGTCGTGGAGACGGTGCTGACGTGGTCCAGTTGCTGAGCGCCCGCCAGGTAGCTCTCGATTCCGGCGGTGCGACTGCTGGTGGACTCGCGGAAGAGCCCCGGCAGGTTGTGCAGGGCGGTCGTGGCGGCGGCGAACTCGGGCTCGCCACCCGGGCGGGAGAGGTTCTTGCGGAAGACGTGACCGTCACCGCGCTCGAAGACCTTGTCCGGCAGGTTGTCGCCGTCCACGTCGAGGAGGGCGAGCAGCCCCTCGTCGGTGGACCGGTTGTAGCCGGCCTTCACGCCGGCCGAGCCGCTCTTGGAACGGTTCGAACCGAAGCCGACGTACAGGTGGCCGCCGACGCCGGTGGAGGTGTTGCCGTTGAGCGCTCCGGCCTCCCCGGCGCCCGAACGCACGCCGTCGACCCGGCCGTTGCGCACGTTGTCGTCCGGCGAGGACCAGTCGACCTTCGCGAACGCGTCGTACGCGCCGTCGGCGTCGCGGATGTCGTCGTAGTAGGAGAACGCGTGCTCGGTGAAGACCTTGCCGTCGGCGTCGAGCCGCGCGACCGACTTCAGCAGCGTCTTGTGGAACGCGCCCTCGCGGTAGGCGAGTTCGTAGCCGCGTACCAGCTCGTCGTGGAACCGCACCTCGACACGGCGCAGCAGGTCGGCGGTCACCCGCTTGAAGCCGCCGCGCGCGTCGATGGACACGTCCGCGCGGCGCGGCTCGCCCAGCTCGCGGTCCCGCACGAAGGTCACGGTGTAGGGGCCGTCGGTGTCCCCGTGCCCGCTGTAGGCGATCTTCTTGACGTACAGTTCGCGGCCGGCGACCGTGCCGCCCGCCACGCCCGCGTCCTCGACCGGTGTGTAGCTGTAGCGCACGGTGTTGCCGTGCGGGTCGCGCACCTCGCGCAGCGCCCAGGAGAAGATGCTGCCCCGGTCGTCCGTTAGCACGGCGCCCTCGCCGCCGTAGACATGGCGGACCCCGGACTTGTCGGTCACCTCCCAGCCGTACGTCTTCGGCGAGTCGCCGGTACGCACGATGCGCGCGAAGCCGCCCTCGACACGGGTGTGGAAGACCTTGTCACCCTCGCCGCGCGCCCGCGGTTCGGTGCGGTGGGCGAGGGGGGTGAGCTGTTCGCCGCCCAGGACGTACGTCTCGGTCTCCTTGGCCGTGTCGTAGCGCGGCACGCCCCAGCGGGTGTCGATGGAGATCGACGGCGTCGTGAGTTCCCAGCCGCTGCCCAGCCAGCTGTCGGCGGAGGCGGAGGAGTAGCCGATGGAGAGGGCGGGCCCTGTTCCCCCGCGCCCCGCCGGCAGCTCCAGCGGGTACGAGAGCCGGGCGTCACCCTGGCTGTTGGCGGCCGGGGCGGCGATCTGCTCGATGCCGGCGGCGGGATCGGCGGCCTGGATGCCCTGGATCCGGTTCGGGTCGTGGCTGACCTGCTCGGGGCCCTCGGGCGCGGTGACGGTGGCGTTCACCATGTCGGTGAAGTGACCGGTCCGCGAGACGACGACCTGCTTCTCCTCGTCGACCGCGAGCCGCTCCAGCGGCTGCCAGCAGTCGGCCGCCTCGTCGTAGTAGTACGTCCGCACGTCCTCGGGCGTGAGTCCGGCCGTCTTCACCGCGTCGGGGTCGTACGGCAGCGTCACCGTGATGTCGGCCTCGAAGGTGTGCGGGGTCGGTGTGAACCGGAAGCCGCTCGGGCCCTCGGTCATGTTGTCCATGCCGGAGCCGAGGCTCGGCATGCTGCTCTCGGTCAGCGGCTGGACGCCGATCTCCGTCGGCCGCTCCACCGCCTCCGGCGCCAGCGCCACCTCGGCGCCGTCGCGTGCGACGCGCTTGGTCACCCCGGTGCCCGGGACGACCCACGCCTTCGTCACCGGGGCGGATTCCGCGGCGATCGGCCCCTTCGCCGACGCCTCCGACCCCGGTACGCAGCCGCCCAAGGGCTGCACATTGGCCGCGGGTACTGGTTCGCCGGCCCGCCACACGCTGCCGGACAGCAGCGACACGAGCAGGGCGAACCCCAGTAACAGCGGAAGAAAACGTCTACGTCCCCACACCCGACCGGCCATGATGCGGCCCGACCCTTCAGCAGCGGCTAATTCGGCGGTTCGCGCTGTTCCGGAAAGATCCGGTGGGTGTCGCACCAGGTGCCACGGCGGTTGCCACAGCAGGCTGTTCGCGCACAGAAAACACACACCGAACGCACGTGCACCACATAGTCGGGTCGACGTGTACACGTCACCAGTGGAAAATCCGCCGCCCTGGTGACGGGTTCCAGCCAGGGGGGTGGAGTGGGGCCATTACTGAAAACGATTATCATCATGCTACGGTCGGCGCACCTCTCCATTGACCAGCCCTTTACCCGGAGTGCTCCGTGCGCCTGCCCACCCGTCTGCTCCCCCTCTCCGCGGCGACCGCGGCCTCCACGCTGCTGCTCACCGGCTGTTTCTCAGGATCGGCCGCCGGCGGATCCGCGGGCGACGGCGACGGCAAGCGCGTACGCGTCGCGATGATGAACCCACCGCGTTCCGGGCTCTCTCCGCTCTCCGACGACGCGTTCAAGCTGTCGCGCTGGTCGGCGGCCGAGACCCTGGTGACCCTCGACGCGGACGGTGACGCCGAGCCCGCGCTCGCCACCGGATGGCGGCAGGCGGGTCGCACCTGGACCTTCCGGATACGGGAGGGCGTCACGTTCCACGACGGCACGCGACTCACCGCCGAGTCCGTCGTCCGCTCGCTCACCAGGGCCGCCACCGCCTCGCCCAAGCCGCGCATCCTCGACGGCGTGGAACTGACCGTGCGGGCCGACGGGGACTCGGTCGCCGTCACCACCGCCGACGAGGACCCGCTCGTCCCGCAGCGGCTCAGTTCGCCGCAGCTGTCGATCCTGGCGGCGAAGGCGTACCGGGGGAAGACCGTCAGCCCGGTCGGCGCGGGCACCGGCCCCTTCGAACTGACCGAGGTGAACGGCACCTCGTCCGCCACCCTGGACCGCTACGACGGCTACTGGGGCGGCAGGGCCAAGTCCCCCGGTGTCGACGTGAGGTTCGTGCCGGACGGCACCGCCCGCGCGGCCACCCTGCGCAGCGGCGAGGCCGACATCGTCGAGGCGATACCGGTGTCGCAGGCCGCGCTGCTCGACGAGGACCTGATCACCGAGGTCCCGATGCCGCGCACCAACACCCTGTATCTGAACACCGCGAGCGGCCCCTTCGAGGACGCCTCCCTGCGGGCCGCCGCCCGCGAGGCCGTCGACGCCGAGTCGATCGTCAGGGGTGTGTACGAGGGCCGGGCCGACCTGGCGAAGGGCCTGCTGGGCCCCGCCCTCCCCTGGGCGGCCGGTCTGCGGAAGCCGGTCGAGCGGGTCGGGTCCGTGGCCCCGGGCGGGAAGAGGATCACCATCGGTACGTTCACCGACCGCGCCGAACTGCCGGAGGTGGCGCAGGCGCTGCAACAGCAGCTCCGGAAGGCCGGGTTCGAGGTGAAGCTGGACGTCCGCGAGTACGCGAACATCGAATCCGACGCGCTGGCGGGCGAGTTCGACGCGTTCATCCTGTCCCGGGCGACGATCCTCGACTCGGGCGACCCGGCCGCTTACCTCTACAGCGACTTCGACGCGGAGGGCTCCTTCAACATCTCCCAGCTGTCGGACGGGAAGGTCGACGCGGCCCTGGACAGGGCCGCGGGGACGAAGACCGGCGAGACCCGCCGCCGAGCGGTCGTCGACGCGGAGGCCGCCGTGCTGGCCACCGACGCGGCGATCCCGATGCTGCACGAGCGCGTGATCCAGGGTGACGCGGCCGGTGTCGTGGACGTCGAGCACGATCCGCGCGAACGAGCGCTGGTCACCGCCGAGACCTACGTCAAGTGACGTTCGTGGCACGGCTGTCCGGTCCGGTCGGCCGGACCGCCCTCACGCGGCTCGGCTGCCTCGCCGCGGTCCTCGCCACCGTGGGACTGCTCCCCTGGCTCTCCGGCCGCGACCCCGCGCTCACGGTCCTGCGCGCCCGCTCGGCCGAACAGGAGGGCACGCCGGAAGCCCTGGCCGCGATCCGCGCCGACCTCGGCCTCGACACCGGCCCCTTCTCCCTGCTGGGGAGCTGGGCCTCGGGGCTGCCGCGCGGCGACCTCGGCACCTCGTGGGTGTCGGGCACCGACGTCCTGCCGTCGGTCGCCGCCGGACTCCAGGTGTCGCTCGCGCTGATGGGCGCCGCCCTCGGCATCGCGCTCCTGGTGACCTGCGCGCTGGTGGCCCCGGTGCTCGTACGGGGCCGGGGCTCGGCCGGCGCGTTCGCCGCGATGCTCGCCGCGCTGCCCGAATTCCTGCTGGCCACCCTCGCACTGCTGACCTGCGGGGTGTGGCTCGGCTGGCTGCCGACCTCCGGCTGGCAGGGACCGCGGTACGTGCTGCTGCCGGCGCTCGCACTGGGAGTACCCGCGGGCGGCCTGCTCGGCCGTCTGGTCGCGGACGCGCTGCCCGCCGTCCTGGCGGAGCGGTGGGTGGAGCTGTGGCAGGGCGCCGGAGTGAGCAGGGCACGCGTCGCGGGCGCCGCCCTGCGCCGCGTACTGCCGCCGCTGGTACCGCAGTTCGGGATGGTCGCCGTAGGCCTGACCGGCGGTGCGGTCGCCGTCGAGACGGTGTTCGCGGTACCGGGCATCGGGCGTACGGCCCTGGGCGCGGCCAAGTCGCAGGACCTGCCACTGCTCCAGGGTTCCGTGCTCGCCCTGCTCGCGCTCGGCCTCGTGACGGGCGCGGCGGCGGCCGTCGTACGGCGCCGGCTGCTGGGCCCCGCCCTGCGCGACGCGGGACTGACGCTGCCGCCCGCCCGCCCGGTCCGCGCGCACCCGGCGGTCCCGTCGGCACTCGCGGCGGTACTCCTCACCTCCATCGCCTGGGGCCTGCTGCGCGACCCGTACACCGTGGACACGGCCGCCCGCCTCTTGGCACCGTCCTGGACCCACCCCCTCGGCACCGACGGGCTCGGCCGTGACGTGCTGGCGCGGCTGGGGCACGGGGCCGCGTCGACGGTCGGCACCGCCGCCGCGGTGTGCCTGGCCGGTCTGCTGCTCGCGCTGGCCCTCGGTTTTCTGCCGAGCGTGGCCGCCGGCGCCTCGGACATCGCGAACGCCCTGCCACCGGTGATCGTCGGCATCCTGGTCGCGGCGGTCGCGGGCCCGGGGACGGGCGGTGCCGCGTGGGCCGTGGCCCTGATCTCCTGGCCGCCCCTGGCGGCCCACGCGGCGGCGCTGGTGCAGGAGATCCGCGCGTCCACCTTCCTCCTGACCCAACGGGCCATCGGCGCGAGCCCGTTCTGGATCCTCACCCGGCACGTCCTGCCGTCGGTGGCGGCCCCGGTCACCCGTCACGCCCTGCTGCGCCTGCCCGGCATCGCCCTGGCCCTCGCCTCGCTCGGCTTCCTCGGCCTCGGCGCGCAGCCGCCCGCACCGGAGTGGGGGCTCCTCCTGGACGAGTCCCGTGCCTACGTGGAACGCGCCCCCTGGGCGGCCCTGGCCCCGGCGGTCGCGCTGGCACTGCTGGCGGGACTCTCGGTGTCGGCGGCCTCGTACACGGTGGGTGAGCCGGCCCGGGGCGGCTCACCGGCCCGGACCCGCCTCTCCTTCGTCCCTGCCGCACTTCGTCGCCCCCGCAAGGAGCCGGCCCGTTGAACACCCACCCCGAAGTACTGCTCTCCGTACGGGACCTGCGGGTCTCCTTCGGCGCCGTCGAAGCCGTCCGCGGCCTCTCCTTCGACGTACGGGCCGGTCAAGTCCTCGCCGTGGTGGGCGAGTCGGGCGCGGGCAAGTCCCTGACGGCCCGCGCGCTGCTCGGCATGCCGCCCCGGCGGGCGACGGTGTCGGGCAGCGTGCGGCTCGGACCACGGGAACTGGTGGGCGCCCCCCGTTCCGTACGCGCCGCCCTGTGGGGCCGCCGGCTCGCCCTCGTACCCCAGGACGCGCTCTCGGCGCTCTCCCCCGTGCACCCGGTGGCCGACCAGCTCGCGGCGGCCGTACGGTCCGTGGACGGGGTGTCCCGCCGGGCGGCGCGGGCCCGGGCGGTGGCCGCGCTGGAGGAGGTCGGCATCGCTGGGGACCAGGCCCGGCGTCATCCGCACGAGTTCTCGGGCGGTATGCGGCAACGGGCCGTCATCGCCATGTCACTGCTCCACTCCCCCGCGCTCGTGGTCGCCGACGAACCGACCACGGCCCAGGACCCGCGGACCCGCCGCCGGATCCTCGACCTGCTGACCCGGCGCACCCGGGCCACGGGCGCGGCCCTGGTCCTGGTCACCCACGACCTCCCGGCCGTCCACGCACACGCCGACCGCGCCCTGGTGATGTACGCGGGCCGCCTGGCCGAGGAGGGCCCGGCGAGGGAAGTCCTCGCCCGCCCGCACGCCCCGTACACGGCGGGCCTCCTGGCCTCGACGCGCCTGCCTTTCAAGGGGCGCGGGGAACTGCGCGACCGGCCACGACGAACCCGCACCCGACTCCCCACGATCCCCGGCACACCCCCCGCCCCCACCGACCTCCCCCCGGGCTGCGCCTTCGCCCCCCGCTGCCCCCTCGCCGCGGCGGAGTGCCGCACGGAACACCCCGAGCCCCGGACCCGGGCCGACCGCACGGTCGCCTGTCACCGCCGAGGCGACCTCCCGGACGACCCGGCCGCACTGTTCATGGAGCCCACGTGAGCCCCCTCCTCTCCGTACGCGACCTGGTCGTACGCCACGGCCCCCGCACAACCGTGGACCGCGTCTCCTTCGACATCGCCCGTGGCGAGACCCTGGGACTCGTCGGCCCCTCGGGCTGCGGCAAGTCCTCCACGGCCATGGCCGTGCTCCAGCTCCGCCGCCCCGACGGGGGCGAGGTGTGGTTCGACGGCCAGGAGCTGACGTCGCTGGACGAACGGCGCCTACGACCGCTGAGGCCGGCGCTGCAACCGGTGTTCCAGGACCCGTACGGATCCCTCAGCCCGCGCCGCCGCGTCCGGGACGCGGTCGCGGAACCCCTGCGGGTACAGGGCGCTTGGGACCGGACGAGCGGCCCCGCCCGCGTGGCGGAGCTTCTGGAACAGGTCGGACTCGACCCGTCCCACGGCGACCGCCGTCCGCACGAGCTGTCCGGCGGTCAGTGCCAACGCGCCGGAATCGCCCGCGCGTTGGCGAGCGGCCCGAAACTGCTGGTGCTCGACGAGCCGGTCTCCGCCCTCGACCCGTCCCTGCGCGCGGGCGTCCTGAACCTGCTGGCCGAACTCCAGGAGCGCCTCGGCCTGGGCTACCTCTTCATCTGCCACGACATGGCGGTCGTACGCCACTTCTGCGACCGGGTGGCCGAGATGCGCGACGGCCGGATCCTCAGGACGACGGCTCCCCCTTCGGTCCCGGCACCTTCCCTTCCGTCGCCTCGATGACCTTCCGCAGACCCGCGGTGAGTTCGTCGGCGTCGGTCGCGGTCTCGGGGTCGAAGGTCCACTGTGCGATGAGCCCCATCATCAGGGTCATGTAGAACTTGCCGAGGGTGTCGACGTCGTCCTCGGACACGTCCTCCTCCAGGCCGCCCATCAGCATCGGGATGACGCCGCGCGCCCCTTCGCGCTGGGCCTTCGCGAGATGGGCGCGCACCCCGGGCAGCTTGTCGCCCATGGCCACGATCTCCATGCTGAGATGCCAGGGCGAGCCGGGTGTGCGCATGGTCGCGATGACGTTCTTCCAGACCTCGTGGAACCGCTCCAGCGAACCGGGCTCCGAACCGGCCGCCCTCTGCTGCTGCTCCTCCGAACCGTCGAAGTCGTCGGAGACCCCCTCGACGATGGAGATGTACGCCTCCGCGAGCAGCGTGTCCTTCGACCCGTAGTGGTAGCCGATCGACGCCAGGTTCGTCCCCGACTCCTTGACGATGTCGCGCGCGGTCGTCCGGGCGAAGCCCTTTTCCAGCAGGCAGCGCTTGGCGCCTTCGAGCAGATCCTCACGGTGTCCCATACCGGTCACCCTACCCTCGCGACAGACAACCGTCCCAGACGTACGTATTACACAGACGTACTAGACACACGTTTAGGACGCCCGTACAGTCCAGCGCATGACGAACCCGCCGCACCCGATCCCCGACGCCGCACCCCCTGCAGAACCCTCCGCAGGACCCCTGGCCGGTCGCCGCGAATGGACCGCGCTCGCCGTCCTGATGCTGCCGCTGCTCCTGGTGTCCATGGACGTCTCGGTCCTCTACTTCGCGATCCCCCAGATCAGCGCGGACCTGGAGCCGAGCGGCACCCAGCAACTGTGGATCTTCGACGTGTACGCCTTCGTGCTCGCCGGACTGCTGATGACGATGGGGTCGATCGGTGACCGCATCGGCCGCCGCAGGCTTCTCCTGGTCGGCGCCGCCGCCTTCGGCGCCGCCTCACTGGTCGCGGCGTACGCGAACAGCCCCGAGACGCTGATCGCGGCCCGCGCGGTGCTCGGCATCGGCGGTGCGACCCTGATGCCGTCCACCCTGGCGATGATCCGCACGCTCTTCACGGACCCCGGCCAGCGCTCCAAGGCGATCGGCATGTGGTCCGCGGTGATGACGGGCGGTGTCGCGCTCGGCTCGGTGATGAGCGGCGTCCTCGTCGAGCACTTCTGGTGGGGTTCGGTGTTCCTGGTGAACCTGCCCGCGATGGTGCTGCTTCTGGTCCTCGGCCCGTTCCTGCTCCCGGAGTCCAGGAACCCTTCGCCGGGCCGCTTCGACCTGCTGAGCGTGCCGCTGTCGATGGCCGCCGTCCTGCCGGTGATCTACGGCATCAAGGAGATCCCGTCGGAGGGCTGGAACGTCCGTTACGTCGTCTCGGTGACCGTCGGCCTGCTCTTCGCCGCGCTGTTCGTCCACCGCCAGCGGACCGCCGAGTCACCGATGCTGCCGCCCGCGCTCTTCCGCGGCCGGGGCTTCACGCCCGCCGTCGTACTGAACCTGCTGTCGTCGTTCGCCATGCTCGGCTCGGCGTACTTCACCACGCAGTACCTCCAGTCGGTGCTCGGCAAGAGCTCCATGGAGGCCGCGCTGTGGGCCCTGCTGCCCACGGTGCTGGTCGGTGTCGCCGCCCCGGTCGCCGCGCGGCTCGTCCAGCGGGGAGTGGACCGGGCGTACGTCGTCGCCGGCGGCTTCGTGTTCGCCGCCTGCGGATTCGGGATGCTCACGGTCGCCGGTACGGACTCGATGTGGCTGGTGCTCGCGGCGGCGGGCGTCATCGCCTCCGGGATCGTCACCGTGATGTCTCAGATGATGGACCTGGCGCTGGGCACCGTGCCGGCTCAGCAGGCGGGGACCGCGTCCTCGGTGCTGGAGACCGGCGCGGAGTTCGGGGGCGCGCTGGGGATGGCGCTGCTCGGGTCGATCGGGACGGCAGTGTACCGGCACGAGATGCCGGCCTCGGCGTCGGCGGGGGCGCGCGAGACGCTGGGGGCGGCGCTTGCCGAGGCTCAGCGGTTGCCCTCGGGGGCGGGCGAATCGCTGGTGGGCGTGGCGCGTGAGGCGTTCACCAGTGGGATGCAGGCGGCGGCTGTCGCGGGGACGCTGCTTCTTGTGGGGGCGGCTGTGCTGGCGTCGGTGACGCTGCGACGAGTACGGGTCCGCGCCCCGGAATGCGCCGGTACGGATCTCGCCCCCGCCGCCCCTACCCATTCCCGTCACTGACCCGGAGGCTCCGCCCCCGCACCCCCGATTGCGCAGTTCCCCGCGCCCCTACTACCTAGGGGCGCGGGGAACTGCGCGACCAGCCCCCACCGGGGCCGCAGACGAAATGCGAGGGCGGGGGCTGGGGGGGGCGGCAGCCCTCTGAACGGTCGGTCGGTCAGACCAAGTTGACCGACCGGGCCTGCGTCGCCCCGATCTCCTCCGCCAGCTCCGTCAGGACCGGCTGCGGCACCGTGTCGTCCACCGTGAGAACGGCAAGCGCCTCGCCCCCCACATCCGCACGGGCGACCTGCATGCCGGCGATGTTGATACCGGCCTCACCGAGGATCCGGCCGAGGGTACCGACCACACCGGGACGGTCGGTGTAGTTGAGGACGACCATGTGATCGGCGAGCGCCAGATCCACGTCGTACTCACCGACGGCCACGATCTTCTGGTGGTGCTTGGGGCCGGCGAGCGTACCGGAGACCGAGACCTCCTGGCCGTCGCTGAGCGTGCCGCGCACGGTGACCACGTTCCGGTGGTCCGCGGACTCCGAGCTGGTGGTCAGCCGTACCTCGACACCGCGCTCCTGCGCGAACAGCGGGGCGTTGACGTAGCTCACGGTCTCGTCGACGACGTCCTCGAAGACGCCCTTGAGCGCGGAGAGTTCGAGCACCTTGACGTCGTGCTGGGTGATCTCGCCGTACACCTCCACGTCGAGGCGGACCGCGACCTCGCCCGCGAGCGCGGTGAAGATGCGGCCGAGCTTCTCGGCGAGCGGCAGGCCCGGCTTGACGTCCTCGGCGATGACTCCGCCCTGGACGTTCACCGCGTCCGGGACCAGCTCACCGGCGAGCGCGAGACGCACCGAGCGGGCGACGGCGATACCGGCCTTCTCCTGCGCCTCGTCCGTGGAGGCGCCGAGGTGCGGGGTGCAGACGACCTGGTCGAGCTCGAAGAGCGGGGAGTCCGTGCAGGGCTCCTTCGCGTACACGTCGAGGCCGGCGCCGGCGACCCGGCCCTCCTTGAGCGCCGAGTACAGCGCGACCTCGTCGACGATCCCGCCACGCGCGGCGTTGACGATCCGCACCGACGGCTTGACCTTGTGCAGCGCCTCGTCGCCGATGAGACCGAGGGTCTCGGGCGTCTTCGGCAGGTGGACGGTGATGAAGTCGGAGACTTCGAGCAGCTCGTCCAGCGAGAGGACCTTGACGCCCATCTGCGCGGCCCGCGCGGGCTGTACGTAGGGGTCGTAGGCGACGACCTTCATGCCGAAGGCCGACATGCGCTGGGCGACGAGCGCGCCGATACGGCCCAGACCCACGACACCGAGGGTCTTCTCCGCGAGCTCGACACCCGTGTACTTGCTGCGCTTCCACTCGCCGTTCTTCAGGGCCGTGTTGGCCTGCGGAATGTGGCGCGCGGTGGCGAGCAGCAGACCGCAGGCCAGCTCGGCGGCGGTCACGATGTTCGAGGTGGGGGCGTTGACGACCATCACGCCGGCCTTGGTGGCGGCGGAGACGTCGACGTTGTCCAGGCCGACGCCGGCTCGTGCGACGACCTTCAGCTTCTTCGCGGCGGCGACGGCCTCGGCATCGACCTTCGTCGCGGAGCGGATCAGGATCGCGTCGACGTCGGCGATGGCGGGCAGCAACTCGGCGCGGTCGCCGCCGTTGCAGTGCCGGATCTCGAAGTCCGGGCCCAGTGCGTCCACCGTCGCGGGCGACAGTTCTTCAGCGATGAGTACGACAGGTTTCGAGCTCACGTGAGTCCTCACAAGTCCATTGCGGACGGCCGTCCCGACGGCCGCAGGCGGTGAAGGATTGCCGCGTGGAAGACGCACGACGCTGTGGGCCCGACGCGTATGTAGTGCTGCAGTCTAGTGGCGACGCGCCGTGTTCACGCGCCTCCGCAGAAGGATCACCCGCACGTGCACGTGCACATCAGCACGCACGATCCGGCGCGCGCATTTTCAGCCCCTCCGGCGTTTGAGGAGCGGGGTCCGGGGCGGAGCCCCGTGACAGCGCCTCAGGCACCGCAGGCAGACAGGTACGGCCGCGGCACCGGGGCGCACCCGGTACCACGGCCGAACCGACGGAGTCACTCGTCGTCGTTGACCCACGACATCAGCTGGCGCAGCTCCTTGCCGGTGGTCTCCAGCAGGGACTCGGCGTCAGCCGTCTTGTACTCGTTGTACTTCTTCAGACCGCCGTGGTACTCGTCCATCCACGCCTGGGCGAAGGTGCCGTCCTGGATCTCGGCGAGGACCTTCTTCATCTCGGCCTTGGTGGCGTCCGTGATGATCCGCGGGCCGGTGACGTAGTCGCCCCACTCGGCGGTCTCGGAGATCGACCAGCGCATCTTCTCCAGGCCGCCCTCGTACATGAGGTCGACGATGAGCTTCAGCTCGTGCAGGCACTCGAAGTACGCGATCTCCGGCTGGTAACCGGCCTCGGTCAGCGTCTCGAAGCCCGCCTTGACCAGCGCGGCCGTACCACCGCAGAGGACGGCCTGCTCACCGAACAGGTCGGTCTCGGTCTCCTCGGTGAAGGTCGTCTTGATGACGCCGGCGCGGGTGCCGCCGATGCCCTTCGCGTACGAGAGGGCCAGCGGGAAGCCGCTGCCGGTCGCGTCCTGCTCGACGGCCGCGATACACGGAACGCCGCGGCCCTCCTCGTACTGGCGGCGGACCAGGTGGCCGGGGCCCTTGGGGGCGACCATGCAGACGTCGACGCCGGCCGGGGGCTTGATGAAGCCGAAGCGGATGTTCAGGCCGTGGCCGAAGAACAGCGCGTCGCCGTCGTTCAGGTTGTCCTTGATGGACTCCTCGTAGACCTGGGCCTGGATCGGGTCCGGGACGAGGATCATGATGACGTCGGCCTCGGCGGCGGCCTCCGAGGGGGTCACCACGCGCAGGCCCTGCTCCTCGGCCTTCGCCTTGGACTTGGAGCCCTCGTGCAGACCGACCCGGACGTCGACGCCCGAGTCACGGAGCGACAGCGCATGGGCGTGGCCCTGACTGCCGTAACCGATGACCGCGACCTTGCGGCCCTGGATGATGGACAGGTCGGCGTCAGCGTCGTAGAACAGCTCGGCCACTTTGGGTTCTCTCCTTGGTGTGCAGGTGTTGCGTCCCACCGTATGCCGGAGGGATGAGGGGAAGTTCCGGGGTCTCGGAATGCGGGCGGCCGACGGCGGCCGGCCGCCCGTTTCCGGTCGTACTCGAATCTCTTACGAGGCTCCGCGCGGGTGGCGGGGCCAGGGGCCTACGCGGACCGCTCCAGGGCCCGCAGCGACCGGTCGGTGATCGAGCGGGAGCCGCGGCCGATGGCGATCGTGCCGGACTGGACCAGCTCCTTGATGCCGAACGGCTCCAGCATCTTGAGCATGGCCTCCAGCTTGTCGGCGCCGCCGGTGGCCTCGATGGTGACGGCCTCCGGGGAGACGTCGACGGTCTTGGCACGGAACAGCTGGACGATCTCGACGATCTGGGAACGCGTCTCGTTGTCGGCGCGCACCTTCACCAGAACGAGTTCGCGCTGAACGGCCGCGCCGGGTTCCAGCTCGACGATCTTCAGCACGTTGACGAGTTTGTTGAGCTGCTTGGTGACCTGTTCGAGCGGGAGTGTCTCGATCACGTTCACCACGATGGTGATGCGCGAGATGTCGGCGTGCTCGGTGACACCGACCGCCAGCGAGTCGATGTTGAAGCCGCGCCGGGAGAACAGGGCGGTGATCCGGGCGAGGACACCGGGCTTGTTCTCCACCAGGACGGAGAGCGTGTGCTTGGACATGGGTCTGCTTCCTTTACCTACGGCTCTCAGTCGTCTTCGTTGTCGCCGAAGTCGGGGCGGACGTCCCGGGCGGCCAGGATCTCGTCGTTCGAGGTGCCGGCGGCGACCATCGGCCACACCATGGCGTCCTCGTGGACGATGAAGTCGATCACGACGGGACGGTCGTTGACCGAGTTCGCCTCTTCGATGACCTTGTCCAGGTCGTCCGCCGATTCGCAGCGGATCGCGTAGCAGCCCATGGCCTCCGACAGCTTCACGAAGTCGGGGACGCGGGTGCCGGCGCTCGGCTGCTTGCCGTCGGCGCCCGGACCGGAGTGCAGCACGGTGTTGGAGTACCGCTGGTTGTAGAAGAGGGTCTGCCACTGGCGGACCATCCCGAGGGCGCCGTTGTTGATGATGGCGACCTTGATCGGGATGTTGTTCAGGGCGCAGGTGGTGAGTTCCTGATTGGTCATCTGGAAGCAGCCGTCACCGTCGATCGCCCAGACCGTACGGTCCGGTGCGCCGGCCTTGGCGCCCATCGCGGCCGGGACCGCGTAGCCCATCGTCCCGGCGCCGCCGGAGTTCAGCCAGGTCGCGGGCTGCTCGTACTGGATGTAGTGCGCGGCCCACATCTGGTGCTGGCCCACACCCGCGGCGAAGATCGTTCCCTGCGGGGCGAGTTGTCCGACGCGCTCGATGACCTGCTGCGGGGAGAGCGAGCCGTTGTCGGGCTGCTCGTACCCGAGCGGGTACGTCTCGCGCCAGCGGCCGAGGTCCTTCCACCAGGCGGTGTAGTCGCCGGGGTGACCGTCGCTGTGCTCCTTCTGCACGGCCTGGATCAGATCCGCGATGACCTCGCGGGCGTCTCCGACGATCGGCACGTCGGCGGCGCGGTTCTTGCCGATCTCGGCCGGGTCGATATCGGCGTGGACGATCTTCGCGTGCGGGGCGAAGCTGTCCAGCTTGCCGGTGACGCGGTCGTCGAAGCGGGCTCCGAGGGCGACGATCAGGTCGGCCTTCTGCAGCGCGGTGACGGCGGTGACCGAACCGTGCATGCCCGGCATTCCCACGTGCAGCGGGTGGCTGTCGGGGAATGCGCCGAGCGCCATCAGGGTGGTGGTGACGGGCGCTCCGGTGAGTTCCGCGAGGACCTTCAGCTCGGCGGTGGCGCCGGCCTTGATGACGCCGCCGCCGACATAGAGGACGGGCCGCTTCGCCTGGGTGATCAGCCGGGCCGCCTCGCGGATCTGCTTGGCGTGCGGCTTGGTCACCGGGCGGTAGCCGGGCAGGTCCATGACGGGCGGCCAGGAGAAGGTGGTCCTGGCCTGGAGGATGTCCTTGGGGATGTCGACCAGGACCGGTCCCGGGCGGCCGCTGGAGGCGATGTGGAACGCCTGCGCGATCGCCTGGGGGATGTCCTCCGCCCTGGTGACCAGGAAACTGTGCTTGGTGATCGGCATGGTGATGCCGACGATGTCCGCCTCCTGGAAGGCGTCCGTACCGATCGCCTTGGACACGACCTGCCCGGTGATCGCGACCAGCGGCACGGAGTCCATGTGGGCGTCCGCGATCGGGGTGACCAGGTTGGTGGCGCCCGGCCCGGACGTCGCCATGCACACCCCGACCTTGCCGGTGGCCTGCGCGTATCCGGTGGCCGCGTGGCCCGCGCCCTGTTCGTGGCGGACCAGCACGTGCCGCACCCGCTTGGAGTCCATCAGCGGGTCGTACGCCGGGAGGATGGTGCCGCCGGGAATGCCGAATACCGTGTCGGCCCCGACCTCCTCAAGAGCACGGACGAGGGACTGCGCTCCTGTCACCTGCTCGGGGGCGGACTGCTGTCCTCCGGAACGGGGCCGCGGCTGCGGGTGGTGGGCCCCGGTGGCCTGCTCGGTCATCGGCATTCTCTTCTCGATGCTGAGGGTTTTTGCGAGTTTTGAGCGGTGTGCGGTTACTGATCGACAGTCACTGGTGCAACAAAAAACCCCTCGTGCCGGGAGGCAAGCGAGGGGAGCGCGTCGGGTGCGGTAGCGGGGACTTCCGGGTCATCGATCCGGTGCTTCCCAGCTCAGCCGACGCGCTTTCCAAGTACGAGAATTCGGGTGCGCATGGCACAGACCCTCCCCCCGGCACGCTGTGCGTGTCAAGTGGGTGGGACGGGAGTCTCATTATGTGAGCGGAGTGCGATACCGGTTCCATACCCTCCCGAGGCGGCGCCCGCCGCGTACGCGCTTGTGCCCCCACCTGCGAAGACGCCGCTGCCACCACCTCCTGCGAAGACGGGCTCGACGGGGCCGTGGGGCACGGCGTAGACGCCGCCGGCGAGGGCGCGGCGCATGCGGTACTCGTCCAGCGGTCCGGAGAAGGCCACGCCCTGTCCATGGGTGCAGCCCATCGAGCGCAGGGCGATGACCTGCTCGGGCAGATCCACGCCGTCGGCCACGGACTGCAGCCCCAGGTCGTTGGCGATCCGCAGTAAACCGCTGGTGATCTTGTGGAGCCGGGCGGACTCGACGACGCCCTCGACCAGACCGCGGTCCAGTTTCAGTACGTCGACGGGCAGTCGGCGCAGCGCGGTGATCGTCGCGTAGCCGCTGCCGAAGCCCTCCAGGGCGATCCGGACGCCGAGCCGCCTGAGCGCCTTCAGGCGGCGCTCCAGCTCGTCCAGGGAGACCTTGGGGTCCGTCTCGGCCAGTTCCACGATCAGTGCGCCGGAGGGCAGCCCGTGCCGGGTGAGCAGCGCCTCCACGGAACTCAGGGGCATGGAGCGGTCGAGGAGTCTGCGGGCGGTCATACGGACGGCGACGGGTACGGCGAGCCCGGTGGCGGCGCGCTCGGCGGCCTGTTCGACCGCCTCCTCCAGCATCCAGCGACCTAGCTCGGCGGTGCGGTCGCTGTCCTCGGCTACGCGCAGGAACTCGGCGGGCGTGAACAGCACCCCCTGGGCCGAGCGCCAGCGCGCCTGCGCGGCCACCGCGGTGATCCGGCCGGTGTCCAGGCAGACCACGGGCTGGTGCAGCAGTGCGAACTCGCCGTCGTGCAGGGCGGCGCGCAGTCTGGTGGCCAGCTCCGCCTTGCGGACGACGTCCTGCTGCATCTGTGGCACGTACAGCTCGACGCGGCCCTTGCCGGCCGCCTTCGCGCGGTACATCGCCAGGTCGGCGTTGCGCAGCAGTTCGCCGGCGCCCAGGCCCGGCTCGGAGAAGGACACCCCGATGGAGGCGGCGACCCGGACATCGTTGCCGTCGATGAGGTACGGCTGCGACAGGGTCGTACGCAGCCGGTCGGCGAGTTCGAAGATGTGGCGCTCGCGCGCGGTGCGGTCACGGGAGCCGTCGCCGACGATCAGGGCCGCGAACTCGTCGCCGCCGAGCCGGGAGGCGGTGTCCCCCTTCCGGACGGCGTCCTGGAGCCTGCGGGCGGCCTGTACGAGGAGCTCGTCACCGGCCTGGTGGCCGATGGTGTCGTTGACCGCCTTGAAGCCGTCGAGGTCGATGAAGAGCACGGCGGTGCCGTGGTCGGAGGAGCGGCGGCCGGAGAGCGCCTGTCCGACGCGCTTGGTGAACAGGGCGCGGTTGGGCAGGTCGGTGAGCGGGTCGTGTTCGGCGTTGTGCTGCAACTGGGCCTGCAGGCGGACCCGTTCGGTCACGTCACGGCTGTTGAAGATGAGGCCGCCGTGGTGGCGGTTGACGGTCGACTCGACGTTGAGCCAGCCTCCCCTCCCGGCTTCGCCCGAGCGGGAGGTGCCCCCGGCGCCGGACCGGAAGCGGCACTCGATGCGCGTGGTGGGTTCCTCCGCGGGGTTGGCGGCGAGGAAGCGGCGCACCTCGTGCACCACGCAGCCCAGGTCCTCCGGGTGGATCAGCGCGGCGAGCTCGGAACCGACCAGTTCCTCGGCGGGCCGTCCGTAGACCCCGGCCGCGGCCGGGCTGACGTACCGGAGGATGCCGTTCGGTGCGGCGATCATGATGACGTCGCTGGAGCCCTGCACCAGGGAGCGGAAGTGGTTCTCCTTCTGGGCCAGTTCGTGTGTGAGGGTGATGTTGTCGACGAGCATGATGCCCTGGCGCACGACGAGGGCGAGGACGACCGTGCCCCCGGTGACGAGCACCACGCGGTCGACGCTGCGGCCGTTGAGCACGTTGTAGAGAATCCCCAGCGTGCAGACGGCGGCGGCCAGGTAGGGAGTGAGCGCCGCCAGCGAACTGCTGATGGGCCGACCGAGGGGATACCGACCGTGACCTCCCTCCTGGAGGGGCACGTGTGCCGGTTGTCCCTGCCGGGGCCCGGGCACGTAGCCGTACACCACGCGCGTGTGTCCTTCTTGTTCCGTGTGTCCGTGCCCCTGCCCCACCCAGGGGGCGTAGGCGAGCAGCAGTGAGCCGGCGAACCAGCCGGCGTCGAGCAACTGCCCGGAGCGGTAGTCGTTGTGGAGCAGTGGCGAGGTGAACAGGGCGTCGCACATCACCGTCAGGGCGAGCGCCCCGATCGCGGTGTTCACCGCGGAGCGGTTCACCGCCGACCGCCTGAAGTGCAGTGCGAGCACCATGCTCACGAGAGCGATGTCGAGCAGCGGATACGCGAGCGACAGCGCGGTGTGGGGGACGCTCGGCTCCTCCGCCTTGGCCGCCTGGGCGAGCGCGAGACTCCAGGAGAGCGTGAGCAGCGAGCCGCCGATCAGCCAGGCGTCGAGCCCCAGGCAGACCCAGCCGGCCTTGCTCACCGGCCGTTTGGCGAGGACGAGCAGTCCCACGATGGCCGGTGGGGCGAAGCACAGGAAGAACAGGTCGGCGTAGCTCGGGCTGGGCACCTGGCTCTGCAGGACTACCTCGTACCAGCCCCAGACGAAGTTGCCCACCGCCGCCATCGTGGAGGACAGCGAGAAGAGCAGCCATGCCGGTCGAAAGCGGCTGCGCCGGGTGCGGGCGCAGAGGAAGCAGGAGACGGCCGCGGTGGCCGCCGCCGCGCTCAGCCCGAAGTCGCCCATGATCAGGGCGAGTCGTGGTGAGCCCCAGCCGAGCGCGGAACCGACGGCGTATCCCGCGCACATCAGGGCCAGCACGAGTTGCGGGACCATGCCCGACCCGCCCCCGGCGAACTGACCGCGGGCCAGCACCGCCCCCGGGGAGCTCACTGCGTCTCTCCGGGCCGAGCCGCCCCCGAGTCCCTCTGGTCCCGGTTCGCCGGATGCGTGTGACGCCGGCGACCGCTCGGCCGGCGGTGGTGACCGCTGTGGCCGCATCTGCGCGTGGGTGGACACCAGGGTCGCCGTCGGCGACCCCGTCGCGTCGGATCGTTGGTCCATAGGCCGTGCATCGCCCGTCGCCCCCCTCGCTGTTGCTGTCTCTCAGTCCCCGGCGCCGGATGGTGCGCGGCGCAGCCCCTGTCGGGACGATACACCAGTCTCGTCACTCAGGGACATAGTTCCTCTACGCTCCGTGACGGCCGACGGGAAATGGACACGGCACGCGTTCGATGGAATGCGGAGGGTACCCATGAGTGCCCGCCGTACGCGTCCGGACGGGAGTGGGGAGGACTACGAGCCCGTCGTAAGGACCACGTTCCGCAGTGGCTCCCGGTTCACGAAACGGTTCAACTGGTCCAGGAGGAGCCGCCGCGCCCGTGGGAAGAACGCGGAGGTGGGGCCGCCCACATGGGGACTGATGAGCACGTTCGGGGCGTGCCACAGGGGGTGGCCCGTCGGCAGCGGCTCGGGGTCGGTGACGTCCAGGGCCGCCCGGAGCCGGCCGCTCTCCAGCTCGGCGAGGAGCGCCCCGGTGTCGACAACCCCGCCACGGGCCACGTTCACGAGGAGCGCCCCGTCCTTCATCCGGGCCAGGAAATCGGCTCCGGCCAGGCCTTTCGTCTGCTCGGTGAGCGGCGTGACGAGCACCACCACATCAGCTTCCGGGAGGAGCTCCCGCAGGGCGGAAATCGGATGCACGGGGCCGCGCGCGGTCTCACGTGCGGAGCGCGCGACGCGCGCCACCCGCGCGAGCTCGAACGGCGCGAGCCGGTCCTCGACGGCCGAGCCCACCGCTCCGTAGCCGACGATCAGAACGCTCTTGTCCGCGAGCGCGGGACGGAACCCCGACCGCCATTCCTCGCCGTCCTGCCCGCGGACGAAATCGGGGACGCCGCGCAGCGAGGCGAGGATCAGGGTGAGGGCGAGTTCGGCGGTGCTCGCGTCGTGCACACCGCGCGCGTTGCACAACTGCACGCCTTCGGGCAGCAGTTCAAGGCCCGGTTGCACGTGGTCGATACCGGCCGACAGGGTCTGCACGACCTGCACGGAGGTCATGTCGGCCAGGGGCCGCACGGAGATGTCGCCGCCCTTCATGTAGGGCACGACGTAGAAGGCGCAGTCGGCGGGGTCGGCGGGGAAGTCCTCCTCACCGTTCCAGTAGCGATAGTCGAGGCCTTCGGGAAGTCCGTCGAGTTCGTCCGGGGAAAACGGGAGCCACACTTCGTACGTCATGGTCAGGAGGCTATGCGAAGCAGCCGTGGACGCAGAGGTTAGTTTGGGGTTGCCAGGAGAGGGAGGGCACGTCCAGGTGGAGCGCAGGACGATCGGGGCGGCGGCGCTCGAAGTGGGGGCTGTCGGTCTCGGGTGCATGCCGATGAACTGGGCGTACTCGGGTTCGCGGCAGCGGGGTCAGGAATCGCTGCGCACCGTGCACGCGGCCCTCGACCGGGGCGCCACGCTCCTGGACACCGCCGACATGTACGGGCCGTTCACCAATGAGCTGCTGGTGGGACGCGCGCTGAAGGAGCGGCGTTCGGAGGCCTTCGTGTCGACCAAGGTCGGCCTGCTGGTGGGTGAGCAGCACATCGTGGCCAACGGCCGTCCCGGCTATGTGAAGCGGGCGTGCGACGCCTCGCTGCGCCGGTTGCAGACGGATGTCATAGACCTTTACCAACTGCACCGCGAGGACCCCGAGGTACCGGTCGAGGAGACCTGGGGCGCGATGGCGGAGCTGGTCTCCGCCGGGAAGGTGCGGGCTCTCGGGCTGTGCGCGGTGGGCGCCCGCGCCGGCCGCAGACCGGGGGCTCGGCTGCACGACGGGACGATACGGAAGCTGGAGCGGGTGCAGCAGGTCTTCCCGGTGAGCGCGGTGGAGGCCGAGCTGTCTGTGTGGTCGCCGGAGGCGCTGGAGGCCCTGTTGCCGTGGTGCGAGGCGCGCGGGGTCGGCTTCCTCGCCGCGATGCCGCTCGGCAACGGCTTCCTGACCGGGACCCTCACTCCCGGCGAGGGCTTCGAACCCGACGACCTGCGGGCCAGGCATCCCCGGTTCACCGCCGAGATGATGGCCGCGAACCAGCCGATCGTGGTCGGTCTGCGCCGCATCGCCGCCCGCCACTCGGCCGCGGCCGGGGGCGCGCCCGTCACCCCCGCGCAGGTGGCTCTGGCGTGGGTGCTGTCGCGCGGGCGGCAGGTGGTTCCCGTGCCCGGGACCAAGCGGGAGTGCTGGGCCGCGGAGAACGCCGCGGCGGCCGGGCTGCGGCTGACGGCGGAGGATCTCGCCGAGGTGGCGGAACTGCCCGCGGCGCTGGGGTCCTGGGACTGAGCGGGATTCCTGGGGCTGCACCGGATTCGGGGAGGAGCGGGATCCGAGGGGCGAGCGGGATCCGAGGGGGGAGAGCCGGGTCACGGCCCCGAATCGCCCGGTTCGGGCGGGGGTCCGGCGATTCGGTGTCCGTGATCGGGAACCCGGGAGGCCCGGGCAGTGTATGAAAAGTAGAACCTGCCGCTTCGAAGGGATCCTCCATCGTGCAACGTCGAGCTGTGACGGCCGTGTTGGCCGCAGCCACGCTCCTGCTGACGGCCGGATGCTCCTCGGACGACGGGGGGAGTCCGGACGGCGGCGGGAGCACGCCCTGGGTCTCACCGAAGCCCGGCACATCGCCCCCGGCCTCCGAGCGGGCGGCCGAGGATGCACCGCCCGCCAAGGGCTCCGTGAAGGTCGTGCGGACCGTCACCGAGGGCCTCAAGACACCCTGGGGCCTGGCGCCCCTGCCCGAGGGCGGCCTTCTGGTGTCCTCGCGCGACGAGGGGACGATCACCCTGGTCGACGAGAAGACCGGCAGGAAGACCGAGGTGGGCTCGGTGCCCGGCGTCGCCCCCGGCGGTGAGGGCGGCCTGATGGGCCTGGCCCTGTCTCCGACGTACGCGTCGGACCACATGGTCTACGCGTACTTCACCTCGGACTCGGACAACCGCGTCGTGCGCATGCAGTACGACGCGAAGAGGCCGGCCGGTGAGCGGCTGGGCGCCCCCGACACGGTGTTCCGGGGCATCCCCAAGGGCACGAACCACAACGGCGGCAGGATCGCCTTCGGCCCGGACAAGATGCTGTACGTGGGCACGGGCGAGACCTATGTCACCGAGCTGGCCCAGGACAAGAAGTCGACGGGCGGCAAGATCCTCCGCCTGACCCCGGAGGGCGAACCGGCACCGGGCAACCCCTTCGACTCACCCGTCTACTCGTACGGCCACCGCAATGTGCAGGGCCTGGCCTGGGACTCGAAGCAGCGGCTGTTCGCCTCGGAGTTCGGCCAGGACACCTGGGACGAGCTGAACCACATCAAGCCGGGCGGCAACTACGGCTGGCCGGACGTGGAGGGCAAGTCCGACGACTCCGAGTACGAGAGCCCGATCGACCAGTGGAACACCGACGAGGCCTCTCCCAGCGGTATCGCCTACGCGGAGGGCTCCGTCTGGATGGCGGGCCTGCGCGGCAAGCGGCTGTGGCGCATCCCGCTCAAGGGCACGGAGGAGTCGGCAAAGCCCCAGGCGTTCCTGGAGGGCGACTACGGCCGTCTGCGCACGGTGGTGTCGGCGGGCGGCGACAAGCTGTGGCTGGTCACGAGCGAGACGGACGGACGGGGAACCCCGGGCGGCGGGGACGACCGGATCCTGGAGCTGCAGGTGAAGTGAGGCGGGGTGGGGTAGGGCGAGGCGAGGCGAGGTGCCTAAGCGGGAGCTTCCGGGTGATCCGGGTCGTCCTGCGGGGCATCCCGGCCGTCCCGCTCCCCCGTGGGCTGTGTCCGTGGGCGGACGACCACCTTGCCCGAGGTCAGGTCTATGGGGCCCCGCCCCGGGTCGCCGTCGTTCAGATCCACGCGGGTCAGTTCCAGCCGCTTGTTCTCGTCCTCGGTGTGCTTGCGGCCCGGTGCGAAGAGGTTTTCGATCATGTTGAACACAGCGGCTCCCTCGGCCCGGCGTCCCCTACAGCGTAAACCTCAGCTCGTGGAACTCATCCGGCTCGTCCCGTCGGGCCGGCGGCGGCCGTCTCCGGCGGGAACAGCCGCATCCGGTGCGCGACGGCCGCCGCCTCGCCCCGGCCGGAGACGCCGAGCTTGGCCAGGATGTTCGAGACGTGGACGCTGGCCGTCTTCGGGGAGATGAAGAGCTCCCCGGCGATCTGGCGGTTGGTGCGGCCGACGGCCACCAGTCGCAGGACGTCACGTTCGCGGCTGGTGAGGCCGAGCGCCTCGGCCGGGTCGGCGGGAGCGAGGGGGGTCCGGCCGGGCGACCGGGCGAGTGTGAGGCGGGCGCGCTGTGCGAGCAGGGCGACGGCGTCGGTGAGCGGCCGTGCGCCGAGGTGGTCGGCGACGGCCCGGGCCAGCCGCAGCAGCTCGGTGGCGCGGCCCCGCTCCTCCTCCGTACCGCCGGAGCCCAGCAGGGCCTCCGCGAGCCGGTAGCGGACGCGGGCCAGGTCGTACGGACGCTCCAGCGGTTCGAAGGCCGCGACCGCCTCGGACCAGTCGTCCGGGGTGTCCCGGCTTTCGGCACGCAGCAGTTCGACGCGTACCCAGAGCTCGTACGCCCGCCATACGGGCACGTTCGTGGTGAGGGACTTGGCGGTCGTGCGCAGGCGTTCGACGAGTTCGGCGCGGCCCGGTTCGGCGGCGGGCAGTCCGCGGGCGTCGGCCTCCGCGGTCGCCGCGGCGAGCAGCAGGGGCCAGCCGTAGCGCTGGGTGCCGGGCGGGAAGCCGAGGCGCAGTGCCCCGTCCAGCTCCGTGCGGGCGTCGAGGAGGCGGCCCTCGCCCGCGGCGATGCCGATCGCGAGGGTGGTCAGGGGCAGCGCGTTCTGGGGCACGGCGTCGTGGGTGCCGAAGTGGCCGCGGGCCTCGGCCAGTTGCGCGCGTGCGGTGGGCAGGCCGCCCCTGGCCAGTTCGAGGCGGGCGTGGAGCATGGTGCGGAAGCCCCGGGGTTTGGCGCTCTGGCCGACCCGCTCCGAGTTGTATCCGGCTTCGGCGGCCTCGGGCCAGCGTCCCAGCGAGAACAGGGACTCGCCGAGGTTGCCCCAGACCCAGGCCTCGGTGTCCAGCAGTCCGTATCTCCGGGTGAGCCGGACGCCTTCCTCCAGGATGCCGACGGCTTCCTGGGAGCGGCCGACGCCCTCCAGATGGGACGGCAGGTTCACATGGGCGCGGCCCATCACATAGGCGGCGCCGAGTTCCGTGGCCCGTTCCTTGACCTCGTGCACCTCGGCGAGTCCGGCGCCGATGTCGCCGGACTCGACCAGGAGTCCGCCCAGCGTGAGGCGGGCGTTCAGCTCGATGTCACGGGCTCCGACCATGCGGGCGTACTGCACGGCGCGTTCGGCGGCCTGGAGTGCGTCCGGGCCGGGCCGGTGCACCATCAGCCAGTTGGCGACGTGGGCGAGGACGTCGGCGTGCACCTCGGACGGCGGCAGTCCCCGGACGAGGTCCTGCGCGGTGCCGAGTTCCTGCCAGCCGTCGCCGAGGCCCTGTCCCTCGACGAGACGGGAGCGCTGGATCCAGAACCAGGCGGCGCGCAGCGGGTCCTGGTCGTCCTCCAGGAGGTGCAGGGCCCGCTTGGTTGTCTTGAGCGCGCGCTTGCGCTCCCCGCAGAACCGGCCCGCCACGGCGGCCTCGGCCATGAGGTCGAGATAGTGCAGCGGGGTGGTGGCCGGGTCGCGGCCACCGGGGGTCCCGCCGCGTACCTCGGGCGGTGGGGGCGGATAGGCCTCGCTGTAGTCGGCGGTGCGCAGTGCGGCGCGTACGGCCTCGGGGGCGGTGTCCCACAGCTCCATCGCCCGTTCCAGGAGCCGTACCTGCTCCGAGTAGGCGTGCCGGCGGCGGGCCGCTACGGAGGCGTCGAGGACGGCGGGCAGGGCCTTGGCGGCGTCGTGCGCGTGGTACCAGTGGCTGGCCAGCCGGGCGGCGCGCTCGCCGGCCGGGACGAGTGAGGGGTCGGCCTCCAGGACTTCCGCGTAGCGGCGGTTGAGGCGGGAACGCTCGCCGGGGAGCAGGTCGTCGCCGACGGCCTCGCGCACCAGCGAGTGACGGAAGCGGTAGCCGTCGCCGTCGGGCGTCGCGAGGAGGATGTTGGCGCCGACGGCGGCCCGCAGCGCCTCGATGAGGTCGTCCTCGGCCAGCCGGGCCACGGCCGCGAGCAGCCGGTACTCCACGGTCGAGCCGCCCTCGGCGACGATTCTGGCGACCCGCTGGGAGCTCTCGGGCAGGCTCTCGACGCGGACGAGGAGCAGATCGCGCAGGGAGTCGGTGAGGCCGGCGGCGCAGCCGTCGTGGGCGGCGACGGCCAGTTCCTCGACGAAGAACGCGTTGCCGTCGGAGCGGGCGAAGATGTCGTCGACCTGGACCGGGTCGGGCTCGGAGCCGAAGATTCCGGCGATCTGGCGGGCGACTTCGGCGCGGGTGAAGCGGCGCAGCTCGATCCGGCGGAGGGTACGCAGCCGGTCGAGTTCGGCGAGCAGGGGGCGCAGTGGGTGGCGGCGGTGGATGTCGTCGGCGCGGTAGGTGGCGACGACGAGGAGGTGGCCGCTGCGCAGGGTGCGGAAGAGGTAGGCGAGGAGGTGGCGGGTGGAGGCGTCCGCCCAGTGCAGGTCCTCCAGGAGGACGACGACGGGGCGGTCGGCGGCGACGCGTTCCAGGAGGCGGACGGTGAGTTCGAAGAGGCGGGCCATGCCGTCCTCGCCATGGCGCCCGCGGGTGGTCTCCCCCAACTCGGGCAGCAGCCGGGCCAGTTCCTCCTCCTGGCCCGTGGCCGCGGCGGCCAGTGCGTCGGGCAGGTGGCGGCGCAGGGCCCGCAGGGCGGTGGAGAAGGGGGCGAAGGGCAGTCCGTCGGCGCCGATCTCGACGCAGCCGCCGACGGCCACGACGGCGCCCTCGCGGCAGGCGCCCGCCGCGAACTCCTCGATGAGCCGGGTCTTTCCGACGCCGGCCTCACCGCCGAGGAGCAACGCCTGCGGCTCGCCCGCGGCGGCACGGGCGAGCGCGTCGTTCAGTACGCCCAGCTCGTCGGCCCGGCCGACGAAGACAGGACTGACGGACCTGGTCTCCACAGCGCCGAGCATCGCACAGGGGTCGGACACCGCGGCACTGGTTATCGGACGCCCACCCCCGACCACGGACCCGCCCGCGGTGGCCCCGCCCACGGCTGCGGGCCCGCCCGCCCGGGACCCGCCCGCAGCCGCCGACCCGCTCGTCCGGTGGCCGTCCGCCGAAGCAGGCCCGTCCGTGGTGGTGGACGGGCCCGCGGTGGACGAGGTGGCGGCCACCCTGGAGGCGGTCACCGTGGAGGCGGTCGCCGGAGAGACGGTCACCGGGATCGTGGGCGGCGAGGACGCGGGCGCGACCGGGAGAGCGGTCGGCCCGTCCTCGGTCCGTGCAGGGCGGCCGACCCCCGTGCGGCCGCCCTGCGACGCGCCGGTGTTCACGCGGCGCGTGCGAACCGGGGCCTGCGGGAGCGGTGGCCGTTCACCCGCCCCTCGCTGTCGTCGTGATCGGATCGCGCGGCCTCGTGCCGGGCGGCACGGCGGGTGCGGGTGGCCTCACGGGCCATGCGGTAGTTGTCGGCGGCACGGATCATCTCCGCGGACCGGATCTGCTGGAGCTCGTACTCGAACATGCTGTACCCCTCGGGAAGAGTGAAGGTGGAGAGTGAACGGTGGAGAGTGACCGATGAGAAGTCACTGTCGGCTCCGCTCGTTTGCGATGCCTCAACCTTCGTCTCCGAGGGGGGTGCGGCACATCGGGAGAGTTCCGCATCTTGAACGCGCGAAGGGCCTTAGTCCCGCCGTAAGTGGCTCACGGCGGGACTAAGGCCCCTCAGGACGTGCGGTTCCTCGCGTACGCGCAGTCGGTCAGCCGGTGGTCGTCGGCATGCCGAGGAGGACGTCGGAGTACTTGAGCGCGGCCAGCAGCAGGCCGATGACGCCGAGCGAGACACCCGCCCAGGCGACGGACTTGACCCACGGGGACTGGGCGGGGATCCGGTCCGGGTTGCCGAAGGCCGGCCTCACCAGCACCACGACACCCACGATCAGCGCGGCCAGCGCGAAGAAGCCGGCGACCAGGGCGTTGGCGTTCCAGGAGTCGGCGTACACCTGCTTGATCTGGGTGGCGACGGCCGAGCCCTGCGCCGTCTCCAGCTGGCCGTAGAGCGAGTCGCGCGCCTGCGCGATGGTGCCGACCCAGCTGCCGGTCAGCGAGACGATGCCCAGTCCGGCGGAGACGACCGCGGCGGCACCCATGCCCACACCGGAACCGGCTCGCGCCGCAACTACGCCCTGCTCGTCCTGCTCGTCCTGCGCGAGCTCGTCGTCGCCCTCATCCGCGAGACCGTCCCTGTCCAGGCTCTCGGAGCCGGTCCGGCCGTCGGCCGCCCCGACCTCCTCGACCTCTCCGACCGCGCCGACGGTGCCCTTCTCGTCATTCTTGCCGAGCTTCACGGCCTCGTCGTCGCGCTGTGCCTCGGTGCCGGTCTCGATTCCGGCCTCGTTCTCTGTCTTGGTTCCCATGCTCCGCACCGTACGGACGCTGTCTGAGAATTTCTTTAAGATCCCGGGATCCTCACGCACGGGTCGGCGGATCGCCTTGTTCGGTGCCACGCGCGCGTGCGGCCCGCCACTCCCCCGCGAGGACCGACCACACCTCCGTGTCCTGTCGTACGCCCCGGTGGGGCCAGTTCTCGCGCAGGACGCCCTCACGGCTCATGCCGAGCCGTCGTGCCACGTTCAGGCTGGGCTCGTTGGCGACGGCCGCGTGCCACTCGACGCGGTGGATGCCGCGTTCGTCGACCGCCCAGTCGATGAGGACGCGGATCGCGCGCGTGATCAGGCCGCGGCCCGACGCCGCGGGCTCCAGCCAGCAGCCGACCTCGCAGACCCCGTGCTCGGCGTCGAAGACCCGGAAGAGCACCCCGCCGACCAGCCGGCCGTCCAGCCACACCCCGTGCAGGCTGCCCGTGTCGGCGGCCTTCTTGTCGGCGAACGACTGGAGCAGTTCGCGCGCGGAGCCGACATCCGTGGCGCGCGAGCCGAAGGAGATGTACTGCTGGACGAACTCGCGCCCGCGGTCGAGATGAGCCAGGAACTCGTCCGCGTGCCACGGCTCCAGAGGCCGCAGTTCACCGCCGTCGTCACCCAGGGATATCGCGTACATCCTGCTGTTGCTCCTTCACGAGTACCGCCGCGGGTACGTCCGCCGGCGCGTCCACCGCACCCGCCGCACCCACCGGATCCACGAGCGCGTCGCCGCGCGCCCCGGGGATCGTCGCACGACGTCCCGGACCGGCGGTACGGGTTTCCGGCGGCTCGATACCGAGGCGCGGCAGGCGCCGGTCGAGCCAGCCGGGCAGCCACCAGTTGGCGCCGCCGAGCAGGTGCATGAGGGCGGGCACCAGGAGCGTACGCAGCACGAACGCGTCGAGGGCGACGGCGGCGGCCAGCCCGACGCCGAACATCGCGATCACGCGGTCGCCGCTGAGCACGAAGGCCAGGAAGACCGAGATCATGATCACGGCGGCGGAGTTGATCACCCGGCCCGTCTCCGCGAGGCCCACCCGGACGGCCCGGCGGTTGTCGCCGGTCTCCAGCCACTCCTCGTACATCCTGCCGACCAGGAACACCTGGTAGTCCATGGAGAGCCCGAAGAGCACGGAGACCATGATCACCGGCAGGAAGGGTTCGATCGGCCCGGCCCGGCCCGGGCCCAGCAGTTCGCCGCCCCAGCCCCACTGGAAGATCGCGACGACGACCCCGAAGGAGGCGGCCACGGCGGCCACGTTCATCGCGGCGGCCTTCAGGGGGATGCCGACGGACCGGAAGGCGAACAGCAGCAGGAGGCAGCCCAGACCGATCACCACGCCCACGAAGAGGGGCAGTTTGCCGACGATGACGTCCGCGAAGTCGTCGTATCCGGCGGTGATGCCGCCGACCCGGAGGTCGAGGGTGGTGCCGGTCCCGGCCCGCGGCAGCACCTCGGTACGGAGCCGGTCGACGAGTTCGCTGGTCCGCCGGGACTGCGGTGAGGACTCCGGTACGACGGCGAGGAAGGCGGTGTCCCCGTCGCCGTCGTACGCCACCGGGGTCACGTCCTGGACGCCCTCGGTCTCCCGGAGCGTGGCGTCGAGGTTGTCGAGGGCGAGCCGGTCCTGGGCGCCGGTGACGGGCGTGACAAGGGTCAGCGGCCCGTTCACGCCCGGCCCGAAGCCCTCCGAGATCAGGTCGTACGCCTGTCGCGTGGTGGCTGTCTCCGGGTTGTTGCCCTGGTCGGAGGTGCCCAGGTGCAGGGAGGACATCGGCAGCGCGAGCAGTGCCATGACGGCGAGGGCGGCGGCGCCGAGAAGTCTGGGGTGCCGTTCGACGAAGGCGGACCAGCGGGCGGCGAGCCCGGTGGTGACCTCGGGTTCGGGCCCGTGCTCGGCCAGCCGGCGGCGTTCGCGGCGGCTCAGCGCGCGCATGCCGATGAGGGAGAGCAGCGCGGGCAGCAGGGTGACGGAGGCGGCGACCGTCAGGACCACGGTGAGCGAGGCGGCGACCGCGACGCCGTTCAGGAAGCCGAGCCGCAGGATGAGCATGCCCAGCAGGGCGATGCAGACGGTGGCGCCCGCGAAGACGACCGCGCGCCCGGTGGTGGCCACCGCGTCGCGGGCGGCCTCCTCGACCGGGAGGCCGCGCCTGAGTCCGCGGCGGTGCCTGGTGACGATGAACAGCGCGTAGTCGATGCCGACGCCCAGCCCGATCAGCAGGCCGAGCACGGGCGCGAAGTCGGCGACGGTCATCACGTGTCCGAGCAGCCCGATTCCGGCGTACGCGGTGCCGACGCCCACCAGGGCCGTGGCGATGGGCAGAGCCGAGGCGGCGAGGGAGCCGAAGGCGAGGAAGAGGACCACCGCGGCGACGGCCACGCCGACGATCTCGGCGAGGTGTCCGCCGGAGGACTCGGTGAGGGCGACGGCCTGGCCGCCCAGCTCGACCTGGAGCCCGTCGGTCCCGGCGGCCTTCGCGGCGTCGACGACGGCCGAGGCCTCGCCCCGGTCGACGTTCTCGACCGGGGCGTCGAAGGTCACCGTGGCGTAGGCGGTACGCCCGTCGCCGCTGATCCGCGCGGAACCGGAACCCTCGCCTCCGGACCCCTCGCCACCGGAACCCTCATAGGGGCTGGCGACCGCGGCCACCCCCGGAAGGCCGGCGATCCGGTCGAGGGCGCGGGTCATGGCCTGTTCGACGTCGGCGGCGCGGACCGTACCCGGGGTGGAGTGCCAGACGACGGTGTCGCTGTCGCCGCCGAGACCGGTGAAGTTGTCCCGCAGCAGCTCGGCGGCCCGGCCCGACTCGGTGCCCGGCACCTGGTAATCGTTCGAGTACGCGGATCCGGCGACGAGTGAGGCGGCGGCGGTCCCGCCGAAGGCGATGAGCCAGAGCAGTAGGGCGACGAGACGGTGCTGCACACACCAACGTGCGAGGGCTGCCACGGACGAGCTCCCTGGGGGATTTGGATCTTTATCAGGAACTGCCCGCAAAGAACGCATGACCGATGCGTTGTCACTCGTTTGGTGGGTCCGCACACATTCCCCGTACGGCCCCCGCTGAGACACACCCCACCGGGGAGCGACCTACAGGGCCGCGGAGAACGGCGCAGTCTTCTGCCTTTTTTGGGGGCGCGGGGAACGGCGCAATCCTTTGCTTGTGGGGGCGCGGGCAACGGCGCAATCCTTTGCTTGTGGGGGCGCGGGGAACGGCGCGACCCGCCACGACGCACCCGCACCCGTACTCGCACCCACACCCGCACCCGCACCCGCACCCGTCAGCTCACCCGAAGCCCCCGGACGGCGGAACGCCGAAGGGACGCCGCACCGCCAGGTGCAACGTCCCTTCGCACGAAGAAGCCCGAGCGCTAGCCCTCGACACCAAGCTTCTCAAGGATCAGCTCCTTGACCCGCGCGGCGTCGGCCTGCCCCCGCGTGGCCTTCATGACGGCCCCCACCAGCGCACCGACCGCAGCCACCTTGCCCCCACGGATCTTGTCCGCGACACCAGGGTTCCCGGCGATGGCCTCATCGACGGCGACCGTCAACGCACCCTCGTCGGAGACGACCTTCAGACCGCGCTTCTCGACGACCTCGTCCGGCGTGCCCTCACCCTTGACGACCCCGTCGATGACCTGACGGGCCAGCTTGTCGTTGAGCGAACCCTCGCCGACCAGCGCGGCCACCCGGGCGACCTGCTCGGGCGTGATGGCCAGCCCGTCCAGGGACACCCCGGACTCGTTGGCCGCGCGCGCCAGCTCCCCCATCCACCACTTGCGGGCGGAGGCCGCGTCGGCGCCCGCCCCGATCGTGGCGACGATGAGGTCGATGGCTCCGGCGTTGAGCATCGACTGCATGTCGTGGGCGTTGACGCCCCACTCCTCGCGCAGCCGGTTGCGGCGGGCCAGCGGCTGCTCGGGCAGCCCGGCACGCAGCTCCTCGACCCACGCACGGGACGGGGCGACCGGCACGAGGTCGGGCTCCGGGAAGTACCGGTAGTCCTCGGCCTCCTCCTTCACACGCCCCGAGGTCGTCGACCCGGTGTCCTCGTGGAAGTGACGGGTCTCCTGGATGATCGTGCCGCCGTCGTTGAGTACGGCGGCGTGCCGCTGGATCTCGAAACGGGCCGCACGCTCCACGGAACGCAGCGAGTTGACGTTCTTCGTCTCGCTGCGCGTACCGAACTTCTCCCGGCCGTGCGGACGCAGCGACAGGTTCACGTCGCAGCGCATCTGGCCCTGCTCCATGCGGGCCTCGGAGACACCGAGCGCCTTGATCAGCTCGCGCAGCTCGGCGACGTACGCCTTGGCGACCTCGGGGGCACGCTCTCCCGCCCCCTCGATCGGCTTGGTGACGATCTCGATGAGCGGGATGCCGGCGCGGTTGTAGTCGAGCAGCGAGTGCGAGGCGCCGTGGATACGGCCCGTCGCGCCACCGACGTGCAGCGACTTGCCGGTGTCCTCCTCCATGTGGGCGCGCTCGATCTCCACGCGGAAGACCTCGCCGTCGTCCAGCTGGACGTCGAGGTAGCCGTTGAAGGCGATCGGCTCGTCGTACTGGGAGGTCTGGAAGTTCTTCGGCATGTCCGGATAGAAGTAGTTCTTCCGGGCGAAGCGGCACCACTCGGCGATCTCGCAGTGCAGCGCGAGGCCGATCTTGATCGCGGACTCGACGCCGATCGCGTTGACGACCGGCAGCGCGCCCGGCATGCCCAGACAGGTCGGGCAGGCCTGCGAGTTGGGCTCGGCGCCCAGCTCGGTGGAACAGCCGCAGAACATCTTGGTCTTGGTGCCGAGTTCGACATGGACTTCGAGGCCCATGACGGGGTCGTACGACGCCAGCGCGTCCTCGTACGACACCAGGTCATTCGTGACAGTCACGGTGAAACTTTCCCCTCAGCCCAGCAGGACGTCTTCGTCGCCCAGGCGCTTGAGCTCCCGGTAGAGGATGGCGAGGCCGGTGACGATGGCGGCGGCGGATACGGTCGCGTCGATCAGCCTCAGCGTGTCCCCGTCACTGCGGGCCAGCTTGATCTGCTTGGCGACGCTGATCGCGCCGAACGCGGTACTGCCGAGCGACACGTACAGACCGGTCTTCGACTTCTTGAAGTTCTTTGCCTTCTTGGCCATGGCGGTCACAGCGACGGAGCCTCCTCGATCAACGGGTGACCCCAGCGTTCCACGAACGCGGCCTCGACGGCGGCTCCCACCTTGTACAGGCGGTCGTCCTTGAGGGCCGGCGCGATGATCTGGAGGCCGACGGGCAGGTTGTCCTCGGGTGCGAGGCCGCAGGGCAGCGACATCGCGGCGTTGCCCGCGAGGTTGGTCGGGATGGTGCACAGGTCCGCGAGGTACATCGCCATCGGGTCGTCGGCGCGCTCGCCGATCGGGAAGGCGGTGGTCGGCGTCGTCGGCGAGACGATCACGTCGACCTGCTCGAACGCCTTCTCGAAGTCCCGCGTGATGAGCGTACGGACCTTCTGGGCGCTGCCGTAGTACGCGTCGTAGTAGCCGGAGCTGAGCGCGTACGTGCCGAGCATGATGCGGCGCTTGACCTCGTCGCCGAAGCCCGCCTCGCGGGTGAGGGCGGTGACCTCCTCGGCGGAGTGCGTGCCGTCGTCGCCGATGCGCAGGCCGTAGCGCAGGCCGTCGAAGCGGGCGAGGTTGCTCGAACACTCGGACGGGGCGATGAGGTAGTACGCCGACAGGGCCAGGTCGAAGGACGGGCAGTCCAGCTCGACGATCTCGGCGCCCAGTTCCTTGAGGAGCGCGACCGACTCGTCGAAGCGCTGCACGACACCGGCCTGGTAGCCCTCGCCGCGGAACTGCTTGACGACGCCGACGCGCATCCCGTCCACGCTGCCGTTGCGGGCGGCCTCGACGACGGCCGGGACCGGCTCGTCGATGGAGGTCGAGTCGAGCGGGTCGTGTCCGGCGATGACCTCGTGCAGGAGGGCCGCGTCCAGAACGGTACGGGCGCAGGGCCCACCCTGGTCGAGGCTGCTGCTGAAGGCCACCATGCCGTACCGGGACACCCCGCCGTACGTGGGCTTCACGCCGACCGTGCCGGTGACGGAGGCGGGCTGGCGGATGGAGCCGCCGGTGTCGGTGCCGATCGCGAGGGGCGCCTGGTAGGAGGCGAGGGCCGCGGACGAACCGCCGCCGGAGCCGCCGGGGATGCGCGACAGGTCCCACGGGTTGCCGGTCGGCCCGTACGCGCTGTTCTCGGTGGAGGACCCCATGGCGAACTCGTCCATGTTGGTCTTGCCGAGGATGACGACGTCGGCCGCCTTGAGCCGCGCGGTGACCGTGGCGTCGTAGGGCGGGATCCAGCCCTCCAGCATCTTCGAACCGACGGTGGTCGGGATGCCCTTGGTGGTGAAGATGTCCTTGAGGGCGAGCGGTACGCCGGCCAGCGGGCCGAGCTTCTCGCCCCGGGCCCGCTTCTCGTCGACCGCGCGGGCCTGGGCGAGCGCCCCTTCCCGGTCGACGTGCAGGAAGGCGTGCACCTTCTCGTCGACGGCGCCGATGCGCGCGAGGTGGGCCTCGGTGACCTCGACGGCGGTGAGCTCGCCGGCGGCGATCGCGGCGGCGATCTCGGCGGCGGTGAGCTTGATGATGTTGACGTTGCTGTCCGTCATGGTGATTAGTCCTCCCCCAGGATCTGCGGCACCTTGAAACGCTGCTGTTCCTGGGCCGGGGCGCCGGAGAGCGCCTGCTCGGGGGTGAGCGACGGACGGACCTCGTCCGCGCGCATGACGTTCGTCAGCGGCAGCGGGTGGGAGGTCGGCGGTACGTCTTGGTCGGCGACCTCGCTGACGCGGGCGACCGCGCCGATGATGTCGTCGAGCTGACCGGCGAAGTGGTCGAGCTCTTCGCCCTTCAGCTCCAGACGCGCCAGTCGGGCGAGGTGGGCGACCTCCTCGCGCGTGATGCCAGGCATGCAGCGATCCTCAGGGGTGAGTGCGTGTGGTGTGGCCCAATCCTATGGGGCGCGACCAGATCCCCGTACATCGGTTTCCCCGCCGCCCGGCCGAAGGCGAACGGGCGGACGCGAACGGACGGGCGCCGACGGCACGAAGCCCGCACGGGAAACGCCCACCCGTCGAGGTGCCCGCCTCGGGCCGTGCGGGTGGGAAAGAATCCTTATTCGTCCGCCGCCGCCGCGGGCAACGCGGCGGCGGGCCGCTGCCACCCCCGCGACCCGCGCGCCAGCAACCACGCCGTGGCCTCCTCCGGAGGCATCGCCGCGGCCACCAGCCAGCCCTGAACCGCGTCGCACCCCAGATCCCGCAACCGCTCCCACGTCTCGTCGTCCTCGACGCCCTCCGCGACGACGAGCAGCCCGAGCGAATGCGCGAGATCCACCGTGCAGCGCACGATCTCGGCGTCCTCCGTGTCCACCGCGAGCCGCGCCACGAACGAGCGGTCGATCTTCAGCTCGCTCACCGGCAGCCGCCGCAGATGCACCAGCGACGAGTACCCGGTCCCGAAGTCGTCGAGGGACATCTTCACGCCGTGCGCGGTCAGCGCGGCGAGGGTGTCGGCGGCCCGCTGCGGGTCCTCCAGCAGGACGTGTTCCGTTATCTCCAGCTGCAGCGCCCCCGCGGGTACCCCGTGCCGGGCGAGCCGCGCGGCCACCGATCCCGCGAAGCCTGGAGTGTGCACGTCCCGGGGCGACACGTTCACGGCGACCGGCACCCGAAGCCCCTGGGCACGCCAGCGCGCCACCTGCGCGAGCGCCGCCTCCAGTACGTACTCGGTCAGATGCGGCATCAGACCGGACGACTCGGCGATGGCTATGAACTCGTCCGGCGGCACCTTCCCGCGCTCGGGATGCACCCACCGTACGAGCGCCTCAAGGCCGGCGACCTGCCCGTCGAAGCGCACCTTCGGCTGGTAGTGCAGCTCGACGTCCCCCGCGTCGAGCGCCCGCCGCAGATCGCCCAGCAGCCCGAGCCGGTCGGGGGTGTTGGAGTCCCGCTTGGACTCGTAGACCTCCACCCCCGTACGGTCCCGCTTCGCCTGGTACATCGCGACGTCCGCCCGCCGCAGCAGCCCCTCCGCGTCCAGCGCGTGGTCGGGGAAGACGGCGAGCCCGGCGCTGGCCTCCAGCACGAGCGTCAGCCCGTCGAGGTCGAGCGGCGACCCGAGCGCGGTCACGAGGCCGCGGGCGACCCGCGTCGCCGACGTCGTCGAGTCGGCGATGGGCAGCAGCACGGCGAACTCGTCCCCGCCCAGCCGCGCGGCCTCCGCCCCGCGCGGCAGAGCGACCCGCAGCCGGTCCGCTATCTGCAACAGCAGCCGGTCCCCGGCGAGATGTCCGAGCGTGTCGTTCACCGACCTGAAGCGGTCCAGGTCGATCAGCATCAGAGCGGAACGCGCACCGATTCGCTCGGCGTCGTCCAGCGCCCGCCAGGTCCGTTCGAGCAGCCACTGCCGGTTGGGCAGTCCCGTGAGGGGATCACGCAGTTGCTCCTCGGCCCGGGCCCGCGCTATCCAGAGCGTGGAGTCGAGAGCGATGAGGGGCACGGCGAAGAGCGGCAGGAGCGCGGGGAGGGCGACGGCGACCACACAGATCAGCGGAGCGATACCGAGCAGCGCGACGGCCACGAGCCCCTGCCTGACCAAGGCCGTGCGGGCGACGGTCGGCAGTCCCGGCGTGCGCGGCGCGTGGAGGTACCAGAGCAGCGCGCGGCTCACTACGAGATACGCCCCGGCCGCCAACACCACCTGAGGCACGGTGAAAACGGTCCATGTCTCCGGTTTCCAGGGCGCCTCGACGGACGGCACCCGGCCGAACGCGGCCAGTACCAGCGCCCCGGCGCCGAGGCCGAGGATGTCCACCGCGCCGTGCAGGATGCCCTGGCGCCAGCGGTGCCGGCGGGCTATGCCGACGAGCACGACGACGGTGAGGCTGACCATTCCGGCCGGCACCCAGCCGTGGAGCAGCAGGACGGCGAGGGTGAGGGCCGCTCCGGAGCCCGTGCCGCCCCACCAGCGGGACCGGCCGAGGGCGACCAGATGGCCGACGATGACGCCGACCAGGACGGCCAGCGCCCAGCCCGCCGACCCGGACGGGAAGAGCGCGTGATGGCCGGTGAAGGCTCGGTAGAAACCGGCGCCCAGCACGGCCGCGGCGGCCACGACGACGACCGTGGGCAGCGCGGGCCCGGTCAGTTGCCGGTCGGTCTCCTGGCCGGGTGCCTGGGAGTGGGAGCCGGGGACGGCGGTGAACCGGCCCGAGCCGTGCCCGTCCGTGCCGGCGTGCTGTCCGGTGGCGTACCCCTGCACGCCGGATCGCTCCGCGGGCCTGGTGACGCCGAGGCCCGCCCCGAACTCCCGGCTTCGCTCCAGCAAGGGGTGCCCCCATCGCCGCACGCCGGTCATCCAGCGTGGGCGCAGCCGTGAGTCCGGGGCGGCGCTCTCGGTCGGTTCCATTCCCGTCCCTCTCACGGCCGGCGGTGCCCACGCCACGCGGCCCGACGCACGATCAGTCCCTCAACGGCTCCGCGTCTGAAAAACCCTTCCCCCGGCTCCTGAAGAGCAAGGGGGTGCGCCAACCGCAGCTGGGCACGGCAGGCGCAGACCTCAACAGTAGGCCGCAGAAGGCTCCCAAGGGCAGCGGTCGTCTACGGTTGCCCGAATGCGACACGGCCGCCCCTCTGCATCTGGTATGCGCCGAACGGGTGGTCTTCAACCGCTACCCCTCGATCGGAAGTGCCGCTTCCGCCGCTGCCTCCGGTCCCTGTTCGAGCAGAACGGCGAAACCGTCCTCGTTCAGAACCGGCACTTTGAGCTGCATGGCCTTGTCGTACTTCGATCCAGGATTGTCACCTACGACAACGAAAGCCGTCTTCTTCGAAACAGAACCGGTCACTTTCGCCCCACGGCTCTGGAGTGCCTCTTTCGCTCCGTCGCGTGTGTGACGTTCCAGCGTGCCGGTGACCACGACGGTCAGTCCCGCGAGCGGGCGGGGTCCCTCGTCCTCGCCGGAGCCCTCCTCCTCCGTGCGGACGCCGGCGGCCTTCCACTTGCGGAGGATCTCCTGGTGCCAGTCGACCGCGAACCATTCCTTGAGCGAGGCCGCGACGATGCCTCCGACGCCGTCGACCGCCTGCAACTCCTCCTCGGTCGCCGCCTGAATCCGGTCGATGGACCGGAATTCGCGGGCCAGCGCCTCGGCCGCGACCGGACCCACGTGCCGGATGGACAGGCCGGTGAGGACGCGGGCCAGCGGGCGCTCCTTGGCCGCGGCGATGTTCTCCAGCATCGCGAGGGCGTTCTTCCTGGGCGCGCCCTCCTGGTTGGCGAAGACCGTGGCGATCTTCTCCTCGCCGGTCTCCGGGTCCCGCTTGGGCAGTCCGCTGTCCTGGTCGAGGACGTACGCCCTGATGGGCAGGAGTTGCTCGATGGTGAGGTCGAAGAGGTCGCCCTCGTCCCCCAGGGGCGGCTGCGAGGGCTCCAGCGGCTTGGTGAGCGCGGCGGCGGCCACGTAACCGAAGTTCTCGATGTCCAGGGACTTGCGGCCGCCGAGGTAGAAGAGCCGCTCGCGCAGTTGGGCCGGGCAGGTGCGGCCGTTGGGGCAGCGCAGGTCGATGTCCCCCTCCTTGGCCGGCGCCAGCGGGGTGCCGCACTCGGGGCACTGGGCGGGCATCTCGAACTCCCGCTCGCTGCCGTCGCGCAGGTCGACGACCGGTCCGAGGATCTCGGGGATGACGTCACCGGCCTTGCGCAGCACCACCGTGTCGCCGATGAGGACGCCCTTGGCCTTGACCACGTCCTGGTTGTGCAGGGTCGCGAACTCGACCTCGGAACCGGCCACCGTGACGGGTTCCACCTGCGCGTACGGAGTGACACGGCCGGTACGGCCGACGCCGACCCGGATGTTGACCAGCTTGGTGTTGACCTCCTCCGGCGCGTACTTCCACGCGATCGCCCAGCGCGGGGCGCGGGAGGTCGAGCCGAGGCGGCCCTGGAGGGGGATCTCGTCGAGCTTGACGACGACGCCGTCGATCTCGTGCTCCACGGAGTGGCGGTTCTCTCCGTAGAAGGCGATGAACTCCCGGACGCCGTCGAGGTCTTCGACGACCTTGCCGTAGCGGGTCGTCGGCAGGCCCCACTCGCGCAGCAGCTCGTACGCGTGCGAGAGGCAGTCGATGTCGAAGCCCTCGCGCGCGCCGATGCCGTGCACCACCATGTGCAGCGGGCGGGTGGCCGTGACGCGGGGGTCCTTCTGGCGCAGTGAACCCGCCGCCGCGTTGCGCGGGTTGGCGAACGGCTTGTCGCCGGCCTCCACCAGGCGGGCGTTGAGCTCCTCGAACTTCTCCATCGGGAAGTAGACCTCGCCGCGGATCTCCACGAGGTCGGGGATGCGCTCGCCCCGGAGGCGGTCCGGGATCTCCGCGATCGTACGGACGTTGGGCGTGATGTCCTCGCCCGTGCGGCCGTCGCCGCGGGTCGCCGCGCGCGTGAGACGCCCGTGCTCGTACGTGAGGTTGACCGCGAGGCCGTCGACCTTCAGCTCGCACAGGAAGTGGTGGGCGGACGTGCCGACCTCCTTGGCGATGCGCTCCGCCCAGGCGGCCAGCTCCTCGTCGTCGAAGGCGTTGTCCAGGGAGAGCATGCGCTCGGCGTGCTGGACTGCCGTGAACTCCGTCGCGTACGCCCCCGCGACCTTCTGGGTCGGCGAGTCCGGGGTGCGCAGCTCGGGATACTCGTCCTCCAGGGCCTCCAGGGAGCGCAGGAGCTTGTCGAAGTCCGCGTCGCTGACGACCGGCGCGTCCTTCACGTAGTACCGGAAGCGGTGCTCCTCGATCTGCTCAGCGAGCTGCGCGTGCTTCTCCCGTGCCTCGCTGGGCGCGGGCCCCGCAGCCGCGGCCCCGGCCTCGGCCCCGACTCTGGCTTCGGCCTCGGCCTCGGTCGAGGCGGTCTGTGCGTCCTTGTCGCCGGCCACCGTGTCGTCCTCCCGTTACTGTGACTACTCTGGGTTGTCCGCGAGTGATCTTGCCGCCCGGACGCAGTGGGCGAGCGCCCTGCGCGCGTACTCGGGGGAGGCGCCCGCGAGTCCGCACGACGGGGTGAGTGTGACCGCGTCCGTGAGAAGCCCCGGACTCAGCCCCAGCCTGCGCCACAGCGTCCTGACACCCATGACGCTACCGGCAGGGTCTGACAACGGACCGTCCGTGCCCGCCACGACACCGGCGAAGAGCCGGGTCCCCGCTTCCACGGCTTCCCCGATGACGTCGTCGTCACGCTCGGTGAGGAGCGCGAAGTCGAAGGAGACGGCGGTGGCTCCGGCCCTGCGCAGCAGCGCGAACGGTACGTCGGGGGCGCACGAGTGCACGACGGCGGGCCCGCCCTCCTGCACACCGATCACATCGCGCAGGGTGGCCTCGACGAGCTGCCGGTCGACGGCCCGGTGGGTGCGGTACCCGCTCGCGGACCGCACGTGCCCGCGCAGGACGGCGATGAGCGAGGGTTCGTCGAGCTGCAGGACGATCTCGGCGCCGGGGATACGGCGCCGTACCTCGGCGAGGTGCTCGCGCAGGCCCTCGGCGAGCGATCCCGCGAGGTCCCGGCAGGCCCCGGGGTCGGAGAGCGCCACCTCGCCGTTGTGCAGTTCCAGGGCCGCCGCGAGCGTCCAGGGGCCGACGGCCTGCACCTTCAGCGGACCCTCGTAGCCCTGGGTGAACTCCTCCAGGGCGTCGAGGTCTTCACCGAGCCAGGATCTGGCCCGCTTGGTGTCGCGGCCCGGCCGGTCCCCGAGCCGCCAGCCGCTGGGCTCCACGCGCGCGTACAGCTCGGAAAGCATTCCGGCGGTCCGGCCGATCATGTCCGCGCCGGGGCCGCGGGCGGGCAGTTCCGCCAGGTACGGCATGCCCGTCCCGGGGCCCTCGAAGGTCCCGGCCACGCTCTTGGCGGTCTCCCGGGCGTCCCCGCCCGGCATCGACCCGATGCCGGTGGCGGGGCCGGGCCTGAACTCGCTGTTTTCGCTCACCCGGGAAGCCTACGGAACCGGTGGGGGCCCGGCGCCCACGGGAGGGAGCGCGCGGGGCCGAGCTCTGGTCCGAGTCCGGGTCCGGATCCCGGTTCGGGTCCGGGTCCGGGTTCGGGTCCAGGTCCAGTTTCGGCTCCGGGTCCGGGTTCGGCTTTGGTCAGCGGCCGGGGCGTACCGTCAGGTCGTTGACCTCGGCGTCCTTCGGCAGGTCGAGTGCCATCACGATGGTCGTGGCGACGGACTCGGGGTCGATCCACTTCGAGGGGTCGTACTCCTTGCCCTCCTGCTGGTGGACCTTGGCCTGCATGGCGCTGGCGGTGCGCCCCGGATAGACGGAGGTGACCCGGACCCCGTTCGGGTGCTCCTCGTGCCGCAGCGAGTCGGCGAGGGCCTTCAGCCCGTGCTTGGAGGCGGCGTACGCGGACCAGTCGGCGTAGGCGTTGAGCCCGGAACCGGAGTTCACGAAGACCACATGCCCGTGCGCGAGCCGCAGTTGGGGCAGGAAGTGGCGGGTCAGCTCGGCGGGCGAGATCAGATTGACGTCGAGTTGATGGCGCCAGGTCTTCGGGGTCAGGTCGCCGACCCTGCCGAGGTCGATGACGCCCGCGATGTGCAGGAGCGAGTCCACCCGGTCGGGCAGCGTCTGGTGCGAGAACGCCCAGGACAGCCGGTCCGGGTCCGCGAGGTCGCCGACGAGGGTCCGGGCGCCGGGGAACTCGGCCGCCAGCTCCTTCGCGCGGCCCGCGTCGCGCGCGTGGAGCACGAGGTCGTCCCCGCGCGCGTGGAGGCGGCGGGCGACGGCCGCGCCGATGCCGGAGCCGGCTCCGGTGATCACATGAGTAGCCATGCCCGCCATGCTCGCAGCACGCGCGCTCACTGCGTGCCGCGGCTCTCCTCCAGGTAGGCGAGCGCTCCCACGGCCTCCTCCGCGAAGAACACCAGATCGGTGAGCGGTACGGGCAGGAATCCCTCGGCCTCCATACGCAGGAACTGCTCCTTCAGGCCGTCGTAGAAGCCGGCGGTGTTGAGCAGGACGACCGGCTTGTCGGTGTGCCCGTGCTTCTTCAGCTCCAGGATCTCGGTGGCCTCGTCGAGGGTGCCGGTCCCGCCGACCATGATGACGACGGCGTCGGCATTCTCAAGAAGCAGCGCCTTTCGCTCCGCGAGGTCCCGCGCGACGAGCATCTCGTCGGCGCCGGCGCGCGCCTTCGCCGACAGGAACTCCACGGAGACGCCCACGAGCCGCCCGCCCGCCTCCTGCACGCCGTCGGCGACGACCTTCATGAGCCCGACGTCGCTGCCGCCCCACACGAGCGTGTGCCCGCCCTTGCCGAGCAGTTCGGCGAACTCGCGGGCGGGCCGGGTGTAGCGCTCGTCGAGCTCGGCGGCGGAGAGGAAGACACAGATGTTCATGCGCTCAATTTACGGGTCGGCCTCGGCGTCCGGGGAGGCGTCCGGGAAGCACATCCGGAGAGGCGTCCGGGGAGTTGTCCGGGGAGGGAAGAACGCGGCGACGCCGCACGCTGTACTCATCAAGAACGTGTCCGAACGCGGCCGAACGCGACCTAGCGTCTGCCACCTCCGCGCGACCTCTACCGAGGAGTCGAACCGTGACCAAGGGCCATCGCATCACCGTCGAGCAGGGCACCGAGCGCGTCCGGGCGGTCCACAACGGCCAGGTGCTCGCCGACAGCACCCGCCCGCTGGTGCTCCGCGAGACGGGTCTCCCGCCGCGCTACTACCTCCCGCCGGAGGACGTCCACGTAGACCTGCTGACACCGTCGGACACCTCCACCCACTGCCCGTTCAAGGGAGACGCGTCCTACTGGTCGCTCCCGGACGCCCCGGACCTGGTCTGGGCGTACCCGGACCCGAAGCCGGAGGTGGCGGAGATCAAGGACCACTTCTGCTTCTACGAGGTGGAGACGGTGGCAACGGGCTGACACCACCGGCGCCCCCGCTCCGTGACGGACTCTTGTCGGCGCCTGGCCGAGGCGTACCGCCTGTACGGAGAGCCGGCGGAGGCGGGCCGCTGGATGTACCTCGAACAGGACAGGGACGCGGCCGAGACCTCCGCCTTCGAGGCGAGGTACCACTCGGCTCAGCGGCGCATGCGGGCCCTTGCCTGGCGGGGCGGTGAGTCACTCGCCCCGACAGCCTTCGCCAAGGAGCAGGCAAGGAGCAACTGTCGGCGGTACGCGCCGCTTGCTCCGCAGCCACGGGGCGCCCCGTCGACTGGGACACGGTGCCGTCCGAGGAGGACGAGAACAGCGGCCGCAGCGACTTCGCCGGCTACCTGGCGGGGGCGGGGTGCCTGGTGGCGGTCCTTGCGTTCATCGCGATCTGGGTGATTGGAGTCATCGCCCTCTTCGACTGACTCGACCGGCACCCCCGCCGCGAGGATTCGCGGCGGGGGTGCCGGCTCCTGCGTGAAGAGAGGCATGTTCGCCTCTCCCGGCCCGACGGCTCAGAAGCCGCCGCCCTCGTACGGGTAGCGCTCGACCTTCAGCAGCCAGTTCTGGAAGCCGAACACGGTGCCGGACCCCAGGTGGACCTTCACCTTGATGGTGGCGTCCCGGACGGTGGCCTCGGGCGGGTACTCGAAGGCCCGGATGGTGGTGAGGCTGCCCCACTCCTCGGAGCTCTGCGCGGTGGCGTACCGGTGGTTGTTGCTCTGCGGGTGGCCGTCCTGGCCGCCGAAGGTGATGTCGAGGCTGCCTGTGCTGGGCTGTCCGCCGATCAGCGTCTCGGCCGTGAAGGTGGCCACGAAGAGGCCGCCGAGGCTCGGGGTGCCCTGGCCGACCTGGGCGGGGATCACTGCCCCGGGCAGGTCCACCCAGTTGCCCTTGGTGGTGAGTTCATAGCGATCCGAGTTCCAGATCACCGCCACCCGAGGCAGCTGACCGGAGGCGTGGATCGGGTCTTTCAGCGCATCACTCATGGCCGTACCTTCCGTAGAGGAAAGTGCCCTGATGTGCCTAACGTAGAGCGGCGATCGCATGAGCGGAGGGGGCGGAATCCGCCATTACGCACTGGGTTGTCGGGGTGTGCGGACGGCCGCATTCCGGATCACCTGGACGTGAGGCCTGAAATATCAGGGGCGCTCCATCGGAACCGCCGGCATGCTCCACCGCGTGACCGCACCCCATGCCCTTGCCGTGTTCGGCTCAACCGGAGCGGTCGGCCCGCTGCGTTGTCACGCGTCCCTCACCGACATCGCGGCGAAGCTGGGGGCGCCCTGGGACATCGGCCGCGTCAGCGGACGACGCCGCTGGCCGCACCTGTTCTCGTACGGCGACGTCGAACTCTGCGTCTGCCGCTGCCGCCTCATCACCTCGATCCGCGTCCGGACCTGGCGCGACACGATCGGTCTCCCGCACCCCCGATCGGGGGGAGTCGACTCCCATCCAGGTCCCCTGACCCACCGGCAGATGACCTCGGCGCTCGAAGCGGCCGGGTGCCGTTGGCAGCAGGTCACCCTCAACCAACCTCCGGGCCAGACAGCGCTGAGCACCGATCCGGTCGGAGTCACCTTCACTTTCCGCACTGCGGGCACGCCTGAACCACTCCTGGAGTCGGCCGGCATCTGGACCAGCGCACACGAGTGCGTACCTCCGGCCCCCGACGCCCCGGACGATGGCTTCGGAGCGGCCACCGAGGGCAGCACCTGATGCACACGGCGATACGGCCACTGGCCGGTCGCCGTCCCCACCGAACAGATCAGGACTGCACGCCTACGGCCGTACGTCGAGTGGTGGCTCGCTCGACCGTCGTGGAGCGATGACCCTGTAGTGGTTGTCGAAGGACAGGACCATCGGATGCCGGAGCCGCCAGGCCAGACACGCGTTGACCGCGTCGGTCAGGCCGATCGCCTGTCCCAGGTACTGGCGCTGAATCTTCTCCGCTTCGCCGAGGAGTTGCGCGTCCACGACGGGGATCCGCGCGTATCCCGTGGCGGCGAGGGCCCGTAGGCGTGAGATCACCTCTACCGCCTCCTTCTCCGAAGCCTGCTGATGAAGGAGGTAGTCGAGTTCGGCAAGGACGAGCGGAGACAGGACGAGAATCCTCGCCAGGCCGAGCGCGTCGACTCCGTCCCGGTGCCGGTCGTCGCGGCGGTTGAAGGCGGCGAGCAGAACGCTGGTGTCGGCCACCGCGAGGGTGACGGGTCCTGTCACGCGGCGCTTCCGCCCCGCAGATGTTCGTGCACGTGACTCGCGAGATCGGTTGGTCCGTCGAAGAGCCCCCAGTCATCGACGGCCTCACCGACGGTTCCCTCGGGAATCACCAGTTTTCCCGCCGCCCATTCGATCGCCAGTGCCTCGGGGGTGCGCCCGTCGAGAGCGGCGAGATCACGGAGAATGCCGGCCATCGTGCCCGAGACCGTGACATGGGCCTGGATGGGCTGCGGTTCTTCGGGCGGCAGTGCCGCGCCATCTCCTGCCGAGATCACCGGACTCTCCTTCGCTTTCAGGGTGTTACGACTCTATATGTCAGCGTCGGCAGTGGAGGGTCGACCTGATCGGACACCCTGCGCGGGAAGGGCGTCCGGGGCCGGGGCCGGGGGCAGCTCGCGCTCCGGATCGCCCAGGCACGTCAGGCCGCCAGCGCCGGTGTCGGGGTGCCGTTCGGCGGTGTCGGGGTGGGTAGGTTCAGTTCGAACCAGAGGGTTTTGCCGCCCGGGCCCATCGGTGCGTCCCCTATGGCACAGCCGCCCCACCGGTCGGCGACCATGCCCAGGATCAGCAGACCTCGGCCGCCGTCCGCGTGGACCCCGAGCAAGGCGGGTGTCGCGCCCAACGGTCCGGGCAGCGTCGGCAGGTCCGGGCTCATGTCCCAGACGCTGACCCGCAGTACGGGGTGCAGCCACTGGAGCCGTACGGAGGCAGGGCCCTTCGTGTGCCGTACGGAGTTGGTGGCCAGCTCCGACGTCAACAGCTCGGCCCGGTCGTTGAGTTCGTGAAGACCGTGGGCGTTCAGGACGGCGCGCAGTGCCAGGCGGACGATGCCGGGGCCCCGGGGGTCGCAGGGGAAGTGGACTTCGTAGTGCCAGGGGGCCGTGAAGGGGAGGGGTGGGGGGTCTGGGAGACCGGTCAGGGGGTCGAGGGTGGGGAGGAGGTAGTCGGGGGTGGGGGGTGGTCCAAGTCGATCGGTCGGAATCCGGTTCGTGTCGTGGTCCGTACTCACGTGGCATCTCCTGAGTCGCGCAATGGCGAAGGGTTACGTGGATGCGTGCCCGAGGTTGTTCGGTAGCCGCTACTGGTGTCTCTGCCGCGCTACACCTGCCGTCCCGGGTTGGCAGGCCTGGCGCGGTGTACTTCCGTATGTGACGGAACCGAGTGGCACGGGTTAAACCGTAGACCACGCATTTAACCCGTGCCATAGCCTTAATCAGAACGGGTTAATAATTGCCGTGAGTGGACCGGACTCAGCAGGGTCGGCACACTGTGCGCGAGCAAGGAGAGTCCTTATGGCAGCAAACAGCCCCCCAACCATCAGGCAGCGCCGCTTCGGGCTGGAGTTGCGGCGCCTGCGCGAGGGTGCGGGCATGTCCGCGCCACAGGCAGCCGGAGCTCTGGGCACCGACCGCACGAACATCTCGAACATCGAGGCCGGTCGCTACGGCATCGGGGAAGAGCGGCTGCGACGACTGGCCAGCATCTACGAATGCAACGATGAGGCGCTGGTCGAAACGCTGGTTTCGATGACGGGCGGCCGCAAGCCGGGCTGGTGGGACGAGTACCGGGGCAAGGTCCCGCCCGGCCACTTGGACATCTCCGAGATCGAGCACTACGCCGTGCGACTCCGCACCGTGCAGACCTCTCATCTGCCCGGCCTTTTCCATACGGAGGATCACGCAAGGGCGATCTTCGACCTGGTTGTGCCCAAGCTGCCCCGGCTGGAGGTGGAGCTTCGCGTCGCTCATCGGCTGGCCCGGCAGGCCGTACTCACTCGCGAGACCCCGGTTCCGTACACGGGGATCATTCACGAAGCCGCTCTGCGGATGCAGTTCGGCAGCAGGGATGTCGCTCGCGCGCAGTTGCAGCACTTGCTGGAGCAGAACGAGCGCGACAACGTGACCCTGTTGGTGATCCCGTTCACCAACGGCGGCTTTCCCCTGGCGGGGGACTCGCTCCTGTACGCAGTCGGTGCCGATCCGCACCTGGACACAGTGCAGATGGATTCGCCGGCGGGAGCGCTGTTCTTCGACTCACCTACCCAGTTGGAGAACTTCCGCTTGCGGCTGGACCTGGTCGAGCAAGCCACGTTGACTGCAGTCCAGTCGGTGGAGTTCATCCACCAGGTCACCAAGGACATGTGAAAAGGTGCGCAACTTGCCCGAAATGAAATGGCTCAAGTCGTCCTTCTCCGGCGACGGCGGCAACAACTGCGTCGAGGTCGCCTCGACCTCGAACGGCGTCGCCCTCCGCGAGAGCGACAGCCCGGCCGAGGTCCTGGCGACGGGCCAGGGCACTCTCCTGTCCCTGATACTCGGGATAAAGACGGCCACCGTGCCGCCTACGCCCTGCTCAACGCCCGCCACGCCGCATTGATCAGGTTCTGCGCGTCCGCCCCGTACACCGCGGAGTTCCGCAGTGTGTGCCACGTACGCAGATAGGTGGCGATGGAGTCCCTGTCGTCGACCCACAGGTCCGCGTGCCAGACTTCGACGGTGACCAGGCGCTCGTCATGAATCCAGAAGCCGCCGGTCGGTGGGATTCTCAGCGGGGCGGCCATCGGGATGACGCCGAGTTCGATGGTGTCCATGCCGATCAGGCGTGAGAGGCGGTCCAGTTGGACGGCGAGCACTGACGGAGCGCAGATCAGAGAGCGGAGCGCCGTCTCGCCGACCAGGATCTTGAACTGTTTGTGCGGGTCGTGGAGCACGTCCTGCCGCTGCATCCGGGCACGTACTGCTTCCTCGGTGTCCCTTGGGGAGCGCTGAAGTTCTGCGTACCGTGTAAAGACCGAGCGGGCGTAGTCGGCGGTTTGCAGGATGCCCGGCACGGTGACGCTCTCGAAGCCGTGCACCACGGTGGAGCGCTGATACTCGGCAGCGAAGGTCTGCTGCACCGGGCGATGTCCTCTGGCGAGTTGCCTGCGCCACGACCGGATGTGCGACCTGAAGCCGCGGAGCTGTGCGAGCAGTCCGTCGTACAGGTCGCCCTGCCCGCATGCCACCGCCCACCGCTGTAGTTCTTCGGTCGTGATGGTCTGCTTGCCGTTTTCCAGTTTGCTGACCTTGACCTTGGTCCATCCGGCGCCAAGTCGCTCAGCCAGTTGCGTACCGGTGAGCCGTCCATCGGGGCACGAGAGCCGGAGTTCCCGAAGTCGTGCGCCGAACGCCTCGCGTGCCCTTTGATAGTCCGTACTCACCGGTGCACACCTGCTTCTACTCCTTCGCGGGCATGAGCGTCGCGAAGCTTTCGTATGGGATGGCGTGATGCAGCGCCGCGTCACGCAGCATGCAGTACCGGACGACTTCGGCCGGCTCCGTGATCAGCTCGATGTTCACGATGTTGTCGGCGTCGTCGAAGTTGATGAGCACGACGAGACGGCTGTCCAGGATCCAGAAGTCCGCGTGCCCGAGGTGTAGCTCTTCGGCGTCTTCGCGCCACAGGTTGCGCATGTTCTCGCCCAGGGCGGCGTTACGCTCCGCGTTGGCCATGAGGTACCGCTGACCGAGGGTCGGCGGGTTGTCGACGACGCGTACGCGGCCGACGGACTTTCCGGCTGCGATCTGCTTACGGATCGTGGTGCAGTACCACGAGTCCATGTCCCACTCGACAGCGCCCGTACCGACGAACTGCGCGTAGGTGTCGGTGACTTCATCGGACGCGTAGCGGCCCCTCGTCTCCATTCGCCACGCGGAATGCTCGAAGGTCTCGAACAGCCTGTTGAGTGCTTCGAAGTCGACGGTCTTCGCTGCGCGTGTCACGTCCTTCGGCCCCCAGTCCACGATGAGCTCGCGCGGGACGACGATCGGCACTTCGCCTTTCCCGAGATGCTGGAGCTGGGCGAGATCGTCAGGGTCGGTGAGCGGAGGCCCGTGCACGATCACTTCTCGCGTGTCCAGGTCTTCGTGTACGGCGGGGCAGCCGGTATCCCCGCTACCTGTGCCGTTGAAGCGCAGTCGTCGCGCCATGATCTCGTGCCTTCCGTCGGGAGCTGCTACGTCCAGCTTCCCCAAGGTCAACGCCGCGTGTCGCGGGTTCAGTTGCCTGATATGAGAAACTTCGCGCAACTTTGACAACTCGTCAAGCAACTGCGAGCAACCTGGGTAGCGGCCGACAACAGACCGTTCCTACGGTCCTCTTCATGACCGCGAAGCAGCGACAGCCGGCTGCGGCTCGCTCAGATCATGAAAGAAGACCTCTATGGGTGCACTCCTTCTACGGCCTACCTTTGCCTGGCTGGAGATCACGGGCCTGTGCAATCTCTCGTGTCGTCACTGCTACGCCGAATCCTCCCCGCAAGGAACACACGGTGACATGACCGATGCGGACTGGTTTCGGGTTCTCGACGAACTCAAGGCCATGGCCGTTCGCAACGTCCAGTTCATCGGCGGGGAACCGGCATTGCACCCAGCACTGCCCGAACTGATCCGGCACGCGCGGGCTCGCGGCATCCTGGTCGAGGTCTTCTCGAACCTCACTCACGTGAAGCCCGCGGTGTGGGAGGCACTCCAGCTCCCCGGCGTACGACTCGCCTTCAGCTACTACAGCGACGAAGCCGAGGACCATGATGAGGTCACACAGGCGCGGGGCTCTCACAGCACGACGCGCGCCAATGTCAAGAAGGCCAGGGCTTACGGGATCCCGATGCGCGGCAGCGTGATCAGCGTCCTGGAGAGGCAGCGGAGCACCGAAGCACGTGATGATCTTCTCCAGCTCGGCATCCGGGATGTGCGTACAGACCGCATCCGCCCGTTCGGACGCGGTGCCGATGGATCGGATCCGCGCATCCACAGGCTGTGCGGGATGTGCGGCCGAGGGAAGTTCGCGGTCTCGCCGAACGGCGACGTCTGGCCATGTGTCTTCTCGCGATGGATGACCGTGGGCAACGTGCTTGAGCGCCCGCTGGAACAGATCTTCAGCGGTGTTGCGATGCGTGCCGCGCGGGCCGAACTCGAAACCGTCTTCCCGGACACGGCAACCTCGGATCAGCCCACGTGCCTCCCCGAATGCAATCCGTCGTTCGAGACCTGCGCGCCACAGACGGCGTGCGCGCCGGACGCCGCGTGTGCGCCGACCAGTGACGGTGGGCTGCTGAACCGACCTCTGCCCTCCCCGCATCAGTCGGTGCGCTATCACAACCCTGGGGCGAGCGGCACGCGCTGCTGATCGGTCACGCCTCCGGAGCCGGGTCCAAGTGGGTAGCGTTCGGCATCCGCTATGACCTCGCCAGGAGTGACCATGGATGACGTGACGCTGTACCTTGCACGACGTGATGCGTACGCCGCCTTCCTCACGGCCGCTGATGCGGAATCCAACGTGGCGTGGCATCGGGTGGACGGGCGCTACGCCGACGAGCGTGCGGCGGTGGCTGCGGTCGATGAAGCCTATGCCGCGGCACGAGGCGCCTTCACCGTGATCGAGGTGGAGGGGCTCGGCCCGGTAGAGGAGGGGCACGCCGTTCTCGCGCAGTTGGCCGCGATGCACAAGGACCATGGGAGCACCCCGGACTGGAAAGCCTTCAAGGTGGCGCGTGAGAATTTCCTCCGCGCGGCGACCGGCTGTCTGCAGTCGATGCGCGACGATCGCTGACGGGAGGCGGGGTGCTGACGGGCGGGCGCCACGCGATCGGCTCAAGCCTTCGCCCGAGACCTTGCAGGCTTTCAGGCGGGGACTTGGCTGCGCCCGGACCTCAGCCGACGTTGACAGCGGCAGCCGCCCGCCTCGTCGTGGCGATCGTCGCCGAGCCCACCACCCGGGTGTCCTCGTACAGGACGATCGCCTGGCCGGGGGCCACGCCGCGGACCGGGTCCGTGAAGGTGACCTCCAGGGTGCCGTCCACCAGTTCCGCGCGGACCTCCGTCTCGCCGCCGTGGGCGCGGAGCTGGGCCGTGTACGTGCCGGGGCCCGTCGGGGCCGCGCCGCACCAGCGGGGCTTGATGGCCGTCAGGGCGGAGACGTCCAGGGCGGCGACGGGGCCGACCGTCACCCTGTTGTCCACCGGTGAGATGTCCAGGACGTAGCGCGGCTTGCCGTCGGCGGCCGGTGTGCCGATGCGCAGGCCCTTGCGCTGGCCGATCGTGAAGCCGTACGCGCCCTCGTGGCTGCCGACCACCGCGCCCGACTCGTCGACGATGTCGCCCTCCGCCTTGCCCAGACGCTTCGACAGGAAGCCCTGGGTGTCGCCGTCCGCGATGAAGCAGATGTCGTGCGAGTCCGGCTTCTTGGCGACCGCCAGGCCCCGGCGCTCGGCCTCCGCGCGGATCTCGTCCTTCGTGGTGAGCGTGTCGCCGAGAGGGAACAGGGCGTGGGCGAGCTGGCGGTCGTCCAGGACCCCGAGCACGTACGACTGGTCCTTCGCCATGTCGGACGCGCGGTGCAGCTCGCGCGTGCCGTCCTCGTTCACCAGCACCCTCGCGTAGTGGCCCGTGCAGACCGCGTCGAAGCCGAGAGCGAGGGCCTTGTCCAGCAGGGCCGCGAACTTGATCTTCTCGTTGCAGCGCAGACACGGGTTCGGGGTGCGCCCGGCCTCGTACTCGGCCACGAAGTCGTCCACCACGTCCTCGCGGAAGCGCTCGGCGAGATCCCATACGTAGAACGGGATGCCGATGACGTCCGCGGCCCGGCGGGCGTCGCGCGAATCCTCGATCGTGCAACAGCCACGCGCGCCCGTGCGGAACGATTGCGGGTTCGCCGAGAGGGCGAGATGCACACCGGTCACGTCGTGCCCGGCTTCCGCGGCACGGGCGGCGGCGACGGCGGAATCCACGCCACCGGACATGGCGGCCAGTACGCGGAGGGGGCGGGGGCGCTGTGAGGTCTCAGTCATAACCCCTCAAGGGTACGGGTCCCCGGGAACCGGAGCCCGCGAGTATCCGTTGACGATCACATGGGGGAGACGACGAATGACTCGGACCGGGGCATCTCGCGCCGCGCGCTGTTCATCGGCGGGGCCGCTGCCGCCGTGGGCACCGCCGTGCTGGCCCGGGACGAGCTGGGGCGTCTGTGGTGGCGTACGCCGGGCGTGGAGAAGCCGCGCAAGGAGGGTGAGGTCGACTTCGGGGGCGCGCGCTGGGTGGCGGCGTCCTCGGCGAACTGGCGACTTGCGGACCGGCCCGACGACTTCGGCGTGGACCGCGTGATCATCCATGTCACGCAGGGCAGTTTCAAGAGCGCGGTGAAGGTTTTCCAGGATCCCGGCCATGGCGCCGCCGCGCACTACATCGTCGGCAAGGACGGCCGCATCACCCAGATGATCCGCGAGCTGGACGTGGCCTTCCACGCGGGCAACCGCGAGTTCAACGAGCGGAGCGTCGGCATCGAGCACGAGGGCTTCGTCGACCGGCCGGAGGACTTCACGGACGCCATGTACGAGGCATCGGCCCGGCTCACCGCGCGCATATGTGCCCGGTACGACATCTCCGTCGACCGCGAGCACACCATCGGGCACGTGGAGGTGCCTGGCACCGACCACACCGATCCGGGGCCGCACTGGGACTGGGACCGGTACATACCGCTGGTGCGTGAGGCGGCGAAGCGGGACGCCGAGCGGACCGCCGGCCCGAGTGCGAGCCCGAGTGGGACCCTCAGTGCCGGTGCGACGGCGGCTCCGAAGGCCACCCCGGCTGCCGAGCGCGGCGCGTGACGGGGGCGAGCGGCCAGCGCTAGCTCAGTCCCGCCGTCCTGGCCCTCTCCACCGCCGGGCCGATCGCCTTGCCCACCGCTTCCACGTCCGCCTCCGTCGACGTGTGGCCGAGGGAGAAGCGCAGGGTGCCGCGGGCCAGGTCCGGGTCGGTGCCGGTGGCGAGGAGGACATGGCTGGGCTGGGCCACGCCCGCCGTGCACGCGGAGCCCGTGGAGCACTCGATGCCCTGCGCGTCGAGCAGCAGGAGCAGGGAGTCGCCCTCGCAGCCGGGGAAGGTGAAGTGGGCGTTCGCGGGCAGGCGGCCCCCGTCCGCCGGGTCGCCGCCGAGGATCGCGTCGGGCACGGCCGCGCGTACCGCGTCGACCAGGTCGTCGCGCAGCGAGCCGATCTCGCGCTCGAACCACTCCCGCTGTCCGGCGGCGGTGCGGCCCGCCACGGCGAACGCGGCGACGGCCGGTACGTCCAGGGTGCCGGAGCGCACATGCCGCTCCTGGCCGCCGCCGTGCAGGACCGGCACAGGGCTGTACTCGCGGCCGAGCAGCAGCGCCCCGATGCCGTACGGGCCACCGATCTTGTGTCCCGAGACAGTCATCGCGGCGAGTCCCGAGGTCCCGAAGTCGACGGGGACCTGGCCGAAGGCCTGGACGGCGTCCGCGTGCAGCGGGATCTCGAACTCCCCCGCCACATCCGCGAGTTCGCGAACCGGCGTGATCGTGCCGATCTCGTTGTTCGCCCACATGACGGTCGCGAGGGCGACGTCGCCGGGGTTGCGGGCGATGGCCTCGCGCAGGGCCTCGGGGTGGACGCGGCCGTACCGGTCGACCGGGAGGTACTCGACCGTGGCGCCCTCGTGCTCGCCGAGCCAGTGGACGGCGTCGAGGACGGCGTGGTGTTCGACGGGGCTGGCCAGGACCCGGGTGCGGGCCGGGTCGGCGTCGCGGCGGGACCAGTACAGGCCCTTGACGGCGAGGTTGTCGGCCTCGGTGCCGCCGGAGGTGAAGACCACCTCGCTGGGGCGGGCGCCCAGGGATTCCGCCAGGGTCTCCCGGGACTCCTCGACCGTACGGCGGGCGCGGCGGCCGGCCGCGTGCAGGGAGGAGGCGTTGCCCGTGACGGCGAACTGGGCGGTCATTGCCAGGGCCGCCTCCGGAAGCATGGGGGTGGTCGCGGCGTGGTCGAGGTATGCCATGGTGAGCCCGATTCTAGGGCCCGCTCTCGGCCGGCCTGGTCGGGCGGGGGCTGTTTGCGTCCGGCCCGTCGTCCGCGCCGGGTCCGGCCGGGCTCAGAAACTCCAGGACAGGGTGTTGTCCGCCGACATGAAGACGACCAGGACCACCAGGTCGGCGACGCCGAGACCGAGGCCCAGGAAGGCGCGTCCGCGGCGGGTGGTGCCCCGGAGGAGAGCCGTCGCGGCCAGGACGATCGAGACCGGGCCGAGGACGACGTTCAGAGCGAGCAGGCCGACCAGGCCGAGGATGAAGGACGCGACGGCCATACCGTCGGCGTCACGGGCGGCGCTCCGGCGCCGCGGGGCGGCGGTGGTGAGTTCCATGTGTCTGCTCCCAGCAGGCAGTCGTACGGGGACGGGTGGCATGTACGTGAACGGGTGCCGCGCACCTGGAGAGGTAGCGCACACCTGGACAGGCGGCGCGTACCTGGACAGGTATGTGGACGTCGGTTCGGCCCGAGGTCTCTCAGCCCGAGGTCTCGCGGCGGCGGCCGTGGCGCTCGCGGATCGCGAAGACCATCAGCCAGACGCCGATGACCACGGCGGCCACCACGGTGAAGGAGAGCGGTGCGTGGGCCACGGTGCCCAGCACGACGCCCAGCAGCAGGAGGGCTGCGACGAGGAACAGCATGAGTCGCCTCTCGTGACGATTCGGTGAACGCTTGTGGTAACAGTTGTCCACTGACTCGAAAGTCTAACGCGTCGGGCGACTTTCGCCGCACGGAGAACAGTTGTTTACTGCATGGCATGAGTCACAGTCCCGGTGTCCGGCAGGCCCAGAAGCAGAAGACCCGACAGGCGTTCCTGGACGCCGCGTTGGGCCTGCTGGAGGAGCAGAGCCTCAGCAGCCTGGGGCTGCGCGAGGTCACCCGTGCCGTCGGCGTCGCCCCGACCGCGTTCTACCGGCACTTCCACTCGACCGCGGACCTCGGTGTCGCCCTGGTCGAGGAGGCGCTGGGCAGCCTGCACCCGATGATCTCCGGCACGGTGTCCACGGCCGGCGACAGCGACGAACGCATAGACCGTGCCGTCGCCCTGATCGCCCGTCACGTGCGCGCGTATCCGGCGCACATCCGGTTCATCGCCCGTGAACGCAACGGCGGTGTGCAGAAGGTCCGGGCCGCGATCGCGGAGCAGATGGACCGGTTCGCCGACGAGGTACGCGCCGAACTGGCCAAGCAGGCCGAGTCCGACGGCTGGAGCGACGACGACCTGCTGATGCTCGCCGGGCTGTACGTCGACCAGATGCTGATGACCGCCAGCGCCTTCCTGGAGGCGGACCCGGACGACCCGGACGAGGAGGAGCGGGTGGCCCGGGTGGCGAGGCGCCGGATGCGGCTGATCAGCATCGGCCGCCGCCACTGGCTGCGCTGACACGGCCGGGCAGGTGACCCGCCTGTGGTGGGGGCAAAGGACGCCTCAACTCCCCCGCCGGTACCGCCCGTACCGCCGCTACCGCCCGTACAGCTCCGTCACGGACGCCGCCGCCCGCGCCAGTTCCTCGCGTACCCCGGGCGGCGAGAGGACCTCCAGCCGGTCCCCGAAGGCGAGCAGCGGGCGCGCCTCGCCCACGACCCCGTACGCGAGCCGTGCGACGACCCACTCGCTCGTCCCGTCGTCCTGGGGCGGCTCGGTGAGCGAGCCGCCGTGCAGGCGCAGGAACAGGTCGAAACGGTCGCGCCGCACCCGCACGGTCACGTCGATCCCGCCGGGCCGCTCCTCGACCTCGCGCCGCAACGCCTGCCAGGCGTCCGCCAGTTCCACTCCGGGCCGCCGCCGCACCGTCGCGTCGGTGAGGCGGGCCGAGCGCACGCGGTCGGCGCGGAAGAGCCGGGGCCTGCCGCGCCGGTCGGCCACGAGATACCAGACGCCCGCCTTGGCGACGAGCCCATAGGGGTCCACGGTGTACGTACGCGCCTCGGTGTCGCCGCCGTGGCGGTAGCTCAGCCGCAGCCTGCGGTCGGCGAACACCGCGTCCTGGAGGGCACCGAGGTCGACCGCGGCCCGGGGCCCGCCCTTCCGGCCGGTGGTCCAGCGCGTGGCGTCGACCAGGATGCGCCGGCTGGTGACCTCCGCGGCGGGCCGGTGCGGCTCCGGCAGCGCGGCCATCACCTTGCGCAGCGCGGAACCGAGGGCCGCGTCGAGGCCGAGCGCGGTGTGGGCGCCCTGCGCCGCCAGCACGAACAGCGCGCGCGACTCGTCGGCGGTGAGCCCGGTGACGTCCGTACGGAATCCGGCGAGCAGTTCGATCCCGCCGTGCCGGCCGCGCTCGGCGTAGACCGGGACGCCGGCGGCCGACAGCGCCACGACGTCCCGGTAGATGGTCCGCACCGACACTTCGAGCCGCTCGGCGAGTTCGGGCGCGGGCACCCGGCCACGGGTCTGCAGCAGCAGAAGGATGGCCAGCAGCCGGTCGGACTTCACACCTTCACTGTACGAAGACCTGGCAACGGACGAAGTCCGGGCGGCGTACGAAGTCGGGCGGCGTACGAAGATCAGCCGAGCCGCACCCGGGCCAGTTGGCGCGACTGCGCGACGAGCCGGTCCTCGCTGTCCCAGACCTCGGCGTCCTCCTCCAGGAAGCCGCCCGCGAGGTTGCGGGTGGTGATGGCGATCCGCAGGGGCCCCGGCGCCGGACGGCTGCGCACGTGCACGGTCAGCTCGACGGTGGGCACCCAGCCGCTCAGGCCGAGTTCGAAGGCGGTGGGCGGCAGGGCGTCCACCGCGAGGAGCAGCGAGAGGGGGTCGGCGTCGCGGCCGTCGGCGAGACCGAACCAGGCGCGCATCTCGCCCCGGCCGGACGGCGCCCCGAGGGCCCAGCCGAGCGTGCCCGGGTCGAGCTTGAGCATCAGCCGGTCGGCGATGGCGGAGCTGCCGGGGACGGGGGCACCGTCGGGGCTGTCCGAGGCGCCGAAGCACTGGTCGATCGGCGGGATCGCGGGCGGCTCCGCGGTCGTACGGACGTCGTCGGGCAGGCCGTCGAGGTCTCCGTACGAGGCGAGGACGCGGATCCGCTCGACCTCGCGGCCCTCGTCGTCGTACTGGAAGAGGGATGCCTGGCCGGTGGAGAGGGTGCGACCGGCGCGGACGACCTCGGTGCGCACGACCGCGGGGCCCGGGCGGGACGCCGTCAGGTAGTGCGCGGAGATCGTGAACGGGTCGGAGTGCGGCAGGGCGTCGGCGAGCGCGCGGCCCAGGACGGCGAGGAGGTAGCCGCCGTTGACCGCGTTGATGATCGTCCACCCGGCGGACAGGTCGATGTCGTAGACGCCGGGCTCGCGGCGGGTGACCGCGGTGTCGCGGTCGAACTCGCTGTCGCCGATCCTGGCCCGCAGCGCGTGCGCGGAAGCTGCTTCTGGCATGCGTGAACGGTACAACAGGTAAATACTAAGCGGTAGCTTTCCCTGTTTCGATCACATGAACTCACGCCCGGCCCACTCCGGAACCTCGCCCCGCAGCCTCACTCCGATACCTCCACCGCCGTCGAGCGCCGGTGCCACGCCCGGGGCGCGCGCCAGTGGTAGCGCATCGCGAGCAGCCGCAGCGCGAAGGCGGTGACGACCGCGAGCCCCGAGGTGAACGGGCTCAGCACGTCGTAGCGGATGCACAGGACGACCATCGTGGCGCCGACGATGGCGGGCACGGCGTACAGGTCGCGGTCCCAGCGCAGCAGCGACGGCACCTCGTTGGCGAGGACGTCCCGCAGCACACCGCCGCCGACGGCCGTGGCGAGGCCGAGGGTCGCGGAGGCGGTGAGGCCGAGCCCGTACTCGTACGCCTTCGTCGTGCCGGAGACGCAGAAGAGGCCGAGGCCGGCCGCGTCGAAGACGTTCACCCCCAGCTGGATCCGCTCCACCTCGGGGTGGAGGAAGAACACGAGCAGGGTGGCGAGGAGCGGGGTGAGGAAGTACCCGAGGTCGGTGAAGGCCGCGGGCGGCACGGCCCCGATGACCAGGTCCCGGAACAGGCCGCCGCCCAGCGCGGTGACCTCCGCGAGGACGGCGATGCCGAAGACGTCGAAGTTCTTGCGCACGGCCAGCAGCGCGCCGGAGATCGCGAAGAAAAAGATGCCGACGACTTCGAGCGTGTGCTGGACGGAGGGGGTGAAGAGTTGCTGGAGCACCTCTGCATTCTCACCCAGCACACAGCCCCCGCCTTACATTGCAAGGCGGGGGCTCGGTGTTACTTGCGTTACTTACTTCTCTTGCTTCTCTTACTTCTCCTTGGCGGGAGCCTCGTCCTCGGGCGCGGTCACGGCCGGCGTCTCCGGCGCGGTCACGGCCGGCGTCGCGGCCGGGGTGCCCGCGACCTCCGCCGCCACCGCGGCCGACGTCGCCGCGGACTCCGCGAGGACCTCGTCGGCCACCAGCTCCGCCGCCTGCTTGGCGACGGTCAGCAGCACGGTGTCCTGCGGGGCCTGGTCCTCGAAGTTCTCCGGGTGGTGGCAGGCGACCTGCTGACCGGGCTTCAGCTCCAGGAGCGGCGGCTCGGTGGTCGTGCAGATCTGCGTGGCCTTCCAGCACCGCGTGTGGAAGCGGCAGCCGCTCGGCGGAGAGATCGGCGAGGGCACGTCTCCCTGGAGCAGGATGCGCTCGCTCTTGGCCGACTTGCGCCGCGGGTCCGGGATCGGCACGGCCGACATGAGCGCCTTGGTGTACGGGTGCATCGGCGCCTTGTACAGCGAGTCGCGGTCGGCCAGCTCGACGATCTTGCCGAGGTACATCACGGCGATACGGTCCGAGACATGGCGTACGACGGACAGGTCGTGCGCGATGATCACGTACGTGAGGCCGAGCTCCTGCTGGAGGTCGTCCAGCAGGTTCACCACCTGCGCCTGGATCGACACGTCGAGCGCGGAGACCGGCTCGTCCGCCACGACCATCTTCGGGTTGAGCGCGAGCGCGCGGGCGATGCCGATGCGCTGGCGCTGACCGCCGGAGAACTCGTGCGGGTAGCGGTTGTAGTGCTCGGGGTTGAGCCCGACCACCGACAGCAGCCGCTGGACCTCCTTCTTGATGCCGCCCTCGGGCGTGACGCCCTGGAGCTTGAAGGGGGCGCTGATGATCGTGCCGATGGTGTGGCGCGGGTTCAGCGACGAGTACGGGTCCTGGAAGATCATCTGGACGTCACGGCGCATCGGACGCATCGCGCTCACCCCGAGGTGCGTGATGTCCTTGCCCTCGAACTCCACGGTGCCCGCGGTCGGTTCGAGCAGCCGTGTGATCAGCCGGCCCATCGTCGACTTGCCGCAGCCGGACTCGCCCACGACGCCCAGGGTCTCACCGGACTTGACCTCGAAGTCGAGGCCGTCGACCGCCCGCACCGCGCCGACCTGCCGCTGGAGCAGGCCCTTGCGGATCGGGAAGTGCTTCTGCAGCCCGGTCACCTTCAGGAGCGTCTCGCCGGGAGCGGCGTCCCTGGTGAGGGTCGCACCCGCGGCCACGCCTTCGCGCTGTGCGGAGTTGGCCACTGGTTTGTCCTCTGCTTTGTCACTCACAGCTTCGGCGCAATCTCTTCGGTCCAGATCCGTTCCCGCTGCTCCTGCGTCATGTGGCAGGCGGCCCAGTGCTGGCTGCCGACCACGGACAGCTCGGGGCGGACCGTGCGGGTGACGTTGTCCTTGGGTACGTCCGCGTACGCGCAGCGCGGGTTGAAGGCGCAGCCCGTCGGAAGGTTGATCAGCGAGGGCGGGGAGCCCTTGACCGGGATCAGCCGTTCGGTCTGCTCACGGTCGAGCCGCGGCATGGAACCCAGCAGACCCCAGGTGTAGGGGTGCCTGGGCTCGTAGAAGACCTTCTCGGCCGGACCCCGCTCGATGCAGCGCCCGCCGTACATCACCAGGATGTCGTCGGAGAGTTCCGCGACGACGCCCAGGTCGTGGGTGATGACGATGACCGCGGAGCCGAACTCCTTCTGCAGGTCCCGGATGAGGTCGAGGATCTGCGCCTGGACGGTCACGTCCAGGGCGGTCGTCGGCTCGTCCGCGATGAGCAGTTCGGGGTTGTTGACCAGCGACATCGCGATCATCGCGCGCTGGCGCATACCGCCGGAGAACTCGTGCGGGTAGCTGTCCACCCGCTTGTCCGGCTGCGGGATGCCGACCCGGTCGAGCATCTCGACGGCCCGCCTGCGGGCCGTCTTCTTGTCGACCTTGTGGTGGATCCGGTAGGCCTCCACGATCTGCTGACCGATCGTGTAGTACGGGTGCAGCGCCGACAGCGGGTCCTGGAAGATCATCGCCATCTCGCGGCCACGCAGCTTGCGCACGTGGTCGGGGTCGGCGGTGAGCAGTTCCGTGCCGTCCAGCCAGATCTCGCCGGAGATCTGGGCCTTGCGCTTGCCGTACTGGCCGGTCGTGTGCAGGCCCATGATGCCGAGCGAGGTCACCGACTTGCCCGAACCCGACTCGCCCACGATGCCGAGGGTCTTGCCCTTCTCCAGCGTGAAGCTGAGCCCGTCGACGGACTTGACCAGTCCGTCGTCGGTCGGGAAGTGCACCTTGAGGTCGCGGACTTCGAGGAAGGCGGAGGGGGCGGGCGAGTCCTTGACGGGCTCCCCCACGGCGGCTCCGCTCTTGCTGAGTTCGGTCATGAGAGCCTCACTCGGGGGTCGATCACGGCGTACAGCAGGTCCACCAGCAGGTTCGCGATGATCACCGCGAGCGAGGTGATCAGCGTGACGCCCAGGATGACGGGCAGGTCCTTGTCGCTGATCGCCGTGAGGACGGCCTGGCCGAGGCCGGGAAGGCTGAAGGTGGTCTCGGTGAGGATCGCGCCACCGATCAGCGCACCGAGGTCCATGCCGAGCATGGTGAGGATCGGCGTCATGGTGGAACGCATCGCGTGCTTTCCGATGACGACGGGTTCGGTCAGGCCCTTGGCGCGGGCCGTCCGGATGTAGTCCTCGCCCAGGACCTCCATCATGGTGGCTCTGGTGATACGGGCGTACATCGCGGCGTAGAGGAAGGCGAGCGTGACCCAGGGCAGGATCATGCCGCCGAGCCAGCCGCTGAAGCTCTCCGCGAGAGGCACGTACCGGCCGTCGATCCAGCCCAGTCCGTAGCTGAAGATCGCGAGCGACAGCATGCCGGTGAAGTAGATGGGGAGCGAGACGCCACCGAGGGCGATGATCATCGCGCCGCGGTCCCAGAGGGAGCCGCGCTTGAGCGCGGAGAGCACACCCGCCGCCACACCGAAGATCAGCCACAGGAAGGCGGCACCGAGCGCGAGACCCAGGGTCACCGGGAAGCGGTCGGTGAGCACCGGCCAGATGGCCTGCTCGTTGCGGAAGGAGTAGCCGAAGCAGGGCGCCGCGCACTCCGTGACGTCGCCGCCACCCGAGTACGTACGGCCTACGAACAGGCCTTTGAAGAACTCCCAGACCTGGGCGAAGATCGGGTCTGCCAGACCGAGCTTCTGCCGCACGGCCTCGATGGCCGCAGGGTCCGCCTGCTTGCCGACGAACATCGTGGCCGGGTCCACGCCCGCCCAGCGGGGGACGAGGAAGAAGATGCCGAAGACCACCAGAATGATGACCACCAGCATCACTGCGGCGGCGAAGAGCCGCCTGATGAGGTATGCGAGCACTGCTCTCGGCCCGGCGGCGGGGCCGCGGGCCACCGGAGGTCTTCCGGTGGCCCGCGGGTCACGCCGCGCCGGCCTTCACCTGCCTTTCGTGCCGTATGGCGGGTGCGCCGGTCGGTGTTACTTCTTCAGGCCGAGGTTGACGAAGTCGTACTGACCGCTGTAGCCGTCGGTCGTGTAGACGTTCGCCAGTCGGTTGGAGCGCCAGTTGATGAACTTCTCGAAGACGAAGGGCAGGTAGTAACCGCCCTCCATGACCTTGTGGTTGATCTCCGTGGAGATCGCGGCCTTCTTCGTGCTGTCGAGCTCCTTGGTGTAGCTGTCAAAGAGTCCGTCGATCGTCTTGTCCTTGATCAGGGCGAAGTTGTTGTTGCCGCTCTCAAGGATGTAGTCGCCGCTCCACAGGGGCAGGCCGTAACCCTGGACGCTGGGGAAGTCCGGGCCCCAGCCCATGATGATGATGCCGTAGCCCTTCTTCTTCACGTTCGAGGGGCTACCGATGATGCCGGTGGTCTGGGCACCGTCGAACTGCTCGATGTCGACGGTGATGCCGACCTTCTTCAGCGACGCCTGGAGGGACTCGGCGGTGGCCACCTCGACCGGCTTGTTGTTACGCACCGCGATGGTGGTCTTGAAGCCGTTCGGCTTGCCGCAGGCCTTGAGCTCTTCCTTGGCCTTGGCGACGTTGCCGGTCTTGTTCGTCGTCGCCGACTCGTACGGGTCGTACTTCTGACCCTCGGAGCCCGGGACCGACGGCGGCAGCATGTTGGTACCGATGTCGCCACCGGCGACCGGGCCGCCACGAGCGGTCTGGAGCGACTGGTGGTCGGCACCGTAGATCACGGCCTTGCGGCAGTGCTCGTTGTCGAACGGCTTGACGCTCTGCGGGAAGACCGCGTAGCGGATGTAGCCGGAGACCGGGTTGTCCAGGTTGCCCTTGTGCTCCTTCAGGGCGGTGGTGCGGCCCTGCGGGGAGAGACCGGTCTGGCCGATGTCCAGGTCGTAGTCGCCCTTGATCAGGCGCTGGTCCATGTCATTGGCGTTGGTGAAGAAGTCGACCGTGATCTTGTCCGGGTACGCCTTGCGGATCGGGTCCGAGGACGCCTTCCACTCGGTGTTGCGGACGAGCACGATGCCCTTGCTCGGCGTGTACGACTGGAACTTGTACGGGCCGGACGAGAACGGCTTCAGGCCGTACTTGGACTTGGTGTCCTTGTCCTGGCGGACCGGGGAGGCCGAGGTCAGCGCGAGCATCTCCTCGAAGTCCGAGTTCGCCTCGGGAAGCTTGAAGATGATCGTCTTGTCGTCGGGCGTCTCGATCGCCTTCAGGCCGAGCTTGTCCGCGGACTTGTCCTTGTACGGGCCCTTGTACTCCTTCTTCGGGTCCAGGACCTGCTGAAGGTAGATCGGACCGCCGGAGAGCACGTCCTGCGCCCACGCGCGCTCGATGCCGTACTTGACGTCCTTGGAGGTGATGGGCTTGCCATCTTCCCAGGTCGACCCGTCACGCAGCGTGTACGTGTAGGTCTTGCCGTCGTCCGAGACCTTCCCGGGCGCGGTGGCGAGGTCCGGCGTGACCTTGGCACCGTCGGCGCCCGGCTGGGTCGCGTTGGTGACCAGCTGACGGCTGTAGTACCGGGAGAAGTTCCACATGAAGCCGTAGTAACCGCGGGTGGTGTCCCACGAGTCGGCGTCCTGGGCGCCCGCGAACTTGAGCGTGCCGCCCTTCTTGGCGAGGGAGGCCTGGGCGACCTTGTTGTTCGCGGCGTCGAAGCCGGCCGCGCCGGTCTTCGAACCGCCCCCGTCGTCGTCGTTGCCGCCGCCGCACGCCGCCGTGGACAGCAGTGCAGCGACCACGGCTGCGGCGGCCACGGCCTGCTTGCGCCGCCCTGTGGTGCGTTGGGTACTCACTCGGATCCTCCGATATGTAGCGGCCCGTCGACAGATGACGGGTCCCTTGGGGGTACGGCAGTTCAGCGGGAGCCCTTCGGGTCGAGCGCGTCACGCACGCCGTCGCCGAAGAGGTTGAAGGAGAGCACGGTGATGAAGATCGCCACACCGGGGATCACCATGTACATGGGATCCGACTCGTAGTAGTCGATCGCCGCGGAGAGCATCTGTCCCCACGAGGCGGTGGGCGGCTTGACGCCGACGCCCAGGAAGCTGAGCGCCGCCTCGGTGAGGATGTTGGTCGGGATCATCATCGTCGTGTAGACGATGATCGGAGCGACCAGGTTGGGCAGCAGCTCCTTGAACAGGATGTAGAACCGTCCTGCTCCGAGGCTGCGCGCCGCTTCCACGTACTCGCGTTCCCGCAGCGAGAGCGTCTGGCCGCGGACCACGCGTCCGACGTAGGGCCAGCCGAAGAAGCCGATGACCAGGATCATCACGAACAGGCGCACGCCCGTGCCGGTCAGACCCAGCATCTCGTTCGGCATGACCGAGACCAGCGCGATGATGAAGAGCAGCTGCGGGAAGGCCAGCAGGCCGTCCATCACGCGGCTGACGGCCGCGTCGACCCAGCCGCCGAAGTAGCCGGCGAGTACGCCGAGGATCGTGCCGAGCACCACGGCGACCAGGGCCGACAGGAAGCCGACCAGCAGGGAGATCCGGGCTCCGTAGACGATCCGGGCGAAGATGTCGCGGCCGCTGACGGGTTCGACACCGAACAGGTGGTCCCCGCTGATGCCGCCGTAGGACCCGGTGGGGGTCGAGAAGAGCGGGTCGATCAGGTCCTCGTGATGCGTCTCGGGATCCTGTCCGACCAGGTTGGCGATCACTGGCGCGAACAGCGCGATCAGGATCAGCACGAGCACGACCATGCCGCCCGCCAGGGCCAGCTTGTCGCGCTTCAGGCGCTCCCAGGCGATGCGGCCGAGGGAACGCCCTTGTACCGCCTTCGCCTCGGCGGAGCCGGCAATGAGCGCCGCCTCTTCGGCCGCGCTCGGTGCGGCTTCGGCCGTCGGCTCGTGCAATGGTGCCGTCATCGTGGCAGGGACCCCTCTCAACCGGCGGTAGCCGGCCCACGCTTGCCGCTGTAGCGGCGTGATCAGTCCGTCGTACACATCTGGAGGTTTAAACCCCCTGGACCGGGAGTCTTCAACGCCTCGGTGATCTGAAGCCAGACTTCAAGGCGAATGGATGCGCAACCGTGATGCCGTCAGGAGGGTTCCGTTATCCGAACGCCGGGTAACGGGGGTCGGACACATGACACTTGGGGCGAAAGGGGCCTCGCATTCCATTTACCCGCGTAGATCGGGACATTCCGCCCAGCGGCGGTACGGGTATGGGAGCGGATGCTCCACTGGGTGGACTCCGCCTGACGGGTCACGCCCACCCTGCTGGATGGAGCGCGTCCCTCCAGATCATCTCAGTACGCGCCGGGGAACCCGTAACCGCCCGCCGCCGGCGCCTGGACGGGAGCCGCGTGCGCCTCCCGGTCGTAGAACGGCCGCGCGTTGGCGCGCAGCCACAGAGCCACCGGGTCGTACGCGTCGGACATCGCGACGGTCGACACCGGCAGCCCGTCCGGCACCGCGCCGATCGACTGCTGCATCATCGCCCGCACCGAGTCCACGGCCGGCGGGCTGGTGTCGTACACATCGAGTCCGATGGCGAGGTACGGGGCGCCGAGCGCGGGCTGCACCCAGGCGCGGCGCAGCGAGCGGACGGCGGCCGTCCGGTGCGCGTTCTGGGTGAGCTGGGCGTAGAACTGCGGGATCTCGATGCCCGGTTCGGACAGTCGCAGCGGGCCCGCGGGCTGCCGCTCCAGGCCGGTGGCGATACGCCGCAGATCGAGCCAGGGGATGCCGACGCCGCCGCCCGGCGCGTGCGGGTTCAGCCAGAGGCCGTAGTGGTCGGGGTAGAGCGTGCGGGCGACGTCGAGCCCGTCGACCACCTCGTACGAACGGTTCCAGCCGCTGGCCGAGAGCTCCTGGGCGGAGGTCACGCAGGGCGCGTAGCCGAAGCCGTCGACCTCCATGTTCCCGTACTGGGCGTCGGGCGAGCCCGCCTGGCCGTGCCAGAGCAGCATCCACACCTGACCGGACGGCGGGGTCGCCAGTGCGCGCAGGAGCGCCTCGTAGGCGTCGTAACGCCCGGGCGTCACTTGGCGCAGCATGTGCTCGACCTGCCCGGCCGCGGCCGTGCCCGACGCGCTCACCTTCTACCGCCCCTTCGCGACATCACTGACATACCGGTCCCATTCGATGAGGTGTCCCGTTCACTTGAACATCGCACCACTCCGACCGAGCCATGAAACCAGCTTAAGTGGCGATCCCGACAGCACCGTTGCGCTCCGTTGGGTTTGGCGATTTGAGCTCGGGACGCTCTGTGCGCTGTCGGGTGCGGGTTGTGTGTGGCCGGCCGCGCCGTTCCCCGCGCCCCTTCGAGGCGCGCCCTGACGGGCGCGGCCTCGAATCGGGTCTAGAACGCTCGGGTGTAGAAAGGCCGGACCTTTTCCCTGAGCCAGTCGCCCACCGGGTCCTGGGCCACGTCCAGGAAGACCAGGTTCACGGGGTGGGGCAGGGGGACCCGGCCGAGGGCGCGGCCCAGGGCGTCCAGGGGGAGGGTGCGGGCGTGCTCGTCCCAGTGCGTCACCTCGACGCCGACGAACATCACGGTGTCGCCGCCCTCGATGCTCGCCAGACAGCGCCGGGCGCCCGCCACCAGGCCGGTCGCGTCGAACTCCGCCGAGGCCGCCGCCAGGAAGTCCACCGGGTCGTCCTGCCAGTCGGGCTGGAACAGCCGGACCCGGCCGCCGCTCGCGGGCCCGTCCAGTTCGGTCCGCCCTGCCCGGCACAGCTCGGCGACGGCGGGCGGGGGCAGCGGTATCCCGACCGTGCCGTCCGGGTTCAGCACGATGCCGGCCTGGGGCGGCAGACCGCGCGCGAACTCCACAGCGGGCGCCACGGTGTACGCCATGCGGTCGCCGACGACCTGGCGGAACTGCTGCTCCGAGGTGAAGACCGGCACGTACGCCTGCCCGGCCAGCTCCATCGTGGGCAGGTCGAGCGGCCCGCTGTGCGGACCGCCCCCCTCGGGCAGCGGCACCCAGATGAAGCTGCGCCCGAGGGTCTCCACGATCCGGGCCCCCGTCGAGGGCGACGGAGGGAGCCCCAGGGAGGCGGCGAGCACCTCCTCCAACTCGTTGCCCGGCCAGCCCGTATGGGGGTGTGCGTGTGCCGGAATGTCCTGTGCCTGGAAGTCCATCTCCACCGCCTGCTCCAACCGCCGTGTGCGGTTGACGAGGTTAGTCGTCCTCAGTCGCCGAAATCGATGCGGCGCAGTACGTCCGCGGCGGCACGGTCGACGAGCACCGCGGAACCGCAGCCCTCCGGGAGGTCTCCCTTCTCCACCGAGCGCAGCAGCCGGGCGACCGCGCCGCGGTGGCGCGCGAACGCGTACCGCGAGACGCCCCGGCCGCGCTCGCGCTGGCCGTCGAGGGCGGTGCCCGGATCGACGTCGAGGAGCAGCAGGTGCAGGGTGCCGCCGCGGCGCCGGGCGTCCCGGGCGAGCCAGTCGCGCACCCAGGCCTGCGTACCGCAGTCGTGCACGACGACGCCCTCCCCGGAGCGCAGGGCCCGGCGCAGGCCCGCGTAGTGCGCGGCGCGGACGAGGGGGCGGTAGACCGCGTACGGCAGGAAACGGGCCAGGCGCTCGTCCCAGCGGTCGCGGGTGTCCTGGGAGTCGATGCGGCGGCCGGTCACCGCCCGGCGCATCAGGGTCGATTTGCCGCTGCCCGGCAGCCCCGTGACCACCACCAGATCGGCCGCGCCGAAGCGCAGGCCGTGCGGGCTGTGCCCCGAGCGCGCTCGGAGATCGCGGACGACGGGCGTCACCAGCGGGTCGCACGCCTCCCTGGCCGGAGCGGGTGGCTGCTTGGGCAGCGCGATGCCCGTGCCGGTCGCGTACGCCGTGGTCCTGTTCACCCTGATCGTCCTCCCCATGAGGTCGGCGGACCCATCTCCATCGAGTGTAAAGAGAAGGTAATGCGCTGGTCCCCCCGTTTCTGTTCTTGTCCTGCCACAGCCCCGTCACAGATCACTGTGAACCCCCTGGCCACCCGTCTCCGCACCGTGCGGCCCCCTGCCGGACCCGGGGGCGTGCAATGATGTGCCCGCCAACTGCATACCGGCCGCTTGAATCCGCGCGGGAGAGTTCCGGGAACGTGTACACGCAGGTGTACGAGTGCCCGGGCGCCGAAGGAGCAAGTCCCTCCCTTGAATCTCTCAGGCCCCCGTTACCGCGCGGACGAGGCACATCTGAAAAGCGGGCCGCCCCCTGACCGTCAGGGCGTCGGCCCCACCCAAGGTGCAAGTCAGTGACCCCCGTCCTCGGCGGTGGTCACGGCGAACCTCTCAGGTTCCGATGACAGATGGGGAGGAACGACCTCGCCGTCATGCCTTGGGAGCCCCGCCGATGAGCAGCAACACCCCCGTTGAACCGCGCCGCACGGCGCTCGACGCCCTGCATCGTTCGCTGGGCGCGACGATGACCGACTTCGCGGGCTGGGACATGCCCCTGCGATACGGCTCCGAGCGCGACGAGCACCTCGCCGTCCGGACCCGGGCCGGTCTCTTCGACCTCTCGCACATGGGCGAGATCACGGTGAGCGGGCCGCAGGCCGCCGCGCTCCTCGACTACGCGCTGGTCGGCAACATCGGCGGTGTGAAGACCGGCCGCGCCCGCTACACGATGATCTGCCGGGCCGACGGCGGCATCCTCGACGACCTGATCGTCTACCGCCTCGCCGACACCGGGTACATGGTCGTGGCCAACGCCTCCAACGCCCAGGTGGTGCTGGACGCCCTCGCGGAGCGCGCCGAGGGCTTCGACGCCGAGGTGCGCGACGACCGGGACGCGTACGCCCTGCTCGCCGTGCAGGGCCCCGAGTCCCCCGGCATCCTGAAGTCCCTCACCGACGCCGACCTGGACGGCCTGAAGTACTACGCGGGCCTGCCCGGCACGGTCGCGGGCGTCCCGGCGCTGATCGCGCGCACCGGCTACACCGGCGAGGACGGCTTCGAGCTGTTCGTGGCCCCGGCCGACGCCGAGGAGCTGTGGCAGGCGCTGACCGACGCGGGAGCCGCGGCCGGACTCGCCCCCTGCGGGCTCTCCTGCCGGGACACCCTGCGCCTGGAGGCGGGCATGCCGCTGTACGGACACGAGCTGAGCACCGCGCTCACGCCGTTCGACGCGGGGCTCGGCCGGGTCGTGAAGTTCGAGAAGGAGGGCGACTTCGTGGGACGCGAGGCGCTGTCCGCCGCCGCCGCCCGTGCCGAGTCGGCGCCCCCGCGCGTCCTGGTCGGCCTGGCCGCCGAGGGCCGCCGGGTCCCGCGCGCCGGCTACCCCGTCGTCGCCGGCGGCAAGGTGATCGGCGAGGTCACCTCCGGCGCGCCCTCGCCGACGCTCGGCAGGCCGATCGCGATGGCGTACGTCGACGCGGAGCACGCCGCGCCCGGCACCACCGGTGTCGGCGTGGACATCCGGGGCAGTCACGAGCCGTACGAGGTCGTGGCTCTGCCGTTCTACAAGCGCCAGAAGTGACACTGGTCGGCGAACGCCGGCCGTGAGAAGTGACTCTGGGCACATCCGCCCAGCTCACCCGTACTCCCCCTGCATCAGCACTCCCCCGCGTACAGGAGAATTCAGGCCATGAGCAACCCCCAAGAGCTGCGCTACAGCAAGGAGCACGAGTGGCTGTCGGGCGCCGAGGACGGCGTCTCGACGGTCGGCATCACGGAGCACGCGGCCAACGCGCTCGGCGACGTGGTGTACGTCCAGCTCCCCGAGGTCGGTGCCGCGGTGACCGCGGGCGAGACCTGCGGCGAGCTGGAGTCGACCAAGTCGGTGAGCGACCTGTACTCGCCCGTCAGCGGTGAGATCACCGAGATCAACCAGGATGTCGTGGACGACCCCGCGCTGGTGAACACCGCTCCCTTCGAGGGTGGCTGGCTCTTCAAGGTACGGGTCGCGGACGAGCCGAAGGACCTGCTCTCCGCCGCCGAGTACACCGAATTCTCCGGCTCCTGATTCCGGCTCCTCGCTAAGGACCCCTGACCGATGTCGCTTCTGAACACGCCCCTGCACGAACTCGACCCGGACGTCGCCGCCGCCCTCGACGCCGAGCTGAACCGTCAGCAGTCCACCCTTGAGATGATCGCCTCGGAGAACTTCGCCCCGGTCGCGGTCATGGAGGCCCAGGGCTCGGTCCTCACCAACAAGTACGCCGAGGGCTACCCGGGCCGCCGCTACTACGGCGGCTGCGAGCACGTCGACGTCGCCGAGCAGATCGCGATCGACCGGGTCAAGGAGCTGTTCGGCGCCGAGTACGCCAACGTGCAGCCGCACTCGGGCGCCTCCGCCAACCAGGCCGCGCTCTTCGCGCTGGCCCAGCCCGGCGACACCATCCTCGGTCTGGACCTCGCCCACGGCGGTCACCTGACCCACGGGATGCGGCTGAACTTCTCCGGCAAGCAGTTCGACGTGGTCGCGTACCACGTGGACGACGCCGGGCTGGTCGACATGGCCGAGGTCGAGCGGCTCGCCAAGGAGCACCGCCCCAAGGTGATCATCGCGGGCTGGTCGGCGTACCCCCGGCAGCTGGACTTCGCCGAGTTCCGCCGGATCGCGGACGAGGTCGAGGCCTACCTGTGGGTCGACATGGCGCACTTCGCCGGCCTGGTCGCGGCCGGCCTCCACCCGAACCCGGTGGAGTACGCGGACGTCGTCACCTCCACCACCCACAAGACGCTCGGCGGACCCCGCGGCGGGATCATCCTCGCCAGGAAGGCCTTCGCGAAGAAGCTCAACTCGTCCGTCTTCCCGGGCTTCCAGGGCGGCCCCCTGGAGCACGTGATCGCGGCCAAGGCGGTCTCCTTCAAGGTCGCCGCCACGGAGGAGTTCAAGGAGCGCCAGGTCCGTACCGTCGAGGGCGCGCGGATCCTCGCCGAGCGGCTGACGGCGGCCGACGCCCGCGAGGCCGGGGTGAACGTCCTCTCCGGCGGCACGGACGTCCACCTGATCCTGGTCGACCTGCGCGAGTCCGAGCTGGACGGACAGCAGGCCGAGGACCGGCTCCACGAGGTCGGCATCACGGTCAACCGCAACGCCGTCCCGAACGACCCCCGGCCGCCGATGGTCACCTCCGGCCTGCGGATCGGTACGCCCGCCCTCGCCACCCGCGGCTTCACCGCCGAGGACTTCACCGAGGTCGCGGACGTCATCGCCGAGACGCTGAAGCCGACCTTCGACGCGGCGGCGCTCAAGGCCCGCGTGACCGCCCTGGCCGAAAAGCACCCGCTGTACCCCGGTCTGGGCAAGTAGTTCCGATTCCGGACAGGTAGTTCGGTTTCCCGGGGTACCGCGCACACTGGAAGGTGCGCGCGGCGCCCCGTCCCGATCCATCCCGCTCAACCCTGCTTCACCCCGCTTCATCCCGTTTTGAGGAGTTCCCGTGGCCATCTCGGTCTTCGACCTGTTCTCGATCGGCATCGGCCCGTCCAGCTCCCACACGGTCGGCCCGATGCGCGCGGCGCGCATGTTCGCGCACCGCCTGCGCAACGAGGACCTGCTGGCCCCCGTGACCGCGGTCCGCGCCGAGCTGTACGGCTCCCTGGGCGCGACCGGCCACGGCCACGGGACCCCCAAGGCGGTGCTGCTCGGCCTGGAAGGCGCCTCGCCCCGCACGGTGGACGTCGAGGGCGCCGACGACCGGGTCGAGAAGATCAGGTCGTCGGGCCGCCTCGACCTGCTCGGCGAACACGAGATCGACTTCTCCTTCGACGACGACCTGGTGCTGCACCGCCGCAAGACACTGCCGTACCACGCGAACGGCATGACGCTGTGGGCGTACGACGCCACAGGCGCCGAGGTGCTGTCGAAGACGTACTACTCGGTGGGCGGCGGGTTCGTCGTCGACGAGGACGCGGTCGGCGCGGACCGCATCAAGCTGGACGACACGGTCCTGAAGTACCCCTTTCGCACGGGCGACGAGCTGCTGCGGCTCACCCAGGAGACCGGCCTGTCCATCTCCGCGCTGATGCTGGAGAACGAGCGGGCCTGGCGCACCGAGGAGGAGATCCGCGAGGGGCTGCTCGCCATCTGGCGGGTGATGCAGGCCTGCGTCTCGCGCGGCATGTCCCGCGAGGGCATCCTGCCGGGCGGCCTCCGCGTCCGCCGCCGCGCGGCCATGTCGGCCCGCCAACTGCGCGCCGAGGGCGACCCGCTGGCCCACGCCATGGAGTGGATCACCCTGTACGCGATGGCGGTGAACGAGGAGAACGCGGCGGGCGGCCGGGTCGTGACCGCCCCCACCAACGGGGCCGCGGGCATCATCCCGTCGGTCCTGCACTACTACGTCAACTTCGTCGCGGGCGCCTCCTCCTCCGAGACCGAGAAGGAGGACGGCGTCGTACGCTTCCTGCTCGCCGCGGGCGCGATCGGCATGCTCTTCAAGGAGAACGCGTCCATCTCGGGCGCCGAGGTCGGCTGCCAGGGCGAGGTCGGCTCGGCCTGCTCGATGGCGGCCGGCGCGCTGGCGGAGGTGCTCGGCGGCTCTCCCGAACAGGTCGAGAACGCCGCCGAGATCGGCATGGAGCACAACCTCGGCCTCACCTGCGACCCCGTCGGCGGCCTCGTCCAGATTCCCTGCATCGAGCGCAACGGCATGGCGGCGGTCAAGGCCGTCACGGCGGCGAAGATGGCCATGCGCGGCGACGGCTCCCACAAGGTGTCCCTCGACAAGGTCATCAAGACGATGAAGGAGACGGGCGCGGACATGTCCGTCAAGTACAAGGAGACGGCCCGGGGCGGACTCGCGGTGAACATCATCGAGTGCTGAGGGAAGAGCCTTCCATCAGCGGGAGGCCATCCTCCTCCAGGGCGCCCGTACCGCTCTCGCCAACGGGTCGTACTCGCCTGCCGAACGGGAGCCGACTACTCCCCCGGGAGTAATCCGCACCCGCCGTCGCCCCCGGCAGTACGCGTCACCTCGCCCTCTCGCCCGACGAAACCCGTCGTTCTCACCGGAAGTCTGGGGACCGAAGCAGACGTCACCCGGAGGGAGATCGGTCAATGAGGGCCGCGGAGACAACCACGACGAGGACCGGCACGCAGGCGAGCCGTTCCATGGGCGGTGCTCGGGCTGTGGATCGCCGTGATCGCCGACTACATGTCGATGGGTGTCGCCTACGGCCTCAACCAGGCCTTCGGCACGACCGTCTCGGGGCAGAGTTCGGGTGTGATGACGATCCTCGTGTTCGGGGCGGGCACGGACTACGCGCTGCTGCTCGTCTCGCGCTACCGGGAGGAGCTGCGGCGCGTCGAGCGACCGTACGAGGCCATGGTCGCCGCCCTGCGCGGCTGCGGGCCCGCCGTGCTCGCCTCCTCCGGCACCGTCGCCGCCGGACTGCTGTGGCCTGCTCGCCGCCATCCTCGTAGTGGTCGGACGGCGGGTGTTCTGGCCGCTCGTGCCCGCCTGGACAGGTCGCCTCACCCGTCCGGACCGAGCTGTCTCCGCGAGTAGCCACCGCCTGCCTGATCGAGTCGATTGCTCGTCAGCGTAGAAAGAGCGGCTTCGCAGGTCGGCACCGGCTCATGTCCGGCGAGCGGACACGGAGAACACCGTCGAGAGCCACGTCGGGAGCGCGCGCTCCGGCGCGGCCTTCAGAGCGCTGCCGTGCGTGAGGGTAATACGGGCCAAGTGCGGGCACCACAAAGGAGATTGCCCCCCCCACAGGCCCCAGGAAGCACGATCCGTGTTTCCGGCCACCCCAGCACCAAGGAGTCACGCATGTTGCGCGGCATCGACGTAAGTGCCTACCAGTCGTCCTCGTACAGCACCGAGGGCCTGTCCTTCGTCTTCGTCAAGGCCACGGAAGGCCGGACGTACGTCAACCCGAAGCTGAGCGCGCAGACGAAGCGGGCCAGGGACGCCGGCTGTGTGGTGGGTTTCTACCACTTCCTGTGGCCCGGCAACCTCACGGCCCAGGCCGAGTACTTCGTCAGCAAGGCCCCGGAGAAGGCCGGCGACATCCTCGCCGTGGACTGGGAGACGACGGGGGAAGGAACCCACGCCAGCAACGCCGAGAAGGACCGCTTCATCCGCAAGGTGCGGGAGTTGCGCCCGAACAACCGGGTCGTCCTCTATTGCAACCGGGACTACTGGCTGAATGTCGACGACACCTCGTACGCGGGTGACGGCCTCTGGATCGCCGACTACGTGGCCTCGGGCAAGCCCCGCATCCAGGCGAAGTGGCGCTTCCACCAGTACACGGACGACCCGCTGGACAAGAACGTCGCCAATTTCTCCACGAAGGCGGCCCTGCGAGAATGGGCCGAGGACGCCTGAGGCGTCTAAGCCCCAGTGAGGGCCAGTGCCGCACGCAGCCGCTTCGCCGGAGGATCGGCGAGGTACTCGTTGAGCAGGTCGAAGGTACGAAGCTCGGGCGGGAGAGCTTCGTACCAACCAAGGCCGTGCAGGTTGCAGCTGTTGCAGACGAGACCTCGGACGCACTTTCCACAACTGCCCCGGCCGGGACAGCAGGCATGATCGTGATCGATGTCCATGGCCCTGTCGCCTGCGTGCGGCCTGGCACACACGGCACAACGGCCCTGCTGGAGCCTCAGGAGCAGCTCGACGAAACCTCTGTTCACCTTGTACTGGCCCAGGCGTACTCGTTCTGCATTGCACGGCTTGCAGTACGGTCTCGGGGCTCCTGATGCATTGAGGAGCGAATACTCCGCCAGCGGCTTTCCCTCGCCGCATCCCAGACATTCGACAATGCCGCGTTCGATCATCTTTCGGAAGGCTCCGTTCCCTCTCTTCTTCCGCAGTGGTGAAAGCGGCTGCCCCTTGACGCACTGCTGGTAGTGAGCGGCGCAGAGCCCTCGGGCGGAAACCGCTCTGAGGCAACCGTCGAACGCGCACACCCGATCGTCGGCGATCGAGCGCGCAAGGTTGACAGGAGCAAGTTCACTCCCTCTTCGCTGCTGCATGTAGTGGGTCCTGCACAAACCTCTGGTCAGCGGAAATCTTTCGGACGACCGGCCACAGGTCCATTCACGCCCGCTCGCTGCACAGCTCCTCATCCAGTCCTCCGCCCGATCGGCCCAGCTGCCGTACGATCCGATCAACGAGGATGCCGAACACACGTAACGCTCTCGTACAAGCGATTCAGCAGTTTCGGGGACGAGGGGAGCCGTGCGGTATGGGTGGGAGTGTTGCTGCGGTCAGCAGTAATGGGGCGTACTCGTTCACCAAGCCGGAGCGCGAGAGCATCATGCTGCTCGCCGGGCTCGGGGTCGAGGGTGATGTGCATGCCGGGGTGACCGTCAAGCACCGGTTCCGGATGCGGAAGGATCCCTCGCAGCCGAATCTGCGGCAGGTGCACCTCATCCACGAGGAGCTGTTCGACGAGGTCCGGGGCGCCGGGTTCGAGGTCGCGGCCGGGCAGCTCGGGGAGAACGTCACCACCCGGGGCATCGATCTGCTGGGGCTGCCGGCCGGGACCCTGCTGCGGCTCGGGGACGAGGCCGTGGTGGAGGTCACCGGGCTGCGCAATCCCTGTGCGCAGATCGACACCTTCCGGAAGGGGCTCATGAAGCAGGTCGTGGGGCGGGGCGAGGACGGAAGGCCCCGGTTCAGGGCCGGAATCATGAGTGTGGTCGTCGCGGGCGGCCTGGTGCGGCCCGGTGACCCCGTGGAGGTCGAACTGCCGGCCGGGCCGCATCTGCCGCTGGAGATCGTCTGAGCGAGGGGCGCAGGGCGAGGGGCGAGCGCGGGGGTTACGCGGTGAAGTCCGGGGTGCGTTCCCTGGATGCCTCGGCCAGGGCCTTCGTGACCGCGTCCACGCCCTCCTGGAGGCCGTAGACGGGCGTGCCGGGCTGCTGGCGCCAGGAGTCGTCGAGGCCGCCCGAGTCCACGGTGTCGAAGCCGAGTTCGTCGATGAGGGCGCGTACGACCTGCTTGGCGGTCGCGTCGTCGGCCGCCACCGGGAGGGCGATGCGGTCGGGGGTGCCGGCCGGGCGGGGGCGGTCCAGGATGTCCTGCGCGTAGGTGCCGTTGAAGGCCTTGACGACCGTGTGGCCGAGGTGCTGGGCCGTCCAGCGGGACTCCGTCAGACCCTCGTCCAGGATCGCGCCGATCCTGCCGTCCCGCTGCGGGTAGTAGTTGCCGGTGTCGATGACGGTCACCCCGTCGGCCGCTCCGTCCAGCAGTCCGGACGGCAGGTCGGGGATCGCCTTCAGGGGGATCGTGACGACGACGACCTCGGCGCCCCGGGGAGCCTCCTCGACGGTGACGGGGGTGGCCCCGGTCTCCTCCGCCAGCGCGGTGAGCGTCTGCGGGCCGCGGGAGTTGGCGACGTACACGTCGTGCCCGAGTGCGGTGAGGCGGCGGGTGAGGTTGCCGCCGATGTTCCCTGCTCCGATGATGCCGATCTTCATGGGGGGCTCGCCCTTCGAGGGGGTGGGTGACTCCTGGCGCGATATACCAACCCCGGTTCATACCGGGCTATTCCGAGCCCCACCCGGATGGGCGAACACGACGAAGGGGCGCCCTCCGAGAACCGGAGGGCGCCCCTTGCGCCGAGGTCACCTGTTGATGTGGGCCCAGAACTCGTCGAACGAGAGCAGCTTGTCGCCGTTGAGGTCCTGGGCGCCGATGACGGCCTCGGCCACCGACTCCGTGACGTTCCAGTCCCCGCCCTGGGCCATGGCCTTCTTGAACTCGGCGGCGGTGATGTAGCCGTCCCCGTCCACGTCGATGCGCTCGAACGCCTTGCGTGCTTCCTCGATGTCCGCCACCGGACCCGCCCCTTCGTGGTGCTTCACTGACGAGGTCAGATTAACGTTCCGCTCCGGCGCGCAGCGCGGCGACCACCCAGGCGCCGGAGTCAGTGCCAGGGCTCGTAGTGCGGGTTGCTCTCGCAGTCGCTCATGATCTCGGTCTTGGTCTTCTTGTCGACCGGGCAGACGCCGATGATGTACTGCCGCGCGATACCGCCCGGGAAGGCGACCTCGACCTGGTCGGCCCACTTGTGGGTGTCGCCGATGGTCTTGTTGACGTCCACGCCGCCCGGGGCGTCGATGTAGTAGTTGTAGCCGCTCTTCCACCACTTCTTGTAGAGGTCGTGGTCGTAGCTCGTGGAGACGTACGGGGAGGGCTGGTTGACCAGGACGTACTGCTCGATGTCGTACTGGCCGTTGACGACGTCCTTCGGCAGGAAGCCCTGCTCGAAGACGACGGCCGGGCCGCGGCCGTCGCTGCGGTAGAGCGTGCCGCAGCCGGTGCGCCAGGCGGGTTCGGGGGTGATGCGGTCGACGTCCACGCGGTGGTCGGCGGCGGCGTGGACGGGGTTCGCGTACTGGGGGCAGGCGGGGGCGGCTGCCGCCTTCGCCGTGGGCTTGGCGGGGGTCTCGGTGGGGGCTGTCGCGGCGGAGGTGGTGAGGACGGTGGTCAGGGCGAAGGTGAGGATTGCTGCGTGGCGCTTCCAGCGGGGTGTGGTCATGGGAGCACGATCCCGGTGCGGCCTGCTCCGGGAGCGAACCCTCACTCGTACGGCGGCGTGTCCGTTGACGGGGTTGCCGTGGGGGGCTCTCCCGCCCCCGCCGCCCCTACCCTTCCCGTCACGTACTCGGGGGCGCTGCCCCCGAACCCCCGGTCCTCAAACGCCGGACGGGCTGAAGATGTCGCGGACGGGCTGAAAGACATCCTCCAGCCCGTCCGGCGTTTGAGGACAAAGAGGAGGCGGAGAGAGGCGAGGAAAAGACCTAGCGGTCGGCCACCCGCATTTCGAACCAGGTCGTCTTGCCCCTCGGGAGCAGGTCGACCCCCCAGCGGTCGGACAGCTTGTCCACCAGGAACAGGCCCCGGCCGCTGACGTCCATGTCCTGGACCGGCATCAGACAGGGCAACCCTCGCGAGGGGTCACGGACCTCGACCCGGATCCACCCCCGCCGACGGCGCATCCTGAGCCCGAAGACCCGCGCCCCCGTATGCCGCACGGCATTGCCCACGAGTTCCGACACCAGTAACACGGCGTCCTCGGTCATCTTCGGCGAGAGCCCCCACTGGCGGAGCACCACGACCTGGGTGAGCCGACGCGCCGTGGCGGCGGACTCCGGCCGGGACGGCAGCGGCACCTCCGCCTCGGTGGGGTTGCCGAACAGTTCCAGCGCCTTCAGCGCGTGTTCGTCCTCGACAGCAGGCGACCAGCGCGCCGCGGTCGCACTCCCGTGCCGCCGCGGCTGTTCGATACCCTCCAGCCCCGCCATGCCCCCATCATGACCCGCGGAGGGGCTTCTCCGGGGGTGTTCCGGAGGAATACGCCCCCCGGAACCCCTCGTTCCGCATCACTCGATCGACATATGCCATCGGCATTACAGTGGCCCGTACACCCCATCCGACCTGCGCGGACCGCTGTGTTCGGGGCAATCGCCCGCGCTCCCCCGCAAGGAACCCTTAAGCCTCCCTTAAGGGTCCGATAAACCGCCCCTTCGGGGGAATCTCCACGCGCACGGGTGACTTGTCGCGTCAACTGCGAGTGGACCAGCGGCAGTGTTCCAACAGCCGTCGCCTCAGCGGAACTTCGCCTTGTCCGGTCCCTCCTCGACGAAGCTCCGCATGCCCGACTCCCGGTCCTCCGTTGCGAACAGGCCCGCGAACCAGTTGCGTTCGACCGCGAGCCCCGTCTCGATGTCCGTCTCCAGGCCGACGTCGACGGACTCCTTGGCCGCGCGCAGCGCGAGCGCCGGCCCCTTCGCGAGTTTCGCGGCCCAGGCGTGCGCCTCGGTGTACACGTCGGCCGCAGGCACGACCCGGTCCACCAGGCCGAGCGACAGGGCCTCGTCGGCCTTGACCATGCGGCCGGTGAAGATGAGGTCCTTCGCGCGGGAAGGGCCGATCAGCCGGGACAGGCGCTGCGTGCCGCCGGCGCCCGGGATCAGACCGAGGAGGATCTCCGGCTGGCCCAGCTTGGCGTTGTCCGCGGCGATCCTGAAGTCGGCGCACAGCGCCAGTTCGCAGCCGCCGCCCAGCGCGTAGCCGGTGACCGCGGCGACGACCGGCTTGGGGATGCGGGTCACCGCGGTGAAGGAGTCCTGGAGGGCCCGGGAGCGTACGACCATGGCCGTGTGGTCCATGGCCTGCATCTCCTTGATGTCCGCGCCCGCCGCGAACACCTTCTCGCCGCCGTAGAGGATCACCGCGCGCACGTCCTCGCGGCGGGTGGCCTCCTCGGCGAGTTCCTTGAGCCGGTCCTGTGTGGCGACGTCCAGCGCGTTCATGGGCGGACGGTCGAGGCGGATCGTGCCGACGCCCTCGGCGACTTCGAGATGCACAGTCATGACAGCAGGTTAACGGGGGCTAACGGGAACGGCCCCGGTGCGCTCCGTCACAGCGGAGCACACCGGGGCCGTACGGTCAGGGAAACGGTCGGAGAAGGGGTCGGCGGGTCAGGCCGTCCACTTCTCCCACGACATGTTCCAGCCGTTGAGCCCGTTGTCCGGGTCGATGGTCCGGTCGTGGGAGTTCTTCACGATCACCACGTCGCCGACGATCGAGCGGTCGAAGAACCACGCGGCCGGGGCTCCCCGGTCACCGCCGCCGCGCTGGTCGCGCAGGCCGATGCAGCCGTGACTGGCGTTGTAGTTGCCGAAGGCGTCGCCGCCCCAGTAGTTGCCGTGGATGAACGTGCCCGAGTTGGACAGGCGCATCGCGTCGGGCACGTCCTTGATGTCGTACTCGCCGCCGTAGCCGACCGTCTCGCCGTTCATACGGGTCACCCTGAGGCGCTCGCTGATGACCATCTGGCCGTTCCAGGTCTCGTAACCCGCCTTGCCCGTCGTGACCGGGATGGTCTTGATGACCTTGCCGTCGCGCCTGACGGTCATCTTCTTGGTCTTGACGTCGACGGTGGAGACCTGGCTGCGGCCGATCGTGAACTTCACGGTCTTGGCCTGCTCGCCGTAGACGCCCGGCCTGCCCTCGACGCCGTCGAGGTTCAGGGTGACGGTGACCTTCGTACCGGACTTCCAGTACTTCTCCGGGCGGAAGTCGAGGCGGTCGTTGCCGAACCAGTGGCCCTCGACGTCGACCGCCGGCTCGGTCTTGATCCTGATCGCCTTCTCGATGTCCTCGGGGTGGGTGATGCCCCGGGTGAAGCGCACCGAGAAGGGCATCCCGACGCCGACCTTGGAACCGTCCTCGGGTGTGAAGATCCCGACGAACGTGTTCTTCGGGGTCAGCGTGGTGAACGCGGACTCCTCGGCGGCCTCACGGCCCTCGGAGTCCTTCGCCACCGCGTGGACCTTGTACTTCGTCGAGGCCGCGAGATGGGCGGCGGGCGTCCAACTGGCGCCCCCACCGGTGATCTTCCCCTCGACCGGGTTGCCCTTGGTGTCCTCGACCTTCACCTCGGTCAGTTTGCCCTTGGCCGCCGTCACCTTCAGTGCGCCGCTGGTCCTGACGGCGTCGGCACCGTCCTTCGGCGCTATGGTCACCAGCGCCTGCGAGACTTTGGTGTCCGCCTGGCCGGAATCCTTGCCCTTGTCCCCGCCGGACCCGGTGTCCGAGTCCCCTCCTCCGCCGCACGCGGTCACGAGAAGCAGCAGCACCCCCAGCACAAGTGCCAGGGCTCCCTTGCCGTTTCGTGTCCGCGCGCCAACCGACGCCCCCGATATCGGTCGCCCGTTCAAGTTCGTTCTCCCCTCGCACGGCCTGTTCAGGCCCGTACTACGGCGCGTCCCGCGCACGCATCGCGCTAATTAATCACACTGCCAGGAGAGATGACCTCCCAGGAATGTCACCGTTCAGTCCCAACTGCTGGAGCCGGGAGCGCGACCGGGGCCTTACCTGTGCGTACCCCTATGTCGGGCTACTTCACCGCTGAGCCCGCTTTCCAGGCTTTCCAGCCCATGTTCCACCCACCGAGGCCGTTGTCGGGAGCGACCTTCCTGTCGTTGCTGTGGACGACCTCGACGACGTCACCGATGAGGCTGCGGTCGAAGAACCAGCCCGCCGGGGTCGCGGAGCTGCCGCCCTTCACATCGCGCAGGCCCACGCAGCCGTGGCTGACATTGGCCGTGCCGAACACGCCCTTGGCCCAGTAGTTGCCGTGCAGGAAGGTCCCGGAGGAGGTGAGGCGCATCGCGTGCGGGACGTCGGGGATGTCGTACTCGCCCTTGCCGTCGGCCCGTTTGAAGCCGACGGTGGCCCCGTTCATCCGGGTCACCTCCAGCATCTCGGTGACCACCATCTTCCCGTTGTACGTGGTGTTGCCGGGGGCTCCGGCGGTGATCGGCACCGTGGACAGGAGTTCGCCGTCGCGGCTCACCCGCATGGTGTGGGCGGCGGCGTCGACGACGCTGGTCTGGCTGCGGCCGACCGTGAAGGAGAAGGTCCTGTACTGCAGCCCGTACACGCCGGGGGCCGCCTCGACGTCCCGCAGCCGCAGGTCGACGGTGACCCTGGTGCCGGGCTTCCAGTAGGTCTCGGGCCGGAAGTCGAGGCGGTCCTCGCCGAACCAGTGCGGGGCGATCTCCGTCTTCGGTACGGAGGTCACGCGGATCGCGCGCTCGACCGCCGCCCGGTTCTCGATCTCGCGGTTGAACTCCAGGGACACGATCATGCCGGTGCCGACCGTCGAGCGGTTCTCCGGCATGACGTATCCGATGAACCGCTCGTCGGGGACGTACGTCGTGAACGTCACGTGGCGGGCCACCCGCCGGCCGTGGGCGTCGAGGGCGACCGCGTCCACCGTGTACTTGGCGGCCAGCGCGAGCTTCGGGTCGTCGGGCCGCCAGGTCGCCCCGTCCTCGCCGATCGAGCCGGGCACCGGGGACTCCTGCGCGTCCTGGGACTTCACGACCTTCACGGACTCCAGGCGCCCGGCCGGCACCCGGACCTTCAGGCCCTTCTCGGGCGGTACGGCCTTGCTGCCGTCGTCCGGCGAGACCCGGATCGCCTCCTCGGGCGAGCGGGGCTTGCCCAGCATCTCGTCCACCCCGTGCGAGGTGCATCCCGCGGCCGCGGCCAGCAGGCCCGCCCATGTCAGTACGGCGGCCAGCGCGGCCCCTGCGCGCCCCGCGCGCGTCTGTGCGTGCATCACGTGGGACCCAACGACGGAGCGGGCCCCGGGGAAGTGGGTCCGTTCGGCGGGTGCCGGGCGGCGCCGGGCGCGCCTCACATTCCGTGCCCCTGTTCGGCCTCCGCCGCAGGAAACGTGAGTGCGAGCCCGGCTCTGGGCAGAACAGTGGGGAGGACGACACGGACAGGAGACCGCGGCCGGGACGCCGCGGTCCTCCTCGTGCCGCTCCGACCGAGCCGCGGGAGGGCCCAGGGTGTCGAGCGCAGCCGAGCAGGAGGCAGTGCGGGAACCGGTGCAGGAGGGGCGCGCCCTCGGCGGAGGGCTGCCCGCACAGGCCGCCCCCGTGGTGAACGGCACGGCGCGCACGGCGCCGGGCGTCTCCGTGTGGCCGGGCGCGCCGACCCCGCTCGGGGCGCGCTTCCGGACGGGGCCCGACGGGGTCTCGGGCACCAACTTCGCCCTGTGGGCGGGCGGGGCCGAGTCGGTCGAGCTCTGTCTCTTCGGCACGCCGGACGACTGGGACGGCGGCGGCGACAGGGACGGCGGGGGCACCGAGATCCGGGTCCCGCTGACCGAGCTGACCCATGAGATCTGGCACGGATTCGTGCCCGGCGTGCGGCCCGGACAGCGGTACGGCTTCCGGGTGCACGGCCGCTGGGACCCGTGGACCGGCGCCCGCTGGAACCCCGCGAAACTGCTCCTGGACCCGTACGCCCGCGCGGTGGACGGCGCCGGACGCGACGAGTTCGGGAGTCTGCCGCCCGAGGTGTACGGGCATGTGCGCGACTGGCCGCAGCAGCAGGTCGCGGACACCGTGCGCGACGACCGGGACTCGGCGCCGTACGTCCCCAAGGGGGTCGTCGTCCATGACGACACGCCCGGTGACGAGTGGGCCGACGACCGGCGCCCGAAGACGCCCTGGGCGGACTCCGTCATCTACGAACTGCACGTCAAGGGATTCACCAAGCTGCACCCGGGGATCCCGGAGGAGCTGCGGGGCACGTACGCCGGGCTGGCGCATCCGGCGGCGATCGAGCACCTGGTGGCGCTCGGCGTGACGGCCGTCGAACTGCTGCCGGTGCACCAGTTCGCGCACGAGGACCATCTGCTGCGCCGGGGCATGAAGAACTACTGGGGCTACAACTCGATCGGCTACTTCGCCCCGCACGCCGGCTACGCGGCCTCCGGGACCAACGGCCAGCAGGTCGGCGAGTTCAAGCGCATGGTCCGCGCACTGCACGCCGCCGGGATAGAAGTCATCCTCGACGTGGTCTACAACCACACGGCGGAGGCGAGCGAGCTGGGCCCGACCCTGTCGCTGCGCGGGATCGACAACCGCGGCTACTACCGGCTGCAGGACGACGCCCGGCGGTACGCGGACTACACGGGCTGCGGCAACACCCTGCACGTCGTGCAGCCGCACGTGCTGCGGCTGATCACGGACTCGCTGCGCTACTGGGTGACGGAGATGGGCGTCGACGGCTTCCGCTTCGACCTCGCGGCGGCGCTCGCCCGGTCCATGCACGACGTCGACATGCTCTCCCCGTTCCTCGCCGTCATCGCGCAGGACCCGGTGCTGCGCCGCGTGAAGCTGATCGCCGAGCCGTGGGACGTGGGCTCCGGCGGCTACCAGGTGGGCGCCTTCCCGCCGCTGTGGACGGAGTGGAACGACCGCTACCGCAATGCGGTGCGGGACTACTGGCGGGGCGCGCTGCCGGACGTACGGGACCTCGGGTACCGGCTGTCGGGGTCGAGCGACCTGTACGCGTGGGGCGGGCGGCGGCCGTACGCCTCGGTGAACTTCGTGACGGCCCACGACGGCTTCACCCTGCGCGACCTGGTGTCGTACGAGCGCAAGCACAACGAGGCCAACGGCGAGGGGAACCGGGACGGCACCGGCGACAACCGCGCGTGGAACTGCGGCACCGAGGGCGAGACCGAGGACGCCCGGATACGTGGTCTGCGGCGCCGCCAGCTCCGTAACCTCCTGACCACGCTGCTGCTCTCCACGGGTGTCCCGATGCTGGTCGCGGGCGACGAACTGGGGCGCACCCAGGGCGGCAACAACAACGCGTACTGCCAGGACAACGAGATCAGCTGGCTCGACTGGAGCCTGCTGGACGACCCCGGCTGGCGGGCCCTGTTCGACCTGACGTCCCGGCTGATCGCCCTGCGCCACGCACATCCCGTGCTGCGGCGGCGCGCCTTCTTCTCGGGCCGGGCGCACTCGGCCGACGGACTGCGGGATCTGGCGTGGTTCACCGCGCACGGCACGGAGATGACGGAACGGGACTGGTACGCGCCCGCCGGGACGCTGGGAATGTTCCTGTCCGGGCGGGACATCCCGGGGCGGGACGCACGGGGGGTGCCCGTGACGGACGACAGCTTCCTCGCGGTGCTGCACGCGGGGATCGGACCCGCGGGCTTCGTCCTGCCGGGGCCGCCGTGGGCGGGGTCGTACGAGGTCGTCGTCGACACCTCGCGGGAGGAGCAGTCGGAGGCGCCGGGCGTGGTGCACCGGGCGGGCACGACGATCACCGTGCCGGCGCGGGCGGTGCTGCTGTTGCGGGTGGTGGGCTGAGGTGCGCCCTCCACGGGAGGGGTGTGGGGTGTCTCCCGCGCGTGCAGGGGCCTTCCGCTATCCGGACAGCTGTTGACGTCCCAGGTGACGCACTGGGAACGTCCCTTGCCATGAGGCTTTCCGCTGATCACCCGTGCGCGTGCGTCGCGCTCGTGGAGCGGCGCCATGTCGATCTGTGCCGGCAGTCCAGCGCCATCTGTCGCTGAGCCCGCGGTCTGCTCACCTTTTCTTTCGCGCACCCCGCGCACCCCGCGCACCCCGCGCTCCCCGCGCTCCCCGCGCCTCCCGCGCCTTCTTTCGCGCTTCCTGGCCATGCACTCCCCCCTGCATCCGAGGATCCCGTATGCCTGAGATATCCCGTCGTACCTTCGGTGGGCTCGTCGGTGGCGGTGCCGTGACCGCCGTCGCCACCACGGCCGGCACCGCTACGGCCGGTACCACCACGGCCGCCGCCTCCCCGGCGCCGCCGAACGGCCCTTCGAGGCGCGTCCCTCCGGCGCCTCGTCCGGCGGACGACCCAACCTCCTGGTCATCCTCGGTGACGACCTCGGCTGGGCGGACCTCTCCTCGTACGGCGCCCCGCACATCAGGACGCCCCATCTGGACCGGCTCGCCCGTCAGGGGGTGCGGTTCACCGACGCGTACTCCGGGTCCGCGACCTGCTCGCCGACCCGGTTCAGCCTCTACACCGGCCGGTATCCGGGCCGCACGCCCGGCGGTCTCGCCGAGCCGATCGCCGACAAGGCGCAGGGGCTCGACCCGAACCACCCCACGCTCGCCTCCCTGCTGAAGAAGGCGGGCTACTCCACCGCGCTGATCGGCAAGTGGCACTGCGGCTGGCTGCCCGACCACAGCCCCACCAAGTCCGGCTGGGACGAGTTCTTCGGCAACTTCGGCGGTGTCCTTGAGTACTTCTCCAAGCTCGGCCAGCTCGGCGACCACGACCTCTACGAGGGTGACGCCCAGTACAAGGACCTGCGCTACTACACCGAGGTGCTCACCGAGCGGGCCGTCGAGTACGTCGGCCGGGACCACGACAAGCCCTGGCTGCTGAACCTCAACTTCACCACCCCGCACTGGCCCTGGCTCGCCGAGGACGACGCGGAGACCGGCGCCGGGATCGCCGCGAAGATCCGGACGGCGAAGACCCAGGCGGAGGTCTCCCGGGCGCTCAACCACTTCGACGGCGGCTCGGTCGAGAAGTACACGCAGATGGTGGAGAGCCTGGACGCGGCCGTCGGCGAGGTGCTCGCGGCGCTGCGGCGCTCCGGCCAGGAGGAGAACACGCTGGTGCTGTTCGCCAGCGACAACGGCGGCGAGCGCTACTCGTACAACTGGCCGCTCAGCGGTGAGAAGTTCGTGCTCCTCGAAGGCGGGATCCGGGTACCGGCGATCGTGCGCTGGCCGGCCCGGATCGACGGCCACCAGGTCAGCCACGCGCCCAACTTCTCCCCCGACTGGACCGCGACCCTGCTGGAGGTGGGCGGCGCCCGGCCCGACCCGGCGTACCCGCTGGACGGCACCAGCCTCGCCGGATACCTGCTGAAGGGCGCGAAGCCGCCGGAGCGCGACCTGTTCTGGCGGGTACGGGCCAACCGGGCGCTGCGGCGGGGCGACTGGAAGTACTACCGGGACGAGAGTGGCGACGACCATCTCTACAACCTCGCCGCCGACTCCCGCGAACAGGCCGATCTCGCGCCGGACCGGCCGGAGCTGCTCGCCGAGCTGAAGGCGGCCTGGGAGAAGACGGCGGCGACCCTTCTCCCGTACCCGACCGCCTAGGGCGGCCCCAGCTCCGGCTCCGGCTCCGGCTCCCAGCCCTGCCTCCCGGCCCCTGGACCGGCCAAAACTCGCTGGGTGTTGTCAGTGCCGAAACGTAGGCTCGCTGCTGATGCCAACCACACCTGCGCCCGCCGAGGGAACCGAGAAGACAGAGTCCGCCGAGAGCCGTTCCGCCGTGCGCGGCCTGCTGCGGCTGTGGCCGTACGTGAAGCCCGTACGCGGACGGCTGGCCGTCGCGGCCGTCGTCGCGGTCGTCGCCTCCTGTACGGGTCTGGTGATCCCGCTCGTCCTGAAGTGGATCGTGGACGGGCCGGTGGCCGACCGGAGCACGGGCGGGGTGTGGCTCGGAGCGCTGTACCTGCTGCTGCTCGGGGTCGTGGAGGCGGTGCTCTTCGGACTCCGGCGGTGGCTGGTCGCCCGGCCGCTCGCCGGGGTCGAGGCGGCGATGCGGGCCGATCTGTACCGGCATCTGCAGCGGCTGCCCATCGCCTTCCACGACCGCTGGCCGTCGGGGCAGTTGCTGTCGCGGGGTACGACGGATCTGATGCTGCTGCGGATGTTCCTCGCGTTCCCGCTGACGTTCCTGCTGGTCAACTCGGTGACGATCCTCGTGGGTGTCCTCATCATGCTGGCCCAGGACTGGACGCTGGGCCTGGTCCTGCTCGCGCCGGCCCTGCCGGTGATGATCGTCTGCTGGCTGTTCGAGAAGCGGTACTCGCGGGTGGCGCGGCAGGCGCAGGACCAGGTCGGCGACCTGACGACGCTCGTCGAGGAGAGCGTGCTGGGCATCCGGATCATCAAGGGGTTCGGCCGCCACCGCAGCCAGGCGCTCGCCTTCCGGGAGCTCTCCCGGACCCTGCGCGGCACGGAACTGGCGAAGGCGCGCCTGCTCGCCGGCATCTTCGCCGCGATCACGACGCTGCCCGAACTCGCCATCGGCGCCGCGCTCGTGCTCGGCACGGTGCAGGTGGCCGACGGCTCCCTGTCGGCCGGCACGCTGGTCGCGTTCCTCTCCACGGCCCTCGCCCTGCGCTGGCCCGTCGAGTCGATCGGCTTCCTGCTGGCCATGAGCCAGGAGGCGGCAACGGCCACGGAACGCTACTTCGAGGTCATGGACGCGGCCCCGGAGACGGATTCCGGGGCCAGACCGACGTCCGGGGCAGCACCGGCGTCCGGGCCGGAGCCGACCGAGGTGCGTGCGGGCGGCGGGGCATCGGCTACCGGCACGGGGACCGGAACCGGCGGGGACCGGCACGGTGGTCACGGCGGGCTTCGGTTCGAAGGGGTGCGGTTCCGGTATCCCGATGCCGAGAGCGGCAGCGTTCCCGTGCTCGACGGGATCGATCTGCACATCCGCCACGGCGAGACCATGGCCCTCGTGGGCGGCACGGGCTCCGGCAAGACCACGCTCACCGCGCTCGTTCCCCGGCTGCACGAGGTCACCGCGGGCCGGATCACCCTGGACGGCGTGGACATCACCGGGATGCCCAGGGAGGAACTGCGCGCCCTCGTGGCCGTCGCCTTCGAGGAGCCCACCCTCTTCTCCGCCGGGGTCGGCGAGAACGTCCTCATGGGGGCGCCGGACACCGCGGGCGACGCCGATCTGGCCCGCGCCCTGGCCGTCGCGCAGGCCGACTTCGTCCACGCGCTGCCCCACGGGACGGACACCCAGGTCGGCGAGCAGGGCCTCAGCCTCTCCGGCGGCCAGCGCCAGCGCCTGGCCCTGGCGAGAGCGGTCGTCGGCAACCCCCGCTTCCTCGTCCTGGACGATCCGCTGTCCGCCCTGGACGTCCACACGGAGGCCCTGGTCGAAGCGGCCCTGCGCCGCGTCCTCGCCGGGACGACCGCCCTGGTCGTGGCCCACCGCCCGTCCACGGTCCTGCTCGCCGACCGCGTCGCCCTGCTCTCCGGGGGCCGTGTCACCGCCGTGGGCACCCACCACCAACTGCTGCGTACGAGCGCGGAGTACGCCTGGCTGATGTCGGGAAGGACAGAGACGACCGAGAGGGAGAACCGATGACGGCGCCCACGACCACCGCGCCGGCACCCGGCGACGCGACGCGGCCGGCGGACCCGCCGCCCGAGGACGGCGATCTCTTCGACCGCGACGCCCTGCCCGCTCCCCCGCGCGCCACGTCCACCCTCCTGCGCTCCCTGCTCGCGCCCATGAGGGCCCGCGTGGTCCTCGCGGCCGTCCTCCTGCTGCTCCAGCAGGCGGCGGTGCAGGCGGGCCCGATGCTCGTGGCGTACGCGATCGACCGTGCCGTACCGGCCTTCCGCGCCGACGACCACGGCCCGCTGCTCGCGGTGGCGGCCGCGTACGCGCTGTGCTCGGTGGCGGCCGGCGCCCTCCAGTACTGCTTCGTCCTCACCTCGGCCCGCGTCAACCAGGACGTCCTGCTGGACCTGCGCGGCAGGATCTTCCGGCACGCGCAGGCGCTCAGCGTCGACTTCCACGAGCGCTACACCTCGGGCCGGCTCATCTCGCGCTCCACGACGGACGTCGAGTCGCTGCGCGAACTGCTCAGTGAGGGCCTCCAGGAGCTCATCACCGTCATCCTGTCGTTCGTCTACATCTCCACGATGCTGCTCTGGCTGGACCTGGGCCTCGGCGCGGTCGCCGTCGCGTCGTTCGTGCCGCTGTTCCTCCTCATCCGGCTCTACCGGCGCCGCGCCGGGCGCGTCTTCGCCGTCCGGTCGACCGCCATCGCCGCGGTGATCGTGAAGTTCGCGGAGACGATGAACGGCATCAGGCCGGTGCGCGCCTTCCGCCGCGAGGCCGTCAACGACTCGGCCTTCCACGCGCTCAACAGCCGCCACGAGCGTGTCAACGGCGACGCCATCCTGGAGATGGCCCGCTATGTCGTCGGCTCCCGGCTGGTCGCCAACACGGCGGTCGCGGGAATAGTGCTGTGGGGCGCGTACCGGGTGGCGTCCGGTTCGCTCGCGCTGGGCGTGCTGGCCGCCGCGGTGCTCTACCTGCGGCGTCTGTACGACCCGATCGACCGGCTCGGCATGTTCCTCAACTCGTACCAGTCGGCGGCGGCCTCGATGGAGAAGATCGCGGGTCTGCTGGCCCAGGTCCCCTCGGTGCCGGAGCCGTCGCAGCCGCGTGAGCTGCCCGCGCTCGCCTCCGAACTGCCGGGCCGGGAGGTCGTGTTCGAGGACGTGCGGTTCGCGTACCGGACGGGGGGCGAGGTGCTGCCGTCCTTCTCGCTGACGCTGCCGGCGGGCCAGACCGTCGCCGTGGTCGGCTCGACGGGCGCGGGCAAGTCGACGCTCGCCAAGCTCCTGGCCCGCTTCTACGACCCCACGACCGGCCGGGTCCTCCTCGACGGCGTGGATGTGCGCGAGCTGTCCGTGCCCGAGCTGCGGCGCGGTGTGGTGATGGTGACGCAGGAGGCCTTCCTGTTCTCCGGCACGGTCGCCGAGAACATCGCCATCGGCCGCCCCGACGCCTCCCGCGAGGACATCGAGCGGGCCGCGAAGGCCATCGGCGCCCATGACTTCATCAGCTCCCTGCCGGACGGCTACGACACGGACGTACGCAAGAGGGGCGGGCGCATCTCGGCCGGTCAGCGCCAACTGGTGGCGTTCGCGCGGGCGTTGCTGGCCGACCCGGCGGTCCTGATCCTCGACGAGGCCACCAGTTCGCTGGACGTGCCGGGCGAACGGGCCGTCCAGCGGGCCATGCACACGGTCCTGCGCGGCCGTACGGCGGTGGTCATCGCCCACCGTCTGTCGACGGTCGAGATCGCCGACCGGGTCCTCGTCATGGAGCACGGCCGCATCGTCGAGGACGGCAGCCCCGACCGTCTCGTCACGGACACGGGCCGGTTCGCGGACCTGCACCGGGCCTGGCGGGACAGCCTCGTGCGGGGGCACGCCGAGTGACCCTGAGGCGGGCGGGCCCGGAGCGGGCGGCCCCGGAGCGCGAGAGCCCGCAGCGGGAGCGCCCGAAGCGGATGGGCCGCCTGGAGCGCTTCGCGTACGAGGATCCCGGCGTGCCCGACCTCCGCGGCGGCGGCCGGTATCTGTGGTGGCTGGTCACCCGGCAGCCGGGGCGGTCCGCGGCGGGCGCGGTGCTGGCCACCACCTGGCTGGTGCTCATCGCGCTGACGCCGTATCTGCTGTCCCGGGCGATCGACGACGGGCTGGAGCCGGGCGACCTGGCCGCGCTGGCCGGCTGGTGCGCCGCGCTGCTGGGCCTCGGGGTGTTCAACGCCGTGGTGGGCGTCCTGCGCCACCGCACGATGACCAAGGTCCGGATGGACGCCAACTTCCGTTCGGTGAAGCTCGTGGTGGGGCAGGCGACCCGGCTGGGCGCCGGGCTGTCCCGGCAGACGGGGACCGGCGAGGTCGTCACGATCGGTGTCGGCGACGTGCTGACGATCAGCGGCGCCCTGACCGTCGTGGGGCCCGGCGTCGGCTCGGTCGCCGCCTATGTCGTCGTGGCCGGGCTGCTGCTGTCGGTCTCGCCGCCGCTGGCCGCGGTGGTCCTGGTCGGCATCCCGGTGATCGTCGTACTCGTCGGTCCCCTGATGGGGCGGCTGCGGAGCGTGGAGACGGAGTACCGCGAGCGGCAGGGCACGCTGACCGCGCGGATCGGGGATCTCGCGGGCGGACTGCGGGTTCTCAACGGCCTCGGCGGGAAGGGGCTGTTCGCCGACGCCTTCCGCCGGGACTCGCAACTGCTGCGGGAACAGGGGTACCGGGTCGGGGCCGTGACGAGTTGGCTCCAGGCGCTCGGTGTGGGGCTGCCGACGGTGTTCCTGGCCGTCGTGACCTGGCTGGCGGCCCGGCTCGCCGCCCAGGGCTCGCTGACCGTCGGCGAGCTGGTGGCCGTGTACGGCTATGCCGCGGTCCTCGTGGGCCCGGTGGCGTTCTTCGTCGAGTGCGGCTACCAGATCAGCCGGGGCGTGGTGGCCGCCCGACGCGTCGTACGCTTCCTGGCCCTGGAGCCCCTGATGTCGGACGGCTTCCCCGCGGACCCGGCGAAGGACTCCCCCGCGGACCCCGCCGCACACCTCCCTCTAGACGCCCCGGCGGAGCCCTCGGTGCTGCACGATCCGCAGTCCGGTGTCCGCGTGGTGGCGGGCTCGCTGACCGCGCTGGTCGGTGCCCGTCCGGCGGAGTCCGCCGCCGTGGTCGACCGGCTCGGCCGGTACACCGGGTCGGCGGCCACCTGGGGCGGCGTACGGCTCGACGCGATCCCCCTGCCGCGGATACGGGAGCGCGTCCTGGTCGCCGACAACGAGGCCGACCTGTTCGCGGGCACCCTGCGCGAGCTGCTCGCCGGCCGCCTGGACCAGGACGGTACGGACGACACGGCCGTCGGCAGGGCCGTGCACGCGGCCGTCGCGGACGACATCGTGCTCGGGCTGCCCGACGGGCTCGACTCGGCCGTGGACGCGCAGGGCCGCAGCCTCTCCGGAGGCCAGCGGCAGCGTGTACGCCTGGCGCGGGCCCTGCTGGCCGACCCGGAGGTGCTGCTCGCGGTCGAGCCCACCTCGGCGCTCGACGCGCACACCGAGGCCGCGGTCGCCGCCCGGCTGCGCGCGGAGCGCGCGGGCCGCACGACCCTCGTCACCAGCACCTCGCCGCTGGTGCTCGATCAGGTGGACACCGTGTACTACCTGGTCGACGGCGAGGTCGCGGCCGTCGGCGGACATCGCGAACTCCTCGAAAGGGAGCCGGGGTACCGGGCGCTGGTGGCCCGCGACGCGGAAGAGACGGAAGGGGCCGTGCGGTGAGCACGCAGCTGCCGGTCGCCGAACCGGCCGACGTGCGCGCCGCCGCGGCCCGGCTGATCCGCGCGGACGGCCGTGCCTTCGCCGCCGTGCTCGTCCTGAACGCGCTGGCCGCCGCTGCCGGTCTGGCCGGCCCGTGGCTGCTCGGCCGCATCGTCGACGAGGTCAGGGCGGGCGCCGGGGTCGCCGTCGTGGACCGGCTGGCGCTCGTCATCCTGGTGTGCGCGCCCGCCCAGTTGCTGCTGGCGCGGGCCGCCCAGTTCGTGGGGCACCGGTTCGGGGAGCGGACCCTGGCGCGGGTACGCGAGGAGTTCGTCGACCGGGCGCTGGCACTGCCCGCGTCCGTGGTGGAGCGGGCGGGCACCGGCGATCTGACGGCCCGCGGCACCGCCGACGTCGCCGCGGTGGGCACGACCCTGCGCGACGCGGGGCCCGAACTGCTGATCTCCTCGGTGCAGGCGCTGTTCCTCATCGGCGCGGTCTTCCTGCTCGATCCGCTGCTGGGCGTCTGCGCGGTGCTCGCCCAGGCCGGTATCTGGTTCGCCCTGCGGTGGTACCTGCGCCGGGCGCGGCCCGCCTACCTCGCCGAGGGCGCCGCCACCTCGGAGGTCGCCGAGATCGTCTCGGCCACCACGGCCGGCGCGCGCACGGTCGAGGCGTTCGGGCTGCAGCGGCGGCGCGTCGCCGCGAGCCGGGACGCCCTCGACACGTCCCGCCGCACCCGTATGCGCACGCTGAACCTGCGGTCCGTGTTCTTCCTGACCGTGGAGGTCTCGAACGTCCTGCCCGTGGCCGTCGTCCTGATGGTGGGCGGAACCCTGCACGCGCGGGGCACGATGAGCGTGGGCGCCGTGGTCGCGGCGGCCCTGTATCTGCGCCAGTTGGAGTCGCCGCTCGACACGATCCTGATGCGGGTGGAGCAACTGCAGAGCAGCGGCGCCTCGTTCGCGCGGGTGGAGGGCCTCGGCCGGGCCCCGCGCACCGGACCCGCGGGGTCGCCGTCGCAAGTGCCGTCGCCGTCGAAGTCCCCCGCCCCGGCGGACGACCGCATCGACGTACGGGGGGTGCGTTACGCGTACGACCGCGGCGGCGAGGTGCTGCGCGGGGTCGACCTGACCGTGCGGCCCGGGGAGCGGCTGGCCGTCGTGGGGCCCTCCGGCGCCGGGAAGACGACCCTGAGCCGGCTGCTCGCGGGCGTCGACGTGCCGGGCTCCGGCACGGTGACGGTCGGCGGGGTGCCGATCGCCGGCCTGGACCCGGAGCAGCTGCGGCGGCAGGTCGTGCTCGTCACCCAGGAGCACCACGTGTTCCTGGGCACGGTCCGCGACAACCTGTTGATCGCCGATCCGGCCGCCGACGACGCCGCGTTGTGGGCGGCGCTCGCGGCGGTGGGCGCCGACGACTGGGTCCGGGAACTGCCGGACGGGCTCGACACGGAGCTGGGTCCCGGCGGCGGTCCCCCGGCCGTCGACCACGCCCGGCCGCCGGGAGGCGCGCCCGTCGCGGACGGCTCCCGGGCCCAGCAGCTGGCGCTGGCCCGGGTGGTGCTGGCCGACCCGCACACCCTGATCCTCGACGAGGCCACGGCGCTGCTCGACCCGGCCACCGCGCGCCACACGGAGCGCGCGCTGGCCGCCGTGCTCGAAGGGCGCACCGTCATCGCCATCGCGCACCGGCTGCACACCGCGCACGACGCGGACCGGGTGGCCGTGATGGAGGAGGGACGGCTGACCGAACTCGGCACGCACGAAGGCCTCGTGGCGGCCGGCGGCGCCTACGCGGCTCTGTGGCACTCGTGGCACGGCGAACGGTCCGCATACCGAACATGACCCTCCGGACAACGGAGGCTTTCCGGCCAACTTCCTGTCGCGCCCCTGACAGATGTGCCAATTTCCTGCCACTCTTCCCACGACCACCTCACAGCAACCTCACAGAAATCGCTGTGGCGTGGTGCTCGGCTCTGCACGCAAGTGGCCCCACCCGCACGTGGTTCTGCGTTCCGTCTTGTTCTGCCCGGACGGCTCTCGACCGTCCGGTCCCCCCTGGCCACGCGTTCGTGGCCACGCAGAAGGAGTCCGTGTTGAAGCGCACCTCCCACAGACCCACCGCCCGCTCCGTCCCCCGCAAGGCTGCGGCCGGCGCGCTCGTCGCCGTCGCCGCCCTGCTCGCCGCGGCCGTCCAGACGGGCGCCGCGACCGCGGACGCCCCACCCGCCCCGGGCAAGCTCGACAAGGGGTCCCTGTCCGTCAAGCTCTCCCCCGCCCAGCGCGCCGCGCTGATCCGCGACGCCGACTCCGCGAAGACGGACACCGCGGCGGAACTCGGCCTGGGCGCCAAGGAGAAGCTGGTCGTCCGTGACGTCGTCAAGGACGCGGACGGCACGGTCCACACGCGCTACGAGCGCACCTACGCCGGACTCCCGGTCCTCGGCGGCGACCTGGTGGTCGACACCGCGAAGTCGGGGAGGACGGAGGGCGTCACCCGGGCGGTGAAGGCCCGGCTCACGGGGCTCACCACCAGCGCCGCCGTGAAGCCGGCGGTCGCCGAGAAGCAGGCACTGACGGCCGCCTCCGCGGAGGGCTCGAAGAGGACCGAGGCCGACGGCGCCCGCAAGGTGATCTGGGCCGCGGGCGGCAAGCCGACTCTCGCGTACGAGACGGTCGTCGGCGGCCTCCAGCACGACGGCACCCCGAACGAGCTGCACGTCATCACGGACGCGGCCACCGGCAAGAAGCTCTTCGAGTACCAGGGCGTCGAGAACGGCACCGGCAACACCCAGTACAGCGGCTCGGTGACGCTCGGCAGCGCGCAGTCCGGGTCGACGTACAACCTCACGGACACCACGCGGGGCAACCACAGGACGAACAACCTGAACCGCGGTACGTCCGGCACCGGCACGCTCTTCTCGGGCCCGGACGACGTGTGGGGCAACGGCGCCGCCTCGAACACCGAGACGGCCGCCGCGGACGCCCACTACGGGGCCGCGCTCACCTGGGACTACTACAAGAACGTCCAGGGCCGCACGGGTATCCGCGGTGACGGCGTCGGCGCGTACTCCCGCGTCCACTACGGCAACAACTACGTCAACGCCTTCTGGCAGGACTCCTGCTTCTGCATGACGTACGGCGACGGGTCGGGCAACGCCAAACCGCTCACGTCGATCGACGTGGCTGCGCACGAGATGACGCACGGCGTGACCGCGAACACCGCGGGACTGGTCTACAGCGGGGAGTCGGGCGGCCTGAACGAGGCGACCTCCGACATCTTCGCGGCGGCCGTCGAGTTCTACGCCGGCAACAGCTCCGACGTGGGCGACTACCTGGTCGGCGAGAAGATCGACATCAACGGCAACGGCACGCCGCTGCGGTACATGGACAAGCCGAGCAAGGACGGCGCGTCCAAGGACAGCTGGTACTCGGGCATCGGCTCGGTGGACGTGCACTACTCCTCCGGCCCGGCGAACCACTTCTTCTACCTGCTCAGCGAGGGCAGCGGCGCCAAGACCGTGAACGGCGTCGCGTACGACTCGCCGACCTCCGACGGCCTGCCGGTCACCGGTATCGGCCGCGAGAAGGCCGCGCTGATCTGGTTCAAGGCGCTCACCACCAAGTTCACCACCACGACCAACTACGCGGCGGCGCGCACCGGAACGCTCGCGGTCGCGGGCGAGCTGTACGGCACCACCAGTGCCGAGTACACGGCCGTGCAGAACGCCTGGGCGGGCATCAACGTCGGCGCCCGGCCCGGCGGCGGGGGCGGCGGCACGTCCTTCGAGACCACGACCGCGGTATCGATTCCGGACAACGGAGCCGCCGTCACCTCCTCGATAACTGTTTCCGGCCAGGCCGGAAACGCCCCCTCCAACTTGATCGTGACGCCGAACATCACCCACACCTGGCGCGGTGACCTGGTCGTCGACCTGGTGGCCCCCGACGGCTCGTCGTACCGCCTCAAGCCGTTCAGCTCCTCGGACTCGGCGGACAACGTCACCGAGCCCTACACGGTCAACGCCTCGACCGAAGTCGCCAACGGAACCTGGCAGTTGAAGGTCCAGGACCAGGCGGCGCAGGACGTCGGCAGGATCAACGGCTGGAAGATCACCTTCCCCCAGAGCTAGCCGCGCGACCCCGGCCCACGGGGTGCCGTCCCGGGATCCGAGTCCCGGGACGGCATCCTCTTTGCTCCTGCTTTGCCGCCGCCTTGCCCAGTGCTTCCGGTTCCATTGCCGGGCCTTTGCGGGCGATCAAGTCCGCAATGCGTACGCCGATCTTCGGGCAGCGGACGATTTCCGGCCAACCTCTCTTTGCCCCGCTGACATGTACGCGACCCAACTGGCACTGTTCACCTCGCACGGCAGGCACACCCGCACCGCAACTTCACAGCAGCCCGACCGCTTCCCCATACCGGTCGGACACCCCCCACGAAGGAGCTTGTGTGACCCCCCTCTACGCGCGTCGCAACCGCACCACCCTCGCCATCGCCACCGCTGTCGCGGCCGGTGCTCTCCTCACCACCGGTCTGACCACCGGTGCCTCCGCCCAGACCCCGGTGGAGAAGTCCGACACGACCCTCGCCGCGGCGCCGGTCCAGCTCACCCCCGCGGCCCGTACGAGCCTCATCGCGAAGGCCGACGCCGCCACCACGGAGACCGCCGACGAGATAGGTCTCGGCGCCGACGAGAAGCTGGTCGTCAGAGACGTCCTGAAGGACGCCGACGGCACGACCCACACCCGTTACGAGCGCACCTACGCGGGACTCCCGGTCCTCGGCGGCGACCTGGTCGTCCACGAGACCAAGGCCGGGAAGACCACGGGCGTGACCAAGGCGACCAAGGCCACCGTCAAGGTCGCGGACGTCACCCCGTCCATCGCCAAGTCGGCGGCCGAGAAGCAGGCCGTGTCGGCCGCGAAGGCCGAGGGCAGCAAGAAGTCGGCCGCCGACAAGGCGCCCCGCAAGGTCGTCTGGGCGGCCGACGGCAAGCCGGTCCTGGCCTACGAGACGGTCGTCGGCGGCTTCCAGCACGACGGCACCCCGCAGGAGCTGCACGTCGTCACCGACGCCGAGTCGGGCAAGAAGCTGTACGAGTGGGAGGCGGTCAAGACCGGTATCGGCAACAGCCAGTACTCCGGCAAGGTCACCATCGGCACCTCGCTGTCGGGCTCGACGTACCAGCTCAACGACACGTCCAGGGGCTCGCACAAGACGTACAACCTGAACAAGGGCACCTCCGGCACCGGCACCCTGTTCACCGACGCGGACGACACCTGGGGCACGGGCGCGGCGTCCAACACCCAGACCGCCGCGGTCGACGCGCACTACGGCGCCCAGGTCACCTGGGACTTCTACAAGAACGTGCTCGGCCGCACCGGCATCAAGAACAACGGCGTCGCGGCCTACTCCCGCGTCCACTACAGCACGGCGTACGTCAACGCCTTCTGGCAGGACTCCTGCTTCTGCATGACGTACGGCGACGGCTCGGGCAGCGTCAAGCCGCTCACCTCGCTGGACGTCGCGGGCCACGAGATGAGCCACGGCGTGACCGCGAACACCGCCGGCCTCAACTACAGCGGTGAGTCGGGCGGTCTGAACGAGGCCACCTCCGACATCTTCGGCACGGCGGTCGAGTTCTACGCGGCCAGCACCACCGACGTCGGCGACTACCTCATCGGCGAGAAGATCGACATCAACGGCAACGGCACCCCGCTGCGCTACATGGACAAGCCGAGCAAGGACGGCGCGTCCAAGGACAGCTGGTCGTCCAGCCTCGGCTCGGTGGACGTCCACTACTCCTCCGGTCCGGCGAACCACTTCTTCTACCTCCTCTCGGAGGGCAGCGGCGCCAAGACGATCAACGGAGTCAGCTACAACTCCACGACGTCCAACGGCACGACGCTCACCGGCATCGGCCGCGACAAGGCCGTCAAGATCTGGTACAAGGCGCTCACCGAGTACATGACGTCCACGACGAAGTACGCGGGCGCCCGTACGGCGACGCTGAGCGCGGCGTCGGCGCTGTACGGCTCGACGAGCACCGAGTACAAGGCGGTGGCGGCGGCCTGGTCCGGCGTGAACGTCGCGTAACGCTCCACACGCGGGCGGTACCCGGGACGAGGTCGGTCCCGGGTACCGCCCTACTCTTGGTTCCCATGCCCTTCACGTACGAGGATGTGGGCGCGACCCGCGACGGCCGGTGCCCACCCGGCTTCCACCCCCTGCACGTCCGCACCCGCATAGGTGAGGGCCACGAGGTCTTCGAGAAGGCCTCCCAGGCGGTCATGACCTGGGAACTCCACAAGGCGGCCGGTGTCACCATCACGACGGACGCCGCCGAGGCCGCCCCGGGCGTCGACGTGACGGTCGGCCTGGGGTCCTTCATCCAGGCGCCCTGCCGCGTGGTCTGGACCCTCGGCGAACCCCGTCGCGCCGGCTGGGCCTACGGCACCCTCCCCGGCCATCCGGAGTCCGGCGAGGAGGCGTTCGTGGTCGACCGCACGGGCGACGGCACGGTCTGGCTGACCGTGACCGCCTTCAGCCGCCCGGCGAAGTGGTACACCCGCGCGGGCGGCCCGGCCACCCGCGGCCTGCAGCACGCGTACGCGCGCCGGTGCGGGGCGGTGCTGCGGAGGATGTGCGCGGAGTTCGACGAGGCGTAGCACCCGGCCGCCTCGCCCCGCCGCCCGCCGCCTCCCCTCCCCTCACCTCACCGCATGAGCACCCCCGCCCCCTCCACCAGCTCCTCCGCGGGGACCGCCACCAGGCCCAGTTCCGCGTTGGAGGCGAGCAGTCGGTGGGCCGGGAGGATGCGGACCGTGTAGCCGAAGGGGCCCGTGCGATCGAGGGAGAGCGGGCCCTCGTAGAGCCGGCGGCCCTCCGCGTCCGGGCCGCCCGCCGGTTTCAGCGGGAACGTCGTGCCGTCCGTGATGCGGTCCTCGGAGTCGACGCGCCCCGAGACCGCCTGGACCTCGACGTCGTCCGGAGCCAGGTCGCCGAGGCCGACGAGGACCCGCAGGGACAGCGTCGAGCCCAGTTCGGCCGTGGCGGTCGCGGCGGTCGTCTCGACATGGTCGACCGTGATGTGCGGCCAGGCCGCCCGCACCCGGGACTTCCACACCGCCAGCTCCCTCGCGGCGGGGTGGTCCATGGAGCGGTGGGCCAGGGCCGCCGGGGTGTAGAGGCGTTCGACGTACTCGCGGACCATACGGCCCGCCAGCAGCTTCGGGCCCAGGTGGGACAGGGTCTGGCGGACCATCTCGATCCAGCGGTCGGGCAGGCCGGCCTGCCCGAGTTCGTAGAAGCGCGGGGCCACCCGCTGTTCCAGCAGGTCGTAGAGCGCGCCGGCCTCCAGTTCGTCGCGGCGGTCGTCGTCGACCGCGGTGCCGTCCGCCGTGGGGATCGCCCAGCCGAAGTCCGGCCGGAACCATTCGTCCCACCAGCCGTCCAGGACCGACAGGTTGAGGCAGCCGTTCAGCGCGGCCTTCATGCCCGACGTACCGCACGCCTCCAGGGGGCGCAGCGGGTTGTTGAGCCAGATGTCGCAGCCGGGGTACAGCTTCTGCGCCATCGCCATGCCGTAGTCGGGGAGGAAGACGATCCGGTGGCGTACGCGCGGGTCGTCGGCGAAGCGCACCAGTTCCTGTACGAGGCGTTTGCCGCCGTCGTCGGCCGGGTGGGCCTTGCCCGCCACCACGATCTGGACGGGCCGCTCGGAGTGCAGCAGCAGGTCCATGAGCCGGTCGCGGTCCCGCAGCATCAGCGTCAGGCGTTTGTAGGAGGGGACGCGGCGGGCGAAGCCGATCGTCAGGACGTCCGGGTCGAGTACGCCGTCGATCCAGCCCAGTTCGGCCGTCCCCGCGCCCCGCTGCCGCCAGGACGCGTACAGCCGCTCCCGTACCTCGGCCACCAGTTGCTCGCGCAGGGAGCGCCGCAGCTCCCAGATGTCCTGGTCGGGGATGTCGGCGACGGCGTCCCAGGTCTCGGAACCGCCGACGGTGAGGGCGTCCTCGGTGCGCTGCGCGCCGATCTGCCGGGCGCCGAGCCGGAACACCTCGGGGGCCACCCAGGTGGGGGCGTGGACGCCGTTCGTCACGGAGGTGATGGGGACCTCGGCGGGGTCGAAGCCGGGCCAGAGCCCCGCGAACATCTCCCGGCTGACCTGGCCGTGCAGGAGGGAGACGCCGTTCGCGCGCTGGCCCAGCCGCAGTCCCATCACGGCCATGTTGAAGAGGTTCGGCTCACCGCCCGGGTAGGTCTCCAGGCCGAGGCGCAGGATGTGTTCGACGTCGACGCGCGGGAGTTCCGCGTCGGGGCCGAAGTGGCGGGCCACCAGCTCACGGTCGAAGCGGTCGATGCCGGCGGGCACGGGGGTGTGGGTCGTGAAGACGGTCCCGGCCCTGACGGCCTCCAGGGCGGCCTCGAAGTCGAGGTCCTCGTAGGACAGTTCGTGGATGCGCTCCAGGCCGAGGAAGCCCGCGTGGCCCTCGTTCGTGTGGAACACCTCGGGCCGCGCGTGGCCGGTGAGCCTGCAGTACGTCCGCACGGCCCGCACGCCGCCGATGCCGAGCAGCATCTCCTGGAGCAGCCGGTGCTCGCTGCCGCCGCCGTAGAGCCGGTCGGTGACACCGCGCTCGCCGAGGTCGTTCTCCTCGACGTCGGAGTCCAGCAGCAGCAGCGGGACCCGGCCGACCTGGGCCAGCCAGATCCTCGCGTGCAGGGCCGTACCGCCGGGAAGGGCCAGGGAGACCTGGGAGGGGGTGCCGTCGGGTTCGCGCAGCAGGGAGACGGGCAGTTCGTTGGGGTCCAGGACCGGATAGTGCTCCTGCTGCCAGCCGTCGCGGGACAGGGACTGCCGGAAGTAGCCGTGCCGGTACAGCAGTCCGACACCGATCAGGGGTACGCCGAGGTCGCTGGCCGCCTTGAGGTGGTCCCCGGCGAGGATGCCGAGGCCTCCGGAGTACTGCGGCAGCGCGGCGGTGATGCCGAACTCGGGTGAGAAGTAGGCGATGGCGTCGGGGAGTGCGGACGGCTGGGACTGGTACCAGCGGTCCCCCGTCACGTAGTCGTTGAGATCGTCGGAGGCCGCGGCCAGCCGCCTCAGGAACCTTCGGTCGCCGGACAGCTGGGCCAGCCGCCCGGACGACACGCTCCCGAGGAGCCGTACCGGATCGCAGCCGGCGGCGCTCCAGCGCTCGGGGTCCACGGACTGGAAGAGGTCACGGGTCTCGGCATGCCAGGACCAGCGCAGGTTGCGCGCCAGATCGCTGAGGGGGTGGAGGGCTTCCGGGAGTACGGGACGCACGGTGAACCTGCGGATGGCCTTCACGAGCTTCCACCTTCACAAAGGGCGTATCGCCAAGGACGTACGGACGTCACCCACGACGGTAGCGGCGCGGTTGCTCCACAACCACGGCGCGCGGCGCTGCGCGGGGTGCACCGGGGGATGTTCCGCGGGGTGTTCCGCCGGGCGTGCCGTGGCCGAAGTGCGGGTTCGGTGGGGGCTGGGCGCGCAGTTCCCCGCGCCCCTTTCGGGGCGCGGCCTTCCGTGCGGGGGCGGGGGCGATATGGCCGATTCCGTACCGGCGTGCGGCCTTGTGGGGGTTCGCGCCGCACGAGAGGCTGCCGCGCACAGGCTCCCGCAGGTCGGCAACCCTTGACCAAGTACACATTCACAGACCGGTCTCGTCCCGCGAATCCCGGGTAGATGCTTCACGGATCAGTGGACGCTTTGCAGATCAGTGGCGGATTCCCAGCGGTCGGGGCCGGTCTTGTGTGTGGACATACGCGCGAGTAGTTAACAAAGTGCCGGATTGCCTACCCGAAAGGGGAGGGAAGGCTCCAGCGGTAACGCACAGCAGGAACCACCTCCCCACACTCTCATCCGCCCACCCACGTTGACGCGGACAGGAGCGGTCATGCCCGCCATGCACCACCAGTCGTCACCACCCCCGACGCCCCGCACGACACCACCCCCGGATCCGGGGGAGAAAGCAGACAGCCCCGCCGGTCAGGCCGATCCGGTCGGTCCGGCCGAGCCCACGGCCTCCGGCGCCGAGCAGGCCGCGCCCGCCGCGCCCGCCGCCTCCGCCACCACCACCCCCGAAAGTGCCTCCTTGAGTGCCCCCGTGATCGGCCGCATCCCCGTCCTGGACGTACGTCCTCTCGTCGCGGGTGGCCTGCGCCCCGCCAAGGCCGTGGTGGGAGAGTCCTTCGAGATCTCCGCGACGGTCTTCCGGGAGGGCCACGACGCGGTCGCCGCGAACGTCGTGCTGCGCGGCCCCGAGGGCCGCACGGGCCCCTGGACACCGCTGCGCGAACTCGCCCCCGGCACGGACCGCTGGGGCGCCACCGTCTCCGTACCGGCGCCCGGCCTCTGGACGTACACCGTGGAGGCCTGGGGCGATCCGATCACCACCTGGCGCCACCACGCCCGGATCAAGATCCCGGCGGGCATGGACACCGAGCTCGTCCTGGAGGAGGGCGCGCTGCTGTACGAGCGCGCCGCGGCCGGGGTGCCGAAGAGCAAGGGCCGGCGGCAGGCGATCCTCGCCGCCGTGGAGGCCCTGCGCGACACCGGCCGTCCCGCGGCGGCCCGGCTGGCCGCCGCGCTCACCCCCGACGTGGACCATGTCCTCGCCCGTCACCCCTTGCGTGAACTGGTCACCGCCGCCGCCCCGCTGAACCTCCAGGTCGAGCGCGAACGGGCGCTGTTCGGCTCCTGGTACGAGTTCTTCCCGCGCTCGGAGGGCGCGGTGGTGGAGCCCGGAAAGCCACCGGTCAGCGGCACGTTCCGGACGGCGGCCCGGCGGCTGCCCGCGATCGCGGACATGGGTTTCGACGTCGTCTATCTGCCGCCGATCCACCCCATCGGTACGACCTTCCGCAAGGGACCCAACAACACGCTCGACCCCGGCCCGTACGACGTCGGGGTGCCGTGGGCGATCGGCTCGCCGGAGGGCGGGCACGACGCCGTCCACCCCGACCTCGGCACGATCGACGACTTCGACGACTTCGTGCGCCGGGCGGCGGAACTGGACCTGGAGATCGCGCTCGACTTCGCCCTCCAGTGCTCACCCGACCATCCATGGGTGGAGAAGCATCCGGAATGGTTCCACCACCGCTCCGACGGCACGATCGCGTACGCGGAGAACCCGCCGAAGAAGTACCAGGACATCTATCCGATCGCCTTCGACAGGGACATGCCGGGCCTGGTGCGGGAGACGCTCAGGGTGCTGCGGTTCTGGATGAGCCACGGCGTGCGGATCTTCCGTGTCGACAATCCGCATACGAAACCGGTCATCTTCTGGGAAGAGGTGATCGGGGAGATCAATCGCACCGATCCCGATGTGATCTTCCTGGCCGAGGCGTTCACCCGCCCGGCGATGATGAACACCCTCGGCGCGATCGGTTTCCAGCAGTCCTACACGTATTTCACCTGGCGCAACACCAAAGAGGAACTGACCGAATACCTCACCGAACTCTCCGGTGAGGCGGCGGCCCATACGCGCCCCAACTTCTTCGTCAACACCCCCGACATCCTGCACGAGTTCCTTCAGCACGGTGGCCGGGGCGCCTTCGAACTGCGCGCGGTGCTGGCCGCGACACTGTCCCCGACCTGGGGTGTCTACAGCGGATTCGAGCTGTGCGAAGGCGTGCCGGTGCGCGACGGCAGCGAAGAATACCTGAACTCCGAGAAGTACCAACTACGTCCACGGGACTGGGAGTCGGCAGAACGCGAAGGCCGTAGCATCGCGCCTCTGATTGCCGCGCTCAATGCGATCAGGCGCCGCAGCCCCGCCCTTCGACAACTGCGTGACCTGCATTTCCATCACACGGACAAGGAGACAGTGCTCGCGTACTCCAAGTCGGCCACGGACGCACGCGGATCGAACACGGTTCTGGTGGTCGTGAACCTCGACCCCCACCACACCCAGGAAGCCACGGTCTCGTTGGACATGCCACGACTCGGCCTCGACCGGCACGCG